>NZ_LT629793.1:1288622-1932934 GCF_900105735.1 Pseudomonas yamanorum | reverse complement strand
TTGACCGTGTTTCAGACCCTGGTGTATTTCCACGCCAATGGAACAGTGGACGTCATGGTCAACAACAGTGCTCTCTGGAAGCCCCGTAGCACCGATGAGTACGTTGCACTGCTGGCGGATGCGGCGGGTATCCCGGCTGCTGACTCACCGATTATTTATCCCTCGGTCACGGTCGCGCGCGATACGGTTCAAAAAGAGCAATTCCTTGGCTGGGTCGACAAGGCGTTGGAGCACATTCGCAAAGGTGATATTTATCAAATCCAGTTGGGGCACGAGGTGCAGGTGGATACACCGGTCAAACCCTTTGACGTGTATCGGGCGTTGCGCAAGAACAACCCGTCTCCCTACATGTATTTGGCCAACTTGGGAGGTGTTGACCTGATTGGCGCAAGCCCTGAGCTGTTTGTTCGTATCAAGGATGATCTGATCGAGATGAGGCCTATCGCCGGTACTGTGGGCAAAACCCCCGGCATACCGTCCAGCGAGCTGATCCTGAGCATGACGCGCTCTGAAAAAGAACGGGCGGAACATCTGATGCTGGTGGATTTATGCAGGAACGACATCGGTCGCGTCTGCCAGCCAGGTTCACTTGAGGTCGATGAGTTGATGCTGGTCGAGGAGTACTCCCACCTCTATCACATGGTATCCAACGTACGTGGTTTATTGCGAAAAGGCTTCGATGCCTTTGATGTGATCAAGGCCTCTTTCCCTGCGGGAACCATGACTGGCGCACCGAAAATCCGCGCGATGCAGATTATCGAAAGCATGGAAAACAACCGTCGCGGGATATATGCCGGAGCGGTCGGCCTGATCGGATTCGACGGCAGCATCAATACGGCTTTATGCATTCGCTCAGCCGTTCATAAAGACGGTACTTATTACTTGCGCGCTTCGGCAGGCGTGGTCGCCGACTCGGTTCCGGATAAAGAGTGGACTGAAACCTTCTACAAAATGGGCTCTGTCTATCGCGCGGTTACCGGAAAGGAGATGCTGCAATGAAAGTTTTCTTGATTGATGCTTATGACAGTTTTGTCTTTATTATCAGCCAGTACCTTGAACAACTGGGGCTGGAAACCCACGTGGAGCGCAACGATGTTCCTGACCTTATTGAGCGAATCGAGGCATACGCCCCAGACTTTTGTGTACTCGGACCAGGGCCCGGTCATCCGCGGGAAGCCGGTTATATCGAGGTGATCCGGCACTTTAAAGGGCGTATGCCGATATTGGGTGTGTGCCTTGGGCATCAGGCCATTGGCCTGGCATTTGGCGGGTCGGTCATTCGAGCCTCCCATGTCATGCATGGCAAGATCAGCACCATCAATAACGATGGTCAGGGTGTCTACACCCATACCGAGGGCCGTTCGATCAAGGCGACCCGCTACCATTCGTTGATTATTGAAAACCAGGGCCTGCCTAGGGAACTGGCCGTGACGTCGACCTCGGCGGACGATGGATACATCATGGGCGTGCGGCACGCGGACTACCCCATAGAGGGAGTCCAGTTTCATCCCGAAAGTATCTTGACGGAGGATGGCCTGGGAATATTCAAGAGCTTTATAGAACAGCACTGTCGCCCATCAGGATTGTAAGCGGCGGGCAGCGGGTCGCTTGTTTAGCGGCCCGTTTTTTAATGTTGAGTTGTATCAAAAAAGCTTCTATGAGTGGCAGGGATTCATCGTGGATGACTTATTTAGGTATAAGAAAGAAGACGTACTCCTGAGGATTAATTTCAAAGAGGTATTGGATGACTTCTCCGTGCTGGCCACCGACTTGCACCGGCGAGATTGGGAAAGCCATCTACGGAAGGTGCTGCGTCGCATTGGCTATGAAAGCTATTTGCTGAGCTTGGGCCCTTCAACCACCAGTGACCCCTTCAACAGGATCATGACGACTTATCCTTCTGACTGGCTCAGGCGATACAAGAATGAGAACTTCATTCAGGTGGACCCGATAATCAGGCATTGCCGTCATCATTTCGCGCCCCTTTTCTGGAGCATTGCGCGCAGGCAGGCGCGAGGCCGGTCCAATCAGTTCTGGACGGCGCGCGAGGGGTATGGGCTTTTACAAGGTGTCAGCATTCCCCTGCGTTTCAACGAAATGGCCGGGTCGCTCAATGTCGCTCAGTGTGTGAGTTTTAAGGACGACCTTGGCGATGAGCTGAATGGTCCGTTGGGGAAGCTATTCATGCTGATTCCCTTTCTTCTGGAAGGCGCACAAAAACATTTGAAAGTTGTGGGTGAACGGCCCTGCAACCTGACGTTGAGAGAGTCTGAAGTGCTGAAATGGTCCGGGGTAGGCAAAACGACCTGGGAAATGAGCTGCATCTTGGGATGTTCTGAGAGAACCATCAATTTTCACATTGCGAATGCGAGTCGAAAATTGGGCTCTTTCAGCCGACGGCAAGCCGTGGGCGCGGCGTTGGCGCAGGGATTGATTTCGCTATAGAAAATGATTCAAGAGGAGACCGGTCATTTCAAATCATGCCAGGTGTTTCCCACCACCCATAAAAAGCCCCGGTTCTCGCAAGCCGGGGCTTTTTCGTTTCAGCAGATCAGAGTGCCAGGGTTGGATAGTCGATGTAGCCGACCGGGCCTTTGGCGTAGAACGTCTCTGGGTGTGCTTCGTTCAGCGGCGCATCGGCCTTCAGGCGAGCGGGCAGGTCCGGGTTGGCGATGAACGGCACGCCAAACGCTACGGCGTCGGCTTTGCCGGAGGCCAGCCAGGCGTTGGCGCTGTCCTTGGTGAAGCGTTCGTTGGCGATGTACGGGCCGCCAAAGGCCGCTTTCAGTTGTGGGCCGAGGCTGTCGCCTGCTTCCTTTTCACGGGAACAGATGAACGCGATGCCGCGTTTGCCCAGCTCTTTGGCGACGTAGGTGAAGGTTTCCGACAGGTTGGCGTCGCCCATGTCGTGTGCGTCGGCGCGTGGTGCCAGGTGCACACCGACACGACCGGCGCCCCAGACTTCAATCACTGCGTCAGTGACTTCGAGCAGCAAGCGAGCGCGGTTTTCCAGGGAGCCACCGTAGTTGTCGGTGCGCTGGTTGGTGCTGCTTTGCAGGAACTGGTCGAGCAGGTAGCCGTTCGCACCGTGGACTTCGACGCCGTCAAAGCCGGCGGCCTTGGCGTTCTCGGCACCTACGCGGTAGGCATCGACGATGTCGGCGATTTCAGCGATTTCCAGGGCGCGCGGGGTAGGGTAGTCGGCCAGCGGGCGCACCAGGCTGACGTGGCCCTTGGCCGCAATGGCGCTTGGGGCAACCGGTGCTTCGCCGTCCAGGTACGACTCGTGGGAGATCCGGCCTACGTGCCACAGTTGCAGGAAGATCTTGCCGCCCGCACCGTGTACGGCTTTGGTCACATTGGCCCAGCCGCGAACCTGGTCGTTGGACCAGATGCCCGGGGTGTCCGGGTAACCCACGCCCATTGGCGTGACGGAAGTGGCTTCGCTGAGGATCAGACCGGCGGAAGCGCGTTGTACGTAGTACTCAGCCATCAGCGCATTGGGCACGCGACCGGCATCGGCACGGCAGCGGGTCAGCGGCGCCATGATGATACGGTTCGACAGTTCCAGGTCGCCCAGCTTGATTGGATCGAAAATAGTCGTCATGGGATAACACCCTTCTCTTTAGTTGATCAGTTAGTCGCGGGGGCCAGGTCGGCATCGCCGGTCTGACGGAAAGTAATCAGGGTCACCAGCAGCGCAAGCACCGCCAGTGCTGCAGCGGCCAGGGGCACGCTGGTCAGGCCGAAGCCATGGGCAATCACACTGCCGCCCACCCAGGCGCCGAGGGCGTTGCCGATGTTGAAGGCGCCGATGTTCAAGGTGGACACCAGGTTCGGTGCCGCCTTGCCGAAGGTCACCACGTTGATTTGCAGCGCCGGTACGGCGGCAAACGAGGCGGTGGCCCAGAGGAACAGGGTGATTTCAGTCGGGATCACGGCGACGCTGGTCCAGGTCAGTACCGTGGAGACCACCGCCATGCTGATGAACACGCCGATCAGGGTGGCAGCCAGGCGCTTGTCGGCCAGCTTGCCGCCGATGATGTTGCCGACGGTCAGGCCCAGGCCGATCAGCAGCAGGGTCCAGGTCACGCCTTTGGGCGAGACGCCAGTGACATCCCCCAGCAGCGGCGCGACGTAGGTGAAGAGGGTGAACATCGAGGCAGCGAACAGCGCGGTCATGCTCAGTGACAGCCAGATGCCGGCACCTTTGAGCGCTCTCAGTTCGGCGCGCATGTCGAGTTTTTCCTCGTCACGCTTGGCTGGCAGGAAGCGGATCAGGCCGATCAGGGCGATTACCCCAATCACCGTCACTGCCCAGAAGGTCGAGCGCCAGCCGGCTTCCTGACCCAGCGCGGTGCCCAGCGGTACGCCGAGCACGTTGGCCAGGGTCAAGCCGGTGAACATCAGTGCCACGGCCGATGCACGCTTGTTGGCCGGCACCAGGTTGGCAGCGACCACCGAACCGATGCCAAAGAAGGCACCGTGGCACAGCGCGGTGACCACACGGGCAAACATCAGCACGTTGTAGTCACTGGCCAGGGCGCAGAGCAGGTTGCCGACGATGAAGATGCCCATCAACGCTACCAGGGCGGCCTTGCGCGGCAGCTTGGCGGTGGCCAGTGCCATGAACGGCGCACCGATGGCCACGCCCAGGGCGTAACCGGTCACCAGCCAACCGGCGCCGGGAATCGATACACCGAGGTCGGCCGCCACATCGGGCAACAGGCCCATGATGACGAACTCGGTGGTACCGATGGCGAAGGCGCTTAAGGCCAGGATGAGTAGCGAGAGAGGCATGGGTGAGTCCTTGTTACAGCGGTGCGCTGAGTTCTTCGGTGAGCGCTTTGAGGAAGGCTTGGATCACGTCCTCATTGCGTTTGAAAAAGTGCCATTGGCCGGCCTTCTGGCTGCTGATCAGCCCCGCCCGTTGCAGGTTCGCCAGGTGCGCCGAGACGGTGGACTGGGACAGCCCGCAGCGTTGGTCGATCTGCCCGGCGCAAATGCCATGCTCGTGGTGGTGGATCTGATCGGGGAATTGCGTCCTAGGGTCTTTCAGCCAGTTGAGGATGTCTCGCCGTACTGGGTGCGCCAGGGCTTTTATTATTTCGTCGAGGTCGATGGACATGGCAGTGATGCTCAAATTTGTAAAACGTTATATCGCGATGAGGCGAACCTTAAATCGTTGTATCCCGATATACCAATATGATTTTGGTCTTAAACCAGATTAAATCGCTATATCGGGTTATAACGATGCGTTGACGGCAGTGCTAAACTGCGCGCCATGAATTATCTCGCACATCTGCACCTCGGCGGCCAACTTCCTGCTCAATTGCTCGGCAGCCTGTATGGCGACTTTGTTAAAGGTCGCCTGCAAGGCCAGTTCAGCCCGCAAATCGAGTCGGCGATTCAGTTGCACCGCTCAATCGATCGCTACACCGACAGCCACCCGCTGATCGGGGAGGCGCTGTCGCGCTTCACGCTGACCCGACGCCGCTACGCCGGGATCGTCCTCGATGTGTTTTTCGACCATTGCCTGGCGCGGGATTGGGCGTTATATGCCGATCAGCCACTGGAGCGTTTTACCTCCCAGGTTTACCGGGTGCTCGCCGAAGAGCCGGCGCTGCCGGGTCGGCTGGCGCAGATTGCGCCGTACATGGCGGCGGATGACTGGCTGGGTTCGTACCGGGAATTTGCGGTAATGGAGCAGGTACTGCGGGGAATTAGCCGGCGCCTGACACGGCCCGAAGAACTGGGCCATGCCATGCAGGAATTGCGAGCGCTGTATGAACCGTTGAGCGAGGACTTCCGGGTGTTTTACCCAGAGTTGCAGCGGTTCTCAAATAGCCAGTTGGCAATACAACTATAAATGTGGGAACGGGCTTGCTCGCGAAAGCGGTGGGTCAGCGAATGAATCTGCTGACTGATACACCGCCTTCGCGAGCAAGCCCGCTCCCCCATTTTTCACCGTGCTCGCCTTAGGCCGCGAATGCTGGCCGCGCTGGCATTTGCTCAGCTTCTGGAAGGGGGCCAAACAACGCCTTCTGCACCGCCTGCTGCGCCTGGAACGCCAGCGCCGCACGCTCCTGCCCGGCGCAGGCAATCGGCTTGAGCAGATGAATTTCCACATCGCCCTGGTCATTGCCAAACAACCGCATCAAGTGCGAGAGCAAATCATCATCGCCAATGAAGGGTGCCAGAGGGTCGATTTTGCCGTCGCGCAGATAACGAATCGCCACTGGTTGCAACGACACGTCGGCATCAATTGCACTGGCCAGTAAGCGCCCATGAAAAGTACGCAGGGTGCGGCCATCGGTGGTGGTGCCTTCCGGGAACATCAACAGCGGGTGTTTTTGTTCCAGGTGACGCGTCATCTGTTTGCGGATCAACTGGCTGTCACCTGAACCACGACGGATAAACAGGCTGCCGGCCTTGGCTGCCAACCAACCCGCCACCGGCCAGGTGCGTACCTCGGCCTTGGACAGGAACGACATCGGCGCCACCATCCCCAGCAGCGGAATGTCGGTCCACGACACATGGTTGCTGACCCACAACATGGACTGCTGCGGCAACTCACCGTGAACGGTTACGCGAAAGGGCAGGGCGTTGGTCAACCGCGCCATGAAAAAACGCGACCAGCGCTGACGCCGCACCATCGAGTTGGCCACCCCCAAACGTTCAAATACGCCAAACACACTGGCCATGGTCAAACCCAGGGCCACCACTACCAGCACGCGGGCAATTCGCCCGTACACCCGAAGGCGGCTCATCACATGGCTGCCTTGAAGTGGCGGGCATAACGCGGGCACAGCTCGTCGCGCTTGAGCAGGATGAACACGTCGGCCACCTGGAAGTCTTCGTCCCAGCAGGGTTCGCCGCAAATCTTCGCGCCCAGGCGCATGTAGGCCTTGAGCAGGGGCGGCATTTCAGCGATGACGTTGGACGGCAGGTCCAGCGCCGGCAGTGGTTTTTTCGGCTCGGCCCGCAGGTGTTCGTTGCACAGGTAGCGTTCGCGCAGGCGCTGCATGATCGCGTGGGCCTGGATGCCGCCGTCGTGCATCGGGATGCTCGCGCAGCCCATCAGGTAGCTGTAGCCGCCCTGGTTGAGCACCTCGGCCAACTCGCCCCACAACACCGCGATGGTGCCGCCGTTGCGGTAGGCGGGGTCGACGCAGGTGCGGCCGATTTCCAGGATCGGGCCTTTGAGGTGCAGCAGGCCGTGGAGGCTGAATTCTTCTTCACTGTAGAAGCGGCCCAGGGTGCTGGCGGCCTGGTGGTCGAGCAAACGGGTGGTGGCGACGAGTCGACCGCTGTTCAAATCCCGCACGCCGATGTGGCTGCAGTGAACATCATAGTCATCCATGTCCAGGCCCAGTTCAGCGCCTTTCAGCTTGGCGTGGAATTCGCCGCTGAACACGTTGAAGCGCAGGGCCTGGGCTTCCTGCAAAGCCTGGGCGCCGATCAGGCGTTCGGCTTGCAGACGGCGTTCATTGCCGGTGTCGCTGATGCGGGCGATCTGAGTCATGGCGAGTCTCCGAGTGCCGGCCAGGGTTGCGGCCGGTCGACTTGTTTGTGCCATGTCAGGCTATGTAGGGCCGGTGTCATCTCCATGAAGTTACGGTGACGCTTAGATGACAGGCGTTTCGCCGGTGGGTGCTGTGTTTTTTGTGTACATATCCGTTGCTGCGGTAACGGCGGCTTAGGGTTCCGCTCTTACAGCGGGTCACTTTTGGCAAACGCCCCAAAAGTAACCAAAAGGTCTTTGCCCCACCACTCGGTGCCTCGCTTAGGCTCGGCATGCCCGCACTCCGGCCCGGTTCCGCGGGCCGCCGCGACGGGCCATCCATGGCCCGGCGCGGCTAAATCGGCATCCTTGCCGATTTACCCGCTCCACCGTGCCTACTTGCGGCCATCGTGGTTAACGGGGCCCGCAGATCAAGATCAAAAGCAAGAGCACAGCGGCCTACCGGCCGGCTTGAGTGTTTAAAAGCCAAATCAAAAGCTAAAGCGGGCACGGTCAAATGTGGGAGCTGGCTTGCCTGCGATGGCATCAACTGGGTCTGCCTGATACACCGAGGTGTCTGCATCGCAGGCAAGCCAGCTCCCACAGAAAAGCAGAGCTGCATCAGCTTCAGATTTGGCTTTCGCTTTGGCTTTTGATCTGGCTTTTAAACACTCAAGCCGGCCGGTAGGCCGCTGTGCTCTTGATCTGCTTTTGATCTTGATCTTAGGCGCCCCGTTAAACCACGCTGGCCGAACGCAGGCTTTGGAGCGTGGGTAACCCGGCAGGACGCCGGGTTAGCCGCGCTGGGCCAAGGATGGCCCATCGCGGCGGCCCACGGTCCAAAGCCGGAGTGAGGGCACACCGAGCCTAAGCGAGGTGCCGAGTGGTGGGGCAAGAGCGTTTTGCTTACTTTTGCGCTGTTCAAAAGTGAGCCGCTGTAAGAGCGGAACCATAAGCCGCCGTTACCCAAATAACGGATATGTACTCCCCCCAGGGCCCCGTAACAAAACCGTCATCCCCCTGGGCTAGCCTCGCGGGCTCGAATGCCCTGAGACTCAAAGTCCATGTTCAAAGGCCTGCTCTACGCCGCGCTGCTGTTCACCCTGACAGCCCAAGCCGAAACCTGGCCGGAGAAGGATTGGTCTCAAGGCCTGACCCTAAACGGCCCAGCTGCCAAGGCCCTGGATGACTACGCCTTCCCACCCCGCGACGACACCACCCGCAAAGGCATCCGCACCGACGCCTTGCTGATCATCCGCGACGGCCAGATCATCTACGAACGCTACGCCGCCCCCACCACCGCCAGCACCCCGCACCTCACCTGGTCCATCAGCAAAAGCCTGATGGCCACCGTACTCGGCGTGGCATTCGGCGAAAACCGCTTCAAACTCAGCGACCCCGCCGCTCGCTTTTACCCACCCATGAAACAACACCCGAGCGTAACCATGGCCGACCTCCTGCACTGGGCCTCGGGCCTCGACTGGCAGGAAGACTACGAATTCGCCCCACTGAAATCCTCGGTGGTGGCAATGCTCTACACCCGCGGTCGCCACGACATGGCTGAATTCAGCGCCGACACCACCACCTTCAGCCCCCCCGGCCAGGCATTCCGCTACTCCAGCGGCGACAGCAATATCCTGTCCGCCACCCTCAAAGGCATGCTCGGCCACAAGGCCTACGTCGACTACCCATGGACCGCCCTGTTCCAGCCGCTGGGCATCCGCAACGCCACCTGGGAAAGCGACGCCGACGAAACCTTCGTCGCCTCTTCATACGCCTACCTCACCGCCCGCGACCTGGCGCGCGTCGGCCTGCTGATGCAGCGCGACGGTCGCTGGGGCGAACGCCAGTTACTGCCCAAGGAGTGGATCGCGTTCAATCGCCAACCCTTCGACCACTACAAGCCCGGCCAGGACGAAGCCGTCCCCGGCGGCCAATGGTGGCTCAACCGCGAAGTGCAAGGCGCCGCCAAACCCTGGCCAGACGTGCCCGCCGACACCTTCGCCGCCCTTGGCCACTGGGGCCAGGCGCTCTACGTGATGCCCGATGAGCACCTGGTGATCGTGCGCTACGGCGACGACCGCGACGGTAGCTATCGCCATAACGAACTCCTCAAGCGCGTCCTCGCGGCGGTGCAACCATGATCTGCCGTCATCCCTTCATCAGCCTGTTGATCCTGCTGCTACTCATGTTGCTCGGCTGGGTCTGGCACGAGCGGGTCAACCTGCAAGCCTTCCCCGACATCATCGCCGCCTACACCGCCAAGGAGTACTGCTCCTGCCGGTACGTGGAAGGCAATCCCGCTGATTATTGCCTGGGTTATGTGAAGCAATACGTGCCCACCAGCGCCTTCGCCGACAACCCGGAAAAACACCGGGTGACCGCCAGCGGCCTGGGTCGCACCCACAGTGCCCAATGGCTGGGCCAACGCGAGGGCTGCCGACTCTTGCCATGAGGTTCCACAGGGTGGAACCACCTTTGATTGTCCTCCTGCGCACATCGCGGTTATCTGGCGGTGTGCAACGAACAAGAACGGGAACACCCGCCTGCGAGGAGAATCACCATGAGCCCACACCAGCACATCCTGGATTGGCTGAGCGATGTCACCAGCGACCTGCACGCCGTGCGTCAGGACATTCACGCCCACCCCGAACTGGGCTTTGAAGAAAACCGCACCTCCGCCCTCGTGGCGCAATCCCTGCGAAGCTGGGGCTATGAAGTCCACACCGGTATCGGCCAGACCGGCGTGGTCGGTGTGCTGCGCAATGGCAGCAGCGCGCGCAAGCTGGGGATTCGTGCCGACATGGATGCCTTGCCGATCATCGAAAACACCGGCGCCAGCTACAGCAGCCAACACGCCGGCTGCATGCACGCCTGCGGCCATGACGGCCACACCACCATGCTGCTGGGCGCCGCCCGTTACCTGGCCGCGACCCGGCAGTTCGACGGCACCCTGAACCTGATTTTCCAGCCTGCCGAAGAAGGCCAGGGCGGCGCCGAAGCCATGCTCGCCGACGGCTTGCTGGAGCGTTTTCCCTGCGACGCACTCTTCGGCATGCACAACATGCCGGGCTTGCCCGCCGGCCATCTGGGTCTGCGGGTCGGGCCGATGATGGCCTCCCAGGACCTGCTCACCGTGACCCTCGAAGGTGTCGGCGGCCATGGCTCCATGCCGCACCTGACGGTCGACCCGCTGGTGGCCGCCGCCAGTATGGTCATGGCGTTGCAGACCGTGGTGGCGCGCAATATCAATGCCCAGGAAGCCGCAGTAGTGACCGTCGGTGCGCTGCAAGCGGGCCAGGCGGCCAACGTGATTCCCCAGCAAGCACTGTTGCGTTTGAGCCTGCGTGCCCTGGATGCGAACGTGCGTGAGCTGATGCTGGAGCGGGTCAAGGCGATCATCCTGACCCAGGCCGCGAGCTTCGGCTGCACCGCGCAGATCGAACATCGCCCGGCCTATCCGGTGCTGGTCAACCACCCCGAAGAAACCGAATTCGCCCGCCAGGTCGGCGTCGCCCTGCTCGGTGAAGATGCCGTCGACGGCAACACCACCAAGCTGATGGGCAGCGAAGACTTCGCCTGGATGCTGCAACGCTGCCCCGGCAGCTACCTGTTTATCGGCAACGGCGTCTCGCGGCCGATGGTCCACAACCCCGCCTATGACTTCAACGACGACATCCTGTTGACCGGCGCCGCCTACTGGGGCGCGCTGGCCGAGAGCTGGCTCAAGCCCGCCTGACGACCTCTTTTTTCTGCCGCTGGACCCTTTCCCAACAGGTTGAATGGAGTGTTCCTCATGCAGACTGCAAAACAGGGCGTATCCCGCACCCGCCAGGTCGTGGCGGCGGTGATTGGCAATGCGCTGGAATGGTATGACTTCATCGTTTACGGCTTTCTCGCCAGCATCATCGCCCGGCAATTTTTCCCGTCGGAGGATGAATACGCCTCGCTGCTGATGGCCCTGGCCACCTTTGGCGTCGGCTTCTTCATGCGCCCGGTGGGCGGGATTCTGCTGGGCATGTATTCGGACCGTAAAGGCCGCAAGGCCGCGATGCAGTTGATCATCCGGCTGATGACCGTCTCCATCGCCTTGATCGCTTTCGCTCCCAGCTACGCCGCGATCGGCATGGGCGCGCCGATGCTGATCGTGGTTGCACGCATGCTCCAGGGCTTTGCCACCGGCGGCGAATACGCCAGTGCCACGGCGTTCCTGGTGGAAAGCGCGCCGGCTCATCGCAAGGGGTTGTACGGTTCGTGGCAGTTGGTGGGGCAGTGCCTGGCGGTGTTCGGCGGCGCGGCGATGGTGGCGTTGGTGACGCACTTTTTCGAGCCGCAAACCCTTGAAGTCTGGGGTTGGCGCCTGCCGTTCATCTTTGGCTTGCTGATCGGCCCGGTGGGCTTGTGGATCCGGCGCCACATGGAAGATCCCGAGGAGTTTATCGAGGCGCGCAAACAGGCCAAGGGTGCGGCACCGAGCTTGATGGACGTCATTCGCGATCACCGCCGCAGCATCCTCGTGTCGATGGGCCTGGCCTGTGGGGCAACGGTGTCGTTCTACGTGGTGCTGGTGAATATGCCGACCTTCGCCCACAAGAACCTCGGCCTGCCGCTGGACCAGGTGCTGATGGTGCAGATGTTCGCGGTGGCGCTGATGACCGTGGTGATTCCGCTGTCCGGTCTGTTGTCGGATCGGCTGGGTCGGCGTCCGGTATTGATGGCGTTCACCCTGGCGTTTTTCGTGATGGTGTACCCGCTCTATGTGTGGGTCGCGGCCGCGCCGTCCATCGAGCGCTTGCTGGTGATGCAGGTGATGTTGTGCACCGCCATCGGCGGTTTTTTCGGCCCGGCGCCGACGGCCCTGGCCGAGCAGTTTCCCATCGAAGTACGCTCTACCGGGGTGTCGGTGGCTTACAACGTGGCGGTGATGGTGTTCGGGGGCTTTGCGCCGTTGATCGTCACCTGGCTCAGCAAGGTGCTGGGCACGCCGGTAGCCCCGGCATTTTATGTGCTGTTTGCTTGCGTCCTGACGCTGCTGGGCACTTACTGCATGCATGAGGCGCCACGGGCGAAACGACCGGCGCCGTTTTCCAGCGAGGTGAAACCTTGAGTATTGTTGAACTGGATGCCATCGAACTGTCACAGGCGATCCATGCGCGGCAGGTGTCTTGCCATGAGGTGATGCAGGCGTATCTGGCCCAGGTCGAGCGCTTCAATCCGACGGTGAATGCGCTGGTCTCGCTGCGCTCCCATGAGGAGGTGCTGGCCGAAGCGTCGCAGCGGGACCGGGAGCTGGACCAGGGCCAATCCCGTGGCTGGATGCACGGCATGCCCCAGGCGATCAAGGACCTGGCGGCCACCCAGGGCCTGCGTACTACTCTCGGCTCGCGGCTGTTCGCCGAGCACATTCCTCAAGAAGATGCGATCAGCGTGGCGCGGGTGCGGGCCAGTGGCGCGGTCATCATCGGCAAGACCAACGTACCGGAATTCGGCCTGGGCTCGCAGACCTACAACAGCGTGTTCGGCACCACCGGCAATGCCTATGACCCGCGCCTCGTGGCCGGTGGCAGCAGCGGCGGCGCGGCAGTGGCGCTGGCGTTGCGCATGCTGCCGGTGGCCGATGGCAGCGACATGATGGGCTCGCTGCGAAACCCGGCAGCGTTCAATAACGTGTTTGGCCTGCGCCCGTCCCAGGGCAGGGTGCCTCACGGGCCGGCGCCGGAGCTGTTCGTCCAGCAACTGGCCACGGAAGGCCCTATGGGCCGCAGCGTGGCCGATGTGGCGCGGCTGCTGAGTGTGCAGGCCGGCTACGACCCTCGGGTGCCGCTGTCGCTCAAGGAGGATCCGGCGGTGTTGGGTGAGCCGTTGCAGCGCGACTTCAAGGGTGCACGCCTGGGCTGGCTCGGGGATTACAACGGTTATCTGCCGATGGAAGACGGCGTGATGAGCCTGTGCGAAACGGCCCTCAAGGACTTCGCCGCGCTGGGTTGCGAGGTCGAACACTGCCAACCGGAATTCTCCCTGGAGCGCCTGTGGCAGACCTGGCTGGTACACCGCCATTGGCTGATCCAGGGCTCCCTCGGCGCGGCCTACGCTGACCCGCAAAAACGTTCACTGCTCAAGCCCGAGGCGCAATGGGAAGTGCAGGGCGGATTGCAACTGAGTGCGGCAGATGTCTACCAGGCTTCGGCCAACCGCAGCGACTGGTACCGCGCCCTTGGCAAGCTGTTCGAACGTTACGATTTCCTGTTGCTGCCCACCGCCCAAGTGTTCCCTTTCGATGCACAACAAACCTGGCCGCGCCTCGTCGCAGGGCGTGAGATGGACACCTACCACCGCTGGATGGAAGTGGTGATCGGCCCCACGCTGGCCGGTTTGCCGAGCATGAATGTGCCGGTGGGTTTCAACCCGCAGGGCTTGCCCATGGGCCTGCAAATCATCGGCCCGGCCCAGGCGGACAGGGCGGTGTTGCAACTGGCGTACGCCCACGAACAGCTGACTCGCTGGGTGCAGCGCCGGCCGCCTGCTTGCCTCTCGCCGACCGGCTGAGTCGCGACGGGCCTGTATCTTGCTGTGAAATCAGATCATCCATCGGCATCAAGGAGATCGACACATGGGCAGCGACGCCGAGACGGGAACCGTACGCTCAGTGGGGCGGGCACTGGCAATCATCGAATTGCTCGGCGAGCATCAGGCGCTGGGGCTGGAAGAGTTGCACTACCTGACTCACCTGCCAAAGGCCACCGTCTCGCGGATGCTGCTGACCTTGCAGGAACAGGGCTGGATCTATCGTGGCCTCAGCGACCGCCGTTACCGCCTGCGGGCCCGGCGCCTGTTCGGTGATACCCAGCAACGTTTCAAACGCCAGTTGGTAGAAAGCGCCGCACCGTGGCTGCTGGACCTCAGCGAGCGCACCGGCCTGGTGGTGGATTTGTCGAGCTTCGACGGCGAACGCCTGGAAGTGATGGAAAGCGCGATCCCCACGGTGCTGCGCAAGCTCTACCCGAACAACTGCCAGATCGTCGGCCAGCACGCCAGCCTGTTTCACTCGGCCATGGGCAAGGCGTGCCTGTCGCAATTGTCGGCGGATGAAGTGCAGCGCCTGGCCGGTCGTGAGCGGGTGGCGGAAGACGATCAATACCGGGCGTGTGAACAATCCCAGCACCAGGGGTTTGGCCAGCGCACCGAAGGCTACTGGGAATACCCGGTGCGCCTGCCTTTCCTGATTCGCGCGGTGGCCTTGCCGGTGCGGGCCAATGGGCGGTTGGTGGGCAGCATGGCGCTGCATTGGCCGATGGATCAGGCACCGGTGGAACGGGTGCTGAGCCTGCACCTGGCCAGCCTGGAATCGACCATTCGCGATGTGCAGCAGGCGTTGGCCTGAAATACAGCTCATGCGGGAGCGGGCTTGCTCGCGAACGCAGTGGGTCAGTTAATACATCAAGTGACTGACACACCGCGTTCGCGAGCAAGCCCGCTCCCACACAAGCCAGCTCCCACATTGGATTTGCGCCGCTCGTTACATTGCGCTTAAGGTTCGTCCAGGTTTTTTGCCCCAAGAGTCTTTATGTCCCTGTTCAAACCCATGGCCGTCCTGCTGCTGGCCGCTGCCGCCGTGCCTGCCCACGCCGACTGGTACCTGGACAACGAGTCCTCGCGCCTGTCGTTCGTCACCACCAAAAACACCGACATCGCCGAAGTGCAGCGCTTTCTGGTGCTGCATGGCAAGGTCGACAGCAAGGGCGCGGCGCAGCTGGAAGTCGAACTGGAGTCGATCAACAGCGGCATTCCGCTGCGCGACGAGCGCATGCGCAATGAGCTGTTCGAGATCAAGACCTTCCCGGACGCGGTGATCAACGCGCAAATCAACCTGCAACCGATCAACGACCTGGCCCCCGGCGCGCAATACGAACTGCGCCTGCCGCTGTCGGTGACGCTCCACGGCAAGACCCAGACCTACAGCGCCGAGTTGCTGGCGACCCGTCTGGATGACCGACGCTTTCAAGTGGTGACGTTGGAACCGTTGGTGGTGCACGCCGAGGATTTCGATTTGCTCCCGGGTGTGGCCGCGTTGCGCAAGGCCGCCGGGCTGTCGCAAATCAGCCTGTCGGTGCCGGTGGGTGCGGTACTGATTTTCACGGCGCGCTGACATGAGCGGCGCAGTGTTCCCGTGGCGCAGCGCCAACCGTTTTGAGTTGATGATCGACGGTCCGAGTTTCTTTCCACGCATGTTGGAAGCTATCGCCCAGGCCGAGCAGCAAGTCGCGCTGGAGCTGTATCTGGTGGAGGCGGGAGCGTGTGCCGAGGCGATGGTTCAGTCCTTGGTCGGGGCGGCCGAGCGTGGCGTGCGGGTGCGTTGCCTGTTCGATGACTATGGCAGCCTGGCGTTTACCCTGGGCCTGCGTCGACGGTTGATCGATGCCGGGGTGGACCTGCGTTTCTACAACCGCTTGAGCTGGCGCCGCTGGATGCGCAACCTCTACCGCGACCACCGCAAGCTGTTGCTGATCGACCAGACCGTCGCCGTGGTCGGCGGCACCGGTGTGACGGATGAATTCTGGACGCCCGGGGAAGACACCGCCGACTGGCACGAAGTGATGGTGCAGATTCGTGGCCCGCTGGTGCTGGATTGGCAGGCGTTGTTTGATCGTCAATGGCTGGCCAACGACGATCGTAGGGCCTGGAAGCCCGCCACGCATTTTGGCTTGCCACGCTTGCCCAAGGTGCCGGCGACAGGGCCGGGGCTGGGGCGGGTGGCCTATGCCGACGCTCGTCAGCATCGGGATATTTTGCAGTCACTGATCCGTGCGCTGAACAGCGGCCACCAGCGTATCTGGCTGGCCACGCCGTATTTCCTGCCAACCTGGAGCGTACGGCGTGCCCTGCGCCGGGCGGCGGGGCGCGGGGTGGATGTGCGCTTGCTGTTGACCGGGCCCCGTACCGATCACCCGTCGGTGCGGTATGCCGGGCACCGTTACTACCCGCGTTTGCTCAAGTCCGGGGTGCAGATTTTTGAGTATCAGCCGTGCTTCCTGCACCTGAAAATGGTGCTGGTGGACGATTGGGTGAGCATTGGCTCGTGCAACTTCGACCACTGGAATCTGCGCTTCAACCTGGAGGCGAATCTGGAGGCATTGGACCCGGAATTGACGTTGGCAGTGGTGGGGAGTTTCGAGCGGGATTTTGCCCTGAGCCAGGCGGTGAGCCTTGAGGCGTGGCGGTCGCGGCCATTGTGGCGGCGGGTGAAGCAGCGGGTGTGGGGGTGGATTGATCGGTTGGTGGTTAACCTGCTGGACCGCCGCGGATAAGCCAGAACACCCCAATCAAATGTGGGAGCGGGCTTGCTCGCGAAAGCGGTGGATCAGCCAAACTTCCATTGACTGACACACCGCATTCGCGAGCAAGCCCGCTCCCACATGTTGACCGAGCAAGACGTTAGAGCAGTTCGAAGCTCTGCTGCTTCACATCCTGGGAATCCAACCCGATCTGCACATTGAACTCGCCCGGCTCAGCCGCGAACTTCAACTGGGTGTTGTAGAACTTCAAGTCTTCTTCGGTGATGGTGAAGTGCACCGCACGCTCTTCGCCAGCCTTGAGCATGATCTTCTGGAAGTTCTTCAGCTCCTTGACCGGGCGGATCATCGAGCCGGCCACGTCCTGGATGTACAGCTGCACCACGGTTTCGCCATCGACCTTGCCGGTGTTTTTCACCACCACGGTGGCGTCGAGCTTGCCGGACTTGTTCAGGGTGGTGGACGACAGTGCCATGTCCGACAGGCTGAAGCTGGTGTAGCTCAAGCCATAACCAAACGGAAACAGCGGCCCGGTGGTGTCATCGAAGTACTGCGAGGTGTAGTTGCCCGGCTTGCCCGGGGTGAACGGCCGGCCAATGCTCAGGTGGTTGTAGTAGGTCGGAATCTGCCCCACCGAACGTGGGAAGGTGATTGGCAGCTTGCCCGACGGGTTGTAGTCACCGAATAGCACGTCAGCGATGGCGTTGCCGCCTTCAGTACCGGCGAACCAGGTTTCGAGGATTGCGTCAGCCTGTTCGTTCTCCTCGACAATCGACAGCGGACGGCCATTCATCAACACCAGCACCAGCGGTTTGCCGGTAGCTTTCAAGGCCTTGATCAGGTCGCGCTGGCTCTGCGGGATGTTCAGGTCGGTGCGGCTTGACGACTCGTGGGACATGCCACGGGACTCGCCCACCGCTGCCACGACCACGTCGGCGCCTGTGGCGGCCTTGACGGCTTCGTCGATCATGTCCTGGGACGAGCGCGGGTCATCCACCACTTCCGGCGCATCGAAGTTCAGGAAGTTGAGGTAGTCGACGACTTTCTTGTCGTTGGTGATGTTGGCGCCACGGGCATAGATCACTTTGCCCTTTTCGCCGATCACGGCATTCATGCCGTCCAGCAGGGTCACCGATTGCGCGGGTTTACCGGCAGCGGCCCAACTGCCCATCATGTCGATCGGCGCCTTGGCCAGCGGGCCGACCAGGGCGATGGTCGCGGTCTTTTTCAGCGGCAGGGCGTTGTTCTGGTTTTTCAGCAGCACCAGGCTGCGGCGTGCCACGTCACGTGCGTCGGCGCGGTGCAGGCGGCTTTCGGCGTAGGTGTCGGCCGGGTCATCCTCGGCCTTGCCGATGCGCAGGTACGGGTCGGCGAACAGGCCCATGTCGTACTTGGCGCCGAGCACTTCGCGCACGGCGTTGTCGATGTCGCTTTGTTCGATCTCGCCGGATTTCAGCAGGCCGGGCAATTCCTTGCCATAGAGCGAGTCGTTCATGCTCATGTCGATGCCGGCCTTGATCGCCAGCTTGGCGGCTTCACGCCCGTCCTTGGCCACGCCGTGCTTGATCAATTCGAAGATCGCGCCATGGTCGCTCACTGCCAGGCCCTTGAAGCCCCAGTCCTTACGCAACAGGTCGTTCATCAGCCAGGTGTTGGCGGTGGCTGGCACGCCGTTGATCGAGTTCAGCGCAACCATCACCCCGCCGGCACCGGCCTTGATCGCGGCGTGGTAGGGCGGCAGGTAGTCCTGGTACATCTTGACCGGGCTCATGTCGACCACGTTGTAGTCGCGACCGCCTTCCACCGCGCCATACAGGGCGAAGTGCTTGACGCTGGCCATGATGCTGTCGGCCTTGGCGGGGCTGGTGCCCTGGAACGCCTTGACCATCACTTCGGCAATGCGCGAGGTGAGGTAGGTGTCTTCGCCAAAACCTTCGGAGGTGCGCCCCCAGCGTGGGTCACGGGAGATGTCGACCATCGGTGCAAAGGTGATGTCGAGGCTGTCGGCGGCGGCTTCCTGGGCGGCGACGCGCCCGGAGCGGCCGATGGCGTCCATGTCCCAGCTGGAGGCCAGGGCCAGGCTGATGGGGAAAATCGTGCGGTGGCCGTGGATCACGTCATAGGCGAAGAACATCGGGATCTTCAACCGGCTGCGCATGGCCGCGTCCTGCATCGGACGGTTTTCCGGGCGGGTGATGGAATTGAAGGTACCACCGATGCGACCGGCGGCGATTTCCTTGCGGATCAGCTCGCGGGGCATTTCAGGGCCGATGCTGATCAGGCGCAACTGGCCGATCTTTTCATCGAGGGTCATTTGCTTGAGCAGGTCACTGACGAAGGCGTCTTTGTCCTTGAGTACTGCGGGCTTTGTTTCGGCAAATACGGAATGAGTGGCCAAACTGACAACAAGGCCCAGCAAACACAGCTTCTTCATGAAAATCCTTTCTCGCAGCCTTGGGACCGGAGAGCGTCTATTGTTGTTCGGGTGTTGTTCAGATAAATGCAGCACACTTCTGAACTCTTATTGGCGCTGGGCATCTTTTAGCTGATTGGCTCGATGCAATCCAGTGGGTGGTGGCGGATTATGCCCTAAGCCCGTAGCTAACGCGTCAGTCGGTACATTTCATAGGTTTGGCAGGAGAAACACCATGCAAGCAGCACAAGGTTACCGTTGGGGCTGGAAGGCCGTGGCATTGATACTGGTGAGCACCGTGCTGAGCGGTTGCGGCATCAACAAGATCCCGACCCTGGATGAACAGGCCAAGGCGGCCTGGGCCCAGGTGCAGAACCAGTACCAGCGGCGCGCCGACCTGATCCCCAACCTGGTGGAAGTGGTCAAGGGCTATGCCGCCCATGAACAGGACACCCTGACTGCCGTGATCGAAGCGCGAGCCAAGGCCACCTCGATCCAGGTGGATGCCAGCACCTTGGACAACCCGGAAAAACTCAAGCAGTTCCAGCAAGCCCAGGACGGCTTGAGCGGTGCACTCAGCCGCTTGATGGTGGTGTCCGAGCGCTACCCGGACCTGAAGGCCAACCAGAACTTCCTGGCCCTGCAATCGCAACTTGAAGGCACTGAAAACCGCATCGCCGTGGCCCGTCGCGACTTTATCCAGGCGGTACAGGCCTACAACACCGAGATCCGCACCTTCCCGGGTCGCCTGTGGCACAGCGTGATGTACAGCGACTTGCCGGTCCGCGCCAACTTCGAGGCCACCAGTGCCGATGCTGATAAAGCGCCGCAAGTGAAATTCTGATGGGCAAGCGCGCTTGGTTGCTGGCGGCGGTGCTGCTGGCCTTTAGCCTGACCGCCCAGGCCGCCCTTAACTTTCCGGCCCTGACCGGACGGGTGGTCGACAACGCCCAGATGATCGACCCGGCCGTGCGCGAGCAGCTGACCCAGCAATTGCAGGCGCTGGAGCAAACCAGCGGTGACCAGATCGTGGTGGTCACCGTGCCGGACCTGCAAGGCGTGCCCATTGAAGACTTCGGTTATCAACTGGGCCGTGCCTGGGGTATCGGCCAGAAGGGCAAGGACAACGGCGCATTGCTGATTGTCGCCCGGGATGAGCACAAGATCCGTATCGAAGTGGGTTACGGCCTGGAAGGCGTACTCACCGACGCGCAGTCCTGGGTGATCATCAACCAGGTGATCGCCCCGGCGTTCAAGACGGGCAACTACAGCAAGGGCATCAGCGATGGCGTGGCGGCGATGCTGCAGGTGGTGGGCGGCGATCCGCTGGCCGTGCCTGCGCATGTGTCTGAAGCCAACTTCGCCAAGCAAAACCCGGGGATTTCCATTGGTCTGTTTATCCTGTTGCTGGCGGTGCTGTGGCTGTGCAATCGCATGGGCCTGCCCGTAGGCGCTATTCTGCTGGCGATTCTCAGCAGCAGCGGACGCGGCGGTGGGGGAGGCGGCGGTGGCGGTGGCTTCAGGGGCGGCGGCGGTGGTTTCGGTGGCGGTGGCGCCTCGGGCGGCTGGTAATGACAATAACGAGAGAGCATCAACAACCATGGCATTACTGAGTCAACACGAGCAACGCCAGGTCGCCGAGGCGATCGCCAGGGTCGAGCAACAGACCGACGCCGAACTGGTGACCGTGCTCGCGGCCCGTGCCGACGACTACGCCTACATCCCGCTGTTGTGGGCCAGCCTGTTGGCGCTGGTGGTACCGGGGATCATTCACTATCTGTCGGGCTGGTTGACCATGTACACCTTGCTGCTGGCGCAGTGGGGCACGTTCGTGGTGTTGTGCCTGGTGTTCCGGTTGCCCAAGGTGACTACGCGGCTGATCCCGCGCTCAGTGCGTCACTGGCGTGCGTCCAACCTGGCACGGCGGCAGTTTCTGGAGCAACACCTGCACCACACACTGGGCAGTACCGGGGTGCTGATTTTTGTCAGTGAGGCCGAGCGGTATGTAGAAATCCTGGTGGACAAGGGGATTTCCAGTCGCCTGGATGACAGCAGTTGGGATGCGATCGTCAAGGACTTCACCCGCCAGGTGAAGCAAGGCCAGACGTTGGCCGGGTTTGTGGCGTGTATTGAGGCTTGCGGAGAATTGCTCAAGGAGCACGTACCGGTGACCCACGCGCGCAATGAGCTACCGAATCGGTTGGTGGTGTTGGAGTAGTGTAAAATTCCCGGCATTCCCTGCCCGAGGCGTTTTTGTTCATGTCTGCCACCGCTAAACCTGCCAGCCCCGCGCCGGATCATCACGCGCAGTTCCTCGAACTGCTGAGCGCGAGCCTTGAGCAAAACGCCTTTATCAAGCTGGTGCTGGCCAAGTACGTCGGCACCGAGCCTGATCTTCAGAAGCTGATCATCAAGCAGCTGACGGTCAAGGATCAGCCTTGCCTGTCCTTCGTCTACCGCTACAAGACCCGCGACATCACCAAGAACTTCTCCCTGCCTGACGGTGTGGCTGCGATTGCCGAGCTGTTGCCGGCCTCGTTCAAGAACGCGCACCTGCTGTCGGTGACGGACGAAGCCCAGCTGGAATACAGCAAGAAGAACAAAAGCTCGCTGTTCAAAAGCAAGCCGCAACAACTGCGGGAGGCGCCGTCTGCCGAGCACAACCGCGAGAAGAATCGCTTCCTGGACCTGACCCGGCCCTTTCTCGCTGACCTTGGCGTGACCAACGCCAAGCACGAGCTGATCCCGGCGATGTCGCGCAAGTGGAAGCAGATCAACAAGTTCATCGAAGTGTTCAGCCATGCCCTGACCACCTCACCGCTGAAGCTGGACCGGCCGGTGCGGGTCGCGGACTTTGGTTCGGGCAAGGGCTACCTGACGTTTGCGATCCACGATTACCTGCGCAACACCCTCAACGCTGAGGGCGAAGTCACCGGTGTGGAACTGCGCGAAGACATGGTGACCCTGTGCAACAACGCCGCCGCCCGCCTGGACCACCCGGGGCTGGTGTTCAAGTGTGGTGATGTGCGCAGCGTCGCGCCCAGCGAACTGGACGTGATGATCGCCCTGCATGCCTGCGACATCGCCACCGACTACGCGATTCACACCGGCATCCGCTCCGGGGCGTCGATCATCATGTGCTCGCCGTGCTGCCATAAGCAGATACGCTTGCAAATCCAGAGCCCGGTGCTGCTCAAGCCGATGCTGCAATACGGCCTGCACCTGGGCCAACAGGCGGAAATGGTCACCGACAGCCTGCGTGCGTTGTTCCTTGAAGCCTGCGGTTATGAGACCAAGGTGTTTGAGTTCATCTCGTTGGAACATACCAACAAGAACAAAATGATCCTTGCCGTGAAGCGTGCGGAGCCGGTGGATAACGCTCAGCTCCTGGGGAAAGTCCAGGAGCTCAAGGCGTTCTACAACATCACCGAACATTGCCTCGAAACCCTGCTGCGGGCGGATGGTTACCTGACCTGAGAGCGACGCTAACCAATGTGGGAGCTGGCTTGCCTGCGATGCAAGCACCTCGGTGTAACAGGTAAAGCGAGGTGATTCTATCGCAGGCAAGCCAGCTCCCACATTAGATCGTGCTCGCCTTGGAGGCCGGTGCAGGCTGCACCGCTGTCTTGCGCCCCAACATCACCGTCACAATCACCCCGCAGGCAAACAGCCAGGTGATCGGTTCGATGTGCTCACCAAAAAACAGCGCGGAAAACGCAATGGTGAAAAAGATCTGCAACAGCTGAATCTGGCTGACCCGCGCGATGCCGCCCATGGCCAGCCCGGCGTACCACGCAAAGAACCCCAGGAACTGCGAAAACAGTGACACATAACCAAACGCCCACCAGGTGCGCATGGAAATCGGCCCTTCGTGTTGCAGCGCCAGGTAGGCCACCGGCCCGATCAATACCGGCGTCGACAGCACCAGCGCCCAGCAGATCACCTGCCAGCCGCCCATCTCCTTGGCCAAACGGCCACCTTCTGCGTAACCCAGGCCACCCACGGCAATCGCCCCGAGCATCAACAGGTCGCCCGCCTGGATACTGCCGGCCCCGGTGATCAACGCATAACTCAGCACCAGCGCACTGCCCAGCGCCGCGCAGGCCCAGAAGGCTTTCGATGGGCGTTCATGGGACAGCCACGCCGCATACAGCGCCACGCACAGCGGTTGCAAGCCGTTGACCAACGCACCATGGGACGCGGGCAAGGTTTGCATGGCCCAAGCCGACAGCACCGGGAAGCCCAGGATCACCCCGGCAATCACCAGCGTCAGCCCGCGCACCTGGCGCCAGGTGGGCCAGCGCTCACGTCGCCACAGCAACAGTGCCGCCGCCGGCACCGCCGCAAACAACGCCCGGCCCAGGCCATTGAGCAGCGGGTGGATTTCCTGCACCACGATACGGGTGAAGGGCAGGGTAAGGCTAAAGATGACGACGCCCAGCAGGCCGAGGGCCATGCCGGTATTTTCGCGGGAGCTCATGGAAGGAACCAGAATCGAATGGGCCGGAAGTGGACGTTCATCTAGCCACAAAGCCCGGAGAACGCGGGCCTACAGCTGGGTGCAGATTGATCCGTACAGTTTTGAATGGGCGACTCGGTTCATGTGGGAGCTGTCGAGCCTTGGCGAGGCTGCGATGGGATCAACGCAGTTTACCTGTGAGGCCGAGGTGTCTGCATCGCGGGCAAGCCCGGCTCCCACACAAGCCAGGGTGCTGATGTAGTAGCGGGCCATTACCCGGCCCATCGGCACAGGTCTATCTTGGCTACTCCTGTCTGCCCAACCGTTCAACCGGAGGAATGTCCCATGGCCGCGAAGAAAATCCTGATGCTGGTCGGCGATTACGTCGAAGACTATGAAGTGATGGTGCCGTTCCAGGCGCTGCTGATGGTGGGGCATGCCGTGCACGCCGTGTGCCCGGACAAGACCGCCGGCCAGACCGTGCGCACGGCGATCCACGACTTCGAAGGCGACCAGACCTACAGCGAAAAGCCCGGGCACCTGTTTGCCCTGAACGCGGACTTTGCCAAGGTCGACGCCGCCGACTACGACGCGTTGCTGGTGCCCGGCGGCCGTGCGCCCGAGTACCTGCGCCTGAACGAGAAAGTCCTGCAACTGGTCAAGGCGTTCGACCAGGCCGGCAAGCCCATCGCTGCGGTGTGCCACGGTGCGCAACTGCTGGCCGCCGCCGGCATTCTGGAAGGCCGTGAGTGCAGCGCTTACCCGGCGTGCGGGCCGGAAGTGCGATTGGCGGGCGGTACGTTCATCGATATCCCGGTGACCGACAGCCACGTTCAAGGCAATCTGGTGACTGCACCGGCGTGGCCGGCGCACCCCAGCTGGCTGGCGGGTTTCCTTGGCCTGCTGGGCACCAAAATCATCCTGTAAAGCGGAGGTCATCGCCATGTGCGAGCTGTACGTCAAGGCCGACCCGATTCTCTACGAGTCCCGCTCGCGCTCCTTGCGCATCTGCGGCGTGGTGACCACCGTGCGCCTGGAAAACCAGTTCTGGGACATCCTCAGCGAAATCGCCGAAGTGGATGGCATGACCACCAATCAACTGATCGCCAAGCTGTATGAAGAGGTGATGGATTACCGTGGCGAAGTGGTGAATTTTGCTTCGTTCTTGCGGGTGAGTTGCACGCGGTATTTGAGCAAGCAGCGGGTTCACGCCCCAGAACTCAGCCTTGTGAATACAAGAAATGGCGCGCAGAAGATCTGAATGTGGGAGCGGGCTTGCTCGCGAAGGCGGTGTGTCAGGTAACTCATGTACCGACTGATCCACCGCTTTCGCGAGCAAGCCCGCTCCCACATTGATTAGGTGGGGTCAGAAGAACCGCGTCACGCTGATCTTCGCATCCCGGCCCTTGGTGTAGGCGCGGTCGCCGCTCAACGCCGGGCGGAAGTTGTTGTTGAACAGGTTATCCACGGTGAAGTTGACCTCGGTGCCCTTGAGGTAAGCCTGCTGCGGCTTCCAGCTGGCGAACAGGCCCTGGGTGTTGTAGCGCTTGTTACCGTACTGATCGTAGAACAGGTCACCGATACTGGTGCCCGGGCCGCCGGCATACTTGTCGCTTGGCAAACGGCTGGTGGCGCCGATGAACTGTCCCTGCCAGCCCACCTGCGCATCCAGGCTCGGGATCTTGGTGCCGAGCACGATCACCCATTTGGTCGGCGGAATATCCCGTGCCCAGACGTCCGGGCCCCACGGGTTGGTGTAGGCGCCTTCGTGTTTGCCGGTGGTGTAGGCGAAGGACACCGAGCCGAACACGTAGGTGGAGTCGTAGAAACTCTCGGCCTCGAAACCCTTGATGGTCATGCCGCCGATGTTGCGGTAGTTGGACATCGCCCCCGGCGGGCAGGCGCTGGAAATCGTCCCGCCATTGACCGCCTGGTTCTGGCAGCCCACGCCCGTGGCCTTGAAGATCTCGTCTTCGACTTTGTTGTGGAACAGCGTGGTACGCAGTTGCAGGTTGTCGCCGTGGGTGAACACGTCGCCGAAGCGGGTGACGTTGCCCAGGGTGATGGAGGTGATGCGCTCGGGGTCCAGGTCGAGGCTGGTGGCGGTGCGGCTGCCCAGGCCCTGGACTTCATACTGCTCGTCGATTACCGGGGCACGCCAGGTGCGGCTCCAGTTGGCAAACATCGCCACGTTCGGGGTGATGGTCCAGTACGCCGCCAGGCGTGGCGACCAGCCGGTGTAGGTGCGGTCGCTGTAGTCGTGGCCGATGGCCGGATCGGGGTTGCTGTAGTACGGCGCGTCGTTGGCTTCGCCGCGGTTGCGCACATGGTCGTAGCGCATCGACGGGGTAATGGTCACATCGCCCAGCGTCACCGCGTCCTGGATAAAGAAGCTGTTGGTGTCGACCTTGCCATGAGGCATGAAGCCCGGCTGGAAGTGCCCGTAGTTGTATTTCGGGGTGTTGTAGGTGGCGCCGGGCATCCACATTTCGGTTTCCCGGGTGTGCTTGCGGATTTGCACACCGGTGGTCACCGCGTGCTGCAACGCACCGGTGGAAAACAGACTGACGTTGCGTACGTCGAGGTTCTTGTCGTTGTAGGAGGTGTCCATCTTGCGCCCGCCAGTGGCCAACTGGAAAAACGCCGTAGCGTCTCGCTCGTCGGTCTGATCGGTATTGGATTCGGAATACTTGATGGTCAAGTCCACCAGCGGGTTATTCATCGGCTGGTATTCGTACTTGCCGGACCAGGTGGTGTCGACGGTATTGCGGTTGGCCAGGAAGCGTTTCAGCGCGGCTTCGTAGCCATAGCGGTCGATGTTGGCCTGGGTCGGCGGCGTCGGGTAGCTGGCGGCAGAGAAGGGCGTCCAGCGCTGACTGTTGGAGCGCGAATACGACAGGCCAAGGCTTTGCTCATCGGTGAAGTGAGCATTGAGCTTGAACAGTTTGCCGTCCACATTCTGGGCGCTGTTGGGCAGGCGCTTGGGGTTGATCGGGTACTGGTTGTTGTCGTTGGGCAGGGTGGCGGCCAGCTTCATGTCGCCGCCGTCGCGCTGGGTCAGGTAGGCCAGGGCGTCGAAGCGGCCGTCATCGGTGCGCCCGTAGACCGCGCTGCTGTAGACCTGCTCATGGTCGTTGCTGGAGTAGCCGTATTTGAGCATGGCGCCGCTGTTGCGCCCGTCCTTGAGCAGGTCCGGGGCATCCTTGGTGGTCATGTTGACCGTACCGCCGAAGCCGCCGTTGCCGCTGAAGGGCGAGTTGGGGCCTTTCTCCACTTCGATGTTCTTGATCAGCTCGGGCTCGATAAACACGGTGCCCTGCTGGTAGCGCTCAAAGCCGCTTTTGGTGGCGCCATCGACGGTCAGCGGCACGTCTTCGGCGTCGCCGAAACCCCGGATGTTGATGGTCTGGCCGCCGGGCTTCAGCGAGCCGCCCTGGCTGATACCGGGCAAGGTTTGCAGCAGGCTGGGGATGTTATTGGACTGGTAGCGGTCGATGTCGGCCTGGCTCAGGGTCGAGCGGCCGACGGTGGTGGAGTCCACCTCGTTACCGGTGCCGATCACGCTCAGGGCCTCCAGTTGGATCGCGCTGCTGTTGGTGGTCTTGCCTTCTTCGGGGCGTACCACGTAGGTGCTGCCGACCTTGAGCAACACGAACTCGCCGTTGTTGAGCAAGGTGCGAATCGCCACTTCCGGTGTGAAGTCGCCATTGAGGGCCGGCGCCTGGACGTTTTTCAGCAGCGCTTCATCGAACAGCAGCTGGATTTTCGCCTGCTGCGCCACCTGGCTCAGGGACGTGGCCAGGGACTGGGCCGGCAGTTGCAGCTTGAACGACTCGGCCTGGGCACTCAGGCTGAAGGCCAGGCAGGCGGCAATGGCGGTGGGTCGAAGAAACAGGTGCTGAACGTGGCAAGGCGCGCGAAACATGAAATCCCCCGGAGTAGCCAAATGGCCAGAAAGGTGTGCGTATCAAACGCAGACCCGAGGAAGACGCGGCAGGAAAAATAATCCTCACATGCGAATGCAAAATATTCTCAAGTGAGTGTGTCGAGGGATTATTTTCGAGGCTCAATCCT
Source organism: Pseudomonas yamanorum (assembly GCF_900105735.1). Taxonomy (NCBI): domain Bacteria; kingdom Pseudomonadati; phylum Pseudomonadota; class Gammaproteobacteria; order Pseudomonadales; family Pseudomonadaceae; genus Pseudomonas; species Pseudomonas yamanorum. The sequence continues at coordinate 1,905,194 of NZ_LT629793.1, read as the reverse complement.
GATATTGCCGTCGGCCAGGGCCACGGTTTTCACTGGTAGCAGGGCGGGGAGGGCGTTGAGCAGGGCGTCCGGATCATTCACGTCCAGATTGCCCGAGACCTTCAACTGCGCCACCGCGCTGTCCACCAGCAACGGCGCCTGTGGCCGGTACAGGCTCAACTCGTCCATCAGGCTGGCCAGCTCGCGATTACGAAACGATACGTGCCCGCCGCGCCAATCGGCGACCTCGCCGGCAGTGAGGGTTTGCTGTTGCAGGGTACCCTTGGCATAACTGAACGTAGCGCGCTGATCGGCGCCGAGCAGGGTGGCCGGCAGCTTGGAGTCCGGATCGAACGCCACTTGCCCGTGGGCCACGCTGACCACCAGTTGCTGCTTGCTGCGCCGCACATCAAAGCCGGTGCCGACCACTCGCACATTGGCTTCGCCGGCCTGCACGTACAGTGGCCGTTCCTTATCGGGTGCCACCTCGATATACAGCTGGCCCTGATCCAGATGCACGATGCGCTGATGACCGTTGAAGTCCACCCGCAGGCGCGTGTTGGCGTTGACGTACAAGGTGCTGCCGTCGGGCAAATGCAAGGTGCGCATCCCTTTGGCATGGGCCGCGACCTGGGCGTGAAACAGCTCGCGCGGGGCGCCGATGTTGCTCGCCAGCAGGGCACATACCAGGGCGGCAGCTACCGCCAGGGCCGGGCGCCAGGCGGGTGTCTTGCGTACGGGCAGCGGTGTGGGTTTGTTCAGTTGCTGCAACTGGGCCAGGTCGGCCCACAGCTGTTCGAATTCAGCATAGGCACGGGCATGGGCCGGCTCGGATTGCCAGGCTGCAAACGCCTTGCGGTCAGCGCGGCCCGTATCATTGCGGTTGCGCGCAAACCAGCTGGCGGCCTGGGCATCGATGGAGTCGCTGGCCTCGATGTCACAGGTGTCGATATCGCTCAGGCGGGTCATTCTGGCTGCTCCTTGCCCTGGTCTTGTTGAAGTCGCTGCTTGCAATGCAGCAGGGCAAAAGCGATGTGCTTTTCCACCATGCTGACCGAGACGCCCATGCGCTCGGCGATCTGCGCCTGGCTCAGGCCTTCGAAGCGGTGCAGCATAAGGGCTTCTCGTCTTCTGGGCGAGAGTTCAGAGAGGACTTCTTTCAACTGTTCCAGGCGTTGCAGGCGTTGCGCGGCGGCCATGGGATCGTCTCGCGAGTCGCTGACAGGCTCGGCATCCAGTTCGGCCTGTTGCTGGTGGACGGTGTGCCGCACCTTTTGTTTGCGCCAGTGATCGCGCAGCAGATTGCGCGCCATCTGGAACAGAAATGCCCGTGGCTGCTCGACCTGAGCCCGGTCGCGATAGTCCAGCCATTGGGTGAAGACATCCTGGGTCATGTCTGCCGCGTCGCTGGCGTTATCCGTGCGTTTGCGCAGGAAATGCAGGATATCTGCATAAAACCTGCGAAAGGCATCGGCCGACAGCGGGTCGGGCTTGGGACGAGACATGGATATCCTTCTTGACGAAGCACGACGTGGAAAAGTCGTGAATGATATCGAGAATTATTGTCATTTGTCTCTATTGAAGTGCTAGAGGTGAATGCCGGACAGATGTGGGAGCGGGCTTGCTCGCGAAGGCGGTGAGTCAGTCGACATATTAATTGACTGACCCACCGCCTTCGCGAGCAAGCCCGCTCCCACCTTTGGATGGCGTTTCAGCGCAACAGGGTCAGCAGCTCTTGCAACTGAACACGGCCAGGCTCACCCAGCGGGAACACCGGCAACCGTGGATCCCCCGACTCCAGCCCCGTCAGCCGTAAACCGGCCTTGATCGTCGCCGGCAAGCCGCCTTTGAGGATGAAGTCCAGCAACGGCAACTGGCGATAAAACAGTTCCCGCGCTTTCTCCAAGTCATTGGCCAACACGGCTTCATACAAATCCAGGTTGAGCTGCGCAATCAGGTTCGGCGCCGCCGTGCACCAACCCTTCGCCCCTGCGGCAAACGCCTCCAGTGCCAACGGATTGCAGCCGTTGTAGAACGGCACCTGGCCCTCGCTGCGACGATGCAGTTGGTGCATGCGCTGAATATCGCCGGTGCTTTCCTTGACCATGGTCACGTTGTCGACGCTGTCGACGATGCGCAGGATCAAGTCCACCGACATGTCGGTGCCGCTGGTGGCCGGGTTGTTGTAGAGCATGATCGGCACACCGATGCTGTCGCCAATGGCCGCATAGTGAGCGAGGATTTCTGCTTCGCTGAGTTTCCAATACGAGGCTGGCAAGACCATCACCACGTCTGCGCCGTGAGCTTCGGCAAACTGCGCGCGACGCACGGCCTTGGCGGTGGTCAAGTCGGAGACGCTGACGATGGTCGGCACGCGTTTGCCCACTTTCTGGAGACTGTAGGCGGCGACTTCATCCCACTCGGCATCGCTGAGGTAGGCGCCTTCGCCGGTGCTGCCCAGCGGAGCGATAGCGTGCACGCCGCTGTCGATCAGGCGGTCGATCGAAAGCCCCAAGGCGTCCAGGTCAATGCGCTGGCCGTCGGTGCTGAACGGGGTGATGGTGTAGCCGATAATGCCGTGAATAGAAGGGCTGGACATGAAAAAGTCTCCGGTCGAAAAAGGGGTTTCAGTTCAGGCAATCGGCGTGTTGACGCAGGTTCTGCCGAGCGTAGTAGTTGAACGCAGCGCCGTGGCGCTTGGGCTTGGAAATCCAGTCATGGGCTTCGCGGCCCAGCTCCGGCAGGATCGGTTTGATCGTGCCAGCGGCCATCGCCAGCAGCTGCAACTTGGCGGCACGTTCGATCAACTGTGCGATCACACAGGCTTCCTCGATGCTCGCCCCGGTGGACAATTGGCCGTGGTGAGAAAGCAGAATCGCGCGTTTATCCCCCAGGGCGGCGGTGATGATTTCGCCTTCTTCGTTGCCCACCGGCACGCCGGGCCAGGCTTCTAGGAACGCGCAGTCTTCGTACAAAGGGCAGAGGTCCATGTGCGATACCTGCAGCGGCACTTCCAGCATCGACAAGGCAGCGATATGAGTCGGATGAGTGTGGATGATGCAGTTCACATCAGGGCGACCGCGGTACACCCAGCTGTGAAAACGGTTGGCCGGGTTGGGCATGCCGTGGCCTTCCAACACTTCCAGGTCTTCGTTGACCAACAGCAGGTTGCTGGCGGTGATTTCATCGAAACCCAGGCCGAGTTGTTGGGTGTAATAAGTGCCCGGAGTGGGGCCGCGTGCGGTGATCTGCCCGGCCAGTCCGGAGTCGTGGCCGTTTTCGAACAGGATCCGGCAGGTGAGTGCCAGCTTTTGCCGGTCGGTCCACGTATTATCCGCCAGGGTGTTTTGCATCTGGCTCAGCGCTTGCTTGACCAGTTGGTCTTTCGGGAGTGCTAATGTCTTGGCCATATCAGTGTCCTTGTTCGTCGCAAATGACACGAAAGAGACTATATGACACAAAGTGTCATTGGCAAGCATTCATCATCGCCTCTTTAATGGATTAACCGCTGCACATGTCTATCCGTTTGAAAATACTGAGAAAAAAACTTGGCGTGACCTTGGAGTCGCTCGCGGAAAAATCCGGGATGACCAAGAGTTACCTGTCGAAGGTTGAGCGCGGGCTGAATACGCCTTCGATTGCTGCGGCGCTGAAGTTGGCCAAGGCGTTGAATGTGAAGGTTGAAGAGCTGTTCAGTGAAGACAACGTCAGTCTCGACAGTTACAGCCTGGTGCGCAGCCATGAACGGCAGGCGTTGTCGGGCACCGATGCGTCACCAGGGTATGCGGTGCTGGCGCATCAGGTCAGTGAGCGCAGTTTATTGCCGTTTATCATTTACCCGCCGGCGGAGTTCACCGACAAGACCTTCAAGGAGCATTTGGGGGAGGAGTTTTTGTTTGTGCATGAAGGCCAGGTTGAGGTGGATTTCATGAGTGAGCGGGTGGTGTTGAATCGTGGGGATGCGTTGCATTTCAATGCGCAGAAGCCCCATCGGATTCGGTCGGTGGGGGAGGTTCAGGCGCAGCTTTTGGTGGTGGTGCATAGTGCTGAGGAGTGATGGTGGGGTGGGGGCATATCCGTTATTTAGGTAACGGCCGCCTATGGTTCCGCTCTTACAGCGGCTCACTTTTGAAAAGCGCAAAAGTAAGCAAAACGCTCTTGCCCCACCACTCGGCACCTCGCTTAGGCTCGGTGTGCCCTTGTAAGATTATTTTCACCTGCTTCAGACCGTGGTGCCCTCAGATTTCAAGATCGTGAGTGAGCATGGGTCGAAGCAGGTTCTTTTCTAAACTAGTCCGAACGGTTGCCTGGGCGTAAAGCCCGATTCTGCAAGGTTGGACGTGAGGAAAACGCCATGGACCATGACTCTGCGTTCGTCGGAATTGATGTTTCCAAAAACAAGCTCGACTCATTCGTCAGCACTACTGGCCAAGTCGAGCAGTTTTTCAATACTCCAGAAGATATCCAGCGTTTAGCTAAGCATCTCAAGGCTCAGATGCCCGCTTTAGTGGTGCTGGAAGCAACTGGCGGATATGAGCGGCTTGCCGCTGCCGAGCTTTGCGCTGCTGGATTACCAGTCGTTGTTGTCAATCCCCGTCAGGTCCGTGATTTCGCTAAGGCTACCGGACGGCTGGCTAAAACCGACGCTCTGGATGCCCAGGTGATTGCGGAGTTTGCTCAGGCGGTCAAACCCGAAATTCGGGAGATGCCAGATGAACACGCTCGTGAACTGGCAGATCTACTGACTAGACGCCGTCAGCTTATCGATATGATCGTGGCGGAGGAGTCTCGACTGAAACAGGCGGTATTCAAGGCGCTTCGACGGGATATCAAGGCACATATCGTCTGGCTTCAAAAGCGTCTTAAAAGTACAGACGATGACTTGCACGAAGCGATCAAAGCTTCGCCGGCCTGGAAGGCCAATTATGATTTGCTGCGCGAGGTCTCAGGTGTTGGCAATGTGCTCGCACTTTCGCTGCTGGCGATGGTTCCTGAGCTAGGCAAAGTGAATCGCAAACAAGTGGCTGCATTGGTTGGTGTGGCCCCTTTTAACTGCGATAGCGGCCTGTACAAAGGACGTAGACGGATATGGGGTGGTCGAGCTGAGGTGCGAAGTGTGCTTTACATGGCTGTCTTGTCCTCGAAGAGCCATAACCCGGTGATCGAGAGGTTCTACAACCGTCTGCTTGCTGCAGGGAAGACGAAGAAAGTGGCGCTGGTTGCATGCATGAGAAAGCTGCTGACGATCCTGAATGCGATGGTCCGAGATCAAAAACATTTCGCTGAAATGGCTTGAGATTCGACACGGTTGCTCACTCCGGCTTTGGACCGTGGGCCGCCGCGATGGGCCATCCTTGGCCCAGCGCGGCTAACCCGGCGTCCTGCCGGGTTACCCACGCTCCAAAGCCTGCGTTCGGCCAGCGTGGTTTAACGGGGCGCCTAAGATCAAAATCAAGATCAAAAGCAAGAGCACAGCGGCCTACCGGCCGGCTTGAGTGTTGAAGAGCAAAAGCCAAATCAAAATCTAAAGCGGGCACGGTCAAATGTGGGAGCTGGCTTGCCTGCGATGGCATCACCTCGGTGTGCCTGAAAAACCGAGTTTTCTGCATCGCAGGCAAGCCAGCTCCCACAGAAAAGCAGCTTTGCTTTCGCTCTGGTCTTTGCCTTTGCTTTTAACACTCAAGCCGGCCGGGAGGCCGCTGTGCCCTTGCTTTTGATTTTGATCTTGATCTGCGGGCCCCGTTAACCACGATGGCCGCAAGTAGGCACGGTGGTGCGGGTAAATCGGCAAGGATGCCGATTTAGCCGCGCCGGGCCATGGATGGCCCGTCGCGGCGGCCCGCGGAGCCGTGCCGGAGTGCGGGCATGCCGAGCCTAGGCGAGGCACCGAGTGGTGGGGCAAAGACCTTTTGGTTACTTTTGGGGCGTTTGCCAAAAGTGACCCGCTGTAAGAGCGGAACCATAAGCCGCCGTTACCGCAGCAACGGATATGTACACCCCACCCCACCCCACCCCATCACCGCTCCACGGGCACCGAAAACCCCGAATTCCCAAGCGCATGACTACGCGCATCAAAAAACCGCAACTCCACATCCACCCCCTCAAACAACGCCGCAAAACGCCGCTTCTGCTGCTGAATAAACCCCGCACTGCGCCCAAACACCGAAATCGCCAACATCGTGACCTTCGCCTGTCGAATCGCCTGCACCAGATGCACATCCTGCGCGCCGAGGTGATGCCCGAAGATGCACAGCGCGCCCTCATGACTCAACAACTGCTCATAACAGAACGACAAATAGTCAGAACTGCGAATGGTCTTCAGCTTCTCCTCAACCTTCCCCTCGCTGACAAACAACGGCACATCATCCAACGTCTTGATCGTGTTGTTGATCGCAAAACTGCTAAGCAACGTACTGTCAGTGGTCGGCAATTTACGCGCCGTACCGTCAAGGTTACGCACCAGGTGCAAACCACCATGCAAATACAAAATGCGCGTGCCGTCGGTGACGGTATTGCGCAGGTCAAAGCTCGCATCCGCACTGCGAAACAGATCATCGATGCCCGGCGCCTGCAGGATCGCCCAGTAGTTGAGCAAGTCGTAATTGCTGGTGAATACCGTCGGATAACTCGCCAACTCCTGATGAATCGTCGCCAGCGTCGAAGGCTTCACCAGGCGCCACGGAATGTGCACGCTGTGGATCGTATTGATCAGCGCTTCCTTGATCGCGTAGTAGCGATTACGCGGCGCCGCCGAGCTGACCGCCAAGGCCTTGTTGACCCGGCTGGTGGTTTTCAACGCGCCCAGCACCTGTTCGAAACTGCGGGTCTGCATCGCGTCAAACACGCTGAGCTCGGACTGGCTCAGGGGTTTTTCTTCCACGGTGCGGGCGTTTTCGAACAGTGAGTCGTAGGCAAAGTCTTCCCACACTGCGCGGCTGGCGCCGTTGCCGATCAGGATCCCGCTGAAGGCGGTACTGCTGCGCAAGGCGTTCCAGTCTTCAAGGTGGGCGTCAAAATCCTGGGAATCCTTCATTGCGGCGGGTCTACTCAAAATCGGCTGGGCGGTGACTTTATCACGAGCGGGCGTTGATCCTGGTCAAGATGCCGCAGGCAATCGAGGTCGATGCTGTAGGCATAACGACTTTCGAGGATTTGCCACCATGAGCAGCACCTTCTTCATTCCATCCGTCAACATCATGGGCATCGACTGCCTCGACGAAGCCATGACTGCGATTCGCAACTACGGTTTTCGCAAGGCGCTGATCGTCACTGACGCCGGGATGGCCAAGGCAGGTGTCGCCAGCATGATCGCCGAGAAACTCGCGATGCAGGACATCGACTCGGTGATCTACGACGGCGCCAAGCCCAACCCGAACGTCGAGAACGTCGAAAAAGGCCTGGCGTTGTTGAAACAGAGCGCCTGCGATTTCGTGGTGTCCCTGGGCGGTGGCTCACCCCATGACTGCGCCAAGGGCATTGCCCTGTGTGCGACCAACGGCGGGCACATCGGCGATTACGAAGGTGTCGACCAGTCGGCCAAACCGCAACTGCCGCTGGTGGCCATCAACACTACCGCTGGCACTGCCAGCGAAATGACCCGCTTCTGCATCATCACCGACGAAACCCGTCACGTGAAAATGGCCATCGTCGACCGCAACGTCACGCCGCTGCTGTCGGTCAACGACCCGGCGCTGATGGTCGGCATGCCCAAGGGCCTGACTGCCGCCACCGGCATGGACGCACTCACCCACGCGATCGAAGCCTACGTGTCCACCGCCGCCAACCCGATCACCGATGCCTGTGCGATCAAGGCCATCGAACTGATCAGCGCCAACCTGCGGATTGCGGTGCGCGACGGCCAAGACATGGCCGCCCGGGAGAACATGGCGTATGCGCAGTTCCTTGCCGGCATGGCCTTCAACAATGCGTCCCTGGGGTTCGTACACGCCATGGCGCACCAGTTGGGCGGGCTCTATGACCTGCCCCACGGCGTGTGCAATGCGGTGCTGTTGCCCCATGTGCAAAGTTTCAACGCCAGCGTCAGCGCCGAACGCCTGAGCCATGTGGCACGGGCCCTTGGCGCAGACATCAAAGGGACGTCGGTTGAAGAGGGCGCTCAGGCGGCCATCGCGGCGATTCGCAGCCTGTCCCAGGATGTGGAAATTCCTGCCGGGCTGCGGGAGCTGGGCGCCAAGTTGCAGGACATCCCGCTGCTGGCGTCCAACGCCCTGAAGGACGCCTGCGGCCTGACCAACCCACGGCGCGCGGATCAGCGTCAGATTGAAGAGATCTTTCGCAGCGCGTTCTGATCAGCCCTGGCCATGGCGACGCACAGCAGTGCGCCGCCCGCCAGCGCCACGCATAACACCGCCAACGGCCAGGCCTGCTGACTCGCCAACAGGCTGGCCACCCCGCCGATCGCCGCCGCCATCAACTGATGCATGAAACCGCTCAAGGCCATGGCGTAGGAGCCGCTCACCGGCGACTCATCATTGGCCAGCGACAGGCTGATGGGATAACTCATCGACTGCCCGAACACCGCCAGGCAATACGGCAGCCACAACAGGATCGCCAGCCCGTTGGCAAACAGGCTGCCCAGCAACATCGTCGCGCTGCCGCACACCACCAACGCTACGCCCCAACTCATCATCGATAGGCGCCCGGTACGGGCGACCAGGCGATTGACCATCAATGCGCCCGCCAGATACGCCCCGCTGATCGGCCAGCCGAGCCAGCCATATTGCGCGGCGCTCCACTGGAAATGGCCCTGCAAGATCAACGGTGCGCAGGTGTTGAAGGCGATGATCACCCCATAACCCAAACCGCCCGCCAGCGCAGGCCGCAGGAACGCCGGATGGCGCAGGATCGTGGCGTAGATGTGCCAGGCCGAGACGTGCCCGGCGGCTTTTTCCAAAGTCGGAAACACCACCCGTTGCAGCGTAATCATCAAACCGACAGCCGCCATCGACAGCCCGTAAAAGATCGCCTCCCAGCCAAATGCCACTTGCAACAGCGAGCCCACAAACTGCCCGATGCCCAGGGCGATCACGAATGTCATCCCCAGCCACGACAAGCCTTTAGCCAACAGGGCACCGCTGAAACTGTCGCGAACCAACACCCGCGCCATCACCGACACACCGCCCGCGCCGAGGCCTTGAACCAGCCGCAGGCCGAGGAACGATTCGAGGCTGTAGGCGGACGGAATCGCCGCACTGGCCAGCGCGTACAGCGTCAACGCGGCCAGGAGCACCGGCTTTCTGCCCAGGCGCTCACCGAGGCTGCCCCAGAGCAGCATCGGCAACGCCATACCGATCAAATACACCGCCAGGGCCAGGGCCACCTGATCCTCGGCGGCTGGCAATGCGTGGGCAATTGCCGGTACGGCGGGTAGGTAACTGCTGATGCCAACCTGGGACAGAAAGGCCGCGCTGCAGGCGATGGCGAGGGTCGTGGTGCTTTTCAAGGGGCAAAAGATCCTGTTGGGCAGTAAGCTGCAAGCCGCAAGCTACAAGCTGCTAATGTGTTTGTCTCTACCTGGCAGCTTGAAGCTAACCGCTTGTCGCTTAGGAACCAACCTTATGAGAGTTCTATTATTCGGCGCCACCGGCATGGTCGGCCAAGGCGTGTTGCGCGAGTGCCTGCTGGCCAGTGACGTGCAGGAAGTCGTCGCCGTCGGCCGTACCGCGCTGACCCAGGAACACGGCAAGCTGCACCAGGTGCTGCATGCCGATATGTTCGACTTCCAGCCCCTGGAGCATCTGCTGCAAGGCTTCGATGCCTGCTTCTTTTGCCTGGGCGTTTCCTCGGTGGGCCTGGACGAAGTCAAGTACACCCATTTGACCTACGACCTGACCCTGGTGGCCGCCAGCACCCTGGCCCGGCTCAATCCGCAGATGACCTTCATCTACGTATCCGGCGCCGGTACCGACAGCAGCGAAACCGGCAAAACCATGTGGGCGCGGATCAAGGGCAAGACCGAGAATGCCCTGCTGCGCCTGCCGTTCAAGGCCGTGTACCTGTTCCGTCCCGGGGTGATCCAGCCGTTGCACGGTGTGCGCTCGAAAACCCCGCTCTACCAGTCCATCTACACCGTGGTCGGCCCGTTGTTGTCACTGCTGCGCCATGTGCGGCCGGCCTGGGTAGTGAGCACTGAAACCGTTGGCCGCGCGATGCTCTCGGCCGTCCGGCACGGCGCACCTCTGCCGGTGGTGGAGCAGGCCGATATCAATCGCTTGGCCACCGAGCGCGCCTAGATGCTGCACAAAAGCCTGGTCCGTCGCCTTGACCTGATCACCCTGCAATTGTTTGTGGCGGTGCATGAAGAAGGCACGCTGACCCGCGCCGCCGCCCGCGAAGCCATTGCGGTCTCGGCCGCCAGCAAGCGTTTGATGGAGCTGGAACAGGTGCTGGGCGTGAGCCTGTTTGTGCGCCAGGCCAAGGGCATGCAGCTCACGGCCGCCGGCGAGACCTTGCTGCACCATGCGCGGCAGATGCTGTTCAACGTCGAGAAGATGGGCCTGGAGCTGGGCGAACACAGCCACGGCGTGCGCGGTTATGTGCGGATGCTGGCGAACCTCTCGGCGATCATTCAGTTCCTTCCGGAAGACTTGCGCGACTTTTCCGCGCTGCACCCACAGGTCAAAGCCGACCTGGAAGAGCGGCCCAGCAATGGCGTGGTCCAGGGTGTGATTGACGGCGTTGCGGACCTGGGCATCTGCTCCAGCGACACCGATACCAAAGGCCTGCCCGGCGTGACCTATCGCCGGGACAAACTGGTGGTGCTGATGCCGGCAGATCACCCGTTGGCGTCGCGCAAGACCCTGGCGTTCGCCGAGACGCTGGACAGCGACTACGTGGGGCTGCATTCCGCCAGTTCGATCAATATGCGCACCCATGCGGCGGCGCGGGAGGCGGGTAAGGTGTTGCGCCTGCGGATCCATGTGCCGGGCTTTGATGCCATGTGCCGAATGGTCCAGGCCAACATGGGCATCGGCATCCTGCCGCAAAAGGCCTACGAGTTGTTTGGCCGGGCACTTGGGCTGCACGCGGTACCGCTGACGGATGCCTGGTCGGATCGCAGCCTGATCCTGGTGGTGCGTGATGAGGCGCAGCTGTCGCCGGTCAGCCGGCTGTTGTTCGATTATTTGCGTCGGGAGCAGGGCTGAGCGAAACACTGCAGGCCTCATCGCGGGCAAGCCCGGCTCCCACAGTTGACCGAGTTGTTTGGGGAAAAATCGATCCCCTGTGGGAGCCGGGCTTGCCCGCGATAGCGATTTAAAGAGCGCCCAAAATCCTCGACCCTTCGCATTTCGCGAACGCTCGTTGCCAACTGACGGTTGGATTTCTACTGCCTGCGTCCTCTAGCCTTGGACCACATTCCAAGAACAAGAGGTACACCCCATGACGGCTCCCCTGAGCGGTATCAAGGTGATCGAGATCGGCACCCTGATTGCCGCGCCCTTCGCCGCCCGGCTGATGGCCGAGTTTGGCGCCGAGGTGATCAAGATCGAAGCCATGGGGCAGGGCGATCCGCTTCGCAAATGGCGAAAGCTGCATGAAGGCACGTCGCTGTGGTGGTACCTGCAATCGCGCAACAAGAAGTCCCTGGCCCTGGACCTTAAGTCGGCAGAAGGCCTGGACCTGGTCAAACAATTGCTGGGCGACGCCGACGTGCTGATCGAAAACCTGCGCCCCGGCGGCCTGGAAAAACTCGGTCTCGGCTGGGACGTGCTGCACGCCCTCAACCCCAAGCTGACGTTGGTGCGTATCTCGGGCTACGGCCAGACCGGCCCCTACCGCGACCGTCCGGGCTTCGGTGCCATCGGCGAGGCCATGGGCGGGATTCGCTACACCACCGGCAACCCGGATTCGCCACCGGCGCGGGTGGGCGTGAGCCTCGGTGATTCCCTGGCGTCACTGCACGGCGTTATCGGCGCGCTGATGTCGCTGCTGCGGGTCAAGACCGGCCAGGGCGACGGCCAGGTCGTCGACGTGTCCCTGGCTGAAAGCGTATTCAACCTGATGGAAAGCCTGGTACCGGAATACGACATGCTCGGCCATGTACGCGAACGCAGCGGCGGCGCCTTGCCCGGCATCGCACCCTCGAATACTTACCTGACCGCCGACGGCGCCTATGTGGTGATCGCCGGCAACAGCGACCCGATCTACAAACGCCTGATGCTCGCCATCGGCCGCGCCGACCTGGCCGAAGCGCCGGAGTTTGCCCACAACGACGGCCGTGCCGCCAAAAGCGGCCTGCTCGACGCCGCCATCACCCACTGGACCAGCAGCCTGCCCATCGACCAGGTGCTCAGCGCCCTGGAAGTCGCCGAAGTACCGGCAGGGCGCATCTATTCAGTGGCCGATATCGTCGCCGACCCACACTACCAGGCCCGCGATATGTTGCTTAGCGCCGACCTGCCCGGCGGCCTCACGGTGAAGATGCCCGGCATTGTGCCCAAGCTGTCGGAAACCCCCGGCGCGGTGAACTGGCAGGGCCCAAGCCTTGGCCAGCACACCGATGCAATCCTCGGCGACCTGGGCTTGAGCGGGGCCGATATTCAACGCCTGAAAACCTCGGGAGTGGTGCAATGAAAAGCTATTCCGATGCCTTGATCGTGCAGGAAGTCTCGCCCCGGGATGGGCTGCAAATCGAGCCGACCTGGGTCGAGACCGTCGATAAGATCGCGTTGATCGACCAACTGTCCCTGGCGGGTTTTTCCCGGATCGAAGCCGGTTCGTTTGTTTCACCCAAGGCCATTCCCGCGTTGCGCGATGGCGAGCAAGTGTTCCAGGGCATCACCCGTCGCCCCGGGATTATCTTCGTGGCCTTGATCCCCAATCTCAAGGGCGCCCAGCGCGCCGTCGAGTCCCGGGCTGATGAGTTGAACCTGGTGATGTCCGCCAGCCAGACCCACAACCTGGCGAATATGCGCATGCGTTGCGAAGCCTCGTTGGCGGCGTTCGGCGACATCGTGAGTTTTGCTGCCGACTATCCGGTGCGCCTCAACGGCAGCATCGCCACCACCTTCGGCTGCCCGTTCGAGGGCAAGATTGATGAAGACCGTGTGCTGCAATGGGTCGACGCCTACCGCGAGTTGGGCATCCAGGGCATCAGCCTGGCGGACACCACCGGCATGGCCAACCCGCGTCAGGTCGAACGCCTGGTCACGCGTGTGCTGGAGCGTATTCCGGCGAGCGACCTGACCCTGCATTTCCACAACACTCGCGGCCTGGGTTTGTGCAACGTGCTGGCCGCCTACGAGGCCGGAGCGCGACGGTTTGATGCGGCACTGGGCGGCCTCGGCGGCTGCCCGTTTGCTCCCGGCGCGTCGGGCAATATCTGCACCGAAGACTTAGTCAACCTGTGTGACGAAGTCGGGATTCACACCGGTATCGACCTGCCGCACTTGCTGAAAATGTCGCGACAACTGCCGGCCCTGCTCGGCCATGAACTCCCGGGCCAGGTGGCCAAGGCCGGGCGCAATTGCGACCTGCATCCGCCACCGGCCTACATCGCCACCTTGTAAGCCGCCACCAGACAACAAAAACAATCGGACGCCTGCGAGCAGTCCGCTGGAGAGAAACAATGAGCCTTAATACGTTGGAGGCCGGCGTGCGCCCGGCCGCTGAACACGATGCGGAAAAAGCCTTGGTCAGCAAGGTCGCCTGGCGCCTGATGCCGCTGATCATGATCTGCTACCTGTTTGCGTTTTTTGACCGCATCAACATCAGCTTCGCCAAGTTCCAGCTGCAGACCGACCTGAGCCTGAGCGACACCGCCTACGGCCTCGGCGCCGGGCTGTTTGTGGTCGGCTATGTGATCTTCGAAGTGCCGAGCAACATGATGCTGTACAAGGTCGGCGCTCGCCGCTGGATCGCGCGCATCATGATGTCGTGGGGGCTGGCGACGGCCGCCATGGTGTTCGTCACGGCCGAATGGCAGTTCTACGGCCTGCGTTTCATCATCGGTGCGATGGAGGCAGGGTTCGCGCCGGGCGTGTTGTATTACCTGACCTTGTGGTTCCCGCAGCACTACCGTGGGCGCATCACGTCGATGCTGTTCCTGGCCTCGGCGTTTGCCGGGCTGGTGGGCGCGCCGTTCTCCGGGCTGGTGCTGGAACACCTCGATGGCGTGCTGCAAATGCGCGGCTGGCATTGGTTGTTCTTGCTCGGTGGTTTGCCTTGCGTTGGCCTGGGTTTCCTGGTGCTCAAGTTGCTCAAGGACCGCATCGAGGATGCCCACTGGTTGACCTCGGCGGAGAAGACGTTGCTGGCCAGCCGCATTGCCGTGCATGAACCCCACAAGAGTGGCGGCTCATTGCTGGCAGCACTCAGGATTCCCGGCTTCCTGATGTTGGGCTTTATCTACTTCCTGATCCAGGTAGCGTCCTACGGCCTGAACTTCTGGGCGCCGCAATTGATCCGCAGCGCCGGCACCCAGAGCCCGGTGATGATCGGTCTGCTGACGGCGATTCCCTACGTCTGCGGCGCTATCAGCATGGTGGTGATCGGACGCTTGTCGGACGCCACCGGCGAACGCCGCAAGTTCGTCAGCGGCCTGGTGGCGCTGGGGGCGGTGGGGTTCTTTTGTGCGGGGATCTTTGCGGATCACACCACGTTCCTGATCGTCGCCCTGAGCTTGCTGGGCGCGGGCATCATCGCCTCAATCCCGACCTTCTGGACCTTGCCGCCGAAGCTGTTGGCCGGTGCCGGCGCGGGCGCGGCGGGCGGGATTGCGGTGATCAACACCTTGGGCCAGTTCGGCGGCATCGTCAGCCCGGTGATGGTCGGCCGGATCAAGGACCTGACCGGCAGCACCACGCCGGCGCTGTATGTCATCGGCGTGTGTGCGTTGCTGGCGGCGGCGCTGTTGCTGTGGGGCTTGCCGCAGAAGCTGCGCACCCTCGACAAGCGCTGATCAGCTGGCAGTGAGCCACGCCGGGTGGAGACCCGGCGTTGAAGTGGTTGAATGGGCAGGTGCAGGGAGCATTGTCGGACCCGTTTGGCAGCAAGACCTGAGGACCGTTCGTCGCACTGGCAAGTTTTTTCTAAACCTTTATCGCCCTGAAAATTCAGATTCAGAGCGGGGCTCGTTTCCCTGCACCTGTTTATTACCAGGAGGAACCCATCATGAGCCGCATGGTTATCCGGTTACGCACCGCCAGTTTCGCGATGCTGCTGGGCCTCGGCGCCAGCAGTGCTTTCGCCCAGTCGCCTGCCGATTTCATCGAGCAGGCTTCGGCCAAGGGCATGGCCGATATCGAGACCAGCCGCATGGCACACGCCAAGACGTCGTCCCAGGAAATCAAGGACTACACCATCGAAGTCATCAATGAACGCACCCTGGCCAATCAGCACCTGGCGGCCATTGCCAAGAAGCTCGACTTGCCGGTGGCCCCACGGGACAAGATCGTCGACAAGGCCGAATCGTTGATGCCCGAGCTCAAGGACGGCGATTCGTTTGACGCCGCCTACACCGCCGAGCAGGTCAAGGCCAATGAAGACGCGATCGCGCTGTTCAAGCAGGAAGGTGCCGAGTCTGACATTCCTGAAATAAAGGCCCTGGTGGATGAGACCCTGCCCAAGTTGGAAGAACGCCTGGAGAAAGCCCGGGCGTTGGCGTCAACTTACGGTAAAGGTCACCAAGGCGACGGTTGATTGCGTTGAGTACTTCATAAAAAACGGCGGCTGGATCACTCCAGCCGCCGTTTTTTTATGCCTGGTTAAAGTCCGTCTTGGGGCGGTCACCGTCATTCGGTGTTTCGGTCACCAGTGTGGTGACGGTGATGGTTTCGCTATCCCCAATGGTCTTGTATTCCTTGCGTAATTTCTCCAGTTCCTTGCGGTCCATGCCGTCCAGGCTCAACACGGCGTTTTGTGCGTCCTTGGTGGCGCGTAGCAACTCGTCGATCTTGATATGCAAAATATCGTTGTCGCGGTTTTGCGTGTTCTGGATCAGGAACACCATCAGAAAGGTGATGATGGTGGTGGAGGTGTTGATGATCAGCTGCCACGTGTCGTTGTAGTGGAAATAAGGCCCGCTCAAACTCCACAGGAGGATCAACCCCACCGCCGCGTAGAACGTGCGGGCGCTGCCTGCCCAGCGGGACAGGGATTGAGAGATGGCGGAGAATTTCATAACCGTTTTCCTTAAAGGGTGGGTGATGAAAATACTGACCGCAGGCGTGCGCTGAAATTTCTTTTTACAATTGAGGGATTGAACAAAGTTATACAGTTTTTGCCGGGATTCAGGCGTGCTCCTCCAGCTCCAGCAGATACTGCTTGGCCTCAAGCCCACCGGCGAACCCGGTCAGCCCGCCCGAGGCACCAATCACCCGATGGCACGGCGCCACAATGGAAATCGGATTGCGCCCGTTGGCTGCGCCGACGGCACGCACTGCCTTGGGGTTACCGATCTGTGCGGCAATCTGGCTGTAGCTGCGGGTTTCCCCGAACGGGATGGTCAACAGCGCCTGCCAGACTTTCTTCTGGAAGTCGGTGCCGGCAAAGTCCAGTTCCAGCTCGAAACGGTTGCGGGTACCGGCGAAATATTCCTTCAACTGCCGCTCGGTTTCCTGCAACACCGGGCTGTTATTGGCCTCTTGCAGGGCACCCAGGCGAACACGGTTGGGGCGTTCTTTTTCCCAGAGGATGGCGGTGAGTTTTCCGCCACGGGCCACGAGGGTCAGTTGGCCGACGGGGGAGGGCATGTATTTGTATTCATAGGACATGGTCGGGCTCCTTGAGTGGGTATGGCTCTACTGTAGATAGGCCGGCCCATGGTGGAACTACGTTTCTTGCGGTCGAATTCGCGAACGACTTAGAGGTTCCAGTAAACCCAATCGGCGTAATACGGATACCCGTAAAGCCACGAGAACCAGTACAGCGCCTTGAGTACCGATGCCGTACCAATGACAAAAAATGAAGCGATGTTGAACAGCGTGATGATCACGGCAAATACGGTTACACGTCGGCTGGCATGCAGTTGGGCAAAACGGGCGCCATAAACGGAGGCTGTGATGGACGCCAGCACCAACACAAGTCCCAGCGGAAAGGGCAGCCTGAGAAACGAGAGCAGCAGAGGCGCGATCAGCACCCAGCCCAGTACTTTGCGCAGTACGGGTTTTGGAGTGCGTTGTGCGGGAGGGAGCATGCCGGTTCCTGATTCAGAGGTGACGGGTGAGCATCATCGTGGCCTTGGTTCGGTGTGGCATTCGGAGTTTGCTTAATCGTGAAAGTGCCTATCGGATAAACAAAAGTTCATCAATCACCTTCATGAATGCTTCAACCATCAAGCTTCGCCCTTCGGCTCGGGTGAGAACCAACAGCTGCGCATACGCATCCAGATCCACCAACGGCCGATACGTCACGCCCTTATTCATCAAACTCTGAGTACATTCCGGTACCAGCGCCACACCTTGTCCCGCCGCCACCAGTGCAATGATCGAGGTAATTTGCCGCCCCGACGGCCCGGCCCGCAGTGGCAAACCCTTATGCCGATATAGCTGTTCAATGGACTGGTTAAGCCCGGAGCCATAATCGGCTGGAAACAGAATCAACGGATACCCACTCAACTGCGCCAGGCTGACCTCGGCCTGGTTGGCCAACGGGCTGTCGCTGGACACCGCCGCCACCAGCCGCTCCTCACCCAACGACAACGCTTGCACCTCAGTCTGACCTTCCTGGGGCAGTAACCGGCTCAAGCCGATATCCAGGCGCCCATCAGCCACCTGCGCGCCCAGGCTCCCGGAGGCGCATTCCACCAGCGTCAATTGCACATCGGGAAAGCGTTGGGCGAAGGCCTGAATCGCCTGGCTGAACAAATCCGAGAGGGCTATGGAACTCACGTAACCCAGCGCCAGTTGCCCGGCGGTGCCTGCGGCCAGTTTGCCGGCGATGACTTCGGCGAGGTCGACCTGCTCCAGCACCGCCCGTGCGTAGGGCAGGAACGAGCGGCCCTGAGGCGTGAGCGAAACCGTGCGACTGGTGCGGTCGAACAGGCGAAACCCCAATTCAGCCTCCAGCGCGGAAATCTGCCGGGTCAACGGCGGCTGGGCCAGGTGCAGGCGAATGGCGGCGCGACCGAAGTGCAATTCTTCGGCGACGGTCAGAAAGTAACGCAGCTTGCGTAGGTCGAGCATCCTGGCCCCAGGGTATTGATCGGTCCGAAATCGGTATTGGTCTCGGGTGTGCGGGTCATTCTATAAAGGCCGCAGATAATAAAACGAGAGGTTTCATGAAACCGCGCCTGCATTGTGCCCGTCTTGCCCTGTTCCTGTGTGGCTGCGCGGCGTTTCTCAACCTCTACGCCACCCAGAGCATTTTGCAGACGCTTGCCGCCAACTTTGAGGTGAGCGCCAAGGCTGCCGGTTGGAGCATTACCGTCACCACCTTGGCGGTGGCGCTGACCGCGCCGTTTGTCAGCCGCCTGACCGGGCGGTTTGAGCAACGCACCGTGATCTCGGTGGCCGCGCTGTTGCTGGCGGTGCCGGCGCTGATGACTGCCTATGCCAGCAGCTTTGCCGAACTGCTGGTGTGGCGCTTTATCGAAGGGATGCTGATTCCGGTAGTGTTTGCCACCAGCGTGGCTTATATCGGTGATCGTTGGCGCGGCGGCACCGTGACCGAGGTCACCAGCCTCTACGTGGCCGGCACCGTGCTCGGCGGGTTTGCCGGGCGCTTCGTCACCGGGGTGATGACCGAGTATGTCGGCTGGCGTGAAGCCTTTGAGCTGTTGGCGGTGTTGAGCCTGATGGTGGGCGGGTTTATCCAGTTTCTGCTGCCGGGCAATCCACCCCGAGCTGCGCGACCGTCAACCACCTGGGCTGACGTGCTCGGCACGCCGCTGCTGGCTGCCTACGCTGTAGGGTTTTGCGTGCTGTTCTCCCAAGTGGCGACGTTTACCTACGCTGGCCTTTACCTCAGCCAAGCCCCGTTCGACCTTGGCCCGGCGGCGCTGGGCACGATCTACATGGTGTTCCTGCTGGCCCTCGTAGTCATTCCCGTTGCCGGGCGCCTGAGCAAATCCCGCCCGCAATCCGAACTGCTGACCGCCGCTGCGGCACTTGGCGTCTGCGGCTCGGCCCTGACCTTGGTGCCGTCCCTGTGGTGCATCGTACTGGGCCTGGCCCTCAGCTCCACCGGCGTATTCCTCGCCCAGGCCGCCGCCAGCGCCTTCACCACTGCCACCGCCCGCCACAACAAGGCCGGTGCCGTGGGCCTGTACCTCACCTGCTATTACCTCGGTGGCAGCTTCGGCGCCATCGTCCCGGCGTTGATCTGGGGACGCTGGGGCTGGACGGGGTGCGTAGCGCTGATCATCGGTTTCCAGTTGCTGTCACTGCTGATCGCCCTGACGGGCTGGAAGCCCCTCCAACCTGAACTGAGCAAGACCTCATGAACGACGCCGTTGCCTTGCCCGTGCCCGAGACTTCCGCCCGCCGCCGCTCGCTGATTGCAGGGTGCAGCGCCCACGCCATTCACGATGGCCTGACCGATGTGATCTACGTGCTGCTGCCGATCTGGCAAGCGCAGTTCGGCATGACCTACGCCCAGATCGGCCTGCTGCGTGGCGCTTACTCCGGGATGATGGCGGTGTTCCAACTGATGGCCAGTCGCGCCGCCAAACGTTGGGGGCGTATGCCAATGCTGGTGGGCGGCACGGCGCTTGCCGGTGTTGCCTATCTGTTGGCGGGGCAGGCGACCGGGTTGGGCATGTTGTTGCTGGCGCTGGTGTTGGGCGGGCTGGGGGCGAGTACCCAGCATCCGCTGGCTTCTTCGATGATCACCGATACCTACGAGAACGGTGGTGGGGTCAAGGAAGCGCTGTCTCAATACAACTTCTCCGGAGACATTGGCAAAACCCTGGTTCCCGGGTTGGTGGGGCTGTTGCTGACGGTCATCAGCTGGCGCTCCAGCGTCACGTTGTTGGGCCTGCTGGGATTGGCGGCAGCGGGGTTGCTGTGGTGGCTAATACCCACGCAGGCGGCGTCATTGACTTCCGGAAAGTCCGCCAAGACTTTGATCGGAAGTGGCTCGGTCAGCGGTCTGCGTGCGCTGATCGTCACGGGCACACTCGACAGCGCCGTGCGCATGGGCTTTCTCACGTTTTTGCCCTTTCTTCTGCAAGCTAAAGGCGCTGGTACTGCGGGCATCGGTCTCGCGCTGACCATGCTGTTTATCGGCGGCGCCTTCGGCAAGTTGCTTTGCGGCTACCTCGGCGCACGTATCGGCATGATGAAAACCGTGTGGCTGACGGAGACCAGCACCGCGCTGTTGATCGTCGCGGCGGTGTACCTGCCGTTGACCGGTTTGATGGTGATGTTGCCGGTGTTGGGGCTGGCGCTAAATGGTACGTCTTCGGTGCTCTACGGCGCGGTGCCGGATCTCGCTGGCGCAGGTAAACGAGAGCAGGCGTTTGCGGTGTTCTACACCGGCACCATCGGCGGCGGCGCACTGGCGCCGGTGCTGTTTGGCGGGCTGGGGGACTCGATGGGCGTGCCGGTGGCGGTGATGGTGCTGGCGGGGATGTTGTTGCTGACCTTGCCGTTGGCGTGGGTGGTGCAGCGGGGAGTGGTGCTCGAGAGATAGCCGTCTTTTCGGATGGTGAATTCAGTTCCTTGTGGGAGCTGTCGAGCCTTGGCGAGGCTGCGATGGGATCGCTGCGGTGTACCTGGCAGACCGCGCCGCCTGCATCGCGGGCAAGCCCGGCTCCCACAGGGAGTGCATTCCAGATTTGGGAGCGACACCGCTCTAATGTGGGAGTTGTCGAGCTTTGGCGAGGCTGCGATGGCCTTGCCTGAGTGCCACGAAAAATCACTGCCCTCCAGAGGAATAAGCGGTTCATGATCAATCTTGTTGCCAGAGATTGCCGGCTTATTTGGGCGAGCAAGCAGTGATGAATATTGCGGCTTTGCCTACACAACCATCAGAATCGTCCCGGTTGTGCGCCTTAGGCGACCTCTTTAAGGTTCGTCAGCCGCTGCCCATCAGCGGTCGGGTTTAGTAGCCCGATTTGATCAACGGCGTATCGCTGTGCCATTTCTCAGATGTTTCGGTGTCTGGTCTTGATGGTGGCTGTACGCGGGGCGCCCTTGGGCGCGCCGGTTTCGTTGATCAACCGGTCTACTAACCCGCGTATAGCCGCCACCCTTTGTTTAGTAGCTCTGGAAGGTGGTCCTAACCGAGGATCAACAGATGTGTACTGACTCGTATAACTCAGCCGTAAGAATCTTCAGCGTACGTCCCGAAATCGGCACCGATGCATTACTCGCCAACGCCTACGAAACCATTGCCGGCGCTGGAGCAATGACCAACGAATTTGCAGATAACCTGCCAGATGAGCATCGCTATCTGGCATTGGCAATTCAGCAAATGATTGAGCAGGGGCTTTTACTGGTAGAAACCGTGCAGGACCGAGTGGATCGGTTTTCTTGATTCTATAAAACGCTTTCCCTTCCAGGCCGCACATACCAAGGGAAGGGCAGCCGATTTTGACGTGTTGGGAGTCAGTACCGATGACCCGGAACAGCGAGACAAGCACAGCCCCGTCGGCCCGAGAGGCAACATTTGAAGACGTGAGTGCAATGGTTGAACTCGACGCTTTCGCGAAATCGAATGTCAGCCGTGGCGAGCTTATTCGCGAGGCCGTTGAGAGGCGTCAATGCCTGGTTGCAGTAGAGTCCGGCAGCGTCGTCGGCTATCTCGTACTTACCCATGGTTTTTTCGGGAATGGCTTTGTTTCACTGGTGGTTGTCTCTCCTGAACACCAGCGCAAAGGCATCGCGCTTCTGCTGCTTGTTGCCGCCGAATCCCTATGTAAGACGGATAAGCTCTTCACCTCAACGAACCGCTCAAACGTCGCTTCACAGCAACTCATATCCAAGGCTGGATTCTTGCGCAGTGGCGTTATTGAGAATCTGGATGAGGATGATCCGGAGCTTGTCTATTTCAAGTTTGTTCGGTGATCGGCAGCC
Organism: Pseudomonas yamanorum; assembly: GCF_900105735.1. Lineage (NCBI taxonomy): Bacteria > Pseudomonadati > Pseudomonadota > Gammaproteobacteria > Pseudomonadales > Pseudomonadaceae > Pseudomonas > Pseudomonas yamanorum. Next base: position 1,883,238 of record NZ_LT629793.1, on the reverse strand, counting down.
TTCTCAAATTTCGAGCATAAAAAAACCGGTCACCAAGGACCGGTTTTTTTACACATCCCCCGTCAAAACCATCCTGACGCAGGACCAAAATCTGAGTGGAGCGGGTAGAGGGAATCGAACCCTCATCTAAAGCTTGGGAAGCTTTCGTTCTACCACTAAACTATACCCGCTCAGAGCGGCTGACTTTGTACCAGATGTGCTCGCGGATTTGAAGTTTTTCTTCGAAAATTCTGTGTTTTACGTGCCAACGGTCGGTCGTGGGCAGGCGGACCCCTATGGAAATCCAGCCCACCCACAACCCCACCGCTCATACGGCAAACGCATGCTGTGGCTGGGACGCGTGGTATCGCAGCCGACTTGGCTGCTGCTCCGGCCTCAGAAAGCCCATCAACGCCTCTCGGCTATCCCGGCACGCGGCCTTGTGCTCCATATCCAGAAAATGCCCGGTCGCCTGAATCGTGCCGAAGCTGCTTTTCGCAATATGCTGCCCAAACAGCTTCGCATCCTGGGCACTGGTGTACTCGTCCCATTCGCCGTTCAAGAACAACACCGGTATATCAATCTGCTTCGCCGCCTTGAGGTAGCACAGCCGGTCGCTGTTGAGCACGTGGCTGATGTGAAAGTGCATCTGCCCATACTCATGCTCGGCCAGGCTGCTCACGTGTTTGTAGTTGAAGCGTTTGAACAGCGACGGCAGGTGTTTGCCGATGGTGCTGTTGACCAGGTGGCCCACGCGGTCGCGGTCGAGGTTGCCGAGGTAGTCGACGCCGCGCTCCAGGTAGTCGCGCATCGGGGCGTTGATCACCGGGGAGAACGAGCTGATCACCGCCTTTTCCACACGACGCGGGCGGTGGGCGAGGGCGACGAGGGTCGCGGCGCCGCCCCAGGAAAAGGACAGCACGTGTTCGGCGGTGAAGTGGTCGATGAGCTCCAGAAGGATCTGGCCCTCGACTTCTTTCGTCAGCATATGCTCGTGGCGGTTGTGGATTTTTGAGCGACCGGCGTAGGGCTGGTCGTACAAAACCACGTTGAACGTCGGGTACAGGCTTTTCACGGTCTGGGCGAAAGACGCAGTGGTGGCCATTGAGCCGTTGACCAGAATGATGGTCTTGGCAGCTGCGTCCGCGCGATAGAACTCCGTGTAAACCCGATACTGACCCTGTATATCCAGCACAGCGATTTCTGGCCTCATGTCGTAAGACTCCTGGCAAGCGGGTAATGCGCGCAGATCACTCTGCACGAGCTTTGTGACAGGTAGGCATACGCCTGGAAGTGAGGGCCCATGTCGATCCGGTACTGGCTGGCCGACGGGTGTTGTTATGGCGGGCAATTTGCCGTGAGGTGCCCGCAGATCAAGCGTGCGGACGGGCAAAGTGTTTCTTGTAGGTAGGGGTGACTCGCCAGTCAGATTGCGGCTGGCTCGGTTGATTCAAGCATCAGGGATGCCAGTTCGCCAGTCGAAGGCGTGGGTTTTTGCCATCATCGGCTGAACGGTCATCAGACCTGTTGGATTTCAGCGTCTGTAAGCGCCCGGTACTGGCCTGGCGCAAGGGCTGAGTCTAATTCCAGCGGCCCCATGCGCACACGGTGCAGGCGGGTCACTTTGTTGTCGAAGTGCCCGAACATGCGCTTCACCTGGTGATAACGCCCTTCAATGATGCTCAGGCGCGCCGTTCTGGGGCTCAATAGCTCCAGTTCCGCCGGTTGTGTGGTGAGGTCTTCAAACGCGAAGTACAGGCCGGCGGCAAAGGTGGCGGCGTATTCCGGGCCGATGTCCTGCTCGGTCTCAACGTAGTACACCTTGGGCAGTTTGGTTTGCGGCTGGGTCAGGCGGCGCGACCACTGGCCGTCGTTGGTGATCAGCATCAGGCCGGTGGTGTTGAAATCCAGACGACCGGCGATATGCAGCTCGTGCTTGTCCGGTTCATCCAGCAGGTCGAGCACAGTGGGGTGTTGCGGGTCGGACGTGGCGCTGACGCAGCCCTGGGGTTTGTGCAGCATGAAGTAGCGCGCGGGTTTGCCGGCTTGCAGCACTTCGTCATCCAGTAGCACACGGCTGAACTCGCTCACCGGGTGATGCGGATCGCTGACGAATTGGCCATCGACGGTAATCCGCCGTTCCACCAGCAACAGGCGAACTTGCTTGCGGTTGAATCGGGGCAGGTTGCTGAGGAAGCGGTCTACGCGCATTACGACCGCTCGTTCCCGCGCAGTTGCTCGTCCACCTGGGCGCAGCGTGGGCACAGGCAGGCTTTGTTGCGCAGTTCCGGCGGCAAGGCTTCAAGCACGGCAGGGTCGATGCTGACGCTGTAGCACCAGCACGCCTGGTCGGCAGTGCGCGGGTCGGCCAAGGCGCAATCGTTGCGGGCGCCGCAGGCGGGGCAGAGGGTTGGCGTGGTCATCGGTCGGTTCAGGCTGTATCGGACAAGGTCCCGGTGAAACCCGGTGTGCCTTGCACGATACAGCCCCGAGGCGTTATTGCAAATCACGCTCCAGCACGACCACCCGTTGCCCGGCGCCAATGCCGCTGCCTGGTTGCACGGGAATTTCCCGCACGGTGCCGGCGAACGGCGCGAGTACCGGGATTTCCATTTTCATCGACTCCAGGATCACCAGTACATCACCCGCCGCCACGCGTTCCCCCGCGCTCACCTGCACTTGCCAGAGATTGCCCGCGATGTGGCTGTCGATGCTGTATTCGTTGGCCTGCAACGGCGTGTCTTCGCCCAATGGCGCCGCGAGTTCCTCACTGTCGAAATGCGCCTGGCCGCTGGCGATCCAGCGTTCGCGTTCGGCGTTGAACGCGCGCTGTTGTTGCCCGCGAAACGCGCCAATGCTCTCGGCTTCCTGCGCGAGAAAGGCCTGGTAGTCCGTCAGGTTCAACTGGCTGTGTTCGATGCCCAGTTCAAACCGCCCAAGGGGAAAATCCCGGCGTATCTGCACCAGCTCATCGGCGCTCACCGGGTAAAAGCGGATCTGGTCGAAGAAGCGCAGCAACCACGGTTTGCCATCGAACGCCGCGACTTCCCGGTAGCGGTTCCACATCTGCAAGGTGCGCCCGACGAACTGATAACCGCCGGGACCTTCCATGCCGTACACGCACAGGTAGGCGCCACCGATGCCCACGGAGTTTTCGGCGGTCCAGGTGCGTGCCGGGTTGTACTTGGTGGTGACCAGGCGGTGGCGCGGGTCCAGCGGCGTGGCCACGGGCGCGCCGAGGTAGACGTCGCCCAGGCCCATCACCAGGTAGCTGGCGTCGAATACGGTGTGGCGCACTTCGTCGAGGTTGGCCAGGTCGTTGATGCGGCGGATGAACTCCAGGTTGCTCGGGCACCACGGGGCATCCTTGCGCACGGTGGTCATGTATTTTTCGATGGCCAGTTGGCAGGCCGGATCGTCCCAGGAGAGTGGCAGGTGGACGATGCGCGACGGGACTTGCAGGTTTTGGCTGGCGCAGACGGCGTGCCATTCGGTGGTGATCAACGCCAGGAGGTCGGCGATGGGCAGTTGTTCGGGCTGGTAGTGGATTTGCAGGGAACGGATGCCGGGTGTCAGGTCGATGACGCCGTGCAGGGCGCGGGCTTCCAACGCTTGCATCAGGGCGTGGGCGCGAAAGCGCAGCACCAGGTCGAGTTCAGGGGCGCCGATTTCCAGGAGCAGGTGGGTGTCGCCGGCGAGGCGGGCGACCAGGCGCGTGTCGGCTTGGCCGATGTCCAGAACAACAGGCGAACTGATCGTTCCCACGCTCTGCGTGGGAATGCATCCTGTGACGCTCTGCGTCATTGCGTCGACAGCGGGACGCGGAGCGTCCCAGGCGGCATTCCCACGCAGAGCGTGGGAACGATCACACACCACAGGCGACTCAATCGAATGTGGGAGCGGGCTTGCTCGCGAAAGCATCGCCTCGGTTTGCCTGTCGGACCGAGTTGCCTGCATCGCGGGCAAGCCCGGCTCCCACACCTGATCCCATTCCAAGGCGAGTGTGCGGGCGGTCTTTAGGTCGACTGGAGTGAACTGAATCTTGTCACCCGCCTTGAGCTGGCCCAGCTGCCACAAGTCCGCCTCGATCACCGTCACCGGGCATACAAACCCACCCAGGCTCGGGCCGTCGGGGCCGAGGATCACCGGCATGTCCCCGGTAAAATCCACCGCTCCGATCGCATAGGGATTGTCGTGAATGTTGGACGGGTGCAGTCCCGCCTCACCCCCATCCGTACGCGCCCACAATGGCTTCGGCCCGATCAACCTCACACCGGTACGGCTGGAGTTGAAATGCACTTCCCATTGGGTGGCAAAGAACGTCTCGATGTACTCAGGCTTGAAGTATTCCGGCGCGCCGTGAGGGCCGTAGATCACCCGCAGGGTTCGCACTTCGGCGAGCGGTTCAGGCACTAACGTGTTGCCGCAACTGACGTCTACCAACGGCAGCAAGTGCAACACGTCACCCGCTCGCAGAGCCCGTCCGCCATGCCCACCAAACTGTCCTAACGTGAAGGTACTTTTGCTGCCCAGATAATCCGGAACCTGCAGCCCGCCGCGCAGGCAAAGGTAGCTGCGCGCACCGGCCCCGGCGATGGTGCCCAGGCTCAAGGTCGCACCCGCCGGCACCAACAGCGCAGTGTTCATTGGCACCACTTCATCATTCAACCGCAGCGCAATGTCCGCCCCGGTCACCGCCACCACTGCCGCGCAATTGAAGCGCAGCATTGGCCCGCTCATGGTGATTTCCAGTGCGGCAGTACCCTCGGCATTGCCCAGCAGGCGGTTACCCAGACGCAATGCGCGGCTGTCCATCGGCCCCGACGGCGGCACGCCAACGGCCCAGTAACCGAGGCGCCCCGGATAATCCTGGACACTGGTTTGGGTCCCGGCGCTCAGCACTTCGAACGTGTTGGCGTGGTACACCAAACCTTCAAGGCAGCGCGTCCACGGCTGGCCGCTGGCGAACGGTGCGGCCATCAGAATCTGCCGCAGGTAATCGCGGTTGGTTTCCACGCCGTACAGCTGGCTACTGGTCAGGGCTTGATGCAGATCGAGCCGCGCCTGTTCGCGGGTCGGTGCCCAAGCGATGAGCTTGGCGATCATCGGGTCGAAGTAGGGCGGGATCTCGCAACCGGCCTCCACCCAGGTGTCGACGCGCAGGCCTTCAGCGACCGGGAAATCCACATACGTCAAAAGCCCCGGGCTTGGCTGAAAATCCCGGCCCGGATCTTCGGCGTACAGGCGTGCCTGAATCGCGTGGCCGTTTGGCTTCAGTTCCAGCTCCCGCAGCGGCGGCATTTCTCCGGCGGCCAGTTGCACCATCCAGCGCACCAGGTCCACGCCCCACACTTGCTCGGTGACGCCATGTTCCACCTGCAACCGGGTGTTCACTTCCAGAAAATAGAAGCGGCCGTCGGCGCTATCAAAGATAAATTCCACGGTACCGGCGCTGCGGTAATTCACGGCCTTGGCCAGGGTGATTGCGGCGTGGCACAGCTTATCCGCCATCCCGTCGGGCAGGTTCGGCGCCGGGGTTTCCTCGAGCACTTTTTGGTTGCGCCGCTGCACTGAACAGTCGCGCACACCGAGGGCAATCACCTCGCCACACCCATCACCAAACACCTGCACTTCCAGGTGGCGGGCGTGCTGGATGTATTTTTCGATAAACACACCGGCGTCGCTGAAATTATTCTGGCCGAGGCGTTTGACTGCCTCGAAACAGTCGCGCAATTCATCGGCGCTGTTGCACACGCGCATGCCGATACCGCCGCCGCCCGCTGTGCTTTTGAGCATGATCGGATAGCCCACGCTTTCGCCGGCCAGCAGTGCGGCGTCAAGGCTATTGAGCAGCTCGGTGCCTTCCAGCAATGGGATGTTGTGCTGCTTGGCCAACGCCCGCGCGGTGTGCTTGAGGCCGAACACCCGCAGCTGTTCCGGCGTCGGGCCGACAAAAGCGATACCGGCTGCTTCGCAGGCTTCGGCGAACGCGGCGTTTTCCGAGAGAAAGCCATAGCCCGGATGAATCGCCGTGGCGCCACAGGCTTTGGCCGTGGCGAGTATTTTCTCCACCGACAAATAGGTGCCGGCCGCCGCGCCTTCGCCCAGGCTGCAGGCTTCGTCGGCCTGCTGGATATGCAGGCTGGCGGCATCGGCTTCGGAATACACCGCCACACCTTTGACCGAAAGCTCGCGCAGGGTGCGCAGGATGCGGCAGGCGATGGCGCCACGGTTGGCGATCAACAGTTTTTCGAACATGGCAAAACCCCGCAGGCCGATGCATGTCCGGCCTTGTCCTGGGATGCGGGCCGTCCCGCAAATGTGGAGGGCGCTGCGGTCGTCCGGAGCGCAAATTTCAACACCAATGGAGATCAACTGTGGGAGCCGGGCTTGCCCGCGATGGCGGTGTGTCAGTCACCCCATATGTTGGCTGATCCACCGCTATCGCAGGCAAGCCAGCTCCCACAGGTCATCTTCCACAGTTGATCTTCAGCGCTTTTTGAGGCACTGCCCGGCTCGAGCCTGGCACAGGGCGAACAACCACTGACGCAACCGCTTCATTTTCAGTTCCATACCAGTAACTCCGCCGGGGTGGGGTTGTAGCCGTTGCACGGGTTGTTCAGTTGCGGGCAGTTGGAGATCAGCACGATCACGTCCATCTCGGCCCGCAGGTCGACGTATTTGCCGGGGGCGGAAATACCGTCTTCAAACGTCAGTCCGCCATCGGCGGTCACCGGCACGTTCATGAAGAAATTGATGTTCGGCCCGATGTCGCTTTTACCCAGCCTTCCATCGTGGGCGCAGGCCCGCAGGTAGTTGTCGCGGCAGCTGTGCATGTAGCGTTTTTCCAGGGCGTAGCGCACGGTGTTGCTCTCTTGGGCGCAGGCGCCGCCGAGGGTGTCATGGCGCCCGCAGGTGTCGTCGACGATGGTCAGCATCGGCTGGCCAAGGTTGGAATACAGCACGCTGCCGATGCTCAGGTACACCCTGTTTTGCCGGCGCAACGTGCGCTGCACGTCGTAGCGTTCCTTGGGGTTTTTCAGGCTGTAGAACAGCGTGTCGACGGCCTGGTTGCCCTCAAGGTCGAGGATGCGCAGCGTCTGGCCGGCCTTGACTTCCATCAGCCAGGGTTCGCCGGCGGGGATGGTCGCGCGGTACACGGCCGCGTCCGGTTGGTTGGCGAGTGCGATAGACATGGCAGGTCCTCAGGCGAACAGACGGTCAGTGTTGATAAAGCCGCGCTCGTTTTCCGGGCGCGAGGTGCGGCAGTGTTCGGCGACGCTTGGGTCGGCGTTCATCCAGCTGAGTTTCAGCGGCTGCGGCGCGTATTCGGGGTTGGGGTCCATGGGGTGTTGCAGGGCGGTGAGCACCACCAGCGTGTCCATCGGTGCGTAGAGTTCGATGTAGTCGCCCGCCTTGGAATTACCTTCGGCAAAGTGCAGCGTGCCGGTGTCATCCACGGTGATTTTGCTGAACAGGTTGAGGGTCATCAGCAGGTCGGACAGCCCCAGGCCCCACTTGCCCAATTCCACCAGCAGGTTGTCGGTGCCGTTGCGGTAGAAGCCGTTGCGCAGCTCTTGATAGCGGCCCTTGCCGTATTTTTCCGCGACTTCGGCGGCGCATAACACGCCACCGATGCTGTCACTCCAGCCGCAGGTGTCGGCGGTGATGGCGGCCAATACGCGGCCCATGTCCGAGTACAGGCAATGGCCACTGGTGAGCTTGGCGGTGTGTTGGCATTTGAGGCTGTCGGGCAGGTTAAGGCGCTCGGTTTTTTCATTGGCATTGAGCAGGGTCAGGCTGACGTTGGCGCCGCCGCGAATGTCGGTGAGGCGCAGCAGTTGGCCGCGCTTGAGCACGAAGGAGCGGTGGCCGCCGCCGGGGAGCATTTCCTCGGCGAAGGGTGGGAACAATTGAGTCGAGTCGGTCATTTGGAAGTGGCTCCAAGTTCGGCGGCGATCGCCTTGCGGCGTTCGCTGTTCAAAGGGATGTCGTAGGTGATGCGGGCGCCGTAAGCGCCGGGGGCGTGCGGGTCGAGGCGCACCTTGTCGAACACCAGCAAGCGGGTGCCGAGGCTGAAGCCTTCGCTCAGGTCGTGGGTGACCATGAACACCGTCAGCCTGGTTTCGCGCCACAGCTCCAGCAACAGCAGGTGCATGTCTTTGCGAATGCCCGGGTCGAGGGCGCCGAAGGGTTCGTCCAGCAGCAACACGCGGGGCTTCATGATCAGCGCCTGGGCGATGGCCAGCCGCTGTTGCATGCCGCCGGAAAGCTGTGCCGGGTACTTGTCCAGGGCGTGGCCCAAACCGACTTTATGCAGCAGTGCTGCTGCCTGTTCCCGTGCCTGTTTTTTCGCGTTGCCGAACAGGCGACCGAGCAACGGCGAGCGCGGCAATTCAAGGCCGAGTGCAACGTTGTTCAGCACCGTCAGGTGCGGGAACACCGAGTAGCGCTGGAACACCACGCCACGGCTGGCGTCGGGTTCGGCGGCCAGAGGTTTACCGTCCAGCAGGATCTCGCCATGGCTGGCGCTTTCCTGCCCCAGCAGCAGGCGCAGGAAGGTCGATTTGCCGCAACCCGAGGTGCCGACCAACGTGCAGAATTCGCCTTCGGCCACGTGCAGGTTCAGGCGCTCCAACACCACCTGATCGCCATAGCGCTGCCACACATTGTTGACGATGATAAAGCTCATGCCCGCGCTCCTTCGTACCAGGGGAACGCACGCCGGGTCAGGGCATTTAGGCCCCAGTCCATCAGCCAGGCGAGGAGGGTGATCCACACCACGTAGGGCAGGATCACGTCCATCGCCAGGTAGCGGCGCACCAGGAAGATCCGGTAACCCAAACCGTCGGTGGAGGCGATGGCTTCGGCCGCAATCAGGAACAGCCACGCCGAGCCAAGCATCAAGCGCAGGGAGATCAGCAAGCGCGGCAGCAATTGCGGCAGCACCACCCGCAGCATCAGGGTCCAGGTCGAGGCGCCGAGGGTCTGCGCTTTCACCAGTAACTCGACGGGAATTTCCCGCGCCCGCTGTTCCAGATCTCGCGCCAGGGCAGGGGTGATGCCGATCACGATCAGCATCACTTTCGACAATTCTCCCAGCCCGAACACGATGAACAGGATCGGCAGGATCGCCAGCGGCGGCACCATCGACAGCACCGTCAGTAACGGCGACAACGGTGCGCCAAACAGCGGCAAGGTCCCGGCAGCGATGCCCAGGCACAGGCCGGCGAGGGCGCTGATACCGAGGCCGATCGCCAGGCGACGCAAGCTCGATGCGCTGTCTTGCCACAGCACATATTCACCGGTGCGAGCGTCCGCGCTGAAGGCCAGGCGTTTCACCGCGTCGCCCATTTGTGCGGCGCTGGGCAGCAGCTTGTCGTTGGGGTTGTCTGCCAGGCGCTCGGCCGAGCCCACGAAGTAGGCGAACAGCAGCAGGGCGAAGGGCAGCAGCACCAACAGCAGGCGACTGGAGCGTTCCGGGTGACGGTTGATCAGGCGCATGGCCGGGTCCTCTTACAGCGTGCCGTCGGCCGCCATCTGCACGTAGCTGGGGTCGAAATGCAGCTTGAGGTTGGCGGTGTCGCCGCGGGTCACGCCGTTGGCGAAGCTCATGCCCACGGCGTTGGTGTCCTTGGCACCTTCACCCAGCAGGCCGTGTTTAAACGAGAACTCGGCGACCTTGCCCATGGTGGCGGGCAACTGCGCGCTGGTGGCGAAGGCCAGGGCTTCTTTGGGCGTGGCGAACAGCTTGGTGGTGTCCAGTTGCGACTGGAAGCCCTTGAGGTCGGTGCCGGAGGCCTTGGCCATGTGTTCCAGGGCGTCAGTGCTGGCGGCGTTTTTTGCGTTCATCAAGGCGACCACTTCAAACCAGGCACCGGTCAGCGCCTTGCCCAGCTTGGGGTTGTCTTTGAGGGTCTGGGTGTTGACCACCATCATGTCCATGATTTCGCCGGGCACTTTGCTGGAGTCGAACACTTCGGTGACGCCGGGCTTGGCCTTGATCTCCGAGAGCATCGGGTTCCAGGTGGTGACGGCCTTGACCTGGTCGGTGTTGAAGGCGGCGGCGATGTCGGCGTCGGAGGTGTTGACCACTTTCAGGTCTTTTTCGGTGAGGCCGGCTGACTCCAGGGCGCGGGCCAGCAGGTAGTGGGACACCGAGAGTTCCACCAGGTTGACGTTCATGCCCTTGAGGTCGGCGACGGTCTTGCCTTCGCCCTTGATGACCACGCCATCGTTGCCGTTGGAGAAGTCGCTGACCACCAGTGCGGTGCTGTCCACGCCACCGGCGGCGGGGATGGTCAGGGCGTCCATGTTGGTCATGGTGCAGCCGTCGAACTGGCCGGCGGTGTACTGGTTGATGGATTCGACGTAGTCGTTGAGCTGCACCATGTCGATCTTGATGCCGTACTTCTTGGCCCACTTGTCGAGGATGCCTTGGCTGCCGGCGTACTCCCACGGCATCCAGCCGGCATAAATCGTCCAGCACACGCTGAAATGGTCTTTGGGGGCGGCCTGGGCGGAAAAACTCACCACGGCGGCAAAGGCGGCGGCGAGCAGGGCGGGTAGACGTATCGAGGGCATGGATGCTTCTCCAGTTGATCAAGGGCGAGCAGGAGCAACGCGGCACCGTGAACGGTGGCTTGTCTCCCGGGCTTTTATCCCGCCGTGTAACCTCAACTGGAGGTCGCCAACTCTCGGACCAGCCACTCGCCTTAGCGAGCCGGAACCCTAGTCAGCCATTGCAAATTGTGGTGCCGCGAACCTGTGATGACTCTTGCACGGGAGAGGTAAAGCGAGAGTCGTGCCAAGTGGCATGGGCGCAGTAACGGCGTGGGTTGGCGCGAGGTGGAGGGCGAAACGTGCAGTGAATATGCGTTGTGGTGGTGCGGGGTTGCACTGCAATGAGGCGACCAGCAGATGTATCAATCTATGTCTAAATCGCACCAGATTCCGTTTTTGATGTCAGATATTTCGTCAGGCAGTGAAAGCTGTTTGCCGCCCCCCAGCGTCGCTGGGTGTGCTCTTCCGCGGTCCAGGAGGCCGCCATGTATCGTCGACTGCTTCTCATCGCTTTGCTCGGTTTGACCCTGTCTGCGTGTGCGCCCTATTACGATGGCGGCGGGGCCTACTACGGTTCCGAGGTCTACACGGCGCCCGCGCCGGCGTACTACTACGGCGGCGGTCCTTATTATCATTACCGCCAGGGTTACTACCCGCCACCGCAGCGTTACTACCCGTCGCCGCGTTATTACCAGCCGGCGCCTCGCTATTACCCTGCAGGGCCGCGAGCCGGTTACCGGCCTTACCCCAACCAGGGTTGGGGCAATGGTCATTGGGGCAATGGCGGCGGGCGTGGTCAGGGCGGCCAAGGTGGCCAAGGTGGCCACGGGGGAGGCCGTGGCGGGCATCGCTGATCGTACTAATTGGAAAAACGGCGCTTAGGCGCCGTTTTTGCTGACCGCTGGTCGGTACTGTCATATTTGACAGCTATTCTATGGGTTACGACTGTAGTTAATTGGGTGCGGACGCTAGCTGGCGTGTCGTTTCCTGTATCGACTGACGGAGCCCGTACCATGCGAGTCAGCCCGCTTTACTTATTCTTTTTTATTCTTTCAGGCTTCAGCACATTGGCGGCGGCGCAAGGCTGCCCTTACCCGAGTACCGTGCGCTACGTTGATGGCCACTTTCAGGGAGCTGATAAAGAGTCCCCCTGGATAAGCCAGACAATGAACGGCCAGGACCTCGTGGAGACCTTTGTGGGGGCGATTTTTATCCCGCGGGAGTCGGGTGAGCGCAAGCGTGGCTACCTGGAAAAGTGCATCTATAAAACCGTCCGCGGTAACACGGTTGCCTTGAGGTTCGGCCCGGCCCGGGGCGGGGGCACGATGTCGCTGGCAGAGACCACGCACTGGCAACCGGGTACCGATGTTTTCGGGCAACCCACATTCCAGTGCGAAGACCGTCAACCCGATAATTGTGCCTTCACGTTCGAGGCGGCAAAGCGCTGACGGGCGCTCAATAGTCTGACAAGTCCGCCAGCGGATGCCGCCCTTCCCACACCTTGTGGAAGTGTGCCTGCACCACGGCCTCAGGGATCAAATTGATATCCGGCCAATGCCAGTGGGGCCGTTGGTCCTTGTCGATCAACCGCGCCCGCACCCCTTCGCTGAATTCCGGGTGACGGCAGCAGTTCAGGCTCAAGGTGTATTCCATCTGGAACACCTGGGCCAGGGACAGGTGCCGCGCCCGCTGGATCTGCTCCCAGACCAGATGCGCGGTCAGCGGGCAGCCTTCGCTCAAGGTCTTGCCGGCGCGGCTGAACAGCGGGTCGGTGTGGTCGCGCAACAGGCTCAAGGCGCGCCACGCGCAACGCACATCGCCTACATCCAGCCACTCGTCGATCTGCCCACGGCGCGGCAGCCATTGGGCTTCGGGCAACTGACCGATGGCTTCCTGGGCCAGGGCCTTGAGCAGGCTGTTGAGTTGCATGTCGGTCTGTTCCTGCCAGTTCAGTTGCAGCAGGCCTTCGAGCAGCTCGTCTTGTTGTTCATCCAGCAGAAAGCGGTCGGCCAGGCCCAGGTCCAGGGCGTCCCGGCCATTCATGTGGGCGCCGGTCAGGCCGAGGAACAAACCCAACTTGCCGGGCAGGCGTGACAGGAACCAACTGGCGCCCACGTCCGGGTACAGACCGATGCTGATTTCCGGCATGGCCAGGCGGCTGCTCGGGGTGACGATGCGCACAGCGGCACTTTGCAGCAAACCCATGCCGCCGCCCAGCACATAGCCGTGACCCCAGCAGATCAACGGTTTTGGATAGTTGTGCAGGCGGTAGTCGAGACGGTATTCAGCGGCGAAAAATTGCGCGGCCAGTGCCGGGACTTCGCCGGGATGCTCACGGCAGGCCTGGGCCAGGCTACGTACTTCGCCACCGGCGCAAAAGGCCTTGGGGCCATTGCCGCGCAGCAGCACGCAGACGATTTGCGGGTCTTTGGCCCAGGCGTCCAGGCGTTCGCTCAGGGCCAGGATCATCGGCAAGGACAGGGCGTTGAGGGATTTTTCCGCGTCCAGGCTGGCGATGCCAATGCGGGCGCCGCCGGTGCCAATCAGCTCTTCGAAGTGCAGGTTCATCATGACCTCAATCGAGAAAGTGAAGGTTCAGTATGATCGCTTCACAGGAAAGTGCCGGTTCTGCGTCAGATCAATTGACAAGCAGGGTGGGCTTTCCTAGGGTTCGCACCATTGTTTTTTCTGGATACAACCATGACCTCCGACGACCGTATCAAACTCGAACCCAGCTGGAAACACGCCCTGCGTGACGAGTTCGACCAGCCGTACATGGCCCAGTTGCGGGAATTCCTGCGCCAGGAGCACGCGGCCGGCAAGGAAATCTACCCGCCGGGCCCGATGATCTTCAACGCGCTCAACTCGACGCCGTTGGACAAGGTCAAGGTGGTGATCCTCGGCCAGGACCCGTATCACGGCCCGGGCCAGGCCCACGGCTTGTGCTTCTCGGTACAGCCGGGCGTGCCGGCGCCGCCGTCGCTGGTCAATATCTATAAAGAACTCAAGCGCGACCTGAACATCGACATCCCCAACCACGGCTACCTGCAAAGCTGGGCTGACCAGGGCGTGCTGATGATCAACACCACCATGACCGTGGAGCGTGCGAATGCCAACGCCCATGCGGGCAAGGGCTGGCAGTTCTTTACCGATCGGATTATTGAAGTGGTGAGCGAGCACCAGCCGCACCTGGTGTTCTTGCTCTGGGGCGCCCATGCGCAGGGCAAGCAGAAGTTGATCGACGCCACCAAGCACCTGGTGCTGACGTCGGTGCATCCGTCGCCGCTGTCGGCGTATCGAGGGTTTATTGGCTGCGGGCATTTCAGCCGCGCCAACAAGTTTCTTGAGCAGAATGGCGAGACGCCGATTGAGTGGCGATTGCCGCCGGTTTGACGTAGATCCAATGTAGGAGCTGTCGAGCTTTAGCGAGGCTGCGAAGGCGGCGGCACAGTCAGCATCAATGCTGCCTGACCCACCGCTATCGCAGCCTCGCTGGGGCTCGACAGCTCCCACAATTGAACGTCGCGAGGCGTTAGATTTTGTCTGGCTGTCGGTTCCAGTGCCGAAACAACGGCTCCGCCAGAAATAACACAAACAACAAGCGCATCACCTGCATCGCCGTTACCAACGGCACCGACAGTTGCAGGGTTTCTGCCGTCAGGCTCATCTCGGCAATCCCCCCGGGCATCATGCCCAGTGTCAGTGAACGCAGATCCAGATGCGTCAGCGCGCTCAAACCTACCGCCGCCAGTGTCGCGATCAACATGGTCAACACTGTACCGATCAAGGTACGCCCCATGAACAATGGCGCGCGCCGGAAGAACTGTCGGTTGAAGTGGCAACCCAGGCCGCTGCCAATCAGCCACTGGCCGATCTGGCTGCCACCGTCTGGCAGGCCGATGTGCAAGTCCCAGGTGATACTGACGATGGCGCTGACCAGTAGCGGCCCGAACAGCCAAGGATTCGGCTGACGCAAGCGCTGCCAACCCCAGGCTACCAACGCGCCGACGGGGAACAGCACCGCCAGCCATGCCCAATCGACGGTCGCCGGATGAAACTGCGGAGCACCTTCCCCCAGCAAATACTTGAACGCCGCCGGTACACACAGCACCACCACCAACACCCGCAAACTCTGGCCTGCGGCAACGCGGCTGAGTACCGCGCCATTGCGTGCACCGAGGTTGACCATCTCCCCAGACCCGCCCGGCATGCTCGAGAAAAACGCCGTGGCGCGGTCTTCACCGCTACGGCGCATCAACCACACGCCCACAATGCTGGAGAGGCTGGTGACCAGCGCGCCAAAGAAGATCAGGCCGAAGTGGCTCATCACCTGTTCCATCACCACCGGGGTGAAGTGCAGGCCGATACCGATGCCCACCACCCATTGGCCGCATTTGCGGCCGCCGGGAATTTCCGCCAGCTGCCAGGGTGTGAGGCAGCGCACGAGGATGATCGCCAACAACGAGCCGACCATGTACGGCAGTGGCCAGCCGATCTGGCTGGCGAGGTACCCGCCCAGCAGACCGACCAGCGGTGTTGCCCACCATTTTTTAAACGTGGCCTCAGACATCGGCCACGGCACGGCGCTGCAGGGAACGCTTGCGCCAGATGCGCACCAGCGGGAACAACAGCATCAAGGCCGTCAGCACCCATACGCCAAAGGTGATCGGGCTCGACCAGAGGATCTGCAGTTCACCGTTGGAGATCGACAGCGCACGACGCAGGTTCTGTTCCATCAACCCACCGAGGATAAAGCCCAGCAGTACCGGCGACAGCGGGAAATCCAGCTTGCGCAGGATGTAGCCGAAGATGCCGATGCCGACCATCAGGAACAGGTCGAAGGTGGTGGCGTGAACCGCATACACACCGATCGCGGTGATGATGGCGATCACCGGCACCAGCGCCCAGTTCGGCACGGCAAGGATGCGGGTGAAGATACGGATCATCGGGATGTTGAGGATCACCAGCATGATATTGGCGATAAACAACGAGGCGATCAGGCCCCAGACGATGTCGGGCTGCTGTTGGAACAGCAGCGGGCCGGGGGTGATGTTGTACAGCGACAGCGCGCCGATCATCACGGCGGTGGTACCCGAGCCGGGTACACCGAGGGTCAGCATCGGCACCAGGGCGCCGCAGGCGGAAGCACCGATCGCAGTTTCCGGCGCCGCCAGGCCGCGCATGTCGCCCTGGCCGAATTTACCGCTGGCTCCGGCCAGACGCTTTTCGGTCATGTAGGCCACGGCGGAGGCGAGTGTTGCACCCGCGCCCGGCAGCACGCCCATGATGAAACCCAACAGCCCGCAGCGAATATTTACGACGAATACTGCGGAAGCTTCCTTCAGGTTAAACATCATCCGTCCGGTAGCTTTCACCGCTTCCTGGCCACGGTGGGTTTTTTCCAGCAGCAACAGGATTTCGCTGATGGAGAACAGGCCCAGCACCAGCACCACGAATTGGATGCCGTCGGTCAGGTGGATGTTATCGCCGGTGAAGCGGTACACACCGCTGTTGGCATCGATACCCACCGCTGACAGAAACAGGCCGATCAACGCCGCGACAAAGGTCTTCAGCGGTTTGTCACCGGCCATGCCGCCCAGGCAGACGATGGCAAACACCATCAGTACGAAATATTCCGCCGGGCCGAAGGCAATCGCCCATTTGGCCAGCAGTGGGGCGAACAGCACCATGCCGCAGGTGGCGATAAACGCACCGATGAACGAACTCCATGCCGACAGCGACAATGCCACGCCCGCCAGGCCTTTGCGGGCCATTGGGTAGCCATCGAGGGTGGTCATCACGGTGGAGGCTTCACCAGGGATGTTCAACAGGATCGAGCTGATACGCCCGCCGTATTCGCAGCCCAGGTACACGGCGGCCAACAGGATCAATGCCGACTCAGGCGGCAGCCCGAGGGCGAACGCGATGGGGATCAACAGCGCTACGCCGTTGATCGGCCCAAGGCCCGGCAACAGGCCGACGACGGTGCCGATCAAAGTCCCGCACAGCGCGGTGATCAGGTTGTAAGGGGTCAGTGCAACGCCGAAGCCCTGGCCCAAATAGCTGAACGTATCCATATCAGTTCTCCAGAACTTCAAGCAGGCCGAGCGGCAGCGGTACATCCATGGCTTTGTCGAACAGCAGGTAAAGACCGATGCTCATCAAGGTCACGATTACCACGCTGGGCATCCATCGGCCGCCATACAGGCGGGCCATCGGAATGCCGATCAGCATGCTGCTGAGGATGAAACCCAGGGGTTCGAAGGTGCCGGCGAAAATGATCAACAGCGTCACGCAGGCAGCGATCTTGACCAGTGTCTCGCGGTCCAGCGCGGGCTCTTCTTCAGTGTGCTTGGTGGGTTGTGGGCGAAACAGCATGTAGAGCAAACCCAGGCCCATCAGCCCGAGCATCAGCAGCGGGTAGGCCCGAGGTCCTACCGGCTCATAGGAAAACGAAGCCTGATACGGCCAGGCCATCAGTGCGAGGCCGGCGCAGACCAACAACATCACTGAGGCGAAAATGCGTTGTAAGAGCATGGGAAACTCCTTGGAGACTCTTGTAGGCGCGAGCTTGCTCACGAAGAACGCCAGGACGTCGCGTTTATACAGGCAGCACGCGTCATCGTTGAAGTTTTTCGCGAGCAAGCCCGCTCCCACAGAGGGGCGATTACTGGATCAGGCCGAACTCTTTGGCCAGCACTTTGTAGTCAGCCACCTGTTTCTTCACATAGGTGTCCAGTTCCGGGCCGGTCATGGCGAACGGGAACAGCTCGCGCTGGTCACGCAGCTTGGCGAACTCGTCGGAAGCCAGCAGTTTGTCGAAGGCGTCTTTCCACCAGGCGTAGTCTTCGTCGCTGACTTTTGGCCCGAGGTAGAAGCCACGTACCACCGGCCAGACGATGTCGTAGCCTTGTTCCTTGGCGGTCGGAATGTTCTTCATTTCCGGCTCATCCAGGCGCTCGTCGGAGAACACCGCCAGCAGGCGCATGTCGCCGCTGAGGATGTGCGGCATGGAGTCGGAGATGTCGGTGCTGCCCACCTGGATGTGGCCGCCGAGCAGGGCGGTGGCGATTTCGCCGCCGCCTTCCAGTGCCACGTAGCGCAGGTCACGCGGATTGATCCCGGCGGCCTTGGCGATCAGTGCGGTTTGCATCCAGTCCTGGCTGCCGACGGTGCCGCCGGAACCGATGACCACGCTGCCCGGATCTTTCTTCAGGGCCTTGACCAGATCGTCGAGGTTTTTGTAGGGCGAATCGTTTTTCACCGCGATGGCACCGTAGCTGGTACCGACGGCCGCGAGCCAGCGCACGGCGCTTTCATCGAAGCGGCCAAACTTGCCTTGGGCCAGGTTCAGCAGCGAGCCGCTGGACCACGCCACCAGCGTGCCGGCGTCTGCCGGACGCTGCGCCACGACGGCGTTGTAGGCCACCGCACCCACGCCGCCGGGCATGTAGGTCACGCGCATCGGCTTGCTCAGCAGCTTCTCGTTGACCAACGCGCTCTGCGCCAGTTTGCAGGTCAGGTCAAAACCACCGCCCGGGGACGCCGGGGCGATGCATTCCGGGCGCTTGGGCTCGGCGGCCAGCAATTGGCTGGCGAACAGCATGCAACTGGCCGTCAGGGCAAATTTACGCAGTGAAAGGGTCATGTTCATCTCCATCATTGTTGTTATGAGGTTGCTGTTACCAGAGTGCGACGCTGTAGCTCACCAGCAGGCGCACTTCATCCGCATCACGGGCCGAATAGTTGGAACGGTAAGTGGCATTACGCAGGCGCACGGCCACGTCCTTGAAGGTGCCGCTTTGCACCACGTACTTGATCTCGCTGTTGCGTTCCCACTCCTTGCCGGTCTCGCCGTTCTTGAGCTTGATGTTGTCACCCGACAGGTAACGGCTCATGAAACTCAGGCCGGGAATCCCCAGCTTGGCGAAGTCGTAGTCGTAGCGTGCCTGCCAGGAGCGTTCTTCGGCGCCGGCAAAGTCGTTGATCTGCACGAAGTTGACAAGGTAAGGATCGCTACCGTCCACGTAGGGAAAGGCGCTATCGCCCGACATGTGTTGATAGCCGGCGCTGAGCTTATGGCCATTGAGGGCATAGCTGAAGAGACCGTTGAGGGAGGTGTTGTCGATCTTGCCGCCGCGGGCGGCCCCGGTGTCATCACTGACGGCCAGGCGCAGGTCGGCGCCGAAGGTGCCGGGGCCCATCGGCCGTGAGGCGACCAGGCCGAGGAAATGCTGGCGGTACACGTCGTCGAGTTGGGCAAAGTGGTAGCTGCCGGTGATCTTGTCGGCAAACTTGTAGTCCACGCCGCCGAAATCGAAATGCTTGCCGGTGGCACCGCTGAGGAAGCGGCTGTTCTTGTTATTGAGGCCGATGTCTTCGTAGTTAGTGTCGTCGCGGTCTTTGGCCTTGTTCAGGCGGCCGCCGGTAAACACCAGGTTCTTGAACTCCTTGGAACTCAACAGGCCGCCTTCAAACGTCTGCGGCAGGATGCGCCCGTCGTTGGGCTTGAGGATCGGCAACTCGGGTATCAGTGCGCCGATCTTCAGCTCGGTGGCGGAGATCTTCACTTTGCCGGTCAGGCCGAGTTTGGAATATTCGTTGGCGGCGCGGCCGTCATCGTGGGTGGGCAGCAGGCCGGTGCCGGTGCGGTCGGGGCTGGAGTCGAGCTTGACCCCGAGCATGCCCAGGGCATCCACGCCGAAGCCGACGGTGCCGTCGGTGTAGCCCGATTGCAGGTTGAGCATGAAGCCCTGGGCCCACTCGTCGCGCTTGGATTGTTGTGCGCTGGTGCCATCGCGAAAGTCGCGATTGAAGTACATGTTGCGGGTTTCGAGGGTGGCGGTGCTGTCCTCGAAAAAGGCGGCTTGGCCTACAGGCGAAAAGCCGGCAAAGGCGGCAGCACTGGCAAGGGCGGTCTGGGTGAAACGAGAAGAACGAGCAGGCGGCTGTGTGCGCAGCATCGTGGGTGTACTCCGTTTATTGTTCTTATTTTGGCGAAAACGCTTCGAGGCGTTTTTCGGGCGCTATGGGTGAAATAGCTCGGCAGGCGAAACCCACCGTGGCTGGATGCTAAAGGGCGAAGCTTTCACTAACCTTTCAGTCGTCTTTCAATGTTTTCGGGCTTCACAGCACAGGTTGCGCCTGTAAACTCCCCGGCAAAGCGTGGCGCCGACCACCCCCGAACGAGGTAAGAACCCATGCGTGTCCTTCTGGTCGAAGACCATTTGCAGCTAGCCGAAAGTGTCGCCCAGGCGCTCAAGAGCACGGGTTTGACCGTCGACGTGTTGCACGATGGGGTGGCGGCGGACCTGGCCTTGAGCAGCGAGGAATACGCGGTGGCGATCCTTGATGTGGGCCTGCCGCGCATGGACGGTTTTGAGGTATTGGCGCGGTTGCGGGCCCGCGGTAAAAATCTGCCGGTGCTGATGTTGACCGCTCGCAGTGATGTGAAAGACCGGGTGCACGGCCTCAACCTGGGGGCGGATGACTACCTGGCCAAGCCATTCGAACTGACGGAACTGGAAGCCCGAGTCAAAGCCCTGCTGCGCCGTAGCGTGCTGGGCGGTGAGCGGCAGCAGGCGTGTGGCGTGCTGATTTACGACCTGGATACGCGGCGCTTCACCCTGGGTGGCGAACTGCTGACCCTGACCTCCCGCGAGCAGGCGGTGCTTGAGGCGCTGATTGCACGCCCGGGCCGGGTGATGAGCAAGGAACAACTGGCCTCCCAGGTGTTCGGCCTGGATGAAGAGGCCAGCCCCGACGCCATCGAAATCTACGTGCATCGCCTGCGCAAGAAACTCGATGGCCAGCCGGTGGCCATCGTCACCTTCCGTGGCCTGGGGTACTTGCTGGAAGCTCGCGATGCATAAGCCCAGCAGCCTGCGCTGGCGCCTGCTGTGGAACCTGGCGCTGTTGCTGGTGGTGTTGATGCTCGCCAGCGGCTTGAGCGCTTACTGGAATGGGCGCGAGGCGGCCGACACGGCTTACGACCGCACGCTGCTGGCCTCGGCGCGGACCATTGCGGCCGGCCTGTCCCATCGCGACGGGACCTTGAGTGCCGACGTGCCGTACGTGGCCCTGGATACGTTCGCCTACGACAGCGCCGGACGGATTTACTACCAGGTCAACGATATTCACCAGAAGCTGATTTCCGGCTACGAGAACCTGCCGGGCCCGCCGCCGGGCACGCCGCGCACCGATGACTATCCGGCGCTGGCGCGCTTTTATAACGCCAAGTATCAGGGCCAGAACGTGCGAGTGGTCAGCCTGCTCAAGGCCGTCTCCGAACCGAACATGAATGGCATGGCGGAGATACGTGTGGCCGAAACCGATGAGGCGCGGGTCGCCATGGCTCGCAGCCTGATGGCCGATACTTTGCTGCGCCTGGGGATGTTGGCTGTCGGCGCGTTGTTGTTGGTGTGGTTTGCCGTGAGTGCAGCGTTGCGGCCATTGGAGCGTTTGCGCACGGCCGTGGAAGAGCGCCAGCCCGATGACCTTCGGCCATTGCCGCTGGTGGAAGTGCAGCATGAGTTGGGTCCGCTGGTTCGGGCGCTCAACCATTTCACTGAACGCCTGCGCGGGCAGTTCGAGCGCCAGGCGCAGTTTATTGCCGACGCCGCCCATGAGCTGCGTACACCGCTGGCGGCCCTCAAAGCCCGCCTGGAGCTCGGCTTGCGGGCCGAAGACCCGGCCACCTGGCGCACGACCCTGGAAACCGCCGCCCAGGGCACTGATCGCCTGACTCACCTGGCCAATCAATTACTGTCGCTGGCTCGCATCGAAAACGGTGCCCGGGCGATTGCCGAAGGCGGGGCCCAGTTGCTGGACTTGAGCCAGCTGGCTCGCGAACTGGGCATGGCCATGGCGCCGCTGGCCCATGCACGTGGCGTAGCCCTGGCCCTGGAAGCCGATGAGCCAGTGTGGCTGCGAGGCGAGCCGACCCTGTTGAACGAGTTGTTGAGCAACCTGGTGGACAACGCCTTGGCCCACACGCCGCCGGGTGGCAACGTGATCCTGCGGGTGACGGCGCCAGCGGTGCTTGAGGTGGAAGACGACGGCCCGGGAATCCCGCTGGATGAGCGGGATCGGGTATTCGAGCGGTTCTATCGGCGCAGTCAGCAGGGCTTGGGTTCGGGCTTGGGGCTGGCGATTGTCGGTGAGATCTGTCGGGCACATCTGGCGCAGATCAGCTTGCATGATGGTGAGTTGGCGGGGTTGAAGGTGCGGGTCAGTTTTATTGCGGGGTAATCAGTAAAACATCGACCGCGCTTCATCCAGCTCGGCACGCAAGGCGTCGCTGTGCGGGTCGAGGCGCAGTTTCTTGATTGCAGGCAGCGTCGATAGCGGCACGCTGGCGAGCGGATGGTCGGTGTTGCGGTGGCAATACAGCACGGCGACCTGCACCAGGTCGATATAGTCCAGGCGCTCGGAGTCGCGCTCCAGGTCGAGGTATTGCCCTGGCAGGTTCACCAGCATTTCCGGGAAGTCCCAACGTCGCAGCAGTTTGTCCCCCAGCAGCGGGTGGATGCTTTCAATCACGTGGTTGAGGCTGACGGGGTCAGCCAGCAGCTCATAGTGATCTTCGGCGTAGGTCAGGATCGGCAGCACGCCAATCTGGTGCACCAAGCCGCCGAGGGCCGCCTGGTCAGGCTTCAACTGGCTGTGGTTGCGGCACAGCGCGTAGCTCACGCCGGCCACTTCCAGGCTGCGTCGCCACACGTCGCGCATCTTCTGTTCGACCACGTCGGAACGGGCGTGGAAGATCTGTTCCATCACCAGCCCGATCGACAGGTTACTGCTGTAGTTGGTGCCCAACCGGGTGATGGCGGTGTGCAGGTCAGTGACTTCCTGGGTCGCGCGCAACAGCGGGCTGTTGACCACTTTGATCAGCCGCGCCGACAAGGCGGTATCGCGGCTGATCACTTTGCTTAGATGGCTGATACTGATGTCCGGGTCTTCGGCGGCCTGACGAATCTTCAGGGCTACTTCCGGCAACGTTGGCAGAACCAGGTCATCGTTATCGATGGCCACAACCAACGCCTGTTGGACTTTTTCCGCCAGCATGTTCATTCATGATCTCTAGGGTGTTGCAAAAAGGTACGACGATCAGCGCTGGATCTCGCGATCACGGTCCAGTTGGTAGGGCAGGTCGAGCAACTGAAGGCCCGGGCCTTCCAGCGTGCCTACATGCACATCGCCACTCTCTGCTGCTTCGGCTTGCAGCACCGCTAGAAGTTCAATCCCTTGGTCGGCACGGGCGGCAATGACCACCTCGCCAATTGCACTGTTGTGAGTCGGGGAAAACAGTGGGGTGCCTGGCTCCGGCAGTTCACTGGCAGCCAGGCTCAGGCGGTACAGGCGGCGCTTGAGTTTGCCCAGGTACTGCATGCGCGCGACGATTTCCTGGCCGGTGTAGCAGCCTTTCTTGAAGCTGACGCCGCCGATGGCTTGCAGGTTGAGCATTTGCGGGATGAACAGTTCGCGGGTCTGAGGCATGACCTGGCCGATGCCGGCACGGATCTGGCCCAGCAACCACTGGTTCAGTTCACCTTCGTTCAATTGCCCGGCGAGTTGGCTGTGCAGCGTTTCAGCCTGGGCGGCGGGGGCCCAGAGTTCGGCGCGGCCTGGCGATACGCGGATGGTGATCAAGTCGTCACTGCGCACCACGCTGTCGGTCTCGGCGGGTAGCTCGAGGCCGAGGCTGGCCAGTACCTGATCCGCATCCGATACACCGAAGCGCACCCAGGCGGCGCTTTCGTCGGTAAGTTTGGATTTGGAGAACACGGCGTACTTTTTCAGGTCCGCCAGTTGCGGCTCCAGCAGTTCGGTCGCCATGGCCAGCAGCACGCCATCGCCTTGCAGCAGAATGCGGAAGCTCGACTGCATGCGCCCCTTTTGGGTGCAGCGTGCGCCCAGGCTGGCCTGGGTGTCACTCAGGTAGTTGAGGTTGCAGGTCAGTTGTCCCTGGAGGAACTTGGCAGCGTCGGAGCCGCGGACGGCAAGAACGCCTTCGTGGGACAGGGGGCAGAAGAAAGCAGAGTCAGCCATGGGTCATCGCAGGTTAAAAAGTCATGAGTGCATCATAGAGGGGCGCCCGGCAAATGGATAGTTTCCGTATGGCCGACCAAAGCCGACTGTTCCAGGCAGCGTCGGCCTGTATACTTGCGCTCTATTTGAGGAGCGCTCCATGGTCGAAGATGTAGAACTCAATCGCCTCTACTGGCACAGCCGCCGCGGCATGCTTGAGCTGGATGTGTTGCTGGTACCGTTCGTCAGGGAGGTCTATCCGCACCTCAACGACGTCGACCGCGACTGCTACCGCAAGCTGCTGGAATGCGAAGATCAGGACATGTTCGGCTGGTTCATGGAACGCGCCGAATCGGAAGACCCGGAGCTGCAGCGCATGGTTCGGATGATTCTGGATCGTGTCCAGCCCAAGTAATACGTTCGAATGCCGCTGGCATGCCTCCGGGCAGTTGCTGGCGGTTTATCTTTTCGCCCAGGCGTTCGCATTGGGTGCGTTGTGGTTTCTAGACGTTCCCCCGTGGATTGCTGCCTTTGGCGCCTCGTTGTGCCTGGCCCATGCAGGTTGGGTGTTGCCGCGTCATCTGCTGCTGACTCACCGTTCGTCGATTCGTGGCCTGCGTCGCGATGAGGAGGGCTGGCAGCTGTGGAGCGCCGCACGTGGCTGGCACCGCGTGCAACTGCGCCCCGACAGCCTGGCGTTGCCGTTGATCGTGGTACTGCGCTTTCGGGTGCAGGGTGACTGGCAGGTACGTTCGATCTGCGTGCCGCGGGATTCGCAGGCGACCGATGTGCATCGTCGCCTGCGGGTACGCTTGAAGTTCAGCCGCCGTAGGTGGTTGGCACCAGAATAGTGTCGCGCGCTTCGGGCAGCATTTGCGGGTAGTCGAGGGTGTAATGCAGGCCCCGGCTCTCCTTGCGTTCCATGGCCGAGCGGATCATCAGTTCCGCCACCTGGGCCAGGTTGCGCAGCTCGATCAGGTCGCGGCTGACTTTATAGTTGCTGTA
Source organism: Pseudomonas yamanorum (assembly GCF_900105735.1). NCBI lineage: Bacteria > Pseudomonadati > Pseudomonadota > Gammaproteobacteria > Pseudomonadales > Pseudomonadaceae > Pseudomonas > Pseudomonas yamanorum. The sequence goes on along the minus strand of NZ_LT629793.1, from coordinate 1,858,662 downwards.
GAATTCGTCGATCTCATCCAGCAGCAGCCGAACCCGGTGTTGCGCCCGCGCCAGGCGTTTGTTGGTGCGCACGATCCCCACGTAGTCCCACATGAAGCGCCGCAGCTCGTCCCAGTTGTGAGCGATGATCACGTCTTCGTCCGAATCGGTGACCTGGCTGGCGTCCCAGCGGGGCAGGGCAGCCGGCACCGGGATGCGCGGCAGTTGTTCAAGGATGTCGGCGGCGGCGGAGCGGGCGTATACGAAACATTCCAGCAGCGAGTTGCTGGCCATGCGGTTGGCACCGTGCAGGCCGGTGAAGCTGGTTTCGCCGATGGCGTACAGGCCGGGTACGTCGGTGCGCCCGTGCTGGTCGACCATCACGCCGCCGCAGGTGTAGTGCGCCGCCGGCACGACCGGGATCGGGCCTTTGGTGATGTCGATGTTGAACGCCAGGCAGCGCTCGTACACTGTTGGGAAATGGGTCTTGATGAAGGCTTCGGGCTTGTGGCTGATGTCCAGGTAGACGCAGTCGATGCCCAGGCGCTTCATTTCATGGTCGATGGCCCGGGCGACGATGTCTCGTGGGGCCAGCTCGGCTCGTGGGTCGAAGCGCTGCATGAAGCGTTCGCCGTTGGGCAGTTTCAGGTGCGCGCCTTCGCCCCGCAGGGCTTCGGTGATCAGGAAACTCTTGGCTTGCGGGTGATACAGGCAGGTGGGGTGGAACTGGTTGAACTCCAGGTTCGCCACCCGGCAGCCGGAACGCCAGGCCATGGCGATGCCATCACCGCAGGCGCCGTCGGGGTTGCTGGTGTAGAGGTAAACCTTTGCTGCGCCGCCCGAGGCGAGAATCGTGAAGCGGGCGCCGTAGGTGTCGACTTCGCCGCTGGCGCGGTTGAGTACATAGGCGCCGAGGCAGCGTTCGCCCGACAGGCCCAGGCGTTTTTCGGTAATGAGGTCGACGGCGACCCGCTGTTCCAGTAGTTCGATGTTGGGGCGTTGCCGCGCTTGGTCGAGCAGGGTCTTGAAGATTGCGGCGCCGGTGGCGTCGGCGGCGTGGATGATCCGTCGATGGCTGTGGCCGCCTTCGCGGGTCAGGTGGAACTCGAAGCCGCCGTCGTCGGTGCCGGAATGTTCATCCCGGGTGAAGGGCACGCCTTGGTCGATCAGCCATTGGATGGCTTCGCGGCTGTGCTCGACGGTAAAGCGCACGGCTTCTTCATTGCACAGGCCTCCGCCGGCATTCAGGGTGTCTTCGACATGGGATTGCACGGTGTCGGTGTCATCCAGCACCGCGGCGACACCGCCTTGGGCCCAGAATGTCGAGCCATTGGCCAGGTCGCCCTTGCTCAGAACGGCTATGCGCAGGTGGCTCGGCAGCGTCAGTGCAAGGCTCAAGCCCGCGGCGCCGCTGCCAATCACCAGGACATCGTGTTGAAACTGTTGGCTCATTTGAAGGATTCCGCAAAAAGCGATCCGAAGGGGGCGCAAACAGGACGCCTGGATCGGCGAATCAAAGGGTCACACGGCCCACTAGTATATAGAGGGGGGGAGCGGCACAATAGCCGGGCATTCGTGGCATTGTGAGACTACGGTCGACGAACTGCACGGCTTTCGTGAAACTGACAGCGATTTGGATGGGAACTTTTTGCATAAGCCCCGACTCAATAGCAGGATGCCCGAAAGCTGGGAACACGCTGGATTTGCTGATCGGCGCCTGTGTCAGGTGCGTCAGGAAACTGGCGACAGATTATTCGCGCAGCCGGCATAGCCCGCGCTGCGTTTTTCGTGTGTGCCAAATCAGTGCGTACCGGAAACTTGCTTGGAGGGGGAGAACTTTTGCGAAAAGCCCGAGTCTATGTTTGCAAGCCTGATCGATTAGTTATGCAAGCCTCCTTCAAGTACAACGAGGAGTGTTCATGCTAACCCAGGAAGAGGATCAGCAGCTGGTCGAGCGCGTTCAACGCGGTGACAAGCGGGCATTTGATCTGCTAGTGCTGAAATACCAGCACAAAATTCTCGGGTTGATCGTGCGGTTTGTGCACGACACCCATGAAGCGCAGGACGTTGCACAGGAAGCCTTTATCAAGGCGTACCGTGCACTCGGTAATTTTCGCGGTGATAGTGCGTTTTACACGTGGCTCTACCGCATCGCCATTAACACGGCGAAGAACTATCTGGTTTCACGCGGTCGCCGCCCGCCGGATAGTGATGTTAGTTCGGAAGATGCTGAATTTTATGATGGTGATCACGGCCTCAAAGATCTCGAGTCGCCGGAGCGTGCATTGCTGCGCGACGAGATCGAAGGAACCGTCCATCGCACTATTCAACAACTGCCAGAAGATTTGCGTACCGCGTTAACTTTACGTGAATTCGATGGTCTGAGTTACGAAGACATTGCGAGCGTCATGCAATGTCCGGTGGGTACCGTACGTTCCCGGATTTTCCGGGCTCGGGAAGCCATCGATAAAGCCCTGCAGCCGTTGTTGCAGGAAAACTGAGACAGCGGCGACAGCCAAGAGAGGAACCGCCATGAGTCGTGATGCCCTGCAGGAATCGCTGTCCGCAGTGATGGATAACGAAGCGGATGAACTGGAACTTCGTCGAGTGCTTAATGCATTTGATGATGCCGAAACCCGTGATACCTGGTCTCGTTACCAAGTCGCTCGGGCGGTGATGCACAAGGATCTTCTAATCCCTCGTCTGGATATTGCTGCGGCCGTTTCTGCTGCGTTGGCTGATGAAGCCGTTCCGGCAAAAGCTGCTCGCGGTCCTTGGCGTAGCCTTGGCCGTCTGGCAGTCGCTGCTTCGGTGACCGTCGCTGTTCTGGCAGGTGTTCGCCTGTACAACCAGGACGAAATCGCCGGTGCCGAACTGGCCCAGCAGACCCAGCAACCGGTCATGGCCGGTCCGCAGGTCAAGGGTCCAGCCGTACTGGCCGGCTACAAGGAAAGCTCCGATACCACCGGGCCTATGGCCAACGGTGTACTTCAAGGGCAATCCGGCTGGCAAGATCAGCGTCTTCCTGGCTACCTGCGCCAACACGCACAGGAATCGGCCTTGAAAGGCACTGAAAGCGCTCTGCCATACGCTCGTGCTGCAAGCCTGGAAAACCGCTAGTCCGCCAAGGAGCTTTATGCGCGCCATACCGCTCCTTGCGCTTTTGCTCAGTGGCTGGTTTGTAGTCCCCGCCTATGCCGACGAAGCCCAAGACTGGCTGACGCGGCTTGGGCGGGCGGAGCAGCAACAAAGCTTTCAAGGCACCTTCATCTACGAGCGTAACGGTAGTTTTTCTACCCATGACATCTGGCACCGTGTCCAGGATGGTCAGGTCCGTGAGCGGCTTCTGCAGCTCGATGGTTCTGCCCAGGAAGTTCTGCGCGTTGATGGCCGTACCCAATGCGTGAGCGGCACGCTGGTTGCCGGGCTCGGGGGCTCCCCCAACGCCACAGCACGCACCCTTGATCCGCAAAAACTCAAAGCGTTCTACGACCTTGCCGTCATCGGCAAATCGCGTGTGGCCGGTCGAAATGCGGTGATCGTCTCAGTGACTCCTCGCGATCAATACCGCTATGGTTTTGAGCTGCATCTGGATCGCGAAACCGCGCTGCCACTGAAGTCATTGTTGCTTAATGATCAGGGCCAGCTGCTGGAGCGATTCCAGTTCACCCGGCTCAATACATCGGTGCCTGACGATCGTGAATTGCTGCCCAGCGGCGAATGTACGCCGGTCGCTGTGACCAGCGCCAAGGCCCCGGAGGTCGAGATTCCTCAGGATTGGCGCCTCGATTGGTTGCCGCCAGGCTTTCAGTTAGTCAACAGCAGCGCTCATAAAGACTCCCACACCAAGGTCACTGTCAGCAGCTTGATGTATGACGATGGCCTCGCGCGTTTTTCGGTATTCCTGGAGCCGCTTAACGGCGCAACCGTGACCGAGACGCGCACCCAGTTGGGCCCGACAGTTGCCGTATCACGGCGTCTGAATACCCTGGAAGGCGAGGTGATGGTGACCGTCGTCGGCGAAATCCCGATTGGCACCGCCGAGCGAATTGCGCTGTCTTTACGCAGCGGCACCACGCCCGCCAAGCCGTGAGTTGTTAATCCTATGTTCATCCTGATATTTCAATGTTGCGCAGGAGAGAGTCGATGCCTGCCTCTACCGAGAGACATGAAATGTCTGGATCATTTTTTTCACTTGCTAAAATCTCCTATGTTTTTTATAGGTCAGGGCTTCTCGGCCCTGGCCTTGTTTTGTTCGCGGAACAAAAATGTCGGTCGCAGTTTTTTCGGCGTTTATTGAACCCTGTCGCTCAACCCTGCTCGTCGTAATGGGAGCTGTATGTCGATACCACGTTTGAAGTCTTACCTATCCATTGTCGCCACGGTGCTGGTGTTGGGTCAGGCCGTTACCGCGCAAGCGGCCGAGCTGCCTGATTTCACCCAACTGGTGGAGCAGGCTTCGCCTGCCGTGGTGAACATCAGTACTACGCAAAAGCTGCCGGATCGCAAAGTCTCCAATCAGCAGATGCCTGACCTTGAAGGCCTGCCGCCGATGCTGCGGGAGTTCTTCGAACGCGGCATGCCCCAGCCGCGCACGCCGCGTGGCGGTGGCGGCCAGCGGGAAGCCCAGTCCCTGGGCTCGGGCTTCATCATCTCGCCTGACGGTTACATCCTCACTAATAACCATGTGATTGCCGATGCCAACGAGATTCTGGTGCGCCTGGCTGACCGTAGTGAGCTGAAAGCCAAGCTGGTAGGCACAGACCCACGTTCCGACGTGGCCCTGCTGAAAATCGATGGCAAGGACCTGCCGGTGCTCAAGCTTGGCAAATCCCAGGACCTGAAAGCCGGGCAGTGGGTCGTCGCCATCGGTTCGCCGTTTGGTTTTGACCACACCGTGACCCAAGGCATCGTCAGCGCCATCGGTCGCAGCCTGCCGAACGAAAACTACGTGCCGTTCATCCAGACCGACGTGCCGATCAACCCGGGCAACTCCGGCGGTCCGCTGTTCAACCTGGCGGGCGAAGTGGTCGGCATCAACTCGCAGATCTACACCCGCTCCGGTGGTTTCATGGGCGTGTCGTTCGCGATTCCGATCGACGTGGCCATGGACGTTTCCAACCAACTGAAAACCGGTGGCAAAGTCAGCCGCGGCTGGTTGGGTGTTGTGATCCAGGAAGTGAACAAAGACTTGGCTGAATCCTTCGGTCTCGACAAGCCAGCGGGTGCCTTGGTCGCGCAGATCCAGGACGATGGCCCAGCAGCCAAAGGCGGCCTGCAAGTCGGTGACGTGATCCTGAGCATGAACGGCCAGCCGATCGTCATGTCTGCGGACTTGCCACACCTGGTGGGCGCACTTAAGGCCGGCAGCAAGGCCAAGCTGGAAGTGATCCGCGACGGCAAACGCCAGAACGTTGAGCTGACTGTTGGCGCGATTCCGGAAGAAGGCGCGGCGCTTGATGCGTTGGGCAACAGCAAACCGGGTGCCGAACGCAGCAGCAACCGCCTGGGCATTGCCGTCGTCGAGTTGACCGACGAGCAGAAGAAGAGCTTCGACCTCAAGAGCGGTGTAGTGATCAAGGAAGTGCAGGACGGCCCTGCCTCCCTGATCGGCCTGCAACCAGGTGATGTGATTACCCACCTGAACAACCAGGCCATCAACTCCACCAAAGAGTTCACCGACATCGCCAAGGCGCTGCCGAAGAACCGCTCGGTGTCGATGCGCGTCCTGCGTCAGGGTCGTGCCAGCTTCATTACCTTCAAGCTGGCCGAGTAATCCGCTAGTCCAATAAAAAGCCCCGCTCTCGATATACGAGAGCGGGGCTTTTTTGTGGCTGTAAGGTTTAGCCCATCATGTCTTTGATCATGCGTTCCTGGTCGATCAGTTCACGCTGTCGTGCATCGATGCGTGATGAGAGCGGGAAGTTGCTGCCGGCGCGACGCTTGGCGAAGTCCAGTTGCTGGATGGCCTGCTTGAAATCTCCCACCAGGGCGAAGTACTCGGCGCGGGCCTGGTGCAGGCCGATGATATTGCCCGACAAGCCACGGGTTTCTGCGACCTGGTACCAGACATCCGGATCGTCTGTGCGTGATTTAAGCAGGCCTTCCAGGGCTTTTTCCGCGTCAGCGGTACGGTTCTGCTTGAGCAGCAGGTCCACCCGCACTTGGTTCAGTGGGTAGTTGCCTGGATATTGCGTCAACATCCGGTCCGTGCGCTGCTGGGCATCCGGAAGACGATTGTTGGTCATGTCCAACTCGATCTGCGCCAGGTTGTAGGTGATGTCGTTGGGTGCCTTGGCCAGCAGCGGCTTGAGGTTTTCCCGGGCCAGGTTGAACTGCGCGCCTTTGATCTGGGCGATGGCCAAGCCATAGCGCGCCACATCATTTTTCGGGTTTTCATCCAGCTGAGCCTGGAAGCGCTTGGCTGCCAGGCCTGGAGTGTCTTCGTAATACAACTGCACGCGCGCGCGGATCAGTTGGTAGCGCAGGCTGTCTTCAATGCCGCCCGGCTTGGCTTGCTCCGCGCGGTTGCGGGTATCGGCGATCCGCGATTCGGTGACCGGGTGAGTCAGGAGGAATTCTGGTGGCTTGGCGTCAAAGCGGTACTGGCGCATCAAGCGCTCGAACATGGTCGGCATGGAGCGCGGGTCGTAACCAGCCTTCTCCAGGTTGAGAATGCCGATACGGTCAGCCTCTTGCTCGTTTTGCCGGGAAAAGCGGCGTTGCTCCTGGATGGCGGCGGCCTGGCTGCCGGCAATTGCGGCAATGCCCGCATCACCTGCACCCGCGGCGGCGGCGATGATGCCGCCGAGCAGCGCTGCCATCATCGGGATCTGCATGCGCTGCTGCGCTTCCACGCCTCGGGCGAAGTGGCGTTGGGACAAGTGAGCCAATTCGTGGGCCAGCACCGAGGCATATTCGCCTTCGGTCTGGGCATTGAGGAACAGGCCGCCATTGACCCCGACGATGCCGCCAGGTGCGGCAAAGGCGTTCAACTGCGGGCTGTTGATCAGAATGAATTCCAGGCGCCGGTCATTGACCTGGCTGGTCTCCACCAGTTTGTACACGCTGGTTTCGACGTAGTCCTTGAGTTGCGGGTCGTTGAGCTGCGAGACCTGGCCACGCAGGTAGGCCAGCCATGCCCGGCCCAAATCGTATTCCTGTTTTGGCGAGACAATGGCAGAACTGGCGTCGCCAAGTGACGGCAGGTCGTCAGCGAAGCCTGGAGAGGCCAGCAGGCAAGCCAGCGTCAGCAGGGTAGGGCGCAAAAAAGTCATGCACAAAGCCTTTCGACAAAGACCTTACTGTAGCCGGACACTGAGCTTCGGACCAGATATTCTAAGCGCCCCCGATGCCCACCCGGAGCAAAACCATGACCGACGCTGTAGCCTTCGATGCCGAACTGGATGCCAGTGGCCTTAACTGCCCGCTGCCATTGCTCAAGGCCAAGCTGGAACTCAATCGGCTGGCAAGTGGCGCGGTGCTCAAGGTGATCGCCACGGACGCGGGTTCCCAGCGGGATTTCCGTACGTTTGCCAAGTTGGCCGGTCACACCCTGTTGCATGAAGAAGACGAAGCGGGCGTCTATCGTTACTGGTTGCGCAAGGCCTGAATCGCTTGAATATGCTGTCCTTATCGCCTGAGGTTTATTGATGTTCAAAGTGTTACGTGACTGGATTCAGCGCTACTTTTCCGATGAAGAAGCCGTGGTGCTGGCCGTCCTGCTGTTTCTTGCCTTTACGGCCGTGCTCACCTTGGGCGGCATGCTGGCGCCGGTATTGGCAGGGATGGTGCTGGCGTACCTGATGCAAGGCCTGGTCTCCATCCTGGAGCGTTTGCGATTACCGGGCGGGGCTGCGGTGGGCTTGGTGTTTGCCTTGTTCATGGGGCTGTTGCTGGTGTTTATCGTGATCGTGGTGCCCTTGTTGTGGCATCAGTTGATTACCTTGTTCAACGAGCTACCGGGCATGCTCGCCAAGTGGCAGTCATTGCTGCTGCTGTTGCCCGAGCGTTATCCGCATCTGGTGTCGGACGAGCAGGTATTGCAGGCCATTGAAGTGGCCCGCGGTGAAATCGGAAAGTTCGGACAATGGGCGCTGACCTTTTCTCTTTCGAGCTTGCCGTTGCTGGTCAACATCATGATCTACCTGGTACTGGTGCCGATCCTGGTGTTTTTCTTCCTCAAGGACCGCGAGATGATCGGTCGTTGGGTGCGAGGCTACCTGCCCCGTGAGCGCGCGCTGATTACCCGGGTCGCCGAAGAAATGAATCGGCAGATAGCCAACTACATCCGTGGCAAGGTCATCGAAATCTTTATCTGCGGTGGCGTCACCTACATCGGCTTTGTCGCACTGGGGCTGAACTACGCTGCCCTGTTGGCGCTGCTGGTAGGTGTTTCAGTGGTGGTGCCATACGTCGGCGCGGTAGTGGTGACAGTGCCGGTGATGTTGATCGCGCTGTTCCAGTGGGGCTGGAGTGATCAGTTCATCTACCTGATGGCGGTGTACGGCATCATCCAGGTGCTGGATGGCAATGTGCTGGTGCCGCTGCTGTTCTCCGAGGCGGTGAACCTGCATCCGGTGGCGATCATCTGTGCGGTGTTGTTGTTTGGCGGGTTGTGGGGCTTTTGGGGGGTGTTCTTTGCGATCCCCCTGGCGACACTGTTCAAGGCGGTGCTGGATGCCTGGCCTCGGCAGGAGCCTGTTGTAGCGCCGTTACTCTGATATTTGTGGTGCCGGTGCAGGCCTCATCGCGGGCAAACCCGGCTCCACATTGACTGAGTTGTCCTGTTGAACAACGATCACAGATGGGAGCTGGCTTGCCTGCGATAGCTATTTCAAAGCCAGCAAGTGAATCAAGCCTTGTCCAGCGCTTGCGCCGCTGCCAGCACAGCATCCACATGGCCTGGCACTTTCACACCACGCCATTCCTGACGCAGCACGCCATTCTTGTCGATCAGGAAGGTGCTGCGATCAACACCCAGGTATTCCTTGCCATACAGCTTCTTCAGCTTGATGACATCAAACAGCTGGCAAACCGCTTCGTCCTTGTCGCTGATCAGCTCAAAGGGGAATTCCTGCTTGGCCTTGAAGTTCTCGTGGGACTTCACGCTGTCCCGGGACACGCCAAACACCTCGGTGTTGGCCGCCTTGAACGCTGCGTGCTGGTCACGAAAGCCCTGGCCTTCAGTGGTGCAGCCCGGGGTGCTGTCTTTCGGGTAAAAGTAGATCACCACTTGCTTGCCCTTGAGCCCGGCAAGGCTGAAGGTCTGCCCGCTGGTGGCCTGGGCTTCGAAGTCGGCTACCGGTTTGTCGATGACTACTGCCATGAAAACTTCCTTACATTGGGTTCTGTGGGCGCCAAGGCTCGATCAGTGCGTCGAGGTTCAGAGCATCGGCGAAATCCAGGAACTGGTCGCGCAGCCAGCTGATCTGCACGCCGGCCGGCAAGGTCACGGTAAAGGTGGCGTTGAGCATGGTGCCGCCGGTCTGCGGGGCCTGATAGGTGTCGCAGGTCAGGTTTTCCAGCTCGACGTTATGGTCGATAAAGAACTGGCACAGCTCGTTGACGATGTCCGAACGGTAGGCCGAGCTGACATAGGCGACATAAGGTAGAGCCTGGGGACGGTTCTCCAGGGCAGCGCTGCGGACCACGTTGACGGTGAAGTCATGCTTCTTGGCCAGGCCCGGCAGGCCGGTTTCAAGGCGAGCCAGGGCATCCCAGGTCCCGGAAATCTGCAGGACCAGCGCACTGCACTCGCCATGGCGGGTCAGGCGGGAGGTCACGACGGCGCAGCGGTTTTCATGGCTGGCGCGGCACAGGACGTTAGTCAGCTCCATGGGGTTGGCGCCAAGGGCACTGATGACAAGGAATTGTTCGCGGACTGTGGGGGTGGACATGCAGCCTTCCTAAAGCGATGAGCGGTCGATACGATGAAAGCGGTATCAATCAAAGGATGAAGGGTAGCGAAAACCATCGCCAAGGGCTAGGAGGTGGCGTTTTCATTACGTAATCAGCTTCATCAAACCCCGCTTTGGCCGAATGATGGCGTTGCTGCGAACTAAGTTGATCCAGAACGCATCCTCAGGCGGTACTTCGCTTGTACAAGCATCTTGGCGCCAGTACCATTACCGCTCTCTTTTTCCGGCAGGAGCGGTTGCATGATTGCGGGCAGTATGGTGGCACTGGTCACACCCATGGATGCACAAGGTAATCTCGACTGGGACAGCCTGGGCAAACTGGTGGACTTCCACCTGCAAGAGGGCACCAACGCCATCGTGGCGGTCGGCACCACGGGTGAGTCGGCCACACTGGATGTGGAAGAACACATCGAAGTGATCGAATTCGTGGTCAAGCGTGTTGCAGGGCGTATTGCCGTCATCGCCGGCACGGGCGCCAATTCGACCCGCGAAGCGATCGAATTGACCAGCAACGCCAAGAAAGCCGGCGCCGATGCCTGCCTGCTGGTGACCCCGTACTACAACAAGCCGACCCAGGAAGGCCTGTACCTGCACTTCCGCGCTATCGCCGAAGCGGTCGACATCCCGCAGATCCTCTACAACGTGCCAGGTCGCACCGCTTGCGACATGAAGGCCGAGACCGTGATCCGCCTGTCCACCGTACCGAACATCATCGGTATCAAGGAAGCCACCGGTGACCTGCAACGCGCCAAGGACATCCTCGCCGGCGTCAGCAGCGACTTCCTGGTGTATTCCGGTGACGACGCCACTGCCGTCGAACTGATCCTGCTGGGCGGTAAAGGCAACATCTCGGTGACTGCCAACGTCGCACCGCGCGCCATGAGCGAGCTGTGTGCCGCAGCCATTGCCGGTGATGCGGTCAAGGCCCGGGCGATCCACGAACAACTGGCACCGCTCAACAAAACCCTGTTTATCGAATCCAACCCTATCCCCGTGAAATGGGCGCTGCATGAGATGGGCCTGATGCCGGACGGTATCCGTCTGCCGCTCACCTGGCTCAGCGAAGCCTGTCATGAACCGCTGCGACAGGCCCTGCGCCAGTCCGGCGTCCTGGTTTAATTGAGGAAGCACTACGCATGAAGCGATTGGCCGGACTTTCCGCACTTGCCTTGATTATCTCCAGCACCAGTGGCTGCGGTTGGATCTGGGGCCCGGAAGGCTACTTCCGCGACCGCGGTAGCGATTACCTGGAAGCCCAACAAACCGCCCCGATGAAATTGCCGCCGGACGTCAATGTCGCCAAGCGCCTTGACCCGTTGCTGCCAATTCCGCGCAACGTGGCCGACGACACCTTCAAGGGCGAATACGAAGTGCCGCGTCCACAGCCGCTGTCGGCCGTGGCCGAGGCCAGCGACTACAGCCTGCAGAAGAGCGGCGACACCCGTTGGGTCATGGCCCAGCGCCCACCTGCCGAAGTCTGGCCGGTGGCCGTGCAGTTCTTCCAGGACAACGGTTTCCGCATTGACGAACAACGCCCGCAGACCGGTGAGTTCACCACCGCGTGGCAGCACACCAGCGAGCTGTCGGCGTCCATGGCCAAGCGCCTGCAGGCCGGCGGCGTAGCCAATGACAGCGAAGCCCGCATCCGCGTGCGTATCGAGCCAGGCGTGCAACGCAACACCAGTGAAGTCTATGTGGTGAGCGCCGAGCGTCCTGCCGGTAGCACCGCCAACGTCGACTTCACTCCACGTTCGGTCAACACCGGCGTGGACGCTGCACTGGTCGACGAAATGCTCGCCAGCATGAGCCGTATCTCCGAGAAGGGCGGTTCCGTCTCCCTGCTCGCCGCCGGTAGCTTTGACACACCTAGCCGCGTCAGCCTCAGCGAAGACGGCAGCGGTAACGTTGTGCTCAACCTGGGTGAAGACCTGGATCGCGCCTGGTCGAGTGTCGGCCGCGCGCTGGAGCACGGTGAATGGCGCGTTGAAGACATCAACCGCAGTCTGGGCCTGTACTACATCAACTTGGCCGAAAAAGCCGAGAAGAAAGACGACGAGCCAGGTTTCTTCGGCAAGCTGTTCGGCAGCAAGCCGACCAAGGAAGAGGTCGAGACTCGCGCCGAGCGTTATCAGGTTCGTTTGAGCAAGGTAGGCGAAAGCGTGCAAGTCACCGTCGAGAAGAACATCAACACCGTGGCGCCGGCAGAAGTGGCGCGCAAAGTGTTGGGCGTGATTCAGGACAACCTGGGCTGATCCGATGCGTTTTGCCGTTCTCGGCAGCGGTAGCCAAGGGAACGGCACGCTTGTAGCCCACGACGACACGTACGTCCTGGTGGATTGTGGTTTCTCCCTGCGGGAAACCGAGCGGCGCCTGCTGCGCCTGGGGGTTCACCCCGTGCAGCTGAGCGCGATTCTGGTGACCCACGAACATGCCGACCACGTGCATGGCGTGGGTTTGCTGTCTCGGCGCTACAATCTTCCGGTGTACCTGAGTCGCGGTACCTTGCGCGGGATGCGCAAACCGATCGAACCCGCAGGTTTGCTGGCCGGTGGCGAGCGATTGCAGATCGGTGCCTTGAGCATTGATGTGATTGAAGTGGCCCACGATGCCCAGGAACCGACGCAATACGTATTCAGTGACGGTGAACGGCGCTTCGGCCTGCTCACCGACCTGGGCTCCTACTGCGCCAAGGTGCTGGACGGTTATCGCGACCTCGACGCATTGATGATCGAGTCGAACCACTGCCGTGACCTGCTTGCGCGCGGTCACTACCCGGCCTTTCTCAAGCAGCGGGTCGGTGGGCAGTTTGGTCATTTGAACAACCACCAGGCGGCGTACCTGGTGTATGAGTTGGGCTGGCAAGACCTGCAACACCTGGTCCTGGCCCACCTGAGCAGCAAGAACAACCTGCCGCAGCTGGCCCGGCAATGTTTTGTCGACACCCTAGGGTGCGACCCGGACTGGCTGCAACTGGCCGATCAAGATTCAGGGCTCGACTGGCGACACATCGCCTAGCCCACCTACTTAGCAAGCGGAGCCCATCATGGAAAAACGTGAAGAACTCTACCGCGGCAAAGCCAAATCGGTTTACAAGACCGACGACGCCAACCGCTTGATCCTGCTGTTTCGCAACGACACCTCGGCGTTCGACGGCAAGCGCATCGAACAGCTCGACCGCAAAGGCATGGTGAACAACAAGTTCAACGCCTTCATCATGCAGAAACTCGAAGCGGCCGGTATTCCGACCCAGTTCGACAAGCTGCTGGGCGACAACGAATGCCTGGTGAAAAAACTCGACATGATCCCGGTCGAGTGCGTCGTGCGTAACTACGCGGCCGGTAGCCTGGTGAAGCGTTTGGGCGTGGAAGAGGGCCTCAAGCTCAATCCTTACACCTTCGAACTGTTCCTGAAGGACGACGCCAAGGGCGACCCGTTCATCAACGAATCCCACGTCGTGGCATTCGGTTGGGGCACGGCTGAACAACTGGCGCGCATGAAAGAACTGTCGCTGAAGGTCAACGACGTCCTGAGCAAACTGTTCGACGATGCCGGCCTGCTGCTGGTGGACTTCAAACTGGAATTCGGTGTGTTCCACGACGGCTCCATCGTCCTGGGCGACGAATTCAGCCCGGACGGCTGCCGCCTGTGGGACAAAGACACCCGCAAGAAGATGGACAAAGACCGCTTCCGCCAGGGCCTCGGTGACGTCATCGAAGCCTACGAAGAAGTCGCCAACCGTCTCGGCGTACCGCTGTAATCGACGCAAGCATCTGATAGCACGGAAAAAAATCGCTTTGGCGCTTTGCTTCCAGGAAACAGGCTGTTATGATGCGCGCCGTTGGAGAGATGCCAGAGTGGCCGAATGGGACGGATTCGAAATCCGTTGTACCTTCACCGGTACCTAGGGTTCGAATCCCTATCTCTCCGCCATTACATAGATAAAGCCCCGCAGTTGAATAAACTACGGGGCTTTTTCGTTTCTGGTCTCAAGCAATCTTTACCGGTTTTATCAGGCTTTCTGCCGGAATTCCAAACATCTGATGCAGCTTCCAAATCATCGGCAGCGTAAGCGCCCGCTTTCCATTCAGTACCTCATAAACCCGATTTTGTCGGCCAATAGCAGGGACCAGATCAGCCGCTGATAGCCCCGACTGCTCCATTCTGAAACGAATGGCATCCACCGGGTTGGGTAAGTCCACCGGGAAGTGCTTCGCTTCGTACACTTCAATGAGTGTAATCATCACATCCAGATAGTCGCCTTCAGGCGTCCCGGGTTCCGGCTCGTTGTCGAACAATGGCGATACAGCCTTCAGCGCGTCCCGGTAGTCTTGCTCGGTGTGTATAGGGCGAATATTCATGGCTTACTCCATTTCAACGGTATCGGCATCAATGACGTCGTACTGCTTATGCGTACCGACGAATTTGATATAGAGGGCGCCGTAGCGATAAGCCACGGCGACCACGAGCCGATAGTCGTTACCTCTGATGTTGAACACGACCCTGCGGCTTTTGAGAACGCTGGCGTGACGAAACTGAGCCTTGATATCAGCTGGAGTTTTCCAGTCTGCTTTTTTGACCTCATCAATCCAGGCGAGGAATGATTGCTCTGCATCCGGGTGTCTTTGCCAAAAGGTCTTTAGGTGGCTGACAGCTACGATTCTCATTAAAGATCCTAGTCCCGTGGTGGGACTTTTTCAAGTGCGGTTCATCCGATGGGTGATGTTCAGATAAGCCGTAAGTCTCGTAAAACGCGAAGTGGTAGGCGAGGCATTTGGTTTCTGGGTGTTTTCCTCCCAGCCTCAAAAGCGTTTTATCCGGTGGTACTCACATAAACTTTCACTCACGACTGAATAACTCCCCCCACTGCGGTGTTCACCACACAGACCACCCAGGAAACGCCCATGAACATCCCCGCCGACCGCTACGACCGCTTGACCCGCACCTTCCACTGGCTGACCGCCGCGTTGGTGATCTTCATGTTCGCCAGCGCCCATATCTGGGAAAACCTGGAAAAAGGCACTCCTTTGCGCAAGGGCCTGCAATCCGTCCATATCTCCCTGGGCATCGCCATGGCAGTGCTGATCGCTGCACGTATCCTCTGGCGGCTGTTCGGTGGTAATCATCCAAAGGCCGATAACCACCCTGCGCTTAACCTGGCCGCCAAGATCGCCCACGGCTGTCTATACCTGTTACTACTGACGCAGGTGATTCTGGGCTTCCTGTTCCGCTGGGCCCAGGGCGAGCCCTTCAACTTTTTCGGACTGTTCCCGATGCCAGCGCCTTTTGTGATTGATCACGAATTGCGCGGCACCCTGGGTGGCCTGCACAACAACGTCGCGTGGGCGATCATCGTGCTGGCGGGCCTGCATGCGTGCGCCGCGCTGTGGCATCACTACATCCAGCGCGACAGCACGCTACGCCGCATGCTGCCCGGCCCTCGGGGCGATCTTCAACACTGAGTTTGCTGCTGTACTTTCCCTATCGTTACGGAGCATGAATGCCATGAAGAATCGTCCCGAACACGCCGTTGGTTACCGCACCGCTTTGTTCTTCGGCGCCTGTATGGCCGCCGCGCTCTTGGCCGGCCAGGCCCATGCCTCCGGTGACGAATCGGCGCCGCCCAAGCCCAACTGCCCCAAAGGCCAGGTCTGGGATACCAAGACCGGTAAATGCGTGCTGCAAACCAGCAAGGCCACGTCGGACGCCGACCGCACCGACTACGCCTATCGCCTGGCCAAGGATGGGCGTTACGAAGAAGCCCTGTCACTGCTCGACACCCTGCAAAACCCGAACACCGCCAAGGCCCTGAACTACCGCGGCTACGCCACCCGCAAACTGGGGCGCACCGATGAAGGCATCAGCTACTACCTGAAGTCCGTGGCACTGGATCCCAACTACGCACAAGTCCGTGAGTACCTGGGGGAGGCCTACGTCATCAAGGGCCGTGTGGACCTGGCCCAGGAGCAACTGGTGAAGATCAAGGCGTTGTGCAGCACCACCTGCGAAGAGTACGAAGACCTGGCAGAAGCCATCGCCGCCGCGCCTCAGGCTTGAAGCTGTGAGCGAACAGTCGGGAGATCACCATCACCACAGACGCTGAGTTGCGCCGTGAGTTGAGCCAGCTATTGCCACGTTTATGGCGATACGGGTTGGTGCTGTCGCGACAAAAGCATGTGGCGGATGACCTGGTGCAAGCCACTTGCGTGCGGGCACTGGAGCGTGCAGGCCAGTTCATGGTCGGCACGCGACTGGACCGCTGGTTGCTGACGATCATGCATTCGATCTGGCTCAACGAATTGCGCTCGCAACGGGTACGGCAAGGGCAGGGGTTTGTCGATGCCGAGCAGGAGTTGTCATTCGACGGCGAAACCCTGGCTCAGGATCAAGTGCTGGCCGCGCAGGTGATCAGGCGCGTTAACGCATTACCTGAGGCCCAGCGGGAGACGGTGTTTTTGGCCTACGTTGAAGGGCTTTCATACAAGGAAATTGCCGAAGTCCTGCATATTCCCGTGGGTACGGTGATGAGCCGGCTGGCCGCTGCGCGCTTGAAACTGGCTGAAACGGCGCACTCAAGCGGCTTGTTGGATAAATCGAGCGGAGAACGACGATGACTCAAAATACACCACCGTCGGATGAACTGCTGGTGGCTTATCTGGACGGCGAGTTGGACCCTCAGCAGCGCCAGCTTATCGATAACCTGCTGGGCATCGATCCCATCGTGACCGCCCGCTTGGAGCAGCTCAAGCGTGGCGAGTTACCGTTCAAATCCGCCTTTGATTCGGTTCTCGATCAAGCCCCTGCCGAACGTTTGCAGGCGATGCTCGATGCCTTGCCGCCAGCACAAACACCCACCCTGAGTCGGCGCAGGTTTCTCGCGGTTGCGGCAAGCTTTGCGGTGGCCGGCGTGGTCGCTGATCGACTGTTCATGACCTGGCCCCGACCAGAGCCCGGTTCGGGCTGGCGTGCCTCGGTCGCTGAATACATGGCGCTCTACACGCCCCAGACCCTGGAAAACCTCAGCACTGACGCCGACTCCCATATCGCCCAACTCAGTTCGGTCGGGAGCCAACTCGGCCTGCCGTTGAGCCCGGATGCAGTGCACCTGCCCGGCGCCGAATTTCGCCGCGCACAAATCCTCGATTATGACGGCGTACTGATCGGCCAACTGACCTACCTCGACGCACGCCACGGCCCGCTGGCGCTGTGCATTACGGCGGCGAAAAAAGGTGCGGTGGCCATGGCCACCGAACAGCGCCGGGGCATGAACGTGGTGTTTTGGTCCAGCCCGTCCCATGCGTTCATGTTGATTGGCAGAAACCCGTTCGAGGATTTGCAGATCATGGCGCGCAGTGCCGAGAAGGCTTTGTCGGCATAGCTTCAATGAGACGATGAGGGCGTCTGCAACGCTCGCCACCGAGCTGGCGTTGTCCCTTCCCAGGAACGAAACGCACGATAAAACGAGTTGGTATCTTCATAGCCCACCAGGCACGCGATTTCGTCTATCTCAATCGACGGCTCGGTGAGCAGGTGCCGTACCACCTCCTGGCGCGTCTCCAGCATCAGCTGCCTGAAACTGGTGCCGGCCTCGGTAATGCGCCGTTGCAACGTGCGTTCGCTCATGCCCAGCTCCCGCGCTACCTCGACCATCTCGGGGCGGCCACTGGCCAGAAAGCGCTTGAGGGTGACCTTGACCTGATGGCTGATGCTGGCCGGTGTCGCTGCTTCGGCCAGTGCCGCCACCAGGCCGGGGTTCAGCATTTCCAGCATTTCGGGGTTGTACCCCGGAAAAGGCCGGTCCAGATCCGCGGCATCCAGCACCAGTGCATTACGCTCGGCACCAAACCGCACCGGGCAACCAAAAAACTCGGCCAATACGTTGCTGCCGTCCCCTGCGCGTGCCAGTTCGACCTTCAGAGGAACAATCGGCGTACGGGAACCCCGACGACCCAACTCGACAAACGTGGCAAACGCCGCATCCACCAGCAACGCAGGCGGCGCCTCTGGTGTGTGCAACCAGTCGATGGTCACCGTGCAGGTACGCCCATCCTCGGCAACCAGCAGGCGCTCAGGCGTGCACAGTTGTTTGAAACGGGCGAGGCGGTGCAGGCCATCGCGGTAATCCCGGGCGATAAACGCGGCAAAGCTGGAGGGCGGGAGTGCGGCGATATCCAGCCCCGTCACCAGCAAGATTCCGACCGCCGGATCAGGGTTAAGCGTGCGCACTGCCTCCCAAAGGCGAAAGAACTCCAGCGTCGTCACCTGCCGCCGGTCTCGGCGCTCGCGCAGATGCAGGGTCATGGGCAAGCGTGCCTGACGCAACACCGCCGAAGGCTCCAGGCCGAGGCTTTTCAGCGCCTGCCAAAACACGTCGGGTATGTTGAAACGGGGTTGGGTCGCGTCAGGCATTGAGCACCTTTTTCCAAACTGTGAGATTAATCCGAGGCCGACACGCTGAGGTCATGCCACTTCTTATCCGACTCGGCCAAATCTGCGGCTGCACGGGCGGCGTACTGCACGGCATCGCTGCCGATCAGCAAGCGTAGTGGGGCGTCTTTATTCAGCGCCAGCTCCAGCACGATTTCGGCAACCCGGTCCGGACCGGTGGGCAGGATGCCCGGGGAGTTGAGCAACTCAACCAGGGCGCCGACTGTTTGCTGGTAGGGCTCACTGATGGCGGGAATGGTCATGGAACTGCCCGACCAATCCGTGCGCATGCCGCCCGGCTCCAGCACGGTGACCTGGATGCCCAGCGGGGTGACTTCCTGTGCCAGCACCGTGGAAAAACCACCGACGGCCCATTTTGCGCTTTGGTACGCGGCCAGGCCTGCCATGCCGATACGTCCACCCAGCGACGACACCTGAAAGATATGCCCATTGCCTTGGGCCCGCAGCACCGGCACCACCGCCTTGCTCACGTGCACCACACCGTAGAAGTTGGTGTCGATCTGCGCCGAAAAATCCTTCAGGGTCACGTCCTCCACCGAAGCCAGATCACCGTAGCCGGCGTTATTGACCACCACATCCAGGCGGCCAAAATGTTTCACCGCAGCGTCAACCGCTTCCAGCACCTGCTGGTTGTGGGTGACATCCAGCGCGACGGGATAAACCGCATCACCGTATTCGGCCACCAGGTCATCCAGTTGCTTGGGATTGCGCGCGGTGGCAACCACACGATCACCGGCGCGCAGCGCGGCGACGGTAATCGAGCGGCCGAGGCCGCGGGAACTGCCGGTGATAAACCATATTCTGGACATTCGGACACCTCTTCGTTTGAGACCGTGGGAGCAACCTGTGAACGAATGATGGTGGACGGGCGCTTCTCATACACTAGCAAGAGGGCGCCAAGTGACTTGCGAATCACGCCATTTATTCGGCAGCCAATCGCGCCGACAGACTCTCAATAAACACCGCCTCCGCCCGGCTCATTTTCTGCTCACGGTTCCACAGCAGGTGGATATCCACGTCAGTAATCCCTTCGTCCGGCGGCAAGCGCCAGAGCAGTCCATTCTTCACATCCTCGGCCACCACATGAATCGGCAGGCAGCCCAGGCCAAACCCGGCAATCACCAAGCGCCGCACTTCCTCCAGGCTGGAGGAGGACGCCACGATGCGCCCGCTGAAGCCCTGCTGGTCACGAAAGATCGTCAACGGCGAGAGCATCCCGCCGATCTGGTCGCTGGTGAAACTCACGAAGTTCTCCGACTGCAAATCTCCCTCCGCCAGCCCGGTGCGTCCGAACAACGGGTGATGCCGCCCGCAAAAAAACGCATAACGCTGACGAAGGAACAGATGCTGCTCCAGCCGTGGCTGCGGCCGTCGATTAAGGCTTAGGCCCAACGTCGCGGTTTTCTCCAGCAGGGCAGCAACGATGTCAGAGCTGCGCATCACCTCAACGTCCAGGTCGACCCTGGGATGCTGGCGATGGAAGTCCGCCAGAAACTCATCAAAGGTGTCCGAGTTGATCCGGCTGATCATCAGCAATCGCACTTTGCCGAGCACTTCGTCGCCAGGCTTTTGCAGGGCGTTGCTCATCTGTGAGACCTGGCCATACATCTCGCCGGCGATCGCGAAGATTTGCTCGCCAGCTTCGGTCAGCACGAAACGTGGCCCGCGACGAGCGATCAGTTGGCAGTCGAGCTGCTCTTCCAGACGCTTGAGCGCCTGGCTGATGGCCGGTTGGGTCAGGTGCAGGCGCGCGGCGGCGCGGCTGATGCTCAATTCCTGGCCGATCACCCGGAAGGTGCGCAGCAGGTTCCAGTCCAGGCGGTCATTGAGCAGCGGGTGAATATCGCGGCGGTTTTCTGACATGGCGACAGCTCGATAATAAGCAGGATTTATAATCGGAATAATAAATAGAAAATTGACTAATCATAGCGCCGAGACGAAAAATCCCCCTCAACCAGCGCCATCAGAGCGCGAGCGCCAGACCTTTCTCCTGCCAAAAAAATAACCAAAGGAGCCAGCCCCATGAAGCCATCCGCTTCGCCGCAGCCTCGCCGTGCCGCGGCCGCCGCTTTCATCGGCACCATGATCGAGTGGTACGACTTTTACATCTACGCCACCGCCGCCGCGCTGGTGTTCGGTCAACTATTTTTTCCTTCCGACGACAAACTGTTCAGCACCATGGCCGCGTTCGGCACGTTTGCCGTGGGCTTCTTCGCCCGGCCGTTGGGCGGCATTGTGTTCGGGCATATCGGCGACCGTATCGGTCGCAAGAAATCCCTGGTGATCACGCTGGTGATGATGGGCGTGGTGACGGTGTGCATCGGGCTGTTGCCGACCTACGCGCAGATCGGCGTCGCGGCGCCGGTGTTGCTGGTGCTGCTGCGCATCGTGCAGGGCATCGCCGTTGGCGGCGAGTGGGGCGGGGCGGTGCTGATGGCCGGCGAACATGCACCTAAAGGCCGTCGCAACTTTTTTGCTTCCTTTGCGCAGTTGGGCAGCCCGGCGGGTTTGATTCTCTCGTTGCTGGCCTTCAGCGCGGTGACCCGTTTGCCGGAAGCCGACCTGCTCAGTTGGGGCTGGCGCCTGCCGTTCCTGGCCAGTGCGTTGCTGTTGATCGTCGGCCTGGCGATCCGTCTGGGCGTCAATGAATCGCCCGAGTTCCTCGAAGACAAAGCCAAGGCGGAAAAAGCCCGGGCCATCACCCAGGATCAGGCACCGGTGATCGAAGTGCTGAGGACTTCATGGCGCCCGCTGTTGCTGTGCATTGGTGCCAATACCTTGGGGATTGCCGGGGTGTATTTCACCAACACCTTCATGATTGCCTACACCACCCAGCAACTTAACCTGCCGCGCTCGTTGATTCTGGAATGCCTGTTTGTCGTGGCCATCATCCAGTTCTGCGTCCAGCCGCTGGCGGCCTGGGTGGCGGAGAAGGTCGGTGCCACACGCTTTTTGTGTGCGATGACCGTGCTCGCGATGGCCTCGCCGTATCCGATGTTCGTGCTGGTCAGCAGCGGCCAGGCGCCGTTGATCATCCTCGGCATCGCGCTGGCCGTGGTGTGCATGGCTTCGTTTTATGCGGTGATCGCCGGCTTCGTCAGCGGCCTGTTCGAAACCCGCGTGCGCTACACCGCCATCTCCCTGGCCTATCAAGTGTGTGGCGCGCTGGCCGGTGGACTCACGCCGTTGATCGGCACCTGGCTGGCCCATGAATACCAGGGCCAGTGGTGGCCGATGGCAGTGTTCTACAGCGCGATCGCGGCGGTTTCGCTGGTGTGCGTACTCGCGTTGTCCCGTCGTCACGCCACCGCCCACCGCCTTGAAATGGCTTGAAGCGTTTGATTGGAGAGTGTCTATGTTGAAGATTAATGGCGAGCGCCTGTGGGCCAGCCTGATGGCCATGGCCGAGATCGGCGCCACGGCCCGCGGTGGCAGTTGCCGCCTGGCGTTGAGCGCCGAAGACCAGGCGGGTCGCGCGCTGTTCAGCCGCTGGTGTGAAGATGCCGGGCTGACCTTGAGCGTCGATGCCATTGGCAACCTGTTCGCCCGCCGCGCCGGTACGGACAATGAAGCGGCCCCAGTGATGATGGGCAGCCACCTTGACACCCAGCCGGAAGGCGGGCGGTTTGATGGCGTCTATGGTGTGCTGGCCGGACTGGAAGTGATCCGCAGCCTCGACGACCACGGCATCAAGACCCGCAAACCACTGGAAATCGCGGTGTGGACCAACGAGGAGGGCGCCCGGTTTACCCCGGCCATGCTCGGCTCGGCGGTGTTCACCGGCACCTTGGCGTTGGACAAGGCGCTGGCCACCCAGGATGTCGCCGGTGTCAGCGTGGCGGATGCGTTGCACAGCACTGGCTACAACGGCGAGCGCCCCTTGGGTAGCGCGGTGGATGCGTATTTTGAAGCGCACATTGAACAAGGCCCTATCCTGGAAGACAACGCCAAGAGCATCGGCGTGGTCACCGGTGGCCAGGCGATTCGCTGGCTGGACGTGCGCGTAGAAGGCATGGCCGCCCATGCCGGGACTACGCCGATGCCGCTGCGCAAGGACGCCTTGTATGGCGCCGCGCAGATGATCCAGTCGCTGGAAAACCTGGCGGCTGATTTTGTGCCTGAAGGCCTGACGACGGTGGGCGAATTGAACATCGCCAAGTCTTCGCGCAATACCATCCCCGGCCTGCTGAATTTCACCGTCGACCTGCGCCATCACCGCGACGCCGACATCGAAGCCATGGAGCAACAAGTGCGCGTCCGTTTGCAGGATATCGCCGCGCAACGTGGCCTGAGCGTCACCGTCAGCCCGCACTGGATCAGTCCCGCCACGCCGTTTGATGCCGAGTGTGTGGCGTGTGTGCAGTCGGCGGTGGATGCGTTGGGGTATGCGCAGCAATCCATCGTCAGCGGCGCGGGCCACGATGCTATCCACCTGGCGCGGTTCTGCCCGACGGCGATGGTCTTCATCCCGTGCGTCGGCGGCTTGAGTCATAACGAAACGGAAGACGTGTTGCCCGAGGATGTTCGCCAGGGCACCGATGTATTGCTCAATGCCGTGTTGAAACGTGCTGGCCAGGTTCAGTAAGGAAAAATCCCATGCGTACTTTTTTTCATCCCGAACAACTTTTGCACCATCCTCGCAGCTACTACTCCCGTGGCCAGATGCGCACGCCGCAGGAGGTCCCGGAACGCGCCCGCAACCTGCTGCTGGCCGCCCAGACCCTGGGCTTCGAGATCCAGCAACCGCACGACCACGGCCTCGATCCACTGTTGGCTGTACACGGCGCCGCCTACTTGACCTTCCTCAAGGAGGCCCACCAGCGCTGGAAAGAAATCCCCGAAGACTGGGGCGACGAAGTCATGTCCAACATCTTCGTGCGCGAGCCCAACGCCCTGCGCGGCATCCTGGCCCAGGCGGCGCGCTACCTCGCCGACGGCAGTTGCCCGGTTGGCGAACTCACTTGGCGCTCGGCGTATTGGTCCGCCCAAAGCGCCGTCGCTGCCGCTAAAGACATCCTCGACGGCGCGCCGGCAGCCTATGCACTGTGCCGCCCGCCAGGCCACCACGCCCGTTTCGATGCTGCCGGTGGGTTTTGCTACATCAACAATGCGGCGGTGGCGGCGCAGGCGTTGCGCGATGGCTTCGAGCGCGTCGCCGTACTCGATACCGACATGCATCACGGGCAAGGCATCCAGGAGATTTTCTACGACCGTGATGACGTGCTGTACGTGTCGATTCATGGCGACCCCACCAACTTCTATCCGGGGGTTGCAGGCTTTGCTGAAGAGCGCGGCGCAACCAAGGGGGAAGGCTTCAACCTCAACCTGCCGATGGCGCATGGTGCCAGTGAAGCGGTGTTCTTTGAAAAGCTGGAGCTGGCCTTAAAGGCGGTGAAGGACTTCTCGGCGGACGTGCTGGTGTTGTCCCTGGGGTTCGATATTTACGAGCTGGACCCACAGAGCAAAGTGGCAGTGACGCGGGAAGGGTTTGCGCGGTTGGGTGAGTGTATTCGTGGGTTGGGGCTGCCGTGCGTAATCGTGCAAGAAGGCGGCTATCACCTGGAAACGCTGGACAGTAATGCGCAGGCGTTTTTTGAAAGTGCGCAGGCGTGGTCTATCTGACCTGCTGAATAAAGCGTCTCGGACTGCCTTGGAAATACCTCCAAGGCGTGTCTGTTCCGTAGGGCTTTCAGGTAGGTAATTTATATCCGCTAACTTCTGGTCAATACCCCTCAAGTCCTATCCTGGCTGGCCGAAACTCTGTCATACGATGTCGTATGCCAATAATGAGAACAATCGCCATGTCGCTTCGCAGCCTGTCCATTGCCCGCCGCGCGGGTCTCGGTTTTGCCTTGATTGCCTTGCTCGTGGCGCTGCTCGGGTTCTTTGCGCTCTCGAACATGGCGAACATCCGCGAAAGTGCCGTGCAAGTTGAAAGTGGCCTGGTGCCGAAGATGCGCCTGGTCTCGGACATTCGCGAAATCATGCTGCGCATCCGCACCATTTCCCTGCGCATGGCCCTTGATCCCAACCCGGCGAGCCTCTCGCAATACCGTAGCCAGATGGACACCCGCAGCCAGGATCTGACGAAGAAACTGGCCGACCTGAATGCGGTGATTGATACCCCCGAGGTACGCAATCTTTATGATCAGTTCCAGGTCTCCCTGCGTCAGTATCAGCAAGGTCTCACTCAGTCATTCATCCTCGCCGACAAGCAGCAGACCACCGAGCTGAACAAGTTGCTGCTGGTGGACATGAAAACCGTGGTCGACGGTTCCGGCAATCAGCTCAATGCCCTGGCCGACTACTACAACGCCCAGATAAACCTGCAGGGCCAGACGGCGCAGGCGCAGTACAGCCGCTCACGCACGATGGTCTTCGGCTTCGTGCTGCTGGCGGCGTTGAGCACGGTGGCCTTGGCGTGGTTGCTGACACGTAGCATCGTTGGCCCGCTGAGCCACGCCGTGCGTGCCGCGGAAAACGTCGCTCGGGGCGACCTGACCCAGACCGTTGAAGTCACCGGCGACGACGAAGTGACGCGCCTGCTCGTGGCATTGCAGAGTATGCAAGGCAACCTGCGCGGTACCTTGCAGTTGATTCGCCAGTCGGCCGGGCAGATGGCGGCCTCGGCCACCGACCTCAACGGCATCACCGACCAGAGCAGCCGCAGCCTGCAAAAGCAGACCGCTGAAATCGAGCAAGCCGCCACCGCCGTCAATGAGATGACTTCGGCCGCCGATGAGGTGGCGCGTAATGCCGTTTCCACCTCCGAATCCACCCGACTCTCCAATGAAACGGCCCGCGACGGCCAGCAGCGCGTCGGTGAAACGGTCAGCGCGATTCAGGCGCTGAGCACCAACATCGGCGAAACCTCGAGCCTGGTGCAAAACCTCGCCGATCAGTCGCGGGACATCGGCAAGGTGCTGGACGTGATTCGCTCTATTGCCGAGCAGACCAATTTGCTGGCGCTGAACGCCGCCATCGAGGCGGCGCGTGCCGGTGAGTCCGGGCGTGGCTTTGCAGTGGTGGCCGACGAAGTGCGTGCGCTGGCCCATCGCACCCAGCAATCGACCCTGGAAATCGACCAGATGGTGACCGCGATGCGCAGTGGCTCCAGCGAGGCACTGACCTCAATGCAATCGAGCACCCAGCGGGCCAGTAAAACCTTGATCCTGGCCGAAGGCGCCGGTGGCGCATTGAGCCAGATCACCGACTCCATCGATCAGATTCACCAGCGCAACCTGGTCATCGCCAGCGCCGCCGAGGAGCAGGCCCAGGTGGCGAAGGAAGTGGACCGCAACATCGTCAATATTCGTGACCTGTCTGCGCAGTCGTCCTCGGGCGCGGGACAGATCAATGGGTCGAGCCATGAGCTGGCGCGGTTAGCGGTGTCGCTCAATGAGGCGGTGGCGCGGTTTCAGCTGTAACGGGGTCTACCCGTGCCACGGACGGCACCAATTCCAGGATACGGTCACGGCCACCTTCGGCCACCAGGTACGTTCCCTTCGTCGTACGCACAATCGACTGTGGCGCCTTCAGGAAAGACAGAATCGTCTGCTGGCGTCCTTGCTTGTCGATCAACAACAAACGCGCTCGGTGTGTGGAATCTTCGTTGATCCATAACCCGCGTTCATCGCACATCAGGAAGGTGGGTTTGTTCAGTTGGCTCAGTACCACCGGGTCGCTAGCGTCGTTGGTCAGCTCTCGGACCACGCCCTTCTTCTTTTCCGTATAGAGCATGCGCCCATCCGTACAGCGAACAATCGACTCGCCTTCGCTGAGTTGGTCACGCACGACGCTCAGTGTCTTGTCGCTCCAACGATAGCGCAGGATCCGGGCAGCTACCTTGCGGTCTTCAATGGCGTAGAGGTACTCACCGTCGTCCCACAACCCTTGCACGCTGTCTCCCCTGAACAGCTCGGTGACGACGCCGTCCTTGAGGAAGCTGACCGGCGCGCCGTCCACTTCCTGGCTGAACACCCAACCGCCCTGAGTGGCGACCATGCCATCGGGCTTGGATAGTTTTCCTACAACCAGCTCGCGTTTTCCGTCGGGCAAGATGCGTACGATACTGCCAAGCCCATCGCTCAATTCCTGGCTCACCATCAGCGAACCGTCGGGCATCGGCATCAGTGATGCGGCCTTTGCTACGTCGCGGTGGACGACATGAACACTCCAGTCTTCGGCTGCGCTGACCGGGTAGAAGCTTTGCCAGGCGAAGAAGCCCAAAGCTGCAAGGCAGAGCAAACCCAGGAGCCACAACCCCGCTCGAGGCGCTCGATAGAGAGGCGCAGGGCTGGAAGTCCTTTTTATTGTTTCATCCATTGATTGCGTTACCGGTAGCTATTCGTGAATAGAACGATTGGAGCCGAAGTTAACCGTTGTCCTCGTTCTGCAAGAGGGCTGCGTAATCTTGCCCTCCGTAGAACACCCCTAGAATCGATACCGTTTCAGTGTCGGCATCTACTGTAAAAGCGATGATGGTGGTGTGCCGATAGTGAGTGGTACGTAGAGTGGGTAACACGTCTTCACGGCTGATGCCGCGCAGAGGAAAAAGAGACAGGTTTTCGCAGTAAGTGATGATGGCATCTACATAGCGCGCAGCGATGACGGGTGAGCCGGCCTGGGTGATATAGTCTTCAAGTTCTTCGAGTTGCGTTACTGCCTTGGGTGAAAAAGCTACCGTGTAGGTCACGACTTACGGTTGCCTTTCTGTTGGCGTTTGGCTGCCATGTGTTCGCGGACCTGAGCGGCAGACAGCGCGCTGTCTGGATCGGCCTTGAGGGCGACGGCTGCTGGAATCACTTGATCCTGAAGCCAGTTTTCCATTGCTCGGTCACGTGCCAGCAAGATTCGCAGCCCGTCGCGTATGACTTCACTTTCACTGGCATATTCGCCAGTGCTCACTTTGGCTTTGACGAGTGCGGCCATCTCAATCGGCAAGGTGATGCTCATTTGCTGGGTTGAGCGCATGGTAGCGTCCGCTTTTGCTGGGTAGGATTTAATCCTACTCAACGCTGGGCGTGTTGCAAGCGGTAACTGACCAGTGTGAGCAGTTGGCATCTCCTGAACCAAGCAGAGAGCGAGTATGTGGCCCGCGCCAATAGCATCCCGCCAGCCCCCATACGATAATGCCCGCCACATCTGCTCAACCAATGGCTGCCCCCGTGATCATCAACTTCGACCTCAACGACCTCCAAGCCTTCCGCGCCGTCGTAGACAAGGGCAGTTTCCGTGCGGCGGCCGAAGCCATCCGTATCTCCCAGCCGGCCCTCAGCCGGCGTATCGAGAAGCTCGAATCCGCCCTCGACGTCAAACTCTTTGAACGCACCACGCGCCGGGTCAGCCTGACCATGGTTGGCCGTGCCTTCCTGCCGCAGGTCGAGCGCATGCTCGATGACCTGGACATCGCCCTGATGGGCATCAGTAACGTGGCTTCAACCCGTATGGGCAATGTCACCATCGCCTGTGTGCCGTCTACGGCGTACTACTTCATGCCCCACGTGATCTCCGAATTCCACAAGCTCTATCCGAAGATTCGTCTGCGGGTATTGGACGCGAGTGCGGGCGAGGTGTGTGCGACGGTGGAAAGTGGCGAGGCGGATTTCGGCGTGAGTTTCAGCGGCAGCCTGGCGGACGGCGTGGAGTTCGAGTTGTTGTTGCAGGAGCGATATGTGCTGGCCTGTCGCCGGGATCATCCACTGGCGGACCGTGCCAGTGTGACGTGGGTCGAGGCGTACGAGCACGACTACATCACTGTGGACAAGACCTCAGGCAATCGCTTCTTGCTCGACCAGGCCCTGCGCGGGGTGCGGGTGAAGAAGCAAAGCATCTGCGAAACCCATCACGTGACCACGATGATCGGGCTGGTGGAGGCGGGGTTGGGGGTGGCGATGGTCCCGTCGATTGCAATGCCGGGCGGGAAGCATCCGATTCTGACGAGCGTGCCGCTGGTGGAGCCGGAGGTGGTGCGCAACGTGGGGCTGATCAAGCGCCGCGGGCGTACGTTGACGCCGGCGGCACTGGAACTGGAGCGGTTGACGCGGGAGATGCCGTTCCGGTCAGTGTGAGACCGAATCCAGGCCGGTAGATTGCACCACCGGTTGTGCCTGGGGCGAGGCGAGGAATTGCAGAAGCTTTTTCGCCTGCGCCGGGTGTTCGGCGTTCACCGGAATGCCGGCGGCAAAACGGGTGACGGACTGCACGTCTTCCGGGATTTTTCCGACGTAAGTCACGCCAGGAATCGGCAGCAGTTCGGACACTTGTTGCAAGCCTACTTCGTAATCACCCTTGGCCACCTGTGAGGCCACCGGGATGCGTTCGATCATGGTGCCTTTGGACGGCATGCCGAGCTTCTTGAACAGTTCCTTTTCGACGTAGACGCCGCTGGCGCTGTCCGAATACGCGACGGATTTGGCGTTGGTCAGCACCGTCTTCAGTTCGGCGTCGGTGGCAATCGAAGGCTTGGTTGCGCCTTCCTTGACCACCAGGCCGATGCGCGAATCCGCCAGTTCAACGCGGGACGCTTTGTCGACCTTGCCTTGCTTGATCAGGTCGTCCAGGGCGTAGCCGACCATGATCACCACGTCGGCGTGTTCGCCACGGGCCAGGCGGTTGGGAATCGCTTCCGGCGCCTTGCCCATCGACGGGCCGAGGATGGTGTCGAGGGTATCGCCGCTCTGGGTGGCATATTGCGCACCCAGCACCTTGTAGGCAGCGGTGAAGCCGCCGGAGGTCATGACTTTCAGCTCTTCAGCGTGGGCGACCATCCCCAGGGAACCGATCGCCAGTGCCACCAGTGTTTTCAATAGGGGGTTCATCAGCGTGACTCCTCAGGCAACTTGCAGACGGGCGCTGGCACGGCGATACAGTGCGAACGTCGCGCACAGGGCGCACAGTGCGGCGAACATCAGCCAGTAGGCCGGCGATGCCTTGTCGCCCGTCTCGTGGATAAACCACGTGGAAATCGCCGGGGTAAAACCACCGAAAATGGCGGTCGCCAAGCTGTAGGCCAGGGAGAAGCCCGCCACACGCACTTCCACCGGCATGATTTCGGTCAGGGCCGGGATCATGGCGCCGTTGTACATGCCGTAGAGGAAGGAGAACCACAGCAGGGTTTCCAGCATGTGCGCGAAGCTTGGCGCGTTGACCACGTAGGAAAGTGCCGGGTAGGCGGTCAGCACGGTCAGGGTAGTCATGGCGATCAGCACCGGCTTGCGGCCAAAACGGTCACTGAGGGTGCCGCCGATGGGCAGCCAGATGAAGTTCGACACGGCTACCAGCAAGGTCACCAGCAGGGCGTCGGAGGTGGTCAGGTTAAGCACGGTCTTGCCGAAGGTCGGCGCATACACGGTGATCAGGTAGAAGGCAGTGGTGGTCATCGCCACCATCATCATGCCGCCGATTACGATGGTCCAGTTCTTCACCAGGGTGGCCAGTACTTCGCGCATGGTGGGGCGGTGCTTGCGGTTGGCGAACTCTTCGGTTTCCTGCAGGTTGCGGCGCAGGACGAAGATGAACGGGATGATCACGCAGCCGATGGCGAACGGAATGCGCCAGCCCCAATCGGCAACCACGGCCGGTTCCATCCACTGGTTCAGGCCATAACCCAGGGCGGCCGCGACCACGATGGAGATCTGCTGGCTACCCGATTGCCAACTGGTGTAGAAGCCCTTGCGGCCCGGTGTGGCCATTTCGGCCAGGTACACCGACACACCGCCCAGTTCGGCACCGGCCGAGAAACCTTGCAACAAGCGGCCCATCAACACCAGCAGCGGTGCCCACAAACCAATGGTGTGATAGCCCGGCACCAGCACGATCAGCAGGGTGCCGCTGGCCATGATCGCCAGGGTCACGATCAAGCCTTTGCGACGGCCCACATCATCGATGTATGCGCCGAGGATGATTGCGCCCAGCGGACGCATCAAAAAGCCCGCGCCGAACACGGCGAAGGTCATCATTAATGACGCAAATTCATTAGCGGCAGGGAAGAAGGCGGCGGCGATATAGGTGGCATAGAAACCGAACAGAAAGAAGTCGAACTGTTCGAGAAAGTTGCCGGAGGTGACGCGAAAGACCGCGCCGACTTTGGAGCGGGCAGAGTCAGGCCGAGAAGGGTTTTGCATTTTTTTGTGTCTCCAGCGTTCTTTTTAAAGTGCTTGTTTCGCTTAAGACCGCGGATAGTGGCTGACACATTTGGAAATGATAAGTGAGTTGTTTACATGTATTGATGCGCCGTGGTTATCAATTGCCGGATGCACACAAAACCGCTCCCTCATCTATGCTTGCCCAGTGTGTCCAATTCTTACGGACGGGAGGTGGGTATGAGTAACGAGCAGAAGCAGCGCGAAGAGCTGGAGCAGGAGCGGGCGAGGAAGCTTCGCGAGGAAGAAAAACCGCAGACCTGGAAGCATCCGGACGATGGCACGGAGCTTTCCGAGCGCGATCAGGAGCGCCCGCTCAGGCCTTGATGCAGGCATTTCATTGTGGCGAGGGAGCTTGCTGTGGCGAGGGTGCTTGCTCCCGTTGGGCTGCGAAGCAGACCGCATATCCAGGGAGTGCTCCGCACTCCAGCGGGAGCAAGCTCCGTCGCCACATTACGATTCACTGAATCGGCGTACACAACTCCACCAGCGTGCCATCCGGGCAACGCACATAAGACACCACCTGACCCCAAGGCTTGGTGCTCGGCTCCGAGAGTTCTGTCGCACCCTCGGCCAGCGCTCTGGCGTGGGCCTTTGGCACATCCTCAGTTACGAATCCCAACTCCATCCCCAGCGGCTGGCGTGAAGCATGCGCCTCCACATGCCCGCCCTTGAAGTTCATCTCGCCCAACTCATGCGCTGCAAAAGAGAGGGTGGTATCACCGGTATCCAACTCGCCATAGGTCCCCGATTCATGCAGGAAACGGCGACTGAAGCCGAAGGCTTTTTCGAAGAATTGCAGAGATGCAGCGACGTCCGGGACGTAGACGATGGTGTAGGCAAATTTCATGGTTCAGCGGTCCTTGCTGGAGAAAGGGCTCATTAGAGTCAGCGTCGTCGATACCGTCAACGGGAAACTATTTGACATATTTGATTTGTGATCACATATTGGAGCCATAAGAACGACAACACAGGTTTTGACTCATGACAGATGGCCCGCTTCTCCTTCCCACCTTGCGCCAGGTGTCCCGCGATACCTTGCAAGACCAGGTCTATCGCCAGATCCGCGAAGCCTTGATGAGTGGTCGTTTCCAGCCCGGCCAGAAACTCACCATCCGCGGCCTCGCCGAAGCCCTCGGCTCCAGCCCCATGCCGGTGCGCGAAGCCCTCCAGCGCCTCAGCGCCGAAAACGCCTTTGAAGTCACCGAAACCTCCCGTCTGCGGGTACGCATGATGACGGTCGAACGCCTGCGGGAAATCCGCGATGCGCGGGTCGCCCTGGAAGGTTTGCTGGCAGAAAAGGCCGTATTGCTCCTGGAAAAAGCCGACCTCGACGAAATCTCCGACCTCTGCCAACAGATGCAACAGGCCGCCGACGAAGTCGACGTTTCCCGCTACCTGTGGACCAACTTCGCCTTTCACCGTCGGATTTATGCCGTGGCCCAAGCCGAATTGACCATGGCCGCCGTGGAAAACTTCTGGCTGCACATGGGCCCGTGTTTTGCCCTGGTCGCTCCCGACAAAGCTCACTTGCAGCGCTCGATGGAGGCGCATACGCGCATCGTCGAAGCCCTGGCCGCCCGCGATGGCGCCGGCGCCCGCGCTGCCGTGACCGATGACATCATGCAGGCCGCCGATTCCCTGGCGCGCCTGCTCGTCAAGAACGACCGTTCGCGGTCGTCTGTTTCAGGAGGTAAACGTGCATGAGTGTCCTACAGCGGCTGCAGCCCTATCCTGGGTTACGTGTGTTGATTTCCGGCGGGGCTGCCGGTATCGGTGAAGTGTTGGCGGCGGCCTATCTGGAGGCGGGCGCCAAGGTGCATGTGTGTGATATCAGCGAACCGGCCCTGGCGGCGTTTCGCGACAAGTACCCAGGCACTGTTGCCACCCGTGCCGACGTGAGTGATGCCGCGCAGATCGAGGCGGTGTTCCAGGTGCAGCGCGAGCAATTTGGCGGGCTGGATGTGTTGGTCAACAATGCCGGGATTGCCGGTCCCACCGGCGGCATCGACGCCATCAGCGATGCCGAGTGGCAAGCCACGATCAACATCAACCTGACGGCGCAATACCGCTTTGCCCATCACGCAGTGCCGATGCTCAAGGAATCGTCCCACGGCCATCTGCTGCATATCGCCTCGGTTGCGGGCCGTCTTGGCTACGCCTGGCGCACGCCGTATGCCGCGACCAAATGGGCCATCGTCGGCCTGATGAAATCCCTGGCCTCGGAACTGGGCGAAAGCGACATCCGCGTCAACGCCTTGCTGCCCGGCATCGTCGAAGGCCCGCGCATGGACGGCGTGATCCGCGCCCGTGCCGAGCAGGTCGGCGTACCGGAAGCCGAGATGCGCCAGGAATACCTCAACAAGATCTCCCTCAAGCGCATGGTCACCGCCGAAGACGTCGCGGCCATGGCCTTGTTTCTCTGCTCGCCCGCCGCCCGCAATGTCACCGGCCAAGCGATCAGTGTCGACGGTAACGTCGAGTACCTGTAGGCCGCGTCAGCGTTTAGCCAAGGAAGAACACACAAGCCACACCCGGGATTTTTTTTCATAAGAATAAAAGTCGGAGAATCGTCATGTCCAAAAATCGTCCTGTCATCATCACCTGTGCCGTCACCGGTGCCATCCATACGCCGTCGATGTCGCCGCATTTGCCGATCACCGCGCAGGAAATTGCCGACGCCGCCATCGGTGCCGCCGAAGCCGGCGCCGCGATTGTCCACCTGCATGCCCGTGATCCCATCGATGGCCGTCCCAGCCAGGACCCTGCGCTGTTCGCCGAATTTTTGCCGCAGATCAAAGCCGCCAGCGACGTGGTGATCAACATCACCACTGGCGGCGCGCCGACCATGGGCGTCGAAGAGCGCCTGCAACCGGTGATGCAGTTCAAGCCGGAACTGGCCTCGCTGAACATGGGCTCGATGAACTTCGGCCTGTACGAAATGCTCAACCGCTTCACCGAGTTCAAGCACGACTGGGAGCGTCCGTACCTGGAAGAAAGTGACGACCGGATCTTCCGCAACACCTTCCGCGACATTACCCACATCCTCAATTCCTGTGCCGAAAACCGCACCCGATTTGAAATCGAGTGCTACGACATCGGCCACCTGTACACAGCCGCCCATTTCCTGGAGCGCGGCCTGCTCAAGCCGCCGCTGTTTATCCAGTCGGTATTCGGTTTGCGCGGCGGCATCGGCGGCCACCCGGAAGACCTGGCCCATATGCGCCGTACCGCCGACCGGCTGTTTGGCGACGGCTACGTGTGGTCGATCCTCGGCGCCGGCCGTGGGCAAATTCCGTTGGCCACCATGGGCCTGTCCATGGGCAGCAACGCCCGGGTCGGCCTGGAAGATTCGCTGTGGGATGGCCCGGGCAAACTGGCCGCGTCCAACGCCGACCAGGTACGGCGCATTCGCACGGTGATTCAAGCCCTCGGCCACCGGGTCGCCACGCCGGATGAAGCGCGGGAAATCCTCGGGCTGAAAGGGCGCGACCAGGTCAACTTCTAAGCGATAAACCGGCCGCGTCACGGCGCGGCCATGTCCATCCCGCACAACAACAAAAAAGGGGATAACACCATGCGTATCGAAGTGCTTGTGGACGTGAAGACCACCCTGGGCGAGGGCCCGGTGTGGGACGTCGAGCAACAACGGTTGTACTGGATCGACAGCGCCGACGGCCGGATCCTGCGCTGCACCGAGGATGGCCGCGAACTGCGCGCCTGGGACGTGGGCCAGAAAATCGGCTCCATGGCCCTGCGGCAGAGCGGCGAGCAAGCCATCGTCGCCCTGCAAAACGGCGTGCACCTCCTCGACTTGAACAGCGGCGAACTGAAGCGGGTCATCGACCCGGAACCGGAACTGCCCAATAACCGCCTCAATGACGGCAAGGTCGACCGCCAAGGGCGTTTCGTCTTCGGCTCCATGGACACCCTGGAAGACAGCGCCAGCGCCAAACTCTACCGCCTCGACGCGGACCTGAGCCTGCACACCCTGGACGAAGGCATCATCGTGTCCAACGGCCCGTGCTGGAGCCCATCGGGTGACACCTTCTACTTTTGCGACACCTGGTCCGGCGAGATCTGGGCCTATGACTACGACCTCGCCACGGGGGCGGTGAGCAATCGACGCACCTTCGCCATGGTCGACACCAGCAGCGGTGGCGTCGCCGACGGCTGCACCGTGGATGCCGAAGGCTGCCTGTGGCAGGCGCTGGTCTACGCCGGAAAACTGGTGCGCTATACACCTGATGGCCAGGTCGACCGGATGATCCAGATGCCGGTGAAAAAGGTCACCAGCCTGACCTTTGGCGGGCCGAACCTGGACACTCTGTTTGTCACCTCCATGGCCAAGCCACCGTTGCCGCGTTTCCCGGCCGATGGTCAGCAGCGCGGGGCGCTTTTTGCGATCACCGGGCTGGGCGTGCAAGGAATAGCCGAGCGACGGTTCGCCAGCTAGCGCGTTTTTTTAACAAGGCACTTTCCTTTCGCAACCTTGTGTCAGTGCGCGCCCTCGCGCGCCTGGAGAAACCCATGGCAACCTTGAAAAAAGCCTCGCTGCGCAGTATTCACCGGCACTCCTGGGTGTCGCTGCTGGTGTGCTGGATGATCTGGATCCTCAACGCCTACGACCGTGAGATCGTGTTGCGTCTGGGGCCGACCATCTCCAAGCATTTCGATTTGTCGGCCGACCAGTGGGGCACCATGGCCACGGTGATCATGCTGGCCCTGGCCCTGCTGGATATCCCCGGCTCCATGTGGAGTGACCGCTACGGCGGTGGCTGGAAGCGCGCGCGGTTCCAGGTGCCGCTGGTGCTGGGCTACACGGCTATTTCGTTCCTCTCCGGGTTCAAGGCCCTGAGCGGCAACCTCGCGACCTTTATTGCGCTGCGGGTTGGCGTCAACCTCGGCGCAGGCTGGGGCGAGCCGGTGGGCGTGAGCAACACCGCCGAATGGTGGCCGGTGGAGCGTCGTGGTTTTGCCCTTGGCGCGCACCATACGGGTTACCCGATTGGCGCCATGCTCAGTGGCATCGTCGCCAGCTTTGTCATCAGCACCTTTGGTGAAGACAACTGGCGCTACGTGTTCTTCTTCGCGTTTGTGGTGGCGTTGCCGCTGATGATTTTCTGGGCGCGTTACTCCA
Organism: Pseudomonas yamanorum; assembly: GCF_900105735.1. Taxonomy (NCBI): domain Bacteria; kingdom Pseudomonadati; phylum Pseudomonadota; class Gammaproteobacteria; order Pseudomonadales; family Pseudomonadaceae; genus Pseudomonas; species Pseudomonas yamanorum. Next base: position 1,823,035 of record NZ_LT629793.1, on the reverse strand, counting down.
CCGCCGAACGCATCACCGCGCTGTACGTCGACATTGCCGCCAAGGGCATGACCCCGCCGGACAACGCACCCGCCAGCCAAGTGAAGGGCCATGCCTGGCGCACCTTTATCGCCACGTTGCGCAACCGCAATATCGCCCTGACGGCGGGTAATACGATGCTGACCCAGGTGGTGTACATGGGCGTCAACATCGTGTTGCCGGCCTACCTGTACAACATCGCCGGGCTGTCCCTGGCCGAGTCGGCGGGGATGAGCGTGGTGTTCACCTTGACCGGGATTCTCGGGCAGCTGGTGTGGCCGTCGCTGTCGGACATCATTGGCCGGCGCGTCACCCTGATCATCTGCGGGGTGTGGATGGCCGCCAGTGTCGGTGCGTTCTACTTCGCCAACACCCTGACCCTGATCATCGTCGTGCAACTGCTGTTCGGCCTGGTGGCCAACGCGGTGTGGCCGATCTACTACGCGGTGGCCTGCGACTCGGCCGAGCCGTCGGCGACCTCCACCGCCAACGGCATCATCACCACCGCGATGTTTATCGGCGGCGGCCTGGCCCCGGTGCTGATGGGCAGCCTGATTGCCATGGGCGGCGGCTGGACCACCTTGCACGGCTACACGGTGTGCTTCTTCGTGATGGCCGGCTGTGCCCTGGGCGGGGCGCTGCTGCAACTGTTTTCCCATCGCCCGCCGGCGCTGGTTGCGCAACTCGAACCCTAGAACAACACCGATGTGCCCCCCAGCCGCTGCGCTGGCGGGGCGCCAAGAGGAAGTGCCCGATGAAGACTGCCAACACTGCCCGTGAACCACGGGAGTTGAACAAACTGATGTTCGTCAAGTTGATGCCCTTGCTGATCATCGCCTACGTGCTGAGCTTTCTGGACCGCACCAATATCGCTCTGGCCAAGCATCACCTGGACGTTGACCTGGGGATTTCAGCGGCGGCTTACGGCCTGGGTGCGGGGTTGTTCTTCCTGACCTATGCGCTGTCGGAAATCCCCAGCAACCTGATCATGCACAAGGTCGGCGCGCGGTTCTGGATTGCCCGGATCATGGTGACCTGGGGCCTGATTTCGGCGGCCATGGCGTTCGTCCAGGGCGAGACCTCGTTCTATATCCTGCGCCTGCTGCTGGGCATTGCCGAAGCCGGCCTGTTTCCCGGGGTGATGCTGTACCTCACCTACTGGTTCAACCGCGAGCAACGGGCGCGGGCCACCGGGTATTTCCTGCTCGGCGTGTGTTTTGCCAACATCATCGGCGGCCCGGTGGGCGCGGCGTTGATGCGCATGGACGGCATCCTCGGCTGGCACGGCTGGCAGTGGATGTTCCTGCTCGAAGGCTTGCCGGCAGTGGCATTTGCCTGGGTGGTGTGGTGCAAGTTGCCGGATCGTCCGAGCAAGGCGGCGTGGCTCTCGGCCGAAGAGGCGCGCGGGATTGAACAGCGCATCGCGATGGAGACCGAAGAGGGCGCAGGCGAGGGTGGGCATTCCCTGAAGAACTGGTTGACCCCGCAGATTCTGCTGGCGATCTTTGTATACTTTTGCCATCAGATCACCATTTACACCGTGATCTTTTTCCTGCCGAGCATCATCAGCAAATACGGTGAATTGAGCACCATGAGCGTCGGCTTGCTGACGTCATTGCCGTGGATCGCAGCCGCAGCCGGAGCGGTGTTGCTGCCGCGTTTTGCGACCACGCCCACCCGTGCCCGGCGGCTGTTGATTACCGGATTGCTGACCATGGCGTTGGGGTTGGGGATTGCCTCGGTGTCGGGGCCGGTGTTCAGCCTGCTGGGCTTCTGTGTGTCGGCGGTGATGTTCTTTGTGGTGCAGTCGATCATCTTTCTCTACCCGGCTTCGCGCCTCAAGGGCGTGGCGCTGGCGGGCGGGCTGGGCTTCGTCAACGCCTGCGGATTGCTCGGCGGGTTTGTCGGGCCGTCGGTGATGGGCGCGATCGAAATGAGCACTGGTAACGCCATGAATGGTTTGAAAGTGATTGCCGTGGTGCTGGTGGTGGCCGCGTTGGCCGCCTTGCGTTTGCGCCAGGGACAGGAGCCCGATCACACCAGCAATGAGGTCGGAAACCCGGAAGCCAGCACCAGGTAAGCCACGACGGCCGCCAGGCATAAACCGACAAATACCCGTAACAGTGTCCTGGCGGTGGGATGAGCGATGAATTTGATAGCCCAGAGCAAAATCCCGGCAACCAGGACGCTCAAGGCAGAAATGACCAGCACGATGGTGTTCTCGCAAGCCTTGGAAGCTGCTTTATAGTCCCAAAGGCCCGTGTTGAACAGTGTGCGCATAGACGCAGGGCCCCGGGTGTTTCTAAACTGCGGCTTATCCAGGGCAGTGGGGCGAGCGCCGATGAATCGCAATGAATTACGCAAGGCCGACATCAACTTGATGGTGGTCTTTGAAACCTTGATGCTCGAGCGCAATGTGACCCGGGTGGCGGAGAAGCTGTTTCTCGGCCAACCCACCATCAGTTCGGCCCTCAACCGCCTGCGCACATTGTTCAATGACCCGTTGTTTATTCGCGTCGGCCACCGCATGGAGCCCACCGCGCGGGCCGAGGAAATCATCAAGCACCTGTCGCCGGCTCTCGATTCCTTGTCGTCGGCCCTGAGCCTGACCCACGATTTTGACCCGTCCATCAGCACCATGACCTTTCGCATCGGCCTGTCCGATGACGTCGAGTTTGGCCTGCTGCCGCCGCTGCTGCGGGCCTTGCGCCAGGAAGCGCCGCTGGTGGTGTTCGTGGTGCAGCATGTGGATTACTGGCGCATCCCGGACCTGCTGGCCTCCGGCGATATCACCGTCGGCATCACCCAGACCCGCGGCCTGCCGGCCAATGCCAAGCGCAAACTATTGCGGCATATCCGCCCGTGCCTGCTGCGGGCGGATGCCTCGGACAAACCCCTGACCCTCGACGAATATTGCGCACGGCCCCATGTGCTGGTGTCCCACACCGCCAACGTGTCCGGGTTTGCCGATGAGTGGCTGGCGGAAATCGGTCGCAAGCGCCACGTGGTGCTCTCGGTGCCGCAATACAGCGCATTGCCGGCGCTGCTCGCCGGCACCGACATGATCGCCAGCCTGCCGGACTACACCGCCCAGGCCATGGCCGCCGGGGGCAATCTGTTCTGTGAGCCGTTCCCGTTCGAAACCCCGACCCTGGACTTGTCGATGGTCTGGCTCAGCCACGTGGACACCGACCCGGCGGAACGCTGGATGCGTTCGCGGCTGGAGGCGTTCATGAGCGAGCGGGACATGCTGCCGGTAGTCGCCCCCAAATCTTGAGATAGGCCTTTCAGGGAGATCCACCCATGACCCCATCCCGATCCTTGCTGCGTGGGCGCGGCAGTCATGACAGCGGCAAGGTTGGCATGGTCGAGCTGTTTTTCGACCTGGTGTTCGTATTTGCCGTGACCCAGTTGTCCCATTCGCTGCTCGCCCACTTGTCCATCAGCGGCGCGGTGCAGGTGGCGCTGATGATGGTCGCGGTGTGGTGGGTGTGGATCTTCACTTCGTGGGTCACCAACTGGCTGGACCCGGAAAAAATCCCGATCCGCATCGGCCTGTTCGGCTTGATGGTGGCGGGCCTGCTGCTGTCCTCGTCGATCCCCAAGGCGTTTACCGACCGCGGCCTGTTGTTCGCCGGTGCCTATGTGTTCATGCAGGTAGGACGCACGCTGTTTGCCCTGTGGGCGGTGCGCGGCGAGCCCCTGAACATGACCCGCAATTTCCAGCGGATCCTGGCGTGGATGCTGTTTTCCGGGGTGTTCTGGATCACCGGCGCGCTGCTCGAAGGTGAACAGCGTTTGGCCTTCTGGGCCCTGGCGCTGTTGATCGAATTGATTTCTCCGTCGGTGTATTTCTGGGTGCCGGGGCTTGGGCCCTCGACGCTTACAGACTGGAATGTGGAAGGCAACCACATGGCCGAACGCTGCGGCCTGTTTGTGATCATCGCCTTGGGTGAGTCGTTGCTGGTGACTGGCGCGACCTTCGCTGAATTGCCCTGGAGCGTGGACGGGCTGGCGGCCTTCCTGGTGGCGGTAGTGGGCAGCATCGCCCTGTGGTGGATCTATTTCGACAGCGGCGCCGAGCGTGCCCACCATCGCATCGCCAGCTCCGCCGACCCGGGCCGCCAGGCGCGGATTGCCTACACCTACCTGCATGTATTGATCGTCGCCGGGATTATCGTCAGCGCCGTGGCCGACGAACTGGTGCTGGTGCACCCGGGGCATGCCAGTCAGGCGGGCGTGGTGGCGATCATCGCCGGCCCATGGTTGTTCCTGCTGGGCAGTGCGCTGTTCAAGTGGGTGATGAGCGACCGTCCGTTGCCACCGTTTTCGCACCTGGGCGGCTTGCTGATCTTGCTGGTGTTGCTGCCGCTGGGATTGCAGCAGGTGTTTTCGGCGTTGGTACTGGGGGCGTTGACGTCGGCGGTGTTGGTGATCGTGGCGATCTGGGAAAACCGCTCGTTGCGCAGCTTGACCGAAGTTTCACATTGAAAGCGGTCTGATTCGGCTCGGCCTCGTGCTATATGTATGGCTCTTTTCCTACAACAACTCGGAGCCTTTCATGCCGCATCTGCATCTGGAATACACCGCCAACCTCACAGACCTGGCCGTTGAGAAAACCTTGTTGCGGCTCAACAACGTACTGATGGCGTCCGGGCAGTTCGGTTCCGAGTTTGATATCAAAAGCCGGGCGCTGAAGGTGGAGACATTCCAGGTTGGCACGTCCATCAGCCCGCGCGCTTTTATCGCGGTGAAGCTGTCGCTGCTCAGCGGGCGTTCACCCCAGGTCAAGAAACAGTTGTCGGAAAGCCTGCTGGCAGCGCTGCAGGACCTGGGCGATTGGCCTGCAGACCTGCAGGTGCAGCTCAGTGTCTTGCTGGTCGATATGGATCGCGAGTCCTACAGCAAAGTCACCATCGGCTGAGGGGCAATACTCTGTGGCGAGGGAGCAAGCTCCCTCGCCACAGGGGGTCATAATAACCCCTGATCCGCACATACCTTCACCACTTGTTCCCTGAACCACGTGTTGGCGCTGTCCTGCGCGCTGTGTTCATTCCACTGCATATCCAGGGTAAACCCCGGCAAACCGTTCGGCGCTTCGCAATGGCCGAACACGTTCGTGTCTGCCAGCAGCTTCAGCACTCGACGGGGCAAGGTGACGATAAAGTCGGTGCCGGTGATCATCTTCAGCGCCGCGCTGTAGCTGTTGGCCCGGGCGATCACCTGGCGTTTGTGAGCCTGGCGCGCCAGCCAGCCATCGATCATGTTGGTGTCGGAACTCCAGGGCGTGGGGAACACATGGCGCCGGGCGACGAAGGATTGCAGGCTGAACGCCGGTTCCCGGGGCGCCGACTGTTTGTCGAACACGCACACCAGGTCGTCCTCCAGCAGCATCTGGGTCTTGATGTCCTTGTGCTCGCGATGAAAGTGCGGCCCGAAGCAGATCACCAAGTCCAGGCGCCCGTCGCGCAAGGCGTCGGCCGGGATCTCGGTTTCGAGCTTCTGCACATTGACGATCACCGGCAGGTCGGCGTGATCGAAGTTTTTCAGCAGGCGCGGCAGGATCAGTTGTTCGAAGTATTCGGGGGCGCAGACGTTGAAGGTCACGGCCTTCTGGGTGGGGTCGAAAGCCTGGCTGCCGGCATGGCAGAGGTTGATGCTTTCGAGGATTTTCTGCACATGCCCGTACATGGTGGCCGCTTTGTACGTAGGACGCATGCCCGCCCGGGTGTTGATAAACAACTCGTCTTCGAAGCTGGTGCGCAGCTTCTTCAGGCTGTAGCTCACGGTGGACTGGCTGACGAACAGGGTTTCGGAGACGTCGGTCACGCTGCTTTGGTCGTAAACAGCGACAAACACCATCAGGTCCTGCATATCGAGCTTTCTAAGCAAGTTGCTGTTTAGCATCCGTTCCGTCCGCAAGCGCTTTGTACCGAACTCGGTACAAGACAATACAAAATGTTAACGGAACGCTCGTACCAATAGAAAGCTCTGTCGGACCTTTCTATGTTTAAGGTGGGACAAATAATGTTTACAACACGACGTCAGCGAATATGCCGCGCGTAATACCGCGGGTCGAAGCGCAGCAGGATCAGCAACATCACCACGACGACGGCTGTCAATGACCACCAGGCCCACTCGAAGCTGCCCAGTTGGTCGCGGATCATCCCGGCAATCAGCGGCGACAAACCGGCGATCAAGTAGCCGATGCCCTGCACAAAGGCAGTCAGGCCGCCGGCGCGGCGTGGGTTGTCGAGGTGGTCGAGGGACAGGATCAGGCTCATCGGAAACAACCCGCCAATCCCCAGGCCCAGCAGGCACGGCCACAGTAGGCTCAGGTGTTGCGGGCTGAGGATCAGGCCGCAGAAGCCGGCGATGATCAGCACCAGCAGCACCGCGACCACGCCGCGCTTGTCTTGGCGGCGGTTGGCGATGGCCGGGGTGACCAGGCCGGAGACCACTTCCATGGCCGTCAGAAAGCCAAGCAACAGGCCGGCATTCTGCTCGCTCCAGCCCAACTCCACGTAGTACGGCGCCAGCCAGGCCAGCACGCAGGTATAGGCGGCGGTGCCGAGACCGAAAAAGATCGCCAGCAACCAGGCCCGGCGATTGCCGAAGAACGACTCCTGTGGGCCTGCGCCGGCTTGGGGCAGTGGCGGCAACACTGAGCGTTGGGCGTACCAGAACACCAGAGCCAACACGGCGAGAGCCGCCCAGATCGCCAGGCCAATGCGCCAACTGCCGGTTTGCACCTGGATGAACGGTGAGAACGAAGCAGCCAGGGCCGCGCCGCCCATGATCGCGGTGACGTACAGGCCCATGAACAGTGAAACGTTGTCGCTGAAGCGCGACTTGATCAAGGCGGGCATCAGCGCCTGGATCATCGCGATGCCTACGCCGGCGGCGATGGCGCTGAGGATCAGCTCAACCGCCGAGTCCAGGAACAACCGGGAGACGGTGGCCAGGCCGATCACCACCAGCGACAGCACAATACTGCGATGCTCGCCGAACCGCTTGGCCACGCCCATGCCAAAAAACATCGCCAGGCCCATGGCCATGACCGGCAGCATGGTCAACAGGGAGGCGGTGCTGAAACTCAGGGCCACATCGGCGCGAATCGACGACAACAACGGGCCGACGGCGGCCATCGACGGGCGCAGGTTGAGAGCGACCAGCACGACGCTGATCATCAGCCAAAGGGCGGTGGCGGGTGTTGCGCGGACGTTTTCCATGGGCGAGCCTTGAACTGACAAGCGCAGTATTAGGCCGGGCGAGGGGGAGGGGGGGCAAATGAGAAAGTCGTTGGGGCTATTGAAAAAATGCATCTGCTGACACGGCACAAATCAACAGGTAGGAGCTGGCTTGCCTGCGATAGCGGTGGGTCAGGCAACACATCTGTGTCTGATAGACCGCAATCGCAGGCAAGCCAGCTCCCACAGGGAACAGTGGTGCTCTTGAGTGTTTCTACACCGCCCGAATCACATGCTTGATCTCCTGAAACACCTGCAACCCCCACGGCCCCAGTTCTCGGCCGATGCTGCTCTGCTTGTAACCACCCCAGGCCGTTTGCGGGAAGATCACCTGCGGCGCGTTGATCCACACCAGGCCCACCTGCAACGCATTCGCTACCCGCTCAGCCGCTTCCAGGTTGCTGCTCAGCACGCTGGCCACCAGGCCAAACTCGCTGTCATTGGCCAGCGCCACCGCCTCGGCTTCACTGGTAAAGCTGCGCACGCACAGCACCGGGCCGAAGATTTCTTCGTTCCATAACGCGCTGTCCAGCGGCACTTCGGTAAACACCGTCGGGCGAATGAAATACCCGTGAGGCAAATCCACCGGGCGCCCGCCACCACACAGCAACTTCGCGCCGGCTTGCACCCCCCGCTCGATATGCCCCAGCACCCGCTGGTACTGCGCACGGTTGACCAGCGCGCCCATTTCCACGTCTTCGGCAAACGGGTCCGCCACGCGAATACTCTCGGCCCTGGCCTGCAAACGGGTCAGAAACTCGTCCGCCAATTCGTCGGCTACCAACACCCGGCTGGTGGCGGAACACATCTGCCCGGCGTTGAAGAAGCCACCGCCGCAGGCCAGTTCCACGGCCAGGTCGAGGTCGGCGTCCGCCAACACCAGCAACGAGGATTTGCCGCCCAACTCCAGGCTCACACCCTTGACCGTCTCTGCAGAGCGTTGCATCACCTGCACGCCCACGGCGTTGCTACCGGTAAAGGAGATTTTCGCGATCCGTGGGTCAGCCGCCATGGGTGCTCCCACTGCCAGGCCAGTGCCGCAGACCAAGTTGAACACGCCGGCGGGCAGTCCCACCGAAGCGATGATCCTGGCCAGTTCCAGCTCCGCCAACGGTGTCACTTCCGAAGGCTTGAGCACCACGCAGCAACCGGCCGCCAGCGCTGGGGCGAGTTTCCAGGCGGTGGTGACCATCGGGAAATTCCACGGCACGATCAGGCCCACCACGCCGCAGGGTTCACGGCGTACGCGGGCGCTGAAATCCTCAGTGGGCAGTGCCACCGGACGATCTTGGCTGGCATCCATTTCGTCGGCCACACCGGCGTAATACTCAAACGTGGCGATCACGTCGTCCACATCAATCCCGGCCTCAAACAGCGGCTTGCCGTTGTTGCTCGATTGCAGGTGCATCAGGTGTTCACGCTGGGCGCTCACGCCCTCGGCGATCTTGCGCAGCAGTGCCGCGCGGTCGCGCCCGGTGCTTTTCGACCAGTCCGGGAATGCAGCGCTGGCGGCACCGACGGCCTCGCTCACCGCACTTGCATCACCTAGGTTCACTTGAGCCAGCGTGGCCTCGGTCGCCGGGTTGATCACGTCCAGCACGTCATGGCCCGCACGCCAAACACCGTTGATGTACAGCCCGTTCAATACCGCGCTCATACCGCCACCTCCTTCATCCAAAGCCCTTGGTCGATTTCAATCAGCGTCGGGCCTTGGCGATCAGTGGCGGCGCGCAATGCGCTGCGTAATTCCTCAACACCCTGGATGCGCTGGGCAGCAGCGCCAAGGGCCTTGGCCACGCCGATAAAGTCCGGGGTATAGATGTCCACGCCCACCGGCTCGATGGCGCGGTTGACCATGTATTTCTTGATCTCCTCATAACCCTGGTTATTCCACAGCAACACGATCACCGGCGTGCGCGCTTCCACGGCGCTGGCCAGTTCCGGCAAGGTGAATTGCAGGCCGCCATCGCCGATCAGGCACACCACCGGCGCGCCGTTGCCGCGCCCCAGCCAGGCACCGATGGCCGCCGGCAAGGCGTAGCCGAGGGTGCCGTAGCCGGTGGAGGAGTTGAACCAGCGACGCGGGTGGTCGAGGTTCAGGGTCAGGTTGCCGGTGTACACCGGTTGGGTGGAGTCGCCTACCAGTACGGCGTCGGGCAGTTCGTCCAGGACGGTGTTGAGGAACAGGGTTTGCGCGCGGGCGGCGGCGTCCCAGGTGGGTTCCAGTTCGCTCCATAGGCGCGCGACGCGGTGGGCGCCCCAGTCGCTGTCCCGGGCGGCCAGGGACTTGTTGCCCAGTTCGGCAAGCAATGCCTGCGCAGCGATTTGCGCGTCAGCCACCAGCGCGACCTGCGGCGGGTAATTGCGCACGGTCTGGTCGGAATCGATGTCGATGCGCAGCAGGGCGCCGGGAATGTCGAAACCGCCGGCGAAGGTCACGTCGTAGTCGGTCTCTGCCAGCTCAGTACCGATCGCCAGTACCACGTCCGCCTCGGCCACCAGGGCGCGGGTGGCGACCAGGGTTTGGGTCGAGCCGATCAGCAGTGGATGGTTGGAGGCCAGCATGCCCTTGGCATTAATGGTCAGCGCCACTGGCGCGCCGAGGGCTTCAGCCAGTTGCGTCAACTCGGGCGCTGCTTCGATGGCGCCACCACCGGCGAGAATCAGCGGGCGTTTCGCCGCCGCCAGCAACTGGCTCATCTGCTTGACCGCCGACGGCGCAGCACCGGCGCGGGAAACACTGATGGGCTCGCTGCCGAGCAATGCGTCGGCGTTTTCCACCAGCACATCCAGCGGGATTTCGATATGCACCGGGCGCGGTCGCCCGGCCTGGAACAGTGCAAACGCGCGGGCCAACACACCGGGTAATTCGGCCGCCGACATCAAGGTATGAGAGAACGCCGCCACGCCCGCGATCATCGCGCTTTGGTTCGGCAGCTCATGCAGCTTGCCGCGCCCGCCGCCCAGTTGGCTGCGGGACTGCACGCTGGAAATCACCAGCATCGGGATCGAGTCGGCGTAGGCCTGGCCCATGGCGGTGGTGATATTGGTCATGCCGGGGCCAGTGATGATGAAGCACACGCCAGGCTTGCCACTGGTGCGCGCATAGCCGTCGGCCATGAAGCCGGCGCCCTGTTCGTGGCGCGGGGTGACGTGGCGGATGCTTGAGCGCGCCAGGCCCCGGTAGAGTTCCACGGTGTGCACGCCGGGGATGCCGAACACCTGGTCCACGCCGTAGCCTTCCAGCAGGTTGACCAATACTTCGCCGCAGGTCGCCATTGTCGTCGCTCTTATTGTTGATAAAGGCCCGTATTGGAACGGCTGGCCCGTAGCGGCAACAATCGATAAAAAGTCATACTAGCCATGTCCTCACGTCATGGCTGCGCCCTTATGAAACGCCTTCCGCCCTTGCCGGCCTTGCACACCTTTTGGGTCACGGCCCAGTGCTGCAACTTCACCCGAGCCGCCGAGCAATTGCACATCACCCAGGGGGCGGTGAGCCGGCAGATTGCCGGGCTGGAAAGTCATCTGGGCTATGCGCTGTTCCAGCGCCAGGCCCGTGGCTTGAGCCTGACCGAAGAGGGCCGCGAATGGTCGCTGCGGGCGCAGCAGGTGTTCGGCCTGATCGGCGAGGCGGTGGAACAGATCGGCACCCGCCGCGAGACCTTGCAGCTCAAGGCTTCCACCTGCGTGATGCGCTGGTTGTTACCGCGCCTGATGCAGTGGCAGCAAGAGCGTCCGGACGTGCCGGTGGAACTGACCACCACCGTGGCCTACACCGTCGACTTCCGCCGTGAACAGTTCGATGCCGCGGTGATCTACGCGCCGATTGCCGAGCAGTCGGCTCAGGCCCTGCATCTGTTTGATGAGCGTCTGACACCGGTGTGCTCGCCGGCCTTGCTCGGTGGTTTGCACACGCCCGCCGACTTGCAGCAACAGGTGCTGTTGCACCCTACGCGGGATGAACGGGATTGGGCATTGTGGTTGAAGGCAGCGAATACACGCTTGAGCAATCTTGCCCAGGGGCATCATTTTGAAACGCTGGATCTGGCGATGACGGTGGCGTCCCAAGGCTCGGGCGTGGCGATTGGCGACAGCGCGCTGATTGGCGAGGATCTCAAGGCGGGGCGGTTGGCGACACCGTTTGAACTGCGGGTGTCGACGGGGATGGGGTATTACCTGGTGTACCCGCCGGGGACTGAGCCCTCGGCGGGGTTGGAGCAGCTTATGGATTGGTTGGTGAGCCAGGCGCAGTCGCCGTCACAATGAAGATCAAAATGTGGGAGCGGGCTTGCTCGCGAAGGCGCTGGGTCAGCCAATACATCTGTTGACTGACACACCGCATTCGCGAGCAAGCCCGCTCCCACATTTTAGTGTGCGTCAGCCTTAGTAACCGGCCGTAAACCGCTGGCGCGAATGCTTCGGCATTTCCACTTCATCAATCAGCGCAATCGCAAAGTCGGCAAAGCTGATCCAGCTGCGGCCTTCGCTGCTCACCAGCAATTCATCCTGGCCCAGGCGGAATTTTCCGGTGCGTGCGGTCTCGACGAACTCCGCCGAAGGCGACAGGAAGGTCCAGTCCAGGTCTTTTTCCTGGCGCAGGGTGTGGAGGAAGGCACTGCCGGCGCTGGCTTCGGCTTTGTATTCTTCCGGGAAGCCCGGGCTGTCGATCACTCGGCTGCCGCCTGGCAACAGCAGCGAACCGGCACCGCCCACCACCAGCAGGCGCTTCACGCCGGCTTTTTTCACCGGGTTGATCACCGCTTCCGCAGGCAGGGTGGCGAAGTGCGCCGCGCTGATCACCACGTCGTTGCCGCGGATGGCCTGTTCCAGCGCCTGGGCATCCAGTGCATCCACTTGTTTGACGGTGACCCCAGGGCGCACGCCAATCTTGTCGGTATTGCGAGCGATGGCCGTGACGGTGTGCCCGCGACGCAGCGCTTCTTCCAGCAGTTGGCTACCGGCACGACCGGTGGCACCAATGATTGCGATCTTGCTCATGACGTTCTCCAGTACGGTTAAGGGGTGAATCAACTCACCACTGCATTTCGCCCTTGGCGACTTTGGCGCCCAATTCCAGGGTGCTTTCGTCGCCCAGGTTCGGGTAACGCTTTTTCATCGCCGCGATCAGGGCGGCGGAGTCCTTGGCCTTGGCGGTTTCTTCGTCAAACGCCTTGATGTAGTCGGCGGTGAACGCTACGGATTTGAGCGACGGTGTCCCCAGGTAGTGACCCGGAATCACGGTGTGCGGTTTCAAGTCCTGGATACGTTGCAGGGTTGCCAGCCAATCGGTGTGGGACTTCGCGGTCTGCGTATCGGCCATCCACACATGAATGTTCTCGGAGACCACCACACCACCCACCACGGCCTTGATCGACGGGATCCACACAAAGGTGCGGTCCGGCTGCGGCCCGTCCAGACCGATCACTTCCAGTTGCTTGCCTTCGAGGGTCAGGCTGTGGCCTTCAAGTACCTGGGGGATGACGGCTTTGGCTGGCTTGTCGGCCCCCAGTTTCGGGCCCCAGAACGCCAGTTTGTGTTCAACGGTGGCCTTGATATGGTCCACCACCGGCTGCGGCGCCACGACTTTGGCCTGGGGGAACGCGGCGGTCAGGGTGTCGAGGCCGAAGTAGTAGTCCGGGTCACCGTGGCTGATGTAGATGGTAGTCAGGCGCTTGCCGCTGGCGCGGATTTTTTGCACCAGTTGCTCGGCCTGGGTCTTGCCGAATTGGGCGTCCACCAGGATCGCGTCTTTGTCGCCACTGACCAGTACCGAAGTGACCGGCATCATCGCGGTCTCGCCCGGGTTGTAGGCATCCAGGGTCAGGTCGGCAGCCGTGGCGTGGGCGGCGAAGGCCAGGGTGGCGGCGGCCAGGGCCACGCGCTTGAGCGGGGAGAATCCAAACATGTGCTGCTCCAGTCATCGGTAAGGTGTGGACAGAGCTTAGTTGCACCAAACGCTACAAAAAATGCGATGCTTGGACATAGTTTGTTTCTAAAATCGGGCAAATCATGGATCGTCTTCAAGCAATGCGCGTGTTTGTGACCGTGGTGGACTTGGGCAGCCAGTCTGCAGCGGCCGACCACCTGGACCTTTCTCGCCCGGTGGTGTCGCGCTACCTGGCGGAGCTGGAAGACTGGGTCGGCGCGCGCCTGATGCACCGCACCACCCGCAAGCTCAGCCTGACCGCCGCCGGCAGCGAAACCTTGCCCCGTTGCCGGCAGATGCTGGAATTGTGCAGCGACATGCAGGCCGCCGTCAGCGAACCGGACGAAGCGCCCCGTGGCCTGCTGCGCCTGAGTGTCAGCACTTCCTTCGGCCAGGCGCAGCTGGCCGATGCCATGGCCGAATACGTCAAGCGCTACCCGCTGGTGAGCATCGACATGCAGATGCTCGATCGCACGGTGAACCTGGTGGACGAACGCATCGACCTGGCGATCCGCACCAGCTTTGAACTGGACCCCAACCTGATCGCCCGCCGCCTCACGTTGTGCCGTTCGGTGATCTGCGCTTCGCCCGCTTACCTGCTGGAGCACCCGCAGCCCCGGCGGGTCCAGGACCTGGCTCGGCACAATTGCCTGACCCACTCCTACTTCGGCAAAAGCCTGTGGCACTTCGTGGAAAACGGCGAGCCGGTGTCTGTACCGGTGCAGGGCAATATCAGTGCGAATGAGGCGAGCACCTTATTGCGGGTGACGCTGGCGGGGGCAGGGGTGTCGCGGCTGCCGAGTTATCAGGCGGGCGACTACATCCGCAGTGGCGAGTTGATCCGCTTGTTGCCCGAGGCCGAGCCGCAGCAGATGAACATCTACGCGGTGTACGCTTCGCGCAAGCATATGCCGGCGGCGCTGCGCAGCTTGCTGGACTTCTTGGTACTGAGGTTTCCGGAAGAGCCGGTGTGGGACGTCGGTCTCTAAGCCGACATAAACAGGTTGAATGTCGCCCGATAATGGCGACTTGCCTCAGCTGACCTATGCTTATCAAAGCACCTTCTTGATCCGGTCAGAGGTCAGCATCATGTCGATCAAAACAAGAAAGTACCTGATGATTTTCACCCTGTGCGCCGCCGCCACAGCGCTCTATGGCACTGCCGCCTACCGCGTCGAACAGACCCGCATGCAGCCGGGCTTCGCCTCCAGCTGCAATCATGGTCAATGCGTTGGCCACATGGCCGCCTTCAGTTCGCTTCGCTAGCGTCCTGGTCGGTTTTCAATTGCTCCCGAAACGCCTTCGGGGAGAACCCGACGCGTCGGCGAAACAGCCGTGAGAAGTTGGTCGGATCGGAGAAGCCCAAAACCTCCGACATCTCATTGATGGTCATGCTGGTGTAAGTCAGCAGACGCTTGGCTTCCAGCAACTGGCGGTCGTGCATGATCTGCAACGCGGGCTGCCCGCCCAACTCCCGACATGTACCGTTCAGGTGTGAGACCGAGATCCCAAGCTTGTGGGCCAGGTCTTCGATTTTCGGGTGTTCGCGATAGTGCTGCTCCACCAACTGGGTGAACCGACGGAAGTATTCGCGGCCCCTTGGCGCCCGTGGATGCCGGCGCTGAATGGCCTGGCGGCTGATCCACACCAGCAGTACGCTGACCAGCGCGTGCATCATCATATCCCGCGCCGGTTGATCGCTGGCGTACTCGTCCTGCAAGCGCGCAAAGAGGCTGTTGAGGTAGTCACTGTCGTTGCCGGCGGGATAGCTGCCCAAGGCGTTCAGGCCATCCAGCGCCGCGCCCAGTTGCCCTTGCAAATGCGCCATCAGCGGCGCCGCCAGGGTGACCACAAAGCCTTCGACGTCTTCGGAAAACCGAAACCCATGCACGCATAACGGCGGCAGTACCTGCAGCGTCGATTCGTTCAGGGTGCTGCGCTGGCCTTCGATCTCCAGCTGCGCCTGGCCCTTGTGCACGTACAACAACTGGCACAAGTCCGCGTGCCGGTGGGGCTGGATTTCCCACTGGTACTCACGGCTGCGCCGGGAGATGGTTTCACAGTGCAACAAATCCGGAGTCGGCCATTGCTGGCTCTCACCGTAGAGCTTGAACACTGGAATCGCGGCACTGGCAGTTTTGGTCATGGCTTCATCCGATACTTCGGGAGAGTTGTGCGGTAATCGCCCCAATTGGCGAAAAGCGCAGCTTTGGGCTCAGTTTTCACCTTCTTATGCCGGGCACTCAAGTGAAAAATGCCAGCAACAACATCAATGACAACTCTTTCACCGAATACGTTCGGGTGAAGCTTGCGGGCCATAAAAATAATGAAAACGCTGAAAACCCAAGTCGCGATCATCGGCGCCGGCCCGTCGGGGCTGCTGCTCGGTCAACTGCTGCACAACGCCGGGATTGAAACCCTTATTCTTGAGCGCCAGACGCCGGATTACGTGCAAGGTCGCATCCGTGCCGGGGTGCTGGAACAGGGCATGATCGACCTGTTGCGCCAGGCCGGCGTCAGTGCGCGAATGGACGTCGAAGGCCTGGTGCATGAGGGCTTTGAGCTGGCACTGAACGGACAGCTGACCCACATCGACCTCAAGGCGCTGACCGGCGGCAAGACGGTGATGATCTACGGTCAGACCGAAGTCACACGCGACCTGATGGCCGCGCGCCAGGCCAGCGGTGCCACTACTCTGTACGCAGCCAGCAATGTACAGCCCCATGACTTGAAAAGCGCAGAGCCGTGGCTGAGCTTCGAGCATGCAGGCGAGCAGTACCGGCTGAACTGCGATTACATCGCCGGCTGTGACGGTTTCCACGGTGTGGCGCGTCAGTCGATTCCCTCTGAGGCGCTGAAAATCTTTGAACGGGTGTATCCGTTCGGTTGGCTTGGCATTCTCGCCGACACGCCGCCGATCCACGAGGAACTGGTGTACGCCAAGCACGAGCGCGGCTTTGCCCTGTGCAGCATGCGTTCACCGACCCGCAGCCGCTATTACCTGCAAGTGCCGGCCGATGAGTCGGTCGACGACTGGTCCGACGAGCGCTTCTGGGATGAACTGAAAACCCGTTTGCCTCAGGCACTCACCGAGCAACTGGTGACAGGCCCGTCCATCGAAAAGAGCATCGCGCCACTGCGCAGCTTTGTGGTGGAACCGATGCAATACGGACGCCTGTTCCTGCTGGGGGACGCCGCCCACATCGTGCCGCCCACCGGCGCCAAGGGCTTGAACCTGGCGGCCAGTGATGTCAGCACCTTGTTCAATATCCTGCTCAAGGTGTACCGCGAGGGCAGGGTGGAGTTACTGGAGAAATACTCACAGATTTGCCTGCGGCGGATCTGGAAGGCCGAACGGTTTTCCTGGTGGATGACCTCGATGTTGCACCAATTCCCGGAGGCGGACGGCTTCAGCCAGCGCATCGCCCAGAGCGAATTGGAGTACTTCGTCGACTCCGAAGCCGGGCGTAAAACCATTGCAGAAAATTACGTCGGACTTCCTTACGAGACTATCGAATAGCCAGCTATCTAGTACACTGACGAGCATTCCCGCGGGCTTCCTTTTCCCGCGGGCCTTGCTCGCAGGTTCTGCCGTGACCAACCTCAATCAGCCCGCCACACCAGCTGTTCGCAGTGTCCTTGTCGCCTTGATGATGGCGATCTTTCTCGGGGCCCTGGACCAGACCATCGTCGCCGTCTCCATGCCGGCGATTTCCGCCCAGTTCCATGACGTCAACCTGCTGGCCTGGGTGATCTCCGGCTATATGGTGGCGATGACCGTGGCAGTGCCGATCTACGGCAAGCTCGGCGACCTGTACGGGCGCCGGCCGATGATGTTGATCGGCATGGGCCTGTTCACCATCGCCTCGCTGTTTTGCGGCATGGCCCAGAGCATGGAGCAGCTGGTACTGGCGCGGATCCTCCAGGGCATTGGTGCCGGCGGGATGATTTCGGTCAGCCAGGCGATTATCGGCGACATCATTCCGCCCCGTGAGCGTGGGCGTTACCAGGGTTACTTCAGCAGCATGTACGCGGTAGCGAGCGTGGCCGGCCCGGTGTTGGGCGGTTACATGACCGAGTACCTGTCGTGGCGCTGGGTGTTCCTGATCAACCTTCCATTGGGCGCGGGCGCCTGGTGGGTGGCCCATCGCACATTGGTAGGGCTGCCGGTGCCGCAGCGCAAGCCGGTGATCGACTATCTCGGCACTGTGCTGATGATTGTCGGTTTGACGGCGCTGTTGCTGGGCATCACCGAAATCGGCCAGGGTCATCATTGGCGCGACGATGAAGTGCTAGGGTTGTTGGCCTGCGCTCTGGTGGCGTTGACGGTGTTTGTGTGGCACGAACGCCGGGCGCGGGAGCCGTTGTTGCCGATGCACTTGTTTGCCAACCGCAGTGCGGTGTTGTGCTGGTGCACGATTTTCTTTACCAGTTTCCAGGCGATTTCCCTGACGGTGTTGATGCCGCTGCGCTACCAGACCGTGACCGGTTCCGGTGCCGACAGCGCCGCTTTGCACTTGCTGCCGCTGGCGATGGGTTTGCCGATGGGGGCGTATTTTGCCGGGCGTATGACTTCGGTCACTGGACGCTATAAGCCGATGATTCTGATTGGCGCTTTCCTGAGTCCGATCGCGATTCTCGGCATGGCCCTCAGTGCGCCGCAGGCTGTGGCAGTGACCAGTTTGTTTATGTTGCTGTGTGGGATTGCCGCCGGGATGCAGTTTCCGACGTCGCTGGTGGGCACGCAAAATTCGGTGGAACAGCGGGATATTGGGGTGGCGACCAGTACGACGAATCTGTTTCGTTCCTTGGGTGGGGCGGTCGGGGTGGCATGCATGTCGGCGCTGTTGCTGGCGTTGTTGCAGGACTCCAGTTTTGCGCACCTGGCCAGTGGGGCGTTGGTGGCTGAGGGGAGTTCCGGGAATGTGTTGCTGGATGGGTTGAATGCGGCGCCTGGGCCGGCGCAGGATGCCTTGCGGGGGGAGTTGCTGATTACCTTTCGGCATTTGCTGATGGTCAGTGCCGGGGTTTCGTTGTTGGGGTTGGCGGCGGCGATTGCCATGCCTAATCGGGTGTTGCGGGGGCGGGAAGACAAGGCCCGGTAGTTCTGGGTTTGTTTTGTTTTGTGTACATATCCGTTGCTGCGGTAACGGCGGCTTATGGTTCCGCTCTTACAGCGGGTCACTTTTGGCAAACGCCCCAAAAGTAACCAAAAGGTCTCTGCCCCACCACTCGGTGCCTCGCCTAGGCTCGGCATGCCCGCACTCCGGCCCGGCTCCGCGGGCCGCCGCGATGGGCCATCCCTGGCCCAGCGCGGCTAAACCGGCGTCCTGCCGGTTTACCCGCTCCACCGTGCCTACTTGCGGCCATCGTGGTTGACGGGGCCCGCAGATCAAAATCAAAAGCAACATCAAGATCAAAGGCACGCAGCCTCGCTGGTGCTCGACAGCTGCTACGGGCGGGGTGGCGCTGCTTTTCTGTGGGAGCTGGCTTGCCTGCGATGCAGACAACTCGGTACATCAGGTACACCCAGTTGATGCTATCGCAGGCAAGCCAGCTCCCACATTTGACCGTGCCCGCTTTAGCTTTTGATTTTGCTCTTCAACACTCAAGCCGGCCGGTAGGCCGCTGTGCTCTAGATCTGCTTTTGATCTTGATCTTAGGCGCCCCGTTAAACCACGCTGGCCGAACGCAGGCTTTGGAGCGTGGGTAACCCGGCAGGACGCCGGGTTAGCCGCGCTGGGCCAAGGATGGCCCATCGCGGCGGCCCACGGTCCAAAGCCGGAGTGAGGGCACACCGAGCCTGGGCGAGGTGCCGAGTGGTGGGGCAAGAGCGTTTTGCTTACTTTTGCGCTCTTCAAAAGTGAGCCGCTGTAAGAGCGGAACCCTAGGCGGCCGTTACCTAAATAACGGATATACACGCCTCAAGGACTGTAATACCCCACAGCCACCATGAGATGCCCGGTTTTGCGCAAGTACGCATGCTTGTTCTCGACCTTCCCCGTCACCGGATTTTTCCAGCGGTATCGATATTCCCCCTGATCCTGCTCGGCCATGACCGCCAGGATCGGCTCGCCCACTGGCTTCCCGTCGGGGTCCTTGATCTTGCTGAAATCCGTATTCACCAGCCGCGGAGTCGTACCATGGGCCACATAACGGTGGGTGTCGAGATCAACCACAAACACATACAAATCGTCTTGCAGAAAACCACCCTGCATGGTGTTGATCGCCTTGAGCGTCCCGGCCGGGTCCTTCTCCAACGCCTTGACCGCCTTGTCCCGCAAAGACTTCGCATGTTCCGGCGTGGCTCTTGGCAAGTAGTAGCCAACGGCCAAAATCCGCTGCCCAACACGCTGGTAATACACATGCTTGCGCTCCACCTTACCGTCATTCCAATTCTGCCAACGGTAATCGGCCTGCTGAATGCCACTGCCTTCAGGCACCGCCAACGCATCCTTGAACGACTTGTTCAAATCCGGCCCCAGCACCTCGGAAACATTGCGCCCGATCAACGCAGAAGAGGGCCCGCCACTTGCCAGCAGCACGCCCTTGGTGTTGACCACGAACACATAACGGTCCTGATCGACGAATTCACCCTGTCGGCTGAACGCCGCAAAGGCTTTGTCGCCATTGCTCTGGTAATACGCCAAGGCCTTTTCCAACAAGGCCTTGGCGGCTTGGGCATCCGCCTCCTCAGCGGTGGCGGCGTGCACCTGGCCAAAACACAACAGCAGCAGCCAGGTGGCTCGGAGCATTGCCTTCATTACCCGTTCCTCGTTCTTGTTGGTGTGCCAAGAGCGTAGACGGTTTACCGGAAAATCAGAACGGTTTGGTCGGCAGGTATTTGCCATCCAGGGTGATCACCGCGCGCGAGCCGCCGTCCGGGTCTTCGACCTTCTTGATGTCCAGCTTGAAGTTGATCGCGCTGATGATGCCGTCGCCAAACTGCTCGTGCACCAGGGCCTTGAGGGTCGAGCCGTAGACCTGCAGCATTTCATAGAAGCGGTACATGGTCGGGTCCGTCGGCACACCGCCGGGGAAGCTGCCACGCAGGGGCACGGTTTGCAGCAGGCGGCTGGCGTCCTGGTCGAGACCGAGCTTGTCGCAGACCACATCGGCAGCGTCTTTCGGCAGTGGATGCTGGCCGAGCAGGGCGGCGGTGACGAACGCCAGGCTCAGGCCGGTGCCGTCGGTGAGGTCCTGCCACGACAGATTCTTGCGCGCCTTGATGTCGATGACGGTGTCGGCCAGGGCCAGGCGTGGGGATTGGGCGAATTGGGATTGCAACATGATGATTTCCTCTTGGGGTTGAATAAGGTTCAGGCGGCGTGGGCGCGGGTGGTGGGGTGGTCGAGTAGGGACACGAAGCGCCCGCTGCGGCCATCCAAGGCGTCGATGCCGCCGCTTTCGATGTCGTAGACCCAGCCGTGCAGGCTCAGCCGGCCTTGTTCCAGGGCCAGGGCCACGGAAGGGTGGGTCTTGAGGTTGGCCAGTTGGGCGACCACGTTTTCCCGCACCAGTGAGTTCAGCCGGTCGGCATCGGAGGCGTGAGTACGGGCGGCGTTGATCACCTTGGCCGACTCGGCATGGCGCAGCCAGTTGGCCACGGCGGGCAAGTGATCAAGGCATTTGCAGGTGGAAATGGCGGTCATGGCGCCGCAGTCGGAGTGGCCGCAGATCACAATGTCGCTGACGCCGAGAACGGCTACCGCGTATTCGACGGTGGCCGACACGCCTCCGGGCTCTGGTCCGTAGGACGGCACGATGTTGCCGGCATTGCGGATCACAAACAGATCCCCGGGTTCCTGCTGGGTCAACAGCTCCGGGACTACGCGGCTGTCGGAACAGGACACGAACAGCGTGCCGGGGTTCTGTGTGGTCGCCAGGTGTTTGAACAGATCGCTGCGTTGGGTGAAGGCTTCACCCTGGAACTTGCGGAAGCCGTCGATGAGGTCTTGCATGGTGGTTCTCCTTGCGTCGCTGATGGGGCAAGGATGGAAGTTTTCAGCTATAGCGTCCAAGACCGGCTTATTATGGTTTCTATAAGCCATACCTATAGTTGGAGCGCCACCCATGTTGCTGCGTCATATCCGCTACCTGTTGGCCGTCGCCGAGCACCGCAATTTCACCCGGGCGGCCGAGGCGCTGCATGTGTCGCAGCCGACCTTGTCGCAGCAGATCAAGCAACTGGAAGAAACCTTGGGCGCACCGTTGCTGGATCGCTCCGGTAGAAGCGTCAGCCTCACCGACGCGGGTGAGGCCTATGTGCGGTTTGCGCGCCTGGCGTTGCAGGATTTGCAGGCCGGCACCCGCGCCATGCATGACGTGCAGGACTTGAGCCGTGGCAGTCTGCGCCTGGCCATGACGCCGACGTTTACCGCTTACCTGATCGGGCCGTTGCTGGCGCGTTTTAACGGTTTGTACCCGGGCATAACGGTGAGCGTCGAGGAGCTGACCCAGGACCGCATGGAGGCAGCGCTGACGGAGGATTTACTGGATATCGGCATCGGTTTTACCGGCGAGCATTTGCCGGATATCGAGTGTGAAGGGGTGTTTGTCGAGGCGTTGAGTGTGGTGGTGAGTGCTGGCCATGCTGATATCGGCCAACAGTCGTGGCTTCAGCAACCGCTGGTGTTGCTGAACTCAGGCTTCGCCACGCGCCGCTATATCGACGAGTATTTTCGCAGTCAGGCGGTGAAACCGCTGATTGCCATGGAGGCCAATTCCATCAGCGCGATTATCGAAATCGTACGGAACACCCGGCTGGCGACCATCCTGCCCAGCGCAATTGCCCAGGTACAAGCGGGGTTGCAGGCGGTGCCGCTAAGCCCGGCGTTGCCGCAACGCACGGCGGCGTTGCTCAGTCGCAAGGGGGCATACCGTAGTGCCGCGTGCAGGGCATTTGTTGAATTGGTCAGGGCGCAGCCAACCACTGATTGATGATGCCGTCATACACGCCCGTCACCGTGCTCAAGTGCAGCCACTGGTCCACATAACTCTTCCAGGCCACATCATCGCGAGGCAGTAAAAACGCTTTCTCGCTGTACTGCATGTACCGCTCGGGGTTCACCGCGCACAGCCCCGGCTTGAGTTTTTGCTGATACCGGGCTTCGCTGGCGTCGGTGATCATCACATCGGCCTTGTTGGCCAGCAGCTCTTCGAAAATCGTCACGTTGTCCGGGAACAACGTCAGCTGTGCCTTACCCAAGTGCGCCCGTGCGAACACCTCATTGGTGCCGCCCGCAGGCTCGATCACCCGAACCTGCGGCTGGTTGATCTGCTCCACCGTCTGATAGCGCTGCACATCGGCGCAACGCACCAGCGGGATCTTGCCGTCGACGCCCAATGGCTGGCTGAAAAATGCCTTTTTCTGCCGCTCGAGGGACACCGAAATACCGCCCACCGCAATATCACAGCGCTGGGCCAGGAAGTCCGGCATCAGGGTTTTCCAGGTGGTCGGCACCCACTTCACCTGCACCCCAAGGCTCTTGGCCAGGGATTGTGCCATGGCGATGTCGATGCCTTCGTAGCTGCCGTCCGGGCGCAGATAGGTGTAGGGTTTGTAGTCGCCGGTGGTGCAGACGGTCATTTCACCGCGCTGGAGCACTTCATCCAGGTGCGACACGGGGCCGTCGGCCTGGGCCTGGGCGGACAGGCCAGCCAGCAGGGAAAGGGTCAGCAAAGCTTTCATGCGGTCGGGTCCTTGGGCATGGGCAGGGCCGCCATTATTTGCAAATGTTTAGCCATGGCACAACCAAACTCCGTCAAGACTGGATTTAACGGCTTAACCTCGCGTGTGAGGCTGCCCGGCATCTCTTCACTGTGATTTGCGCATGGACGGTTCCCCCGACACACACCCTGAGACATCGCCAGGCGCCACCGCGTCCAGCCGTCCGGATCGTCGTCGGATCACCGCTGATGCGCTTCCCTCCGAGCTCGCCTTCTGGGCGCTGTGGCACTGCCGCCACGCACGCCCACCGGACACCTTTCTCCTACGTTGATTTGCCCCATGGATGCCCCGCGCATCTGCCCGGCAGCGCCTGTGCGCCTGCCTGACGCGAACGTATGAGAATGCCCATGAGCACGCCCTTTGCCACCTTGCACGAAGCCCACTCCTTTCTTGAACAGAACCCGGATATCGAGATGTTCGAGCTGTTCATCCTCGATAACAACGGGGTACCCCGGGGCAAGCTGTTGCACCGCGATGAACTGTTGGCGGTGTATGAAAGTGGCCGGCCGCTGCCGAGTACCATCCTCGGCCTGACCATCAATGGCGACGACGTGGAGAACTCCGGGCTGGTCTGGGAAGTCGGCGATATCGACTGCCGTGCCTACCCGGTCAGCGGCAGTTTGCAGCGCATGCCGTGGCGGCTGATTCCGACGGCGGCGGTGCAAGTCAGCATGCACCCCACCGAAGGCATGCCCGCCACCGTGGCCGATCCCCGGCACTTGCTGGCCAAGGTGATCGACGACCTCAAGGCCGACGGCTATTACCCGGTGATGGCGGCGGAGTTGGAGTTCTACTTGCTCGACCAGAAGCCCGACAGCAACGGCCGCCCTCAACCGGCGCGGGATGTCGATGGCGGTCGCCCACGCTCGACCCAGGTCTACGGCCTGCGAGAACTGGAGCAGATCGAACCGTTCCTCGCCGACCTCTACAGCGCCTGCAAACTCCAGGGCATCCCGGCGCGCACGGCGATTTCCGAATACGCCCCGGGCCAGGTGGAAATCACCCTGGAGCATCGCAGCGATGCCCTGCAAGCCATGGACGAGGCGGTCCGTTACAAGCGCCTGGTCAAGGGCGTGGCCCACAAGCACGGGATGACCGCGTGTTTCATGGCCAAGCCTTTCGATGACCTGGCCGGCACCGGCATGCACATGCACGTCAGCCTGGCGGACCGCGACGGCAATAACCTGTTTGCCAGCGAAGCGCCCGACGGCACGCCGCTGTTGCGCCATGCGGTGGGCGGCATGCTCAGTACGTTGCTCGACTCGTTGCTGATGTTCTGCCCGAACGCCAACTCTTATCGGCGCTTCCAGACCAACAGCTACGCGCCGCTGGCCGCCACTTGGGGCGTGGACAACCGTACCGTCACGCTGCGAGTACCCGGCGGGCCGGCGTTTTCCCGGCATATCGAGCACCGTATCTGCGGTGCCGACGCCAACCCGTACCTCGCGGCAGCCGCGATTCTGGCCGGTATTCACCGGGGCATCCGCGAACAGCGCGACCCCGGCGCGCCGGTGGAGGGCAACGGTTACGCCCAGGCCAAAGAATTGCTGCCGACCGATTGGCTGACCACCTTGCGTGCGCTTGAAGGCTCGGCTTGGGCGCGGGAGGCGTTTGGCCGCGAATTCCTTGGCGTGTACCTGGCGGTCAAGCGGGCCGAGTACCGCCAGTTCATGGGCGAGGTGGGCGAGCAGGACTGGCGCTGGTATTTGCACCAGGCCTGAAGATGAAGGCGTTGATCACAGACAGTTAACAGACAGGCTGCGCGCTGGATACTGGATCGGTATGAACGGTGAACAATCCTTCGACCTTTTTTTCACGAGCCAGTGGTTAAGCTGCGAATGTCTGATCCATTAACAGAGTCGTGTGATGCCGTCGCAACCGCCGTCTTCCATCGAGATTGAATTTGCCGAACGCACAGGCCAGGAGCATGCCCGGGTCTGCGCGGACACACGTCCGCCGGGTCTGCTGCGGCGCCTGGGGTTATGGCGCGATGAGCGGTTGGTGCGCCGCGCGCTGAAAATCGCCGGCGAGCCGGGGCTGATCCTCGACCTGGCATGCGGTACCGGGCGGTTTTGGCCAGTGCTGGCCGAGCACAGCAACCGGGTGATCCTCGCGTCGGACAACTCCCAGGACATGCTCGACCACGCCCGCACTCACCACGCGCCGGGCTTGCTCAAGCGGATCAAGACCTTCCAGGGCTCGGCGTTTTCCATCGGCCTGTCGGCCAACGCGGTGGATTGCATTTTTTGCCTGGAGTTGTTTCGCCATGTGCCCACGCCAGAAGGGCGCCTGGCCCTGCTCGGGGAGTTTCACCGGGTGAGCCGTGACACGGTGATCGTCTCGGTCAACAGTGACAGCGGCTACCGGGCTGTGCAGCCCGCACTGGCGGCAGTTACCAGCCATCGGGCGCAGGTGGAAGCGGAGTTTCGCCAGGCCGGTTTCAAGGTCCTCAATCAACAGGAATTCCTGCCCGGCTCGGCCATGTGGCGCGTGTACGTCCTGCGCAAGAGAGGATAAGCGCCGGCTGTCGGACTATTCTTCAGCTCCTGTAAGAGTTTTCATGGCGGATGCTGTACTGCGAATGCTCGCAACTCCCTTTCGCGATATATACTGCGCGCCATTCTTCAAGGGAGAGCCGTGTGGCCATCGATATTCACTGGATCTGCGACAACGATAGCCTCGGCCAGCACTGCGCCGAATGGCAGCAGTTGCCATTCGTCGCCCTCGACACCGAATTCATGCGGGTCGACACCTTTTATCCCATTGCCGGGCTGATCCAGATTGGTGATGGCGTTCGCGCTTACCTGATCGACCCCCTGACCATCGACAACTGGCAACCCTTGGCCGCCTTGCTGGAAAACCCGGCGGTGATCAAGGTGGTGCACGCCTGCAGCGAAGACCTGGAAGTGTTGCTGCGCCTGACTGGCAGCCTGCCGGTGCCGTTGTTCGACACGCAACTGGCGGCGGCCTACCTGAACCTCGGTTTTTCCATGGGCTATTCGCGGTTGGTGCAAGCCGTCCTCGATATCGACCTGCCCAAGGGTGAAACCCGCTCGGACTGGCTACAGCGGCCGTTGTCCGAGACGCAAATCAGCTACGCCGCCGAAGACGCGGTGCACCTGGCGGAGGTCTACACACGCCTGCGCCCGAAACTGTCCGACGACAAATACGCCTGGGTCCTGGAAGACGGTGCCGAGCTGGTGGCCAACCTGCGCCGTGAAGTCGACCCGTATGAGGTCTACCGCGACGCCAAGCTGGCCTGGAAACTGTCTCGTGCCCAACTCGCGGTATTGCGCGAACTGTGCGCCTGGCGTGAACAGCAAGCCCGCGCCCGGGACCTGCCGCGCAACCGGATCATTCGTGAACACTCGTTATGGCCCCTGGCCAAATCCCAGCCGGATAACCTCGCCGCGTTGGGCAAGATCGAAGACATGCACCCGCGCACCGTGCGCCAGGACGGCGAGTTCCTGCTGGGCCTGATCAAGCGTGCCGGTAGCGTCCCCATGGACCAATGGCCACCGGCGGTTGCCGAGCCATTGCCGGTGGACGCCGCCACGCTGATCAAGCAACTGCGCGCCCTGGGCCAGGCCGAGGCTGAACGCCTGGACATGGCGCCGGAACTGATGCTGCGCAAGAAAACCCTAGAAGCCCTGGTCAAGAGCGGCTACCCCGAGGGGCCATACCAATTGCCAGATTCGCTGCGTGGCTGGCGCCGCGAATTGATGGGCCAGGCGCTGCTCGACAGCCTGGCCACTGCCGGAGAACAGCCTTGAAACGTATTTGCTCCATCTATCGCAGCCTCAAACGAAACGAGATGTACCTCTACGTGCTGAAAAGCGATGCACTGGAGCGCGTGCCGGAAAGTCTGCTGGCTGCCTTCGGCAAGCCGCACCATGCCTTTGACCTGGTGCTGAGCCCGGAGCGCAAGCTGTCCCGCGAGGACATCACCGTGGTTCTGGAGAACCTCGAAAAGCAGGGTTACCACCTGCAAATGCCGCCGGCCGAGGACGAGTACATCGAACACTTGCCCGAAGAGCTGCTGCGACGTAATGACCCGATGTGATCGGTCAGTGCCCCGTCCGGGGCACATCATCAATGGAATTCAATTTTTGGCGGTGGCCGCAACGGACAGCGAACTGCGCCGGCGGCCGCCTGCAGTGTTTTTGAAAGGTTTGAACCATGCGCGTTCTGATTGCTGAACACGATCACCCGCTGTACGCCCGGCTGCTGCGCGAAGCGGCGCCGGACCTTGAGGTCATGACCAGCGGCGACTCCGCCGAATTGTCGCGCCTGGCGGCCGATTGCCCGGTGTGGCTGGGCCAGCCGGACCTGCTGGCCACCTTGCTGCGCCAGGGCCACCAGCCACAATGGCTGCAGTCCACCTGGGCCGGCATCACGCCGCTGCTGGCCGAAGGCCTGCCCCGGGATTATCGCCTGACCCGCGCCGTAGGCATTTTTGGCCAGGTGATGGCCGAATACGTGCTGACTTACATGCTCGGCCATGAGCGTGAAGTGCTGGCGCGGCTGGTCAGCCAGGTTGAGCGCAAGTGGGATAACCGCATGGGCCAGAGCCTGGCGGGGCGCAAGGTGCTGATCGTCGGTACCGGCGATATCGGCCGTAGCGTTGCGCAATTCCTGCTGCCGTTTGGTGTTGAGTTGTATGGCATCGCCAGCGAAGCCCGCGAGCAGGCGCCGTTTATCGAAGTCGCCGGGCTCGAAGAGTTACCGCGCCTGGTGGGCGAGGTGGACTATGTGGTCAACCTGCTGCCCAACACGCCGAACACCCATGATTTGTACGACGCGGCGTTGTTCAAGCAATTCAAGCCGACCGGGTTGTTTATCAACGTCGGGCGCGGTGTAGCGGTGGTCGATGCGGACCTGGTGGAAGCGTTGAAGGAAGGCCATCTGGCCGGCGCGGTGATTGACGTTTGCCGTCAGGAGCCATTGCCCCAACGCCATCCGTTCTGGACCGCCTGGGGCTTGCTGCTCACCGGCCACAGCTCGGCGCCGACTTCGCCGGGGATGATGGTGCAGTTGTTTGTCGAGAATTTGCGGGCGTATCAGGCGCAGGAAACGTTGCGCGGGGAAGTGAGTTTCGAGCGCGGTTACTGATAGTGCGCTAGCCCGGCAGGCATGTTGCCGGGCGTTTACAAATTTCTGCAAACACTAATCAGATGTCGGTTTTACAGGTCCTATGTGAGTCTCGTACCCCTCTTTAGATGGGTACATTCTCATGTTGAATGCTGGCACTGTGTCTCTCCCTCCACGGGTCACTCCGCAACTTTCCCTGCTTTCCACCGAGCCGGCGGTGCTCCCTCTATTGCCCTCTGCTCTGGTCGCCGCGGCCGATTTCAACGCGCAGGCCCGCGCGCCAGTCCCCCGGCAATCCGGTCTCACCGCGGCGTTGGGCGACCGCGAGAATCTGCGGACACTGGGCCAGAAGCTCAACGAAATCGCCAGCCGTCTTGGCGTGAATGCCAGCCCTCAAGCGGTGCTGGCCGCGCTGCAAACGACACCGATGCAAATACACCCCGACTCGTCCTACCCGATCCGGGCGGGTAAAGCGGCGACGGTAGAGACCTTTCTCAGAAGTATCGGCTTGGGGTTGCCCACCAATCATTTTCAACTGACCGGTCATGCCCACGCGGTGAGTGACAGGGCACTGGAGCATCCGCTCGGCAATTTTGGCGGCGGGTTGTCCTGGCCTGTTCCCATGAGCGCCGGTGAACAGCGCAGGGTGCTGGCGGCGGCTACCGACCATGGCAGCCAGAACCCCAATGCACCGCACATCGGCGCAAGCGTGGGTATACTGGAATATCTGAACGCGAACCGGCCGTTGTCGGACGAGGCATTGGCTGATCCTGCCAAGGCACTCGAAACCCTCGTCAGCTCCACCCGCGGGCAGGCACTGGGGCAAGCCATCCAGGATCAGCTCGGGGGCGTCGCAACCGATACCAGCGTGAACGAATACGCACTGAGCGCAATCCACCTGCTGCTGGACCCCGAGTCCATTACGGCGCCGCACCGAAACCATGTGGCAGGTTTCGACCTCGCGCAACACGCCCACTGGGGCAGGCCGGCTTCGACAGTGCTCGAGCGCCTGAGCACTTACCTGCACGAAAATTACAAGACCAGTCCCGAGATGGCCAAGGCCGGCGCCTATTTGTTACTGGCACGAAAGTCCCCCGAGTTTTTGATCAAGGACATTCCCGACCGCGTGACTTACGGCAGCCCGGCCTGGGTAAGCCTCGCGGCCGCAGCTGCGGCCATAGAAGCGCAGTTCCCCGGGAAGGTGGCGCACATGACCTTTGCCCAGGTCATGTCCAGCGCTGAAAACGCGATCGTGACGAATCGAGCGGCCGCCGAACACGCACAGAAGGCGGCATTGGTGGACTGGGGCGTGGCCAACGGGATTGTCACTCGGCAGCCCAGTGACAGTTACAGCGACGTCGAGATAGACCGTGCAAGGACGGCATTCAACGCACAACTGAAGTTGACGCTTGCGGCTACCGGGTTATTGGAAGCCGATATCCCAAGCCGTAAAGACATTGCACTGGTCCACCTGAAAGAGCGGTTTGGCGAGCATGTACCCTTTGAAGAGAAACGACTGAAGGTCGTTGACTCGAAACAACCGTCAGCCCAACCGCTTTACGATCCGAACCGGGCACCCGCCGGGCTTTACTCGTTGCTGGACATCGCCATGAGCGGACTTGGCCACTACACATGGGAAAGCAGGGACCCGCACATTGCAGAGGCGATCAAAGGCAAGCGCCTTGATTTCGGCGTGAACAAAGTCTTCAACGAACAGTTCGAGCAAGCGATCGCCTCTCGCAAGCAAGGGGTTCGCAGCGCTATCAGGCACCTTGTCGCAACACTTCCATTGGCCGACAGAGAAAACCTTGAGTTTGGAAAACTCGAGTTTTTTCAGAAAAACACCTATGAACTTGGCGTCGACTTCACCTCAAAAAAAAGGCGGGGGGCGGACAATAAGTTGTGGGTCAAGGCGACCGGAAGAAATGGCGACACCGTTTATGAAATTGACTTGAAAGCAGCTGCTATCAGCGCGGTGCCAGCTTCTGAATTAACAACAAAACGAGAGCGGCAAGCCAACAAAACGTTCAAGACGGAACACTTCAATCCCAAGGCCGTGAATGAGGCTGCCCTTGGCCCGAAAAACCAGGCGGGCTTATCGACGCCGCCCATCAGTTTTTCCAGTACGCGAACGCAGCACATCGCCGACGCTTTTGTTGAGCACCTCGATCTCGACAGTGATGACGTCAAGGCTTATGCCCGGGGCGTGACCTCGTTCGATAAGCAGATGGCAACCGAGTGGAACGTCACCAACTTTTTTCTCGACCTGATTCCGCTTAGGTCAGCCATTGCGAACTTTTCCAAGGGCAACCACCTGGAAGGTGCCAGTGACCTGGCGCTGGATGTGTTTGGTTTCGTCACGGCGGGCGCGGGTGTGGCGGCGAAAGTGACGAAGGCGGGGGCCAAGGTCGCCAGCGCTGCCGCCAAGGCCATTCAAGTGGCAAAGGTCATCGGTGTGGCGGCCATTCAGGCATTCAACCCGTTGGATGGCTTCAGCGATCTGGTCGCTGGCGGTGCCCGACTGCTGGGCAAAGGCGCCAACCTTGTACGCGCGACGGGTGCAGAGGTGGTCAACAAGCTCAAGGGCGCGAGTGGCAGCTATGACCTGTTGAAAGCGGCCAGCAAACACCATGACGCAGCGGCGACGGGTACTTTCAAGGTCGCGGGGCAAAACGTTGATGGAGGTGCGGTACTCCAGAACGGTCGATGGTATGCGTTTGATGTGGATAGGATGCGGCCGTACGGCAGCCCGCTTGAAGGTTTCACCGCAAAAACGAGTGCGATGGATGGCGCGATTATCACGACGCCTGCCGAGTCAGGCAGCGCCCTGAACAACCGGTTGTTTGGCGACTACGGCGTGGCTGAATCGAACATTTCCGGGCTTGCGCGCGACAGTCAGGGGATCTATGCGGCGGCAGACGGTCACGTGTCTCATATCCGCCATACCGATACCGCCGGCAACACGGCGGTCTACGAAGTACGGCAAGTGACTCGCACCGCCGACGGTGCCGTGCAGGCACGGATTTATCACAATAATCGGCAAACGCCGCTGTTGGTGCAGCACCTTCAGGGGGACCAATGGCAGCGCCTGGGTGCCCGCGGCGGCAACCCGCCTTCGGTGGCATCGGACCTGGGCCCAAAAATTGGCGGGGGCGGCGAGGGGACGATCTACGAAAGTCTCGACGGTAAAAGTGTTTATAAGGACTATGGCCCTTCATCCATGACGGCTGCCGACGACTTTGTCGATAACGAGACCCTGTGCCTGAACAGCTATTACGGTGACGGCTTTGCAACGACGATATTTGAGGATGGTCGTCGTTATTTGAAAATGGGCAAACTGGACGGGGTGGACGTTAATACCCTGGCGAGGGGAAGTTTGCCCCCAGAGGCGCGGCTTTTACTGGATGACGCGTTTCGGCGTATGGAGCAGAAAAATCTTTACCACAACGATCTGCAGCTGAGCAATTTCCTGTATTCGGCGAGGGATAATAAAATTTATCCAGTGGACTTGAACGCCAACGGGCTTGAAGACATGACACCGTTTCTCGCCAGTTTGTACAAGCGTGATAGAGACGAGCTGCGCAGGGCCTATTACGCGCTGGTCGCCAAGGCGTAGCTACACTTGTGGCGGGTGCACCCTGCTGTGATGGCAGCAGGGTTTTGAAGCGACCGTCAAGGGTTGTCAGAGCGTGTCAGTCCTGGTGATTGAAGTCGCCTTCGGACACCAGCTCGTTCAATGGACGACGCGGGCTCGGGGTTTCCCGGGCTTGCAGGTAGTCGGGCAGGGTCGACTTGTCCCCCAACTTGCCAATCGCCACGGCTGCGTGCAGGGCGTAACCTTCAGGAATCTTCAGTTCCTTGCGGGTCAGCTCCTGGTCGAAACCGGCCATGCCGTGGGTGTGCCAGCCGCTGAGGCTGGCTTGCAGCGCCAGGTGGCCCCAGGCCGAGCCGGTGTCAAAGGTGTGCCACAGCGCCGGGGTTTCTTCGGTGGCGCCGGGGACGGTGAAGGTCGTCTTCGACGCGACGATTACCAGGGCCGAGGCATGCTGCGCCCAGCCACGGTTGAATTCGTTCAGCAGGCCTAGGAAACGCTCCCAGTTTGGCGTGTCGCGACGGGCGTAGAGAAAACGCCATGGCTGAGAGTTGTAGGCCGAAGGGGACCAGCGCGCGGCTTCGAAGAAGCTCAACAGGGTCTCCACCGGGATGCTTTCGCCGGTGAAGGCGCGCGGCGACCAGCGGTCGGTGAATTGTGGGTGGATCGGGTAGTCGGCGACGCGAGGGTTGCTGCTCATTGGGCTGATCCTGATGAAAAACGGGCTTCAAAACTACTTCGCCGCCGGATGGCTGACAAGTCTTGTTGTACCGACAGTCGTAAGCGCTTGGCCCCGGGAGCCGTGGGCACTAGACTGGCGGCCTTTTAACATACCGATATTGATGTAGAGCCATGGCCGCCAAAGTCGAACCTTTCTGGATCCGCAAAACCCTCGAACAACTCGACCAGGATGAGTGGGAGTCGTTGTGCGACGGCTGCGGCCTGTGCTGCCTGCAAAAGCTCGAGGATGAAGACGACAACAGCGTCTACTACACGCGTATCGCCTGCAAACTGCTGGACCTGAAAACCTGCCAGTGCACCGATTACCCCAACCGTCGCGACTCGGTGCCCGATTGCATCCAGCTCACTCCGGGCCAGGCCGACCAGTTCAAATGGCTGCCGCCTACCTGCGGTTACCGGTTGGTGAGTGAGCGCAAGGACTTGCCGCTGTGGCATCACCTCGTCTGCGGCGATCGCGACGCCGTGCACCAGGAACGCATTTCCCAGTCCGGACGCATGCTCAGCGAAGGCAGCGTGCCCGAGGATGACTGGGAGGATTACCTGATTTTTCGCGCGGGCTGAGAAGGAGTGTGTATGACGGTTGGAGCCAGGCTGGCGGCAAGCCTGCTGTTATTGGCATTGAGTACGTCGGCTTGGGCGAAGAAAGTCGACCTGGACTACCACGTCAAGCTGCTGCCCCAAAGTGATCAGGCAGAGGTGCGCCTGAGCCTGTCCCAGGGCTCGGCGGTGCGCAGCCTCAACTTCGACCTGGGCCGCGACGGCGACTACAGCGATTTCAAGGCCGATGGCCAGTGGCAAGTGATGCCGGGCAATACGCCGGGCGCCAGCCGTGGTCTATGGCAACCCAGTGCCGACAAGGCCAGCCTGACCTACCGCGTTCGCCTGACCCACGCCCGCAAGAAGGGCGTTTACGAAGCACGCATGACCCCTGGCTGGGCGCTGTTTCGTGGCGAAGACCTGGTGCCCACCGCGCGTCTGGATCAGCAGGACGGCATTGAACTGGTGTCGCGCCTGGTGTTTGAACTGCCCGCCGGCTGGAAAAGCGTCGAGACGTCCTGGCCGCGCATCGGCAAGAACAAATTCCGCATCGATAATGTTTCCCGCCTGTTTGACCGGCCCACCGGCTGGATGCTCGCGGGTACGTTGGGCAGCCGGAGGATGCGCCTGGGGGAAACCGAAATCACCGTGGCGTCGCCCAAAGGGCAGGGGATGCATCGCATGGATGTGCTGACCTTGCTGACGTTTGTCTGGCCGCAAGTGCAAGCGGCATTCCCGCGGCACCCGGCGAAACTCCTGGTGGTGGGCGGCAGTGACCCGATGCGGCGCGGTGCGTACTCGGCGCGGGACTCGATCTACCTCAACAGCCGAACACCGCTGGTCAGCGAAAACGGCAGCAGCCCGTTGATTCGCGAAGTGGTGCAGGCCATCGGTCGCTTCAACGACCAGCAGGGCAGCGACTGGATCAGCGAAGGTTTGGCGCAGTACTACGCCATTGAATTGATGCGCCGTGCGGGCGGCATCAGTGACGACCGCTATGCCGCGCTCCAGACCCGGCTGGCCAAGGAAGGCAGGGACGTGACCACCCTGCGGGTCGAGCACGCCAGTGGCGCGACGGTGTCACGGGCAGTGGTGTTGTTGCAGGAGCTGGACCGCGAGATTCGTGTGAAAACCCACAACAAGCGTTCGCTGGATGATTTGACCCAGGCGGTGATGCGCATGAACAGCATCAGCACAAAGGAGTTTGTGCAGCTGGGGGAGAGCATTATTGGCGAGTCGTCGGTAGTACTCGATACTAAACTGCTGCACTGAAACCAAGGTGGGAGCGGGCTTGCTCGCGAATACGATGTATCAGAAACACATTCAGTGACTGACACTCCGCTTTCGCGAGCAAGCCCGCTCCCACATTTGATCGAGGTTAACCCACAGTTTTGCTGGCGTTTTCAGCCGCCACTTCAGCCTTGGTCTTGAGGTTTTTCAATTCCTCACCGGCGCGTTCAATCTTGGTCCGCACGGTGTTCATTTCCTGGCGGCTGCGCTCCAGCAACTCTTTCGCAGAGCTGTGCCCGCTGATCCCGCGTGCCAGGGCCACGCCGCCAATCGCCACCTGGATCAAACCGAAAAAGCCACCACGGCGCAGGCCTTTGCCCATCATCACCACGCCGCCGGCCAGGGAGCCGATGCGTTCCCAGCCCTGGACGTTTTGCGTGGGTTGGCGCTCGAACGGTGTGGACCGGATAACGGGTCGCAGGGTTTTGCTGTCGCTCATGATCTGTCTCCAACAAGGGCTTATTGATATGCAGCTGACTGCACACAGGCCGTGGATGTTCCCGGAAAATCAGTATTTGGGGCCTGAGCGGGTGTTGTTGCCCTTGGCCAGGCGGTCGTAAAGCACCACGTTGACGGTGGCGGCGAGGTTCATGCAACCGGTGGTCGGGATGTAGACCACGTCTTCACACCAGTCACGAATCTCCTTGTCCAGGGAGCCGTCTTCCGGGCCGAAGATATACAGCGCGCGGTCGGGGTGGGTGTATTCGGGGAGAGGGCGGGCGCCTTCCACCAGCTCGACGGCGACGGGGATGCAGCCCAGAGGCAGGATCTTTTTCAGGTCGTCGATACCGATCAGCGGAATGTCGTGGTGGACCTTCTTGGTGTCGGTAATAAAGTCCCGGGCCCGCTCATAGCGCTTGCCGGTGTAGAACACCGAGGCCACGCCGTAGCAGCCGGCGGCGCGCATCACCGAACCGACGTTTTCGGGGGATTTGGGGTTATACAGACCGATGCAGCTGTAGCGTTTATTGCCCACGGGAAAGGGTGCCTTCGAGAAAAGCGGCGATTATACGGCCTCGGGCTAATGTATTGCTTGGGCGATCGCTATCGCGGGCAAGCCCGGCTCCCACATTTGGAATGCAATCCCCTGTGGGAGCCGGGCTTGCCCGCGATGAGGCCGTCACATTCAGCGAAGATACTCAGTCGTCTTTCTTCATCAACCCGGCCAGCGCCGCAAACGGGTTATGCGTCGCCTTGGCAATCGTCGGGCTGCTGGTGGAGCCTTCGCCGAAATACTGCTGGTCGGTATAGCGCGAGTGTTCGTTGTCGTGGCAATACAGGCACAGCAACTCCCAGTTGGAGCCGTCCTGGGGATTGTCATCATGGTTGTGGTTACGGTGGTGCACGGTCAGTTCGCTCAGGCGCTTGCCGGCGAATTCACGGGCGCAGCGGCCGCACACGTGGGGGTACATCTTCAGGGCTTTGTCGCGGTAGCCCATTTCCCGGTCGCGCTGGGCATCGGCGAGGATGCGATCCAGCTTGGCGGTGTGGGAGGGCGGGTTGGTCGAGCTCATCATGGCTCCTGTCTTTTAGTGGATCACGGATAGTGTTGATTCTAGCTGCTTGCGGGGTAATAAACCTCCGGCTTTTTCAGCTGCAGTACGCGCAGGTGGTGGGGATTGTTTGTAGTATCGGCGAACTGAATTCATAAGGAGCGGTACTCATGCGGATGCATACAGGATGGTGGGCGTTGCTGTTATTCGCCGTCAGCGTCCAAGCCCAGGCGTTTTCCACGCCCCAGCCGGGCCAGGTGATTGATGTGGCGCTGGAGCAGCTCCACCCTACCCAGGCGGTGATCGGCTTTGATCAGATCCATTACAAGCTGGGGGTGTTTGCCGAATCACCCAAGAAGGTGTTCGACGAATACTGTGAAACCAATGGCCAGGGTGAAGCCAGCAAGGTGCCTAAAGATGCCGACCTGCATAAACCAGGCAGCTTTACCTGCAAAGACCCGGTGGGGACTCACCCGGCGGACATGAAAACCGTGGTGGTCGGCCCTGCTGGCCAGCTGTACCTCACTGACGGCCACCATTCGTTCAGCACGTTGTGGGAGCAGCCAGGGGCCGGCGCCAGACTGAAAATGTGGGTGCGGGTCACTGATAACTTCAGTGACAGCCCTGACCTGGCTACGTTCTGGAAGCGCATGGAGCAGGGGCGCAAGGTCTGGCTCAAGGACGGCCAGGGCAAAACCATCACCCCTGAGCAGATTCCGGCGCACCTGGGTTTCAAGGATCTGGGCGACGATATGTTCCGCAGCCTGGTGTATTTCTCCCGCAAGGCATCCTACGGCAAGCCGACCTCTGGCGCGGTAGTGCCGGAATTCCTGGAGTTTTACTGGGGAGGGTGGTTGCGCACGCAGATTGACCTGAGCGCGTTCAACCTGAACAAGCAGGGCGGGTATGAAAAGGCCATTGAAGCGCTAGCCAAGCGCATGGTCAGTCTGGCGCCCGATGCGCCGGTAGGGGACAGCGGCTTCAACGCCGGGCAGTTAGGGGGATTTACTTCACTCAACCGCAAAGAGCTGGATGACACCTTCAAGAAGAAAGTGCCCTACGTTATCGACAGCAGGAGCAAGTAAGTGACGAACCGACAGGGGCGGCCTGGCGCCGTTTCTGTCGGGCGTATAGCGGCTGAATATACAGTAATGGTTGGGCAAATATCGATTTAAATGCCCTCGGGGATTTAAATGGGATTTGGGTAATAAAGTGTTGGACTAACTTTGCCGGTTTCTTTAATGTGGCGCCTCTTGGCCAGCTGCCGTTAGTGTGTTCTGCAGTAGCGCCAGATGTTCAATGCCTCAGGTCTTTCCTGACGACTGTTAGTTTCCCGTCAACCGGGTTCCCCTTCACGATATCAACCCCATGTGGCGGATGTTGTGGCGTTTCAAATCAGAGTCGCTCGTCCAGAGCGCGCTGCTTCAAATAACCGAAGTCGGGTAGGTTGAAGTGTCTGATGATCGTCGTACGAACAATAAAAAATTCGACGAGTTGCCCTGCTTATATAACTTGCAGGTTCAGGCTCATTGTCCTGCGTAAGTTATGAAGTTATGGCGCTCGTTAATAAACTTCTGATGTTCATCTCGCTGATATTCGCGCTACGTGAATACAACTGCCTGCTTCAATCAAACATATGCAATTTTTTGTAGAGGCTGTTGTGTCTAAAGGTGTTGTTCTGGCGGTTTCCGCTTCCTTCCTGTTTGGCGTGCTGTATTTCTTTACCTCCCTTCTTGAACCCTTGGATGGTCAGCAGATATTTGGCTGGCGAATGCTCATTTCGCTGCCCTTCATGACGTTGCTGCTGTGCCTCTCCGGAGACTGGAAGTGGGTGCCGTTGATCTACAAGCGGCTGCGGGAGAAACCCGCGCTGCTGCCCTATGTCGTGGTCACCAGTGCGCTGGTGGGGGTGCAGTTGTGGATCTTCATGTGGGCGCCACTCAATGGTCACGGCCTGGATGTGTCGCTGGGCTATTTCCTGTTACCGCTGACCATGGTCATCACCGGCCGCATCGTTTACGGCGAACGCCTTTCACATCTGCAAAAGATTGCCGCAGCGCTGGCGGCGGTGGGTGTGGCCAATGAGTTGTATCGCACGGGCGGGTTCTCCTGGACCACCCTGGTCGTGTACGTGGGTTATCCGCTGTATTTCGTACTGCGTCGGCGCTGTGGCACCGATAACCTCGGCGGACTGTGGCTGGACATGGTGCTGATGATCCCGGTCGCGCTGTGGTTTGTCCTCGGTGGCGAACCCATCGGCGAGACCCTGGCGCAACGCCCGGCGCTCTATTGGCTGGTGCCACTCATGGGATTGGTCAGTGCGGCGGCGGGCTATTCCTACATCCGGGCCAGCCGGCTGTTGCCGTTCAGCCTGTTCGGTTTGCTCAGTTACGCGGAGCCGGTGCTGCTGGTGGCCGTGTCGTTGATGCTTGCAGACAGCCTCAAGCCGGGACAATGGATGACCTACCTGCCGATCTGGCTAGCGGTGGTGGTGTTGGTGCTGGAAGGCTTGAGGCATTTGAATCGACTGCGCCGGTCGATCTGACGGCAACCCGCGCAGTGAATGTTTAGCCCTTGAGCTTCTCGGCAATCCAGATGGTATGCCGCGTGCCCTTGTTGCCATGGGCAAACACCTGCACTTCCTCGGCCTTGAAGCCGGCCTTGCGCAGTTTGTCGCTGAACTGCTTGTCGGCGCTGGCCGACCACACCGCCAGCACGCCCTTGGGCCGCAGGGCCTTGGCGCAGGCGCTGAGGCCACCGGCGGAATACAGCCAGCTGTTGGCTTTTTGCGTCAGGCCTTCGGGGCCGTTGTCCACATCCAACATGATCGCGTCAAAGCCCTGGGGCTCGGCCTGCAGCACCTTGGCCACGTCTTCCATACGGATCACGGTGCGCGGGTCCAGCAGCGGGCGGCCGGACTTTTCCCCCAGAGGCCCACGATTCCATTCCACTACGCCGGGCACCAACTCGGCGACCACCACTTCGGCAGTCTTGCCCAAATGCTTGAGCGCCGCCGCGAGGGTAAAGCCCATGCCCAGGCCGCCAATCAATACCCTGGACCCGGGCCGACCGGCGACTTTACGGCATGGAATCTCCGCCAGCGCATCCTCGGAACCGTGCATGCGCGTGTTCATCAACTGGCCACCGTCACCGCCCTGAATCTTGATGACAAAATCCTCACCGTATTCGAACAGGCACAAGGCACCGCCGTTGTCGGGGATCGGAGTGGTGTCCAGCAGAACGAAACGTTTCATGGAAATCTCATTGGGAAGGGCATTCTTGCGCGGTTGGGAGTAGCCTTACGACTTTACGGTCAGGCCATGGAGCCATCGATGAAGTGCAGCATTCTAACGGTCATTGTGTGGAGCGCGCTCGCCCTTGGCGGGGTGGCCCAGGCTCAGGAGTCGCAAACCGTACCGATTACCCCAGCGCCGACGGCGGGTTCGCCGGGTACTGCAACGCCCACACCTTACCCGCAAGTCACGCCACCGGCGACGCCAAAGGCGGCCGGCAGCGGTGAGCCATTGTTGGCGCCGATCGTGCTGCCCACGCCGCCGAAGGACCAGACGATCCCGGGCTTGCAGCAAAACGATATCAAGCCCAAGACCCCAGGCGGCTAAAACTGCTGGGACAGCAATTGCCCGTCCGCCATGCGCAGGCGCCTGGACAGGGCGATAGCAATCGCACGAATGATCTTGGCCGCGATTTTCGGTGCGTCGTTGAGCATCTTTTCCAGGGAATCCTTGCCCAGGTTCAACAGCACGCAATCGCTGGCCGCCACACAGCTGGCGGAACGGCGCTCGCCATCCAGCACGGCCATCTCGCCAAACGCCCGCCCACTGCGCAAGGTGGCGATGGTCAGCCGCTGGCCTTCATGGTTGGTCTTTTGCACCGCCACCTGGCCTGAGTGGATGATGCACATGAAGGTGCCGGCGTCCCCTTCGAGGAATATCACTTCATCGCGGGCGATGCTGCTGATGTTGAAATAGCCCGCCGCCACATGGAAGTCTTCCGGCAGCAGCGGGTCGAAGAGGCCGCAATCCATCAGCATGTCGCGGATTTCGTTATTGAGTAAGGTCGGTTCTGGCATGAGGCTTACAGTCTTTGTCCATAAATCGTGCAGGGCGCGCCCGGCGGTCAGGTGTTCAGACCCGCCCGCCAGGCGGAGTTCCTTAAATCAGCCCCAGCGCCTTGAAAACAAATGCATATTCGAGTGCTACGTCACGTAATCCCTGGTAACGCCCACTCATGCCGCCGTGGCCCGCACCCAGCTCGGTCTTGAGCAGTAGCAGGTTATCGTCGGTCTTGGTGTCGCGCAGCTTGGCCACCCACTTGGCCGCTTCCCAATATTGCACGCGGCTGTCGTTGTAGCCGGCGATCACCAGCGTGGCCGGGTAGGCCTGGGCGCTGACGTTTTCGTACGGCGCGTAAGCCTTGATCCGCTCATACACCTCCGGCTCTTCAGGGTTGCCCCATTCGTCGTACTCGGTGATGGTCAACGGCAATTCAGGGTCGAGCATGGTGTTGAGCACGTCGACGAACGGCACTTCGGCAATCGCCGCCTGGAACAGCTCCGGGCGCTGATTGAGCACTGCACCGATCAACAGGCCGCCGGCGCTGCCGCCGCTGATAGCCAGTTGCTTGGAGGTGGTCAGGCCTTGGGCGATCAGGTGTTCGGCGCAGGCGATAAAGTCGCTGAAGGTATTTTGCTTGTGCTCCTGCTTGCCGGCGCGGTACCAGGCTTCGCCCAGTTCGCCGCCCCCGCGTACATGGGCAATGGCAAAGGCCACGCCACGGTCCAGCAGGCTCAGGCGCGCGTGGGAGAACCACGGGTCGAGGCTCTGGCCATAGGCGCCGTAGCCGTACAGGTACAGCGGCGTCGGCTTACCCAACTGGTCGCGGCGGACGACAAGACTGATCGGCACCTGAGTGCCATCGGCCGACGTCGCCCACAACCGTTGGCTGACGTAGTCGTCGGCGTTGAACACACCGAGCACCGGGGTTTCCTTGAGCACCTGTTGCGCGCCGCTGGCCAGTTCCAGCTGGCGCACCTGGGCCGGGCGGTTCAGGGCCTCATAGCGCAGGCGGATCTTGTCGCTGGCAAATTCCAGGCTGTTCTGCACATAGAGGCTGTAGGCCGCGTCCGGCAATTCCACCCGATAAGGTGCTTGGCCTTGTGGGTGCACTTCGATGATCGGCAAACCACCGATGCGCAGGCTCAGGGTCATGGCCCGGGCGTTGAGGCTCACGCCATCCAGCATCACTGCGTCGTCGTGGGGGATCAGGTTCTGCCAGTCGTCCTGGGTCGGCACGCTGCCGGTGTCGGCGGCCTGGAACAGGGCGAAGTTGATGCCGTCGCGGTTGCTGCGGATAAACCAGGTCCACTGGTCGTCCAGCTTGCCGTGGTCGACGTCGTATTCATGGCCTTCGACCCGTGGCGCCAGGCAGGTAAAGGCCTGCTGCGGCTGCTCGGCGTCCAGGGCCCAGATCTCGCTGGTGGTCTTGCTGCCCAGGGCCAGCAGCAACTGGCGCTCGGAACTTGAGCGGTAGCAATGCAGGAAGAAACGGCCGTCGGGCTCGTGGAACACTTCTTCGGCGGCGGTGCCGTCCAGGCGATAGCGATACAGTTTGTGCGGGCGGTGGGTGTCGTCCAGTTCAGTGAAAAACAAGGTCAGGCTGTCGTTGGCCCAGGTCATGCTGCCGTCGCAGTCTTCGAACTCCAGTTCGCTGACCTTGCCGGTGGCCAATTCCTTCACGTAGAGGGTGTAAATCTCTTCGCCGTTGGTGTCCAGGCTGTAGGCCAGGCGCTGGTGGTCGGGGCTGATGCTGAAGGCGCCAAGGGAGAAAAAGCCGCCATTGGCAAGCACGTTCGGGTCCAGCAGCAGCTCTTCCGCGCTTTCGTCGACCTGTTGGCTGTCATCCGCCGGGCGCGGGCAGCGGTAGTGGCGGGCATATTCGTCACCGGCGGTGGTGCGGGTGTAATACAGGTACGGGCCCCAAGGCGAGGGCAGGGACAGGTCGGTTTCGAGGATGCGGCCCTTGATCTCTTCGAACAGGGTTTCGCGCAGCGCCTGTTGGTCGGACAATTCTGCTTCTTGCCAGGCATTTTCCGCCTTGAGGTAATCGAGCACCTCGGCGCTGTCCCGCGCTTGCAGCCAGGCGTACGGGTCGGTGCCGGGGGCCTTGCGGGCGATCGGGGCGGCAGTGATGTGGGTCGCTGGGGGCATGGATCACTCTCTGTCTGGCGGTTGGCCGACGGCATTGCAGCCTCGGCACTGAAAAGCCGTTATCATAGCGGCCTGTTTGCCTACCTTGCCATGGACACCATGACCGAGAACGACTATCTGATCGCTTGGGGCCTCTACGCCTTCGCAGCCCTGGGTTGCCTGTTGGTGTGGTTTGCCATGACCCGCTGGATGTGGCGCTGGCTGCGCGAACCGCTGCGGCTGCTGATGGCGGTGCTGCTGTTCAGCCCGACCATTGTCGACCCGGTGAAGACCCAGTTCGCCCCGGCCGTGGCCATCACCGCCCTGGACCTGGTGCTCAAGGTCGGCAACAACGCCTGGCGGGCGATTTCCGATCTGTTCATGTATTCCATGATCGCGTTTGGCGTGTACCTGGTGTTTGTGCTGATCCGCTGGCCCATCGAGCGTGCCTCCAGGGCCCGCCGTGAGCAGAAGGCCGCCGCTGCGGCAGCCGCTGCCGCCGAGCCGGAGGATGACGACGAACCCTTCGCCGATGAGCGTTACGGTCGCCCGGCACCTGTCAGCGGTATGCGGGTCGAACCGCGCCTTTAACGTTGTACGCCCTGTATCGAGAAGCCTGGCATGTGTGAATTATTGGGCATGAGTGCCAACGTACCGACCGATATCGTGTTCAGCTTTACCGGGCTGATGCAACGCGGCGGACGGACCGGCCCCCACCGCGACGGTTGGGGTATCGCCTTCTACGAGGGCCGTGGCCTGCGGTTGTTCCAGGACCCGGCGGCCAGCAGCGAATCGGAAGTCGCGCTGCTGGTGCAGCGTTATCCCATCAAGAGTGAAGTGGTGATTGGCCATATCCGCCAGGCCAATGTGGGCAAGGTGTGCCTGTCCAATACCCACCCGTTCGTGCGTGAACTGTGGGGCCGCAACTGGTGCTTCGCGCATAACGGCCAACTGGCGGACTTCAACCCCCGCGCCACGTTCTACCGCCCGGTGGGTGATACCGACAGCGAGGCGGCGTTCTGCGATTTGCTCAACCGAGTCCGTGAAGCGTTCCCGGAACCGGTGGACATCGAACAGGTGCTGCCTGACCTGATCGCCGCCTGCAGCGAATACCGCAGCAAGGGCGTGTTCAACTGCCTGCTCAGCGACG
Organism: Pseudomonas yamanorum; assembly: GCF_900105735.1. Lineage (NCBI taxonomy): Bacteria > Pseudomonadati > Pseudomonadota > Gammaproteobacteria > Pseudomonadales > Pseudomonadaceae > Pseudomonas > Pseudomonas yamanorum. The sequence goes on along the minus strand of NZ_LT629793.1, from coordinate 1,780,008 downwards.
GTGACTGGCTGTTCTGCTATTGCTCGACCAAACTGGCACAGATCACCCGGCGCGCGCCGTTTGGCCCCGCACGGTTGAAAGATGTCGACGTGATCGTCGATTTTCAGGCCGAAACCACCCCCAATGACGTGGTGACGGTGATTGCCACCGAACCCCTGACCGAAAACGAGACCTGGACCCGCTACGAACCGGGCCAGTGGAGCCTGTGGCGACGCGGCGAATGTGTCAGCCAAGGCAAAACGGAATAAGGACGTCGAATATGTTGCTCAGCTATTTGCGACTGGTGTTGTTTGCCGTGGGTCTGTTGGTCGGTGTGCAGGTACCGGGATTCATCAGTGACTACGCCAAGCGCGTCGAAGCCCATCTGATCGAGGCCCAGACCGGCCTGCGCGGCTTTGATGCTACGGCGCAGCAGTTCTTCAACGGCGATTTGCAGGCGCTGGTGGCTCATTACCGTGCCAGTGACGACCCGGTGTTTCGCAGCGATGCCAACAGCCTGGGCACGTTGCTCGACCGCCAGGTAGCGCTGGATAAACAGTTCCAGGCGATGCAAGGCCCGTGGTACATCCGCGCGCTGCAAGTGGCCGTGGCTGCCGACCCGGCAATTCGCCAGGAAACCTGGAACGGCTACAGCTACATGCTGTTACTGACCCCGGAAGCCATGGGCTGGGGCCTGGGTGGGGCGATGCTGTTGTCGTTTGGCCTGGAATGCCTGTTCCGCCTGATCGACTGGGTGGTGTTGGGCGGCAAGCGCCTGCGCCAGAGCCGGCCGATTGAAGAGCGGGACCTCAAGGGGCTTTAAAGGCTGACGCGGTCAAATTGTGGGAGCGGGCTTGCTCGCGAATGCAGTGCGTCAGTGACATATAGGTTGGCTGGTACACCGCATTCGCGAGCAAGCCCGCTCCCACAGTTTTAAATCGGTTCCTTCAGTGGCATGGGTTTGCTCAGCACCATCAAACCCTCGCCGACCTTCTGCGCATACCGCTCCACCACGCTCTGGCACAGCGCCACAATCTCCTCCACCAACTCCACGCCTATTCGCCACGACACCACCACCTGCAAGTTCGGTGGTCGTTGCTCCATGGGCAGCATGGTCAATTCTCCTCGTGCCAACTCTTCGCTGACCAATACGGGCGGAAACGCACCAATCCCGAACCCGTCCCGCAGCAGGCGGGTGATCGCCGACACCGAGTTCACACAGCTCATTCGTGGCGCGGCTACGCCGTTCGCCTGCATCAGGCTGAGCACGTCCTGGTGCGGACAGGAGTTTTTCGAGTAGGTGATGATGCGCTCCTGGGCCAGTTCGGCGAGGGACGCGTAGTCGCGGTTGTAGATCGAGTGGCTGGCGACGATCCAGCCCATGGGATGGCTGGCAAGTTCCAGGCTGCGCACGGTTTCCTGGCGCAGCAGGTCGGTTTGCAGGATCAGGTCGAGAAAGCCTTTTTGCAACTGATCGCTGAGGTTCAGCGCGGTATCGGCGACCAACTCGATTTCCACCCGTGGGAAGTGGTCCGTCAGTTCTGCCACCAGCGCGCTTAGCCAAGTGTGGATCACCGTGTCCATCACCCCGATGCGGATACGCCCGACCTTGCTGCTGGTGGTTTCCAGGGACTGCTTGAGCCCTTGCATGGTCGCCATCATCTGCTCGGCATAATCGAGCACCTTCAAGCCCTCCGGCGTCAGGCTCACCCCCCGGGAGTCGCGCAGGAACAGCTTCACCCCCAGCTCGCTTTCCAGCACGGCGATGCGGCTGGAGATCGAGGCCTGGGTCGTGAACAGCTTCTCCGCCGTCAGGCGAAAGCTCTTGAGCTTGGCCACCCAGACGAAGGTTTCGAGGAACTTCAAATTCATGGGATCAACTTTTCTTATGCATGGATCGGTTTTTATTAGTTGGACGCAGCGTGTCGCAAACGCCAAAAATCGAGCTGTCTCACGATAAGCGTCGTTGGGGTTCAGGACAACATCGTTGCGAGATCTTGGTAAAAGATCCCACACTACAAAAAAACAAAGCCTACAGGAGCCCTACCGTGAGCCGCCTGCTATTGAACTGCGACATCGGAGAAAGCTTTGGCAACTGGACCTTGGGTCTGGATGCCGAGGTCATGCCTTTCATTGATTGCGCCAACGTTGCCTGCGGCTTCCACGCCGGCGACCCGAGCATCATGCGCAAGACCGTCAGTCTGGCCTTCAAGCATGGCGTGCAGGTGGGCGCACACCCGGCGTACCAGGACTTGCAGGGTTTCGGCCGCCGCTCCATGGCCTACACCCCGCAGGAAATCCAGGACCTGTTGCACTACCAGATCGGCGCCCTCGACGGTATTTGCCGGGCCCAAGGCGGGCGGGTCAGCTACGTCAAGCCCCATGGCGCGATGTACAACGACATGATGGCCAAGCCGGCGCAATTGCGTGCGGTGATCCAGGCCGTGGCGGCCTACGACGCCAGTCTGCCGTTGATGCTGATGGCCACCCGCGACAACAGCGCTGCCCAGGCCCTGGGCGACGAATATGGCGTGACCCTGTGGTTCGAAGCCTTCGCCGATCGTGCTTATGACAGCGCTGGCCATCTGGTCTCCCGCCAGTTGCCGGGGGCGGTGCACCACGATCCGGAAAAGATCATCCAGCAGGCCTTGATCATCGCCCGGGGTGAGCATCTGGTCGCCAGCGACGGCAGCCCGTTGCACCTGCAGGCCAATACCTTGTGTGTACACGGCGATAACGCCAGCTCGGTGGCCGCCGTGCAGCGCATCCGCGAGGCGTTGACCCCAGCATGAAACCACGGATTGAAGTCGTAGCCATCGACAGCCTGATGGTGCGCCTGTTTGATGTGATCGCCGAGGACAACATGCCCTGGATGCTCGCCGCCACCCGCCGTTTGCGGGAAGGTTTTGGCCCGGCGCTGGTGGACCTGGTGCCGTCCTACACGACCCTGATGGTGCATTACGACCTGATGGCGCTGAGCCCGGCCCAGGCGCGGGAGTTGATCGATCAGGCGCTTGAAGCGCTGCAGCCAAAGCCCAAGGGCAGCGGGCAATGCCATGTGTTGCCAGTCTGGTATGACCTGCGCGTCGGCCCCGAACTGCCGTTGCTCGCGCAGCGCAGTGGGCTGGCGGTGGAGGAGGTGATCCGTCGCCACAGCCAGCACGAATATCAGGTGTTCGCCTTGGGCTTTGCCCCGGGGTTTGCCTTTATGGGCCTGGTGGACGAACTGCTCGCAGCTCCACGGCTCAATACGCCGCGCAAGCGGGTGGCGGCCGGCAGCGTGGGGATCGCCGAGCGGCAGACGGCGGCCTATCCGGTGGTATCGCCGGGTGGCTGGAACCTGATCGGCCGCACACCGGCCAAGCTGTTTGATCGAGAGCGCGAGGGCTACAGCCTCATGCAGCCGGGGGACACCGTGCGTTACGAAGCGGTGAGCCATAGCGAATTCATCAACCTGGGTGGCGATGACACACCGTTGGAGGCCCAGGCATGAGCCGCTTGTTGATCGAGGCCAGCACCCCGCTGTGCTTGTTGCAGGACGCTGGACGTTTTGGCGTAAGGCACTTGGGCGTGACCCAGGGCGGCGCGCTGGATTGGGTGTCGATGTCGTGGGCCAATTGGTTGCTGGGCAATGCCCTGGATGCGCCCGTGGTGGAAATCACCTTGGGTGGCTTCACCGTGCAAGCCGAGGACTATTGTCTGCTGGCGCTGGCCGGGGCGGATTTGGGCGCTTATGTCGATGAAAGAGCGATCAGCCCGGGGCGCAGTTTTATTCTGCAAAAAGGCCAGCGTTTGCGGTTTACCCAGCCGTTCAGCGGCGCGCGGGCCTACCTGGCAGCGCCGGGCGGGTTTGATGCGCCGCAGGTGCTGGGCAGTTGCGCTACGGTGGCGCGTGAAGAACTGGGCGGGCTGGATGGCTTTGGCCGAGCGCTGGCTGAAGGTGCGCAGTTGAGCTATTCAGGTGTGGGCGGTGCGATGCGGGTGTTGTCTGCGGAGCAATTGCCGAAACTGGATTCGAAGGCGCCACTGGAGGTGATCCTCGGGGCGCAGATCGGCCAGTTCGGCGGGCAGAGTCTGTTTGACGTGTTCAACAGTGAATGGACCCTCGACAGCCGTGCCGACCGCATGGGCATGCGCTTGCTCGGCACACCGCTGGAATATCAGGGACCGTCGCTGATTTCGGAAGGCATCCCGCTGGGCGCGATCCAGGTGCCACCGGATGGGCAGCCGATTGTATTGCTCAATGATCGGCAGACCATTGGCGGTTATCCGCGACTGGGTGCGTTGACGCCATTGGCGCTGGCGCGGCTGGCGCAGTGTTTGCCGGGGGAGAAGGTGAGGTTGGCGCCGGTGATGCAGGAGACGGCGCATCGGCAGCAGGTGGAGTATTTACGCCGCTTCGCCAGAAACTAAAGACCACCGCAGGACAAAGTGTGGGAGCGGGCTTGCTCGCGAAAGCGCAGTGTCAGTCACCGAATATATTGGCTGATACACCGTCTTCGCGAGCAAGCCCGCTCCCACATTTGATCGTGGTTGTCTGGGAAACAGGTTACTTCGACAAAAAGCGCATCCCTTCCTCAAGCCCACGCAACGTCAGCGGAAACATCTGGTCCTCGATCAAGTCCCGGACTATCCCGGTGGACGCCGTATAGCCCCAAGTGTCTTTCGGGTACGGATTAATCCAGATCAGCTTCTTGTACTTCTCCATGAACCGCTGCATCCACACATACCCGGGCTCTTCATTCCAGTGCTCGACGCTGCCGCCAGCCTGGGTGATTTCATACGGCGCCATGGCCGCATCGCCGATAAAGATCACTTTGTAGTCGGCGCCGTACTTGTGCAGCAGATCCTGGGTCGAGGTGCGTTCCGAGCCCCGGCGCATGTTGTTCTTCCACACCGATTCATAAATGAAGTTGTGGAAGTAGAAATACTCCAGGTGCTTGAACTCGGTCTTGCACGCGGAGAACAGCTCTTCGCAGGTCTTCACATGGGCATCCATCGAGCCGCCGATGTCGAACAGCAACAGCAGCTTGATGGTGTTACGCCGCTCCGGGCGCATCTGGATATTCAGCAACCCGGCATCGCGTGCCGTATGGTCGATGGTGCCGTCGATGTCCAGCTCTTCCGCCGCCCCCTGACGCGCGAACTTGCGCAGGCGGCGCAGGGCGATCTTGATGTTGCGGGTGCCCAGTTCCACCGAATCATCGAGGTTCTTGTACTCGCGCTGGTCCCAGACCTTGACCGCTTTGCCCTGGCGCTTGCCGGCATCACCCACGCGAATGCCTTCGGGGTTGAAACCGCCGGAGCCGAACGGGCTGGTGCCGCCGGTGCCGATCCATTTGTTGCCGCCGGCGTGGCGTTCCTTCTGTTCTTCTAGACGCTTCTTGAACTCCTCGATGAGCTTGTCGAGACCGCCGAGGGACTGGATCTGCGCGCGCTCTTCGTCGGTCAGCGAGCGTTCAAATTCCTTGCGCAGCCAGTCTTCGGGAATCAGTGCTTGCAGGTGATCGTCGAGTTTTTCCAGGCCATTGAAGTAGGCGCCGAAGGCCCGGTCGAACTTGTCGAAATGCCGTTCGTCCTTCACCAAAATCGCCCGGGCCAAGTAGTAAAACTCGTCCATGTCGGCGAAGGTCACGCGCTGTTTCAGCGCGTTGATCAGGTCCAGCAGCTCACGCACCGAGACCGGCACCTTGGCTGCACGCATTTCATTGAACAGGTTGAGCAGCATGGCAATCGCCCTTATCGGTTACCGCGACGGCTCATGAACGCCAGGCGCTCCAGCAACTGCACGTCCTGCTCGTTTTTCACCAGGGCACCGGCCAGGGGCGGGATGGCCTTGGTGGGGTCGCGCTCGCGCAGTACCGCTTCGCCGATGTTGTCGGCCATCAGCAGTTTCAGCCAGTCCACCAGTTCGGAAGTGGACGGTTTTTTCTTCAGGCCCGGTACCTTGCGCACGTCGAAGAACACATCGAGTGCCTCGCTGACCAGGTCCTTCTTGATGTCCGGGTAGTGCACGTCGACGATCTTTTGCAGGGTGGTGCGGTCCGGGAAGGCGATGTAGTGGAAGAAGCAGCGGCGCAGGAACGCGTCCGGCAGCTCTTTTTCGTTGTTGGAGGTAATGATGATGATCGGGCGTTTCTTGGCCTTGATGGTCTCGTCGATTTCGTAGACGTAGAACTCCATCTTGTCGAGTTCTTGCAGCAGGTCGTTGGGGAATTCGATGTCGGCCTTGTCGATTTCATCGATCAGCAAGATGACCCGTTCCTCGGACTCGAAGGCTTCCCAGAGCTTGCCCTTTTTCAGGTAGTTGCGTACGTCATGCACCTTGTCCACGCCCAGCTGCGAGTCCCGCAGGCGGCTCACCGCGTCGTACTCGTACAGGCCCTGATGGGCCTTGGTGGTGGACTTGATGTGCCAGGTGATCAGCTTGGCGCCAAAGGTTTCGGCCAGTTGCTCGGCGAGCATGGTCTTGCCGGTGCCCGGTTCGCCCTTGACCAGCAGTGGCCGCTCCAGTGTGATGGCGGCGTTGACGGCCAGTTTCAGGTCATCGGTGGCAACGTAGGCCTGGGTGCCTTCGAACTTCATCTATCAATCCTCGAACGTGACGCCGAACGGTCGGGGACCGAAGCGGGCGAGTAATCAGCTTTGCCCGACTATACCGCGCAGCCCCGGCGACTGTGAACGCAGACGGGCTATTCAGTCTCTGAATGGGCAGTCACGTTGAAGATCAATCTGTCGAGGGCTTGGGCTGTTCATAGCGGGCGTTGAAAGCCTGGACGAAACCGTTGCGCAAAATCTGCAAAAACGCCTGGAACGCGCTGATATCTTGCTGGTGCACGTTGCCGCTCAGCTCCACGCGGGTGGCAAACTGGTTTTTGTTCTGGTTTTTCAACACGGTCTCGCTGGCGCCCACCACGGCCTCCCAGATCGAGCGGAAGATGCTCTTGTCCTTGTTCTCGACATCCTGTTGCCAGTTGAACACCTCGACGTTGCGCAGCAAAGGCTTGATGTAGCCGGTCAATTGGCCTTTTTCGGCCTGGGCTTCGACCACCAGATCGCCGGTGCCCGCATTGAAGTCAAATTTGCCGTAGGCCGAGGCGAAGTCATTCATGCGCTTGAGTTGGATATCCCGGGCCCGGAAGCGGAATTCGAAGTTTTCGAAATTGCTCAAGGGGTCAAACGTCGCGGTGGCTTCCAGCGGCGCCTGGCCCAAAAACAGTGCCTTGCCATCGAAACGCGCGTCGCGCTGGCCTTTGACGTCCACCACGTTGGTCAGGTTGTAGAAGGTCGCGTTGACCTGAGTGGCATACATGTTCACCGGCGGTTTCGAGCTGAAGTTATGGAAGGCGATTTTCCCGTCGTTGATGTGCACCTCATTGAGGGTGATCGGCAACAGTTTGCCCAGTTGTTCCCGCCAGTCGGTGCCCTGACCGGTCTGGGATGCCTGCTTGTTGGTGCCGCCGTCGACGAAATTCAGTTCCGGCTTGATGAACTGCGCCTCGGCCACCACCGCGTGGTCGTACCACAGCGAATGCCAGCTGACCGACAGGTCGATCACCGGCGCCTTGACGAACGGTACCGGCACCTTGCCGTCGACCTTGACGATCTGCAACCCGTTGATTCGATAGGCGCCGCGCCACAGTGCCAGGTCGACATCGGTGACTTGGCCGCGGTAATCGCCCATGTCGGCGAGTTTGTCATTCAGGTAGTTGCGCACCAGATAGGGCAGGGCGATATCCAGGACGACCAGCAGTACCACGACCCCGGCGAGGGTCCAGAGGGGCCAACTGTAGCGACGTTTCATGGGAATTTTCTCCATCCGTGTAGGCGATTGACTGCTGCCGTCGCCGGACGTTCGCTTGACTGGACGCCTCGCAACACGAGGCATACCCTTGGGGCCTTCCTGAAATTGCCTTAAGGACCCGTCATGAGCCGCATTTTTGCAGACAACGCGCACTCCATCGGTAACACGCCCCTGGTTCAGATCAACCGCATCGCCCCGCGTGGCGTGACTATCCTGGCCAAGATCGAAGGGCGTAACCCGGGGTATTCGGTGAAATGCCGGATTGGCGCAAACATGATCTGGGACGCCGAAGGCAGCGGCAAACTCAAGCCGGGCATGACCATTGTCGAGCCGACGTCCGGCAATACCGGCATCGGCCTGGCGTTTGTTGCCGCCGCTCGTGGTTACAAGTTGTTGCTGACCATGCCCGCTTCCATGAGCATCGAGCGCCGCAAGGTGCTCAAGGCCCTCGGCGCCGAACTGGTGTTGACCGAGCCGGCCAAGGGCATGAAGGGCGCGATCGAAAAGGCCGGCGAAATCCTCGCCAGCGACCCGGCCAAGTATTTTATGCCGGCCCAGTTCGAAAACCCGGCCAACCCGGCGATCCACGAGAAAACCACCGGTCCGGAAATCTGGAATGACACCGATGGTGCCGTGGACGTGCTGGTAGCAGGCGTAGGCACCGGCGGCACCATCACTGGGGTGTCGCGCTATATCAAGAACACCCAGGGCAAGCCTATCTTGTCGGTGGCGGTGGAGCCCATCAGCTCGCCGGTGATTACCCAGGCGCTGGCCGGTGAAGAGATCAAGCCCAGTCCTCACAAGATCCAAGGCATTGGCGCCGGTTTTGTGCCGAAAAACCTCGACCTGTCGATGGTCGACCGAGTCGAACTGGTCAGCGATGAAGAGTCCAAGGCCATGGCGTTGCGCCTGATGCAGGAGGAGGGGATTCTCTGCGGTATCTCCTGTGGCGCGGCAATGGCCGTGGCGGTGCGCCTGGCGGAGAAGCCGGAAATGCAGGGCAAGACCATCGTCGTTGTGCTGCCTGACTCCGGTGAACGCTACCTGTCGAGCATGCTGTTCGCCGATTTGTTTACCGATCAGGAAAACCAGGCTTGATTCAAATCAGCGCGATGGCGCGGCCCTTATGCATAATTGGCCCGTTATCGCGCACCGCTAGATGCTGATTGTTGGAGTGCGCGGGTTTTTCCCGAGGCCCGGAGTGTTTATCATGGCCGGCTGCTACGTCTGGTTTCCCGATAATGGGAGGCTAATGGCCAGACGCCTATTTCCAGGAGTTGCTGCATGACCTTTTCTTTGGCCGCCAAACTGTCGGTGTTGCTGCTGTTTATCGGCAGTACGCTGTACGTGCATTTGCGTGGCAAGGCCCGCTTGCCGATGTTGCGTCAGTTCGTCAACCATTCGGCGCTGTTCGCCCCGTATAACGCCTTGATGTACATCTTCTCCGCCGTGCCGTCCAAGCCGTACCTGGACCGCAGCAAGTTTCCGGAGCTGGACGTGCTCAAGGACAACTGGGAAGTGATTCGCGAAGAGGCCATGCACCTGTTCGACGAGGGTTACATCCGCGCCGCCGAGAAGAACAACGATGCCGGTTTCGGCTCGTTCTTCAAGAAGGGCTGGAAGCGGTTCTACCTCAAGTGGTACGACAAGCCGTTGCCGTCGGCTGAACTGCTGTGCCCGAAAACCGTGGCCCTGGTCAGCAGCATTCCCAACGTCAAGGGCGCGATGTTTGCCCTGTTGCCCGGTGGCAGCCACCTCAACCCGCACCGTGACCCGTTTGCCGGTTCCCTGCGTTACCACCTGGGCCTGTCCACGCCGAACTCCGACGACTGCCGTATCTTCGTCGACGGCCAGGTGTATGCCTGGCGTGACGGTGAAGACGTGATGTTCGACGAGACCTACGTGCACTGGGTGAAGAACGAAACCGAGCACACCCGGGTAATCCTGTTCTGCGACATCGAACGCCCGCTGAGCAGCCGCCTGATGACGCGCATCAACCGTTGGGTCAGCGCCCAACTGGGCCGCGCTACCGCGCCGCAGAACCTGGATGACGAACGCGTTGGCGGGATCAACCAGGCGTATGCCTGGAGCAAGCGCTTCAGCGACAGCTTCAGCGGTGTGGTCAAGCAGTGGAAGCGCAAGCATCCGAAGGCTTATCGCATCCTGCGGCCGGTGCTGGCAGTGGTAGTGCTGACGGCGTTGGGGTATTGGTTGTTTGGTTAAGGCTTTTGCAGGCATAAAAAAACCGCTCGATTGAGCGGTTTTTTATGCTTTTGATTTGTTGGGGTTGCCCGCTAAAAGGCTGGGCTCATCAACGCTGGTCGTCATGGCTGCACTGAGAAAACGGCGCTGATTGGCGGTGAGTGCTAGTGCTGGTACTCCAGACTCTTTTATTGGCTTCGATGATGATTTTTGGCTGACGGAGTTTTTAGGAACTGCTCCCATATTAGCCTCCACTGTTGATCATTAATTGAACATGGTTACGATGCTAAGCCTTCTCTACTGCTATCACAAGCCTCCCTTGGGAGTCGAAGTCAAAGCCTAGATTCCTGTAGACGGGAATTGCACCAGGCGCGGGTTCTTGAATCTCTATCCACTGACTGCCGATGATCTGTGCGTAATGATCAACGGCGATCATCGTCAGCGCAGCGATACGGCTTTTCAATGGATGGGTTTTTCCGGGTTTGCCTTCTAGTCGGATGATTTTGATCCGCAACCGACTTTGATTTGGGTTGGCAAAGCACAACCCACATAATTCGACGTCGAACCAAATGGACAGGTCAACCGCCAGTGGCTCATGCGCTTTCCACGTTGCAATCTCCTCCCAGTTAAAGTGTGGGGCCTCATCCCATTCTTGATAGGCAATCAATGCCTCGGTGTTGATGGGCTCAAATCGCACCTTGGTCAAGTCGACGTCATTGCTTTCATCCTGTTTAAGGGCTTCGTACCACTGCCTTGTAGAGGCTTTCGCAAGGTGTAGCGCCTTTGAGCGGTATAACTGATAGCGCAGAGAATCGCGTTTTTTTGGCATTGGTCATCATGAGTTAAAAGCCCCCCGGATTCGGAGCGGATTGGTTTTTCCCAAGGCTAGTGGTGTTGACCCAAGCTGTCCTTACTGGCCTTTTGGCGAAGTCATTGCAAAGCATGTCCCCAGCTGGTTATAGTCGACCGCAGGTGTTTTCAGACACCTGTCCATCCCTTCAAAAAAGATCAGCACATGCCAGCTTCCTTGCGCATAGCGGTAGTCGATTCAGCGGTCAACGCTGCGGTCGTGCCGTGCGGGAACCAGCAGCCTGTGCAGATCAGTCACTACCCCCCACCTGTCAGTAGCACGCCGGTGTACGCAGTCGTATCACCGCCGGGTGTTGGCATTTCGGGCTGATCAGCTGATGGCTGTTCCCCCTGTGCCCGCCTGAAAAAAACCTACTGAATTTCAGCCTTTGCTGAGTTGGCTTTTTGCCTGATTACAGGTGGTATCCATGTCTGTTATTTCGAAACAATCCGTGGCCGCGGCGGCCTCGACGAGCCTGTTTGTCTTGCTGTGGAGCAGCGGGGCGATTTTCTCCAAATGGGGCCTGGCCCACGCTTCGCCCTTTGCGTTTTTGCTGATCCGTTTTGCCATCGCCCTGGCGGGGTTGGTGATACTGGTCCCGATCCTCAAGCTGAAGTTGCCGCGTCCCGGCAAGCCGATGCTTTACGCGGCGGCCACCGGGCTGGTGCTGTTGGGGGCTTACCAGATTTTTTACCTGCTGGCCCTGGACCTCAAAGTCACGCCCGGCATGATGGCTACCATCATGGGCGTGCAACCGATCCTGACCGTGGTGTTGATGGAGCGTCAGCGCTCCTGGAGCCGGATGTTCGGCCTGGCGCTGGGGTTGGCGGGGTTGATCATGGTGGTGTACCAGGGCATCGGCATGTCCGGGATGTCCCTGGCGGGCATACTTTTTGGCCTGTTGGCCCTGGCCAGCATGACCTTCGGCTCGATCATGCAGAAGCGCATCACCGATAACCCGCTGGGCACGCTGCCGGTGCAGTACTTCGCAGGCTTGTTGTTGTGCTCGGTGTTTGTGCCGTTCCAGCCGTTCCACTTTGAACACAGCAGCGGCTTTTTCGTGCCGGTGCTGTGGATGGGCTTGGTGGTGTCGCTGCTGGCGACGCTGTTGCTGTACCGGCTGATCGCTCGGGGCAACCTGGTGAATGTCACCAGCTTGTTCTATCTGGTGCCCGCGGTGACGGCCGTGATGGATTACCTGATCTTCGGCAACAAGCTGGCAATCCTGAGCTTGCTGGGGATGGGCCTGATCATTGTCGGATTGGCTTTTGTGTTCCGTAAGAGCTGATCAACCCCAGCTGTAGGAGCCGAAACGCTCCTACAGCTTCCCGGCCAATTTCCCTGGCCGAAGCACCAGCCACAATGCCCCCGCAATCAACAGCCCACCATACAGATGCGCCATGGACAGCGGTTCATCCAGGAGCAATGCACCCCATAACACCCCGAACGGCGGAATCATGAAGGTCACGGTCATCGACTTCACCGGGCCGATGGAGGTCAGTAAGCGGAAGTACAGGATGTAGGCAAACGCCGTACATACCAGCCCCAATCCGAGCAACGACAACCACACAGGCCAGCCACCCCAACTGGCCGGTGGATGGCTGATGGCACTCCAGGCAAACAGCGGCAGCAGGAACAGCGTGGCCCCGAGCATGCTGCCCAAGGCTGCGAGACGACTGTCCAGCCCGCCCCGTTGATCGAGCCAGCGCCTTGCCAGGAAGCCCGCAAAGCCATAACAGGTAGTCGCCAACAAGCACGCCAGCGCGCCCATCAGCAGTTCCATGTCGAAGGCCACCGGCCCGGCGCGGGTCAGGATGCCAACGCCGAACAGCCCCAGGCACACGCCGGCAATTTTCGACGGCGTCAGACGCTCACTGAAAAACAGCCCGCCAATCAGCACGCCCATCAGCGGCGTCGTGGCATTGAAGATCGCCGAGTAACCGGCCGGCAGCACTTGGGCCGCCACCGAATACATGGTCGCGGGAATGCCCGAGTTGATGACGCCCAGCAACAGGACCGTCTTGAACTTGCCTTGGAAATCCCAGCTCACCCGCATCATGGCGAGGATCACCAGCAGGCCGGTGGCGGCAATCGACACCCGGAAAAATGCCGTAGGAATGGTGCCGATTTCCGGCGCGATAATTCGCATGAACAAAAAACTCGCGCCCCAGATAGCGGCCAGCACCAACAGGTGGAGGGTGTCGACAGGTCTCACGGAAAAACTCCTGTTTGATAAGGGCGGAAGTGTTGCCCACGGACCTGTCTGACACAATCGCTAATACATGTTTTACAGCACGAAGCGCGTTACCAAGCCATTGAGGTCCACCGCCAGCCGCGACAGTTCCTGGCTGGCCGCCGAAGTCTGGGTGGCACCGGCGGCGGTTTGTGTCGACAGGTCCCGAATGTTCACCAGGCTGCGGTCCACCTCTCGGGCCACCAGTGCCTGCTGCTCGGCGGCGCTGGCGATCACCAGGTTGCGCTGGCTGATCTACGAGATCGCCGCAGTGATTTTCTCCAGCGCACTGCCGGCGCTGTTGGCCCGCTGCAAGGTCTGGCCGGCGTGTTCGGCGCTGCTGTTCAAGGCCCCGACGGTGTCCTGGGTACCTTGCTGGATGCCGTTGATCATCTGCTCGATTTCTTCGGTGGAGTCCTGGGTGCGCTGCGCCAGGGAGCGCACTTCGTCCGCCACCACGGCAAAACCGCGACCGGCCTCGCCTGCGCGGGCCGCCTCAATCGCCGCGTTGAGCGCCAGCAGGTTGGTCTGACCGGCAATCCCGCGAATCACTTCCAGTACTTTGCTGATGTCCTGGGCCTGCACCGCCAGGCCTTCGGCCTTGGTAGAGGCCCCGAGCACTTCGTCCACCAGGTTCTGGATCGAGCTGATGGTCTCGCTGATCTGGTAATGGCCGTGCTTGCTGTCTTCGTCGGAGGCCTTGGACGCTTCGGCGCTGGACACCGCATTGCCCGCCACTTCGTCTACTGCTGCGCTCATCTGCGTCACCGCGGTGGCAGCCTGTTCGATTTCATCGTTCTGCGCCTGCAGGCCGCGGGTGCTCTGTTCCATCACCGAGCTCATCTCTTCGGCCGCCGAGGCCAACTGCTGCGACGATTCGCTGATGCCACGGATGGTGTCCTGCAGGTTGGTCTGCATGGTGGCCAATGCGCTGAGCAATTGCGCCGGCTCGTCTTTGCCTTCCACAACGATCGGCCGGCTCAGGTCGCCGGAGGCGATGGTACGGGCCACCGTCAGTGCCTGGCCAATGGGCGCGGTGATGCTGCGGGTCAGCAGCCAGGCCAGCAACAAGGTGGCGAGCAGGGCGGTGACGATGATGCTGCCGACCACCCATTGGGCGCTGGTGTACATCTGCGCCGCCGACTCTGCGGCGCCTTCCACACCTTTTTGATTGAAGGTGATCATGTCTTCCAGGCTTTTATTGAGGACCATGCCTTGGGGCGCCAGCCGGCTGTTGAGCAGGTCCATGGCGTTTTGCTGCTGGTCCTGGTCGACCAGTTGAATCATCTGGGCGACGATCGTCATGTAGGTCGCAACGTTGGCTTTCAACTGCTTGAGCAGGTCGCGTTCTTGCTCGTTGCTCAGCAAGGTTTCGTGACGCTTCAGCAGTTCTTCAAGGTCGCCACGTTGGCGGGTGATCAGGTTTTTGCTGTTGTCGCGCACCCGGGACTCATCGGTGGTGAGCAAGCGCAACGCTTCCAGGCGGATGCTGGCGACATAGGCGGCGCTGTCGTGAATGTTTTCAATACTCGGCATCCACGACTCTTCGATGATCAGCGCGCTTTCCCGCAGCTTGGCCATCTGGCCTAAACCAAATAGGCCGACCACGATCAACAGGCTGGCCAACACCCCAAAACTCAGACTGGCGCGCAGGCCGATCCCCATATTCCTCAATGACATCTCAATGCTCCTTGGTCGATTAGAACCTGTTCCCGGACCGGTCTTCTGACCTTGTTAGGTGGGAGAGGGCGCGCTATATAGCAAAGAGCCATCATGAAGGTAATAAGGGTTTCCCTTACGTTGGATCCAATGCTCCAAAGGGAAGTGAGGTCCAGCGTGCTAGAGCAAATACTCGGGTTTTCCAGGGGCTCCCGGGGGAGGCCCGTGGTTAAAGGCCTTCAGATGAAACGTTTAACTTGGCTGAACTGACTTCTAGGTTTTTTATTGACCGAATGGTCGACTTAATAAAACTGAAAATAAATGTACAAAATGAACAAACCTGTACAAGGCTGAACGAAAAAATGTCCCTTCTCCTGTTCCTGCACACTGGCTAAGCTCAGCTCACTCCAAATGCCCGCAGAGGTTTCCCAAATGCCGCAGCAAACGCCCGCCCTCGACATTGCGCAGATGATCCTCGACGGCTTCGACGACTACCGCGAGCACTTCCGCCAGATCACCGATGGCGCCCGGGAGCGTTTCGAAAAGGCACAGTGGCAGCAAGGGCAGGCGGCCTCGGCGGCGCGCATCAACCTGTATGAAGACAAGGTCAGCGAAGTCACGGCGCGGCTGCGGGCGGCCTTCGATGAAGCCGTGTTACTCGACATTGCCGCCTGGCCGCTGGTGAAAAGCGCCTACATCAGCCTGATCGACCTGCGGTTTGACGATGAGCTGTCCGAGACCTGGTACAACTCGACGTTTTGCGGGCTGTTCAGCCATGACCTGATCAGCGACGGCTGCATGTTCATTCACACCACGCGGCCGAGCCTGCGCCGCGCCCGGGCGGCGCAGACCCGCACCTACAAGCCGGGCGGCAAGCTGGCAGGCATGCTGGAACAGATTTTCGCCGACTACCGTTTCAGCGAGCCCTACGCCGACTTGCCCGCCGACCTGCGCCGCCTGGAAGCGCAATTGCGCGAAAACCTGCCGGACTGGGTCTGCAAAGACCCGGACCTCAACGTCGAACTATTCTCCTCGGTGCTGTACCGCAACAAAGGCGCGTACCTCGTAGGGCGCATCTACACCCGCGACGAACAGTGGCCGCTGGTGATCCCGCTGCTGCATCGGGAAGGGCGCGGCATCCAGATCGACGCGCTGATCACCGACGAAGCCGACGTGTCGATCATCTTCTCGTTCACCCGCTCCTATTTCATGGTGGACGTGCCGGTGCCGGCGGAGTTTATCGGCTTCCTCAAGCGCATCCTGCCGGGCAAGCACATCGCCGAGTTGTACACCTCCATCGGCTTCTACAAACACGGAAAATCCGAGTTCTACCGGGCGCTGATCAACCACCTCGCCACCACCGACGACCAGTTCATCATGGCCCCGGGCGTGCGCGGCATGGTCATGAGCGTGTTTACCCTGCCGGGCTTCAATACCGTGTTCAAGATCATCAAGGACCGGTTTTCGCCGTCGAAGAACGTCAATCGCGCCACGGTGATCGAGAAGTACCGGCTGGTGAAAAGTGTCGACCGGGTAGGGCGCATGGCAGACACCCAGGAGTTCGCCGACTTCCGTTTTCCGTTGAGCAAGTTCGAGCCCGAATGCCTGGCCGAGCTGCTTGAAGTCGCCGCCGGCACCGTCGAAGTGGAAGGCGATACGGTACTGATCCGCCACTGTTGGACCGAGCGGCGCATGACCCCGCTCAACCTCTATCTCGAAAACGCCAACGAAGCCCAGGTCCGCGAGGCGCTGGAAGACTACGGCCTGGCGATCAAGCAACTGGCGGCGGCGAATATTTTCCCTGGCGATATGTTGCTGAAGAATTTTGGCGTCACCCGCCATGGTCGCGTGGTGTTCTACGACTATGACGAAATCTGTTTCCTGACCGAGGCCAACTTTCGCCACATCCCGGCACCGCGTACTCCGGAAGATGAAATGGCCTCCGAGCCCTGGTATTCCATCGGCCCACTGGATGTGTTCCCGGAGGAATTCCCGCCGTTCCTGTTTGCCGATGCTGGCCAGCGCCGGCTGTTCGACGAACTGCACGGCGAGTTGTACAACGCCGACTACTGGAAAGGTCTGCAAGAGGCGATTCGCGCCGGCAAGGTGATCGATGTGTTTCCTTACCGGCGCAAGGGCCTGGACAATGAATGAGGGGAGCGCGTGGCGGCGCTTTTCTGCGACAATCCGCCCCCTGCCTACATAGACGACCTTTGCGTACCTGATGACTGACCAAGCGCCCGCTATCGACCAACTGCTGAAAAACCTCGATCACGCCATGCTCGCCGACCGCCACCGCTTGCGGCGGCAACTGCTTGAGCTGCGCAAGAAACCCGATGAGGAAAAACTTGCGCAGTGGGTGACGCGGATGCAGGCCTCCTGCGCCCAGGTGACGGCGCGGCGTGCCAGCCTGCCGGTGATTCGCTATGACGACAGCCTGCCGATCGCCGCCAAGCGCGACGAAATCAAGGCGGCGCTGCTCAAGCATCAGGTGCTGATCATTGCCGGTGAGACCGGCTCGGGTAAAACCACCCAGTTGCCGAAAATCTGCCTGGAAATCGGCCGCGGCCAATACGGCCTGATCGGCCATACCCAGCCGCGCCGGATTGCGGCGCGCAGCGTGGCAAGCCGGGTCGCGGAAGAACTGGCGACACCGCTGGGATCCCTGGTGGGTTACCAGGTGCGGTTTGAAGATCAGAGTGATTCCAACACCCTGATCAAGCTGATGACCGACGGCATCCTGCTGGCCGAAACCCAGAACGACCGCTACCTCGAACGCTACGACACGATCATCGTCGACGAAGCCCACGAGCGCAGCCTGAACATCGACTTCCTGCTGGGCTACCTGAAAACCCTGCTGCCGCGTCGTCCGGACCTCAAAGTCATCATTACTTCGGCGACCATCGACCTGGAGCGCTTTTCCAAGCACTTCGACGATGCGCCGATTGTCGAAGTGTCGGGCCGCACCTTCCCAGTGGAAACCTGGTACCGCCCGCTGACCCTGGAGCAGGACGAAGAGGGCAACCGCGTCGAGGACGACCTGACCGTCGACCAGGCGATTCTCGCCACCCTTGATGAGATCGCCGCCTTTGAACGCAGCGAACGCAAGAGCCCCGGCGATGTGCTGGTGTTCCTGCCCGGCGAGCGCGAGATTCGCGACGCCGCCGACATGCTGCGCAAGGCCCAGCTCAAGCACACTGAAATCTTGCCGCTGTATGCGCGCCTGTCGCCGGCGGAGCAGCAGCGGATTTTCCAGTCCCATCCGGGCCGACGCGTGGTGCTGGCGACCAACGTCGCGGAGACCTCGCTGACCGTGCCGGGCATTCGTTATGTAATCGACAGCGGCACCGCGCGCATCAGCCGTTACAGCTACCGGGCCAAGGTCCAGCGCTTGCCGATCGAGGCGATTTCTCAGGCCAGCGCCAACCAGCGTAAAGGCCGCTGCGGGCGGGTTGAGCCGGGGATTTGCGTACGCCTGTACAGCGAAGAAGACTTTATCGGTCGTCCGGAATTTACCGACCCGGAAATCCTGCGCACCAACCTCGCGGCCGTGATCCTGCAGATGCTGCACCTGCGCCTGGGCGAGATCACCGATTTCCCGTTTATCGAGCCGCCGGATGGCAAGGCCATCAGCGACGGTTTCAACCTGCTGCAAGAGTTGTCGGCCGTCGACCGTAACAGCCAGCTCACCGCGATGGGCCGCCAGTTGGCGCGTTTGCCGGTGGACCCGCGCATGGGCCGCATGTTGCTGGAAGCTGCCAAGCTCGGCAGCTTGCAGGAAGTGCTGATCGTCGCCAGCGCCATGTCGATCCAGGACCCGCGCGAGCGTCCGCCGGAACGCCAGCAAGCCGCCGACCAGGCTCACGCACAGTGGAAGGACCCGGATTCGGACTTCGCCGGGTTGGTGAATCTGTGGCGTGGTTTTGAAGAGCAGCGCCAGGAATTGACCGCCAGCCCGTTGCGTAACTGGTGCCGCAAGAACTTCCTGAATTACCTGCGCCTGCGGGAGTGGCGTGATTCCCACCGTCAGTTGAGCCTGATCTGCCGCGACATGCAGTTGACCGTCAACAAGGAGCCGGCGGATTTCCCGAAACTGCACAAGGCGGTGCTGTCCGGCCTGCTGAGTCAGATCGGCCAGAAGACCGAAGAGGGCGATTACCTCGGCGCGCGTCAGCGGCGTTTCTGGATTCACCCTTCCTCGGGCATCGGCAAGAAGCGCCCGCAGTGGCTGATGACTGCGGAACTGGTGGAAACCACCAAGCTGTATGCACGGATGGTGGCCAAGATCGACGCCGACTGGATCGAGCCGTTGGCCGGGCATTTGATCAAGAAAAACCACTTCGAACCCCATTGGGAGAAGAAGCGTGGCCAAGTGGTGGCGTTTGAGCAGATCACCCTGTTCGGGTTGATCATCGTCGGGCGTCGGCCGGTGCATTACGGGCCGATTGATCCGGTGACGTCCCGCGAGCTGTTTATCCGTGAAGGCCTGGTGCGCGGCGAGATTCAGTCCCGGGCCCGCTGCCTGACGGCCAACCAGCAACTGCTGGAACAGCTCGACGAGCTGGAAGCCAAGGCCCGCCGGCGCGACATCCTGGCGGACGAGGAAACTCTGTACGCCTTCTACGACGCGCGCCTCCCGGCCGAGATCCACCAGACCGCGACCTTCGACAGTTGGTACAAGGTCAACAGCCAGAAAGACCCGCAGCTGTTAATCATGCGCGAAGAAGACGTGCTGGCCCGCGAGGCCAGTGAAGTCACTGCCGCCCATTACCCGGACACCTTGCACCTGGGCGACCTGGCCCTGGCCTTGAGTTATCACTTTGAACCCAACCATCCCCGGGACGGCGTGACTTTGCGCGTGCCGGCGCCGCTGTTGCCGGCCTTGCCGCCCGAGCGCCTGGAGTGGCTGGTGCCGGGTGTGATCGAGGCCAAGTGCATTGCCCTGGTGCGCAACTTGCCCAAGGCCCTGCGCAAGAACTTCGTGCCGGTACCGGATTTCGTCAAGGCCGCCCTGCAACGCATCGAATTTGGCCAAGGCTCGTTGCCCCAGGCATTGGGGCGCGAGTTGCTGCGCATGACCGGGGCACGGGTCAGCGATGAAGCCTGGGCCGAGGCCGCACAACAGGTGGAAAACCACCTGAAGATGAACCTGGAAGTGGTCGACGGCCAGGGCAAGTTCCTCGGTGAAGGCCGCGACCTGGCCGAGCTGACTGCACGTTTCGCTGAAGCCAGCCAGGCCGCATTGGCCGTACCGCAGACCGCGAAAAGCCAGCAGCCGGTGGAAGCCAAGGTCTTTGCGGCGGTGGCCGAGAAAACCCAGCAAAACATCGCCGGCCTGTCGATGACGGTGTATCCGGCATTGGTGGAAGAAAACGGCACGGTCAAGGAAGGACGTTTCTCCACCGCCGCCGAGGCGGAGTTCCAGCACCGTCGGGCCTTGCAGCGTTTGCTGCTGCAGCAACTGGCCGAGCCGGCAAAATTCCTGCGGGGCAAGTTGCCCGGCCTGACCGAGTTGGGCCTGATGTACCGCGAGCTGGGGCGTATCGAGGCCCTGGTGGAAGACATTCTGTTGGCCAGCCTCGACAGCTGCGTGCTGGAAGGCGAAGCCAGCCTGCCACGTGACGGCGCCGGCCTGGCCGCCTTGGCCGAGCGCAAGCGTGGCAGTTGGACCGAACATGCCGAGCGCCAGGCGCGCTTGACCCTCGAAATCCTGAAACTGTGGCATGGCCTGCAAAAACGCTTCAAAGGCAAGATTGACCTGGCCCAGGCCGTGGCTCTCAATGACATCAAGCAGCAATTGAGCAACCTGGTGTATCCCGGTTTCGTGCGGGAAACCTCGGCGCAATGGTTCAAGGAGCTGCCGCGTTTCCTCAAGGCTATCGAGTTGCGCCTGGAGAAACTGCCGAGCCAGGTGCAGAAGGATCGGGTCTGGAGTACCGAACTGAGTGGGTTGTGGAGCCAGTATCAGAATCGCCTCAACAAGCACGCCCAGGAAGGCAAGCGCGACCCTCAGTTGGAGCTGTATCGCTGGTGGCTGGAGGAATACCGGGTATCGCTGTTTGCCCAGCAGTTGGGCACCAAGGTACCGATTTCCGACAAGCGCCTGAGCAAGCAATGGAGCCTGGTCGAAGCGTGACCACAATCCCGGGGACAGGCGCCCGTCGAGCAAATGGCGCCAAACCCCAGGCTTTATGGCAAACTTCGCGGTTATAAATGCCGGGATCGTCGAATTGGGCTGGCGCAGCCATGGCGCGATGGAATAAAGCGTTACCAGTTTGAAGGCCGCTGGGCGGCATAAAACTACTTACGGTTTGGTACGACGGTACCAATACCCTTCTGCCTGAACAGATTTAGAGGAACGACCGTGCATAACGTCGTCATCAGCGGCACAGGCCTGTACACCCCGGCCAACAGCATCTCCAACGAAGAGCTGGTGCAGTCTTTCAATGCTTACGTGCAACAGTTCAACCTGGATAACGCCGCAGCCATCGAACGCGGTGACGTCGAGCCGCTGACCGAATCCAGCGCCGCCTTCATCGAAAAGGCCTCGGGCATCAAGAGCCGCTTTGTCATGGACAAGGCCGGCATTCTCGACCCACAGCGCATGGCGCCACGCCTGCCTGAGCGCTCCAACGACGAGTGGTCGATCCTCTGCCAGATGGCCGTCAGTGCTGCCGAGCAAGCCTTGCAGCGCGCCGGCAAGACCGCCGCCGACATCGATGGTGTGATCGTCGCCTGTTCCAACCTGCAGCGGGCGTATCCAGCGATTGCCATTGAAGTCCAGGAAGCGCTGGGTATCCAGGGTTTCGGCTTTGACATGAACGTGGCCTGTTCCTCGGCGACCTTCGGCATCCAGAATGCCGCCAACAGCATCCAGCTGGGCCAGGCCCGGGCGATCCTGATGGTCAACCCGGAGATCTGCACCGGCCACCTGAACTTCCGTGACCGCGACAGCCATTTCATCTTTGGCGATGCCGCCACCGCCGTGATTCTCGAGCGGGCCGACCTGGCCACTTCCGAGCACCAGTTCGACGTGGTGAGCACCAAGCTGCTGACCAAGTTCTCCAACAACATCCGCAACAACTTCGGTTTCCTCAACCGCGCGGCGGAAGAGGGCATCGGTGCCCCCGACAAGCTGTTCGTGCAGGAAGGCCGCAAAGTCTTCCGTGATGTCTGCCCGATGGTCGCCGAGTTGATCGGCAAGCACCTGTCGGAAAACCAGCTGAATGTCGGCGACGTGAAGCGCTTCTGGCTGCATCAGGCCAACCTCAGCATGAACCACCTGATCGTCAAGAAACTGCTGGGCCGTGAGGCTTCGGTGGAAGAAGCGCCGGTGATCCTCGATACTTACGCCAACACCAGCTCCGCGGGTTCGGTGATTGCGTTTCACACCTACCAGGACGACTTGCCCAAGGGCGCTGTGGCCGTGCTCAGCTCGTTTGGCGCCGGGTATTCGATCGGTAGCGTGATTCTGCGCAAACGCTGATCATGTTTTGAAATCGAGGTCTTGAATGGCAGCAGCGGACGACGCGCACCTGCTTGAACGATTGCTCAAGGGTGAGCAGCGGGCCTACAAGGAGTTGGTCACCACCTACCAGAGCGCGATGCGTGCCGTGGCCTATGCCATCGTTGGCCAGCGCCATGCCGATGAGGTGGTCCAGGACGCCTGGCTGTCGGTGGTGCGCAACCTGGCGAAGTTCGAGGGGCGCTCCAGCCTCAAGACCTGGCTGCTGACCATCACGGCCAACTCGGCCAAAGGCCGCTACAAGCAGAATCGCCGGGAAGTGCTGCTCGATGACCTGCCATCGCCCCACGGCACCATCGGCGATGACCGCTTTGTGCCTGACGATGGCCACTGGGCCGTCGCGCCGTTTGCCTGGCATCAGGACACTCCCGAAGCGCTGCTCACCGAAGACGAGCTGCGCAAATGCCTGGAACACACGCTGGCCAGTCTTTCCGAGCTGCAAAGCAGCGTACTGCTGCTGCGCGAACGTCAGGGGCTGGAGTTGGAGGAGATTTGTAATCTTCTGACACTATCGCTCTCCAATGTTCGTGTGCTGCTGCATCGAGCACGGCTTAAAGTCTTCGCCACGGTGGAGCATTTTGAGGAAACCGGCGAATGTTGACCTGTAAAGAACAAGTGGCGCGTTCCAGTGACTATCTCGATGGGCAACTGACCTTTCGCGAACGTCTGCTGGTGCGTCATCACCTGATGTTCTGCCCCAACTGCCGGCGCTTTATCCGGCAGATGCGCTTGATGCAGGCGACCCTGAAGATCCTGCCCGAGCCGCCCATCGACGATGTTGATGCGTTGGCCGAACGCCTGGCCGCCGAGCGTTCCCGCGACCAGTAATACCCGTCACTTTTCACACAAAAACGAAGCCCGCATCGATAAATGATGTGGGCTTTTTTTTGCTCAAAAAATAAACGACATGAAAAAATATTCATTTTTCTCGATTGTTTTTACATTTCGCAACATCTGGCATTTTTACCATTTTTATAGGCTGAAGCCTTGATTTACGTAGGCTTCGTCTTATTTCGAATGGCTATTAAAAAGTTCCCGAGTAACAAAATCTTTATGTTCCAGCAACCCGGCTGAAATATCCCCTCGCCAAGATCGCCCCCCAACACCAGCGGCTCTAAACCGCGTGTTTTACCAATGCACAAGACCATCAATTAGGGGAATTCTTCGATGATCCGTAAGCACTTCGCCGGTTTCGCGGCCAGCGCCTTGGCCCTGGCTGTCACCGCCCAGGCTTTCGCCGGTACTGTCACTACTGACGGCGCCGATATCGTTGTCAAAACCAAGGGCGGCCTTGAGGTTGCAACCACCGACCAGAATTTCAGCTTCAAGCTGGGTGGTCGTTTGCAGGCCGATTACGGTACGTTTGATGGCTTTTACACCAAGAATGGTGACTCGGCTGACGCGGCCTATTTCCGCCGTGCCTACATCGAGTTCGGCGGCACCGTCTACAAGGACTGGAAGTACCAGGTCAACTACGACCTGTCCCACAACTCCGGCAACGCCGATGATGGTTACTTCGACGAAGCGTCCCTGTCCTACGCCGGCTTCAAGCCTGTCGTGATCCGTGCCGGCCGCTTCGACGAAGACTTCGGCCTGGAAAAAGCCACCAGCTCCAAGTGGGTGACCGGCATCGACCGCAACGCGGCGTATGAAGTCGCTGACTGGATTCACTCCCACGCCAACGGCATGGGTATCCAGGCCAGTTCGGTCGTCGGTGACATGGCTTACCTGTC
The DNA here is from genome assembly GCF_900105735.1 of Pseudomonas yamanorum. Taxonomy (NCBI): domain Bacteria; kingdom Pseudomonadati; phylum Pseudomonadota; class Gammaproteobacteria; order Pseudomonadales; family Pseudomonadaceae; genus Pseudomonas; species Pseudomonas yamanorum. The sequence goes on along the minus strand of NZ_LT629793.1, from coordinate 1,756,023 downwards.
GGCCAGCGTTTCTTCCAAGGACATCAACGACAAGAACGGCAAAGGCGTGAAGCAATTCAACGCCCGTGCGGTGTTCGCACCGATGCATGACACCGGCAACGTGCTGCACCTGGGCCTGGATTACGCGGTACGTGACCTGAAAGACACGGCCTTCGACTCGCGTATTCGTCCACGTCTTGGGGTTCGTGGCGTTTCCACCAACGGCGGCAACGATGCCGGTGCCAACGGCAACCGAGCGACCTTTGGTGGCGGTGTGGGCCTGGATTCCGGCAGCCTGACGGCGAACGACGCCTACGACACCGACACCGTGTTCGGCGGCGAATTTGCATTCGCCCGTGGTCCGTTGTCCCTGCAGGGCGAATACCTGAACCGCAAGCTGAAGGCCGACAGCAGTGCCTATCAGGACGTGAAAGCCAGCGGCTTCTACGGCCAGGTGGCGTACACCCTGACCGGCGAATCCCGTGTCTACAAACTCGACGGGGCCAAGTTCGACACCATCAAGCCCGAGAACAAGCAGTACGGCGCGTGGGAAGTGTTCTACCGCTACGACAACATCACCGTGGATGACAAAAACGTGGTGCGCAACACCGCCACTCGGGAAGTGGGCGATGCCAAGGCCAACCTGAACATCATTGGGGTGAACTGGTACGCCAACGAAGCGGTGAAAATCTCTGCCAACTACATCAAGGCCAAGACCGACAAAATCGTCAACGCCGCCGGTGACGACAGCGGTGACGCCATCGTGGCCCGCGTGCAGTACGTGTTCTAAGCAACCCGCAATACCGCTCCAAAGCGCTTTTTCTTCATCCGTCAAAGCGCTCCTCATTTGGTTTGCCCCGCCGTTTGGCGGGGCTTTTTTTTTGCGTCGAGTCTTGTAGGCGCGAGCTTGCTCGCAAAGAACCAGAGATCACCGCGTTCTGTCAGAATGCTCGCGTTATCGTTAACGACCATCGCGAGCAAGCTCGCTCCTACACAAAGCCGTGACCGTCGGGGAATGGGATGCCGTTACAACGTTTGAATAACCTGTCCGAGATTGCGCCCGATGAATGGAATGGGTTGGTCCCCGCTGATCAGCCGTTTCTGCGCCATGCATTCCTCAGTGCCCTGGAAGACAGCGCCAGCATCGGCCCGCACTCCGGGTGGCAGCCGGAGCATTTGCTGCACTATGAAGGTGGCCGGCTGATTGCCGCGTTGCCCAGCTATCGCAAATGGCATTCGTACGGCGAATACGTGTTCGACCACGGCTGGGCCGATGCCTGCGAGCGGGCGGGCATCGACTATTACCCGAAATTGCTGACGGCCGTGCCCTTCAGCCCGGTCAGCGGCCCGCGCCTGTTGGCCGCCCGCGCCGAGGACGGCTTCGAACTGCTTAAAAGCCTGCCCGGTTACCTGGAAATCGAAGGCCTTTCCAGTGCCCATATCAACTTTACCGACGCCCTGACGGATACCGCGCTGGCTCAACAGCCAGGCTGGCTGCAACGCCTGGGCTGCCAGTTTCACTGGCAGAACCGGGGTTACCGTGACTTTCAGGATTTCCTCGATGCCCTGAGTTCACGCAAGCGTAAACAGATGCGCAAAGAGCGCGAACAGGTAGCGGGGCAGGGCATTGAGTTCGAATGGTTGCAAGGCCATGAGTTGAGCGAGGCGCAGTGGGATTTTGTCTACGCCTGTTACGCCAACACCTACGCCATACGCCGACAATCGCCGTACCTGACCCGGGCGTTTTTCAGCCTGCTGGCCGAGCGCATGCCCGAGGCGATTCGCGTGGTGCTGGCCAAGCAAGGTTCACGGCCGGTGGCCATGGCCTTCAGCCTGATCGGCGGCGACAGCTTTTATGGGCGTTACTGGGGCTGCCTGGCCGAGTTCGACCGGCTGCATTTCGAGACGTGTTTCTATCAGGGCATGGACTACGCGATTGCTCATGGCCTGCAGCGCTTTGACGCGGGTGCCCAGGGCGAGCACAAGTTGATTCGCGGGTTTGAGCCGGTGATCACGCATTCCTGGCATTACCTGCGACATCCGGGTTTGAAGACCGCGGTGGCGGATTTCCTGGAGCGCGAAAGCGTGGGGATCCTGGCGTATGCCGAGGAGGCGAGGGCAGCCCTGCCTTACCGGCAGGGCTGAACCCGTTTGGCTCAGGCGGGTTTTTCCGTGCCCAGCCATCGATAGGTAATGCCGCCGACCACTGCACCGAGGATCGGCGCCAGCCAGAACATCCACAACTGCTGGAGCGCCCAACCGCCGACAATCAGCGCCGGGCCGGTACTGCGCGCCGGGTTGACCGAGGTGTTGGTGACCGGGATCGAGATCAGGTGGATCAGCGTCAACGCGAGGCCGATGGCGATCGGCGCGAAACCCGCCGGCACGCGGCGGTCGGTGGCGCCGAGGATGATCAGCACGAACATCGCCGTCATCACCAGCTCACACACAAAGCCTGCCGTCATTGAATAACCACCGGGTGAATGCTCGCCGTAGCCGTTGCTCGCCAGGCCTGAGGCCAGTTCGAACCCTGGCTTGCCGCTGGCTATGAAGTACAACAACGCAGCGGCGACGATGCCACCAAATACCTGAGAGATGATGTACGCCGGTAACTCCCTGGCCGGAAATCTTCCGCCCACTACCAGCCCCACTGACACTGCCGGGTTTAGGTGGCAACCGCTGATGTGCCCGATGGCAAATGCCATGGTCAGTACCGTGAGCCCGAACGCCAGGGCCACACCGAGCACCCCGATCCCGACGGGCGACGATGCGGCCAGTACCGCACTGCCGCAGCCACCCAACACCAGCCAAAACGTACCCAGTCCTTCCGTAACGGAACGCTTGAACAGTGACATGAACACATCCTTAGTAGATTGCTCTATCTGATTAACGGGTCTGTGACGCTTCCCTGCTGCCTTAAATCAGGGCCCTCCTGGGGCCTGATTGGAGTACAGCAGGATTGTGTCGCAAGACCAGTGAGATAGAGAAAACTGTCAGAATTGTTCGGAATTGAGGGTACAGTTAACCAACGGAATCAGTCTATTCCGACGAACCCCCCGGTCTGGTGTTGCCACAATCGCGCATACAAACCGCCCTGTGCGAGCAATTCGGCATGGCTGCCGCTTTCGGCAATCTGGCCTTTTTCCAGCACCACCAGCCTGTCCATTCTGGCAATGGTGGAAAGCCGGTGGGCGATGGCGATTACCGTCTTGCCCTGCATCAGGGTTTCCAGGCTTTCCTGGATTGCCGCTTCCACTTCCGAATCCAGCGCGGAGGTGGCTTCGTCCATGATCAGGATCGGCGCGTCCTTGAGCAGCACCCGCGCGATAGCGATCCGCTGGCGTTGCCCGCCGGAGAGTTTGACCCCGCGTTCACCGACGTGGGCGTCCAGGCCGGTACGGCCCTCGGCGTCCGACAGTAACGGGATGAACTCGTCGGCGCGAGCCTTGTGCACCGCGGCCCAAAGCTCTTCATCGGTGGCGTCCGGCTTGCCATACAGCAGGTTGTCGCGGATCGAGCGGTGCAGCAGCGAGGTGTCCTGGGTGATCATGCCGATCTGTTCGCGCAGGGTTTCCTGGGCGACTTCGGCGATGTTCTGGCCGTCGATCAGGATGCGTCCGCCTTGCAGGTCGTACAGGCGCAACAGCAGGTTGACCAGGGTAGATTTACCCGCGCCGGACGGACCGATCAGGCCGATTTTTTCACCCGGTTTAATGTCCAGGTTCAGACCGCTGATGATTCCGCTCTTCTTGCCGTAGTGGAAGTCCACCTGATCGAACCGCACCTCGCCATGGTGCACTTCCAGGCGCGGGGCATTCTCGCGGTCGGTCACTGCCAGCGGTTGGGCGATGGTTTTCAGGCCGTCCTGAACCATGCCGATGTTTTCGAAAATGCCGTTGACCACCCACATGATCCAGCCGGACATGTTCACGATACGAATCACCAGTCCGGTGGCCAGGGCAATGGCGCCCACTGAAATCAGGGATTGGGTCCACAGCCACAGGGCAAGGCCGGTGGTAAAGACAATCAACAGGCCGTTCATGGTGGTGATCACGATGTCCATGCTGGTCACGACGCGGCTGGCCAGCTGGGTTTTCTCGGTTTGCTCGACGATGGCTTCCTTGGCGTAGTTCTGCTCGTAATTCGTATGAGCGAACAGCTTCAAGGTGGTGATGTTGGTGTAGCCGTCGACAATCCGTCCCATCAATTTGGAACGTGCCTCGGAGGAAATCACCGAGCGTTCCTTGACCCGTGGCACGAAGTACCGCAGGGCCAGGCTGTAGGCGATGATCCAGGTGATCAGCGGGATCATCAGGCGCCAGTCGGCTTCGGCGAACAGCACCAGGGCGCTGATGGCGTAGATCGCCACGTGCCAGATCGCGTCCACGGCGGCCACTGCGGAGTCGCGCAGGGAGTTGCCGGTTTGCATGATGCGCTGGGCAATGCGCCCGGCGAAGTCGTTCTGGAAGAAGTTCAGGCTCTGCTTGAGCACGTAGCTGTGGTTCTGCCAGCGGATCAGGCTGGTCATGCCCGGGCTGATGGTCTGGTGCACCAACAGGTCATGCAGGGCGCCGAAGATCGGGCGCAGCAGCAGGGCGACCACGGCCATCCAGATCAGCTCATTGGCGTGGATCTGGAAGAAGTTGGCGGGCGGCGTGCCCTGAGCCAGGTCGATGATGCGGCTCAGGTAGCTGAACAGCGCCACTTCGATCAGCGCGCCGATCAGGCCCACCACCAGCAAGGCGGCAAAGCACGGCCATACCTGGCGCAGGTAATAGATGTAGAAGGGCAGGACTTTATCGGGAGGGGCCGCGCTGGGAGCGTCGCGGAAGATGTCGATCAGTTGTTCAAAACGACGATAGAGCATTAGGTATGACGCCCGCGCGGCGGGCTCTCCTGTTCAAATGTGCGCGGTGCCTTGGGGGCACCGCGCGAAACTCCCTGTAGCCTTCAGTCGATGCGCTTGGCCGACTTGATCAGGACAGGATCGATTGGCACGTTCTGCATGCCCTGTTTGGTGGTGGTTTGCGAGTTGACGATGATGTCGACCACGTCCATGCCCTTGACCACTTTGGCAAATACCGCGTAACCCGCATCACGGCCCGGGTCGAGGAAGGCATTGTCTGCAACGTTGATGAAGAATTGGCTGGTGGCGGAGTTCGGGTCGTTGGTACGCGCCATCGACAGGGTGCCGCGCACGTTATGCAGGCCGTTGCTGGCTTCGTTCTTGATCGGTGCTTCGGTCGGCTTTTGCGACATTTGCGACGTGAACCCACCGCCCTGCACCATGAACCCCGGGATTACCCGGTGAAAAATGGTGTTGGTGTAGAAGCCTTTGTCGACATAGGCCAGGAAGTTCTTGGTACTGATCGGGGCCTTGACCGGGTCCAGTTCGATTTCAATGTCGCCATTGGTGGTGGTGATCAAGACGTGAGGTGCCTTGGCGGGTTCGGCCGCCATCAGGTTGGCAGCGAACAGTACGGAACCGGCAAAGAAGGCGATTTTTTTCAGCATGGGTCAGTGATCCTGGGTTGTGGTTTCGACTGTCTTGAGAAAATCGAGCAGGGTGTTATTGAAGTGTTCGGGTTGATCCAGCGGCGTGGCATGGCGGGAATCTTCGATCACCACCAGCCGCGCATCGGGCAGCAGTTTTACATAGATTTCTTTCTGCGCCACGGGGGTGTAGTCGTGGTCGGCGCTGATGACCAGGGTTGGACAGGAGATTTTCGAAAGTTGTTCCTGTACGCCCCAGCCAACAATTGCATCGAAGCTGGCGAGGTGAGCACGTTTGTCGTTTTTTGCCCAGCGTTCAGCCATCTTGCGCCGCAGTTCGGCTTGTTCGGGCTTGGGAAACAGCATGTTGCCCAGGGCTTTGCCGATGGTGCTCAGGCTTAGGGCGCGTGCCAGGCTCCAGCGCTTGGCCCACTGCCAGTAATCGCCGGCCGTGCGAACCTTGACCTGAGGCGCACTGTTGACGATGCACAGGCTCTTGAGCATTTGCGGTTCATCCACCGCCAGTTGAAAGGCAATCATGCCACCCATGGACAAGCCGACCACGTGGGCCGGGGGCAGTTGCAGGTGTTCGATCAAGGCCACCAGGTCGGCGGTGAAGCCGGCGATGCTGTAGCGCTCCCGGGGTTTGTCGGAGCGTCCGTGACCACGCACATCCACCACGATCAACCAGTAGTGCTGTGACAGTACCGGCACTTGCAGCTCCCAATCTAGGCAACTGGAGCCCAGGCCGTGGATCAGGATCAGCGGAGCGCCATGGCCATATTCCTCGTAATGCAGGGTGCAACCTTCATGTTCGAAATAGGCCATGGGAACTCCTTGTTCAGGCTTGCTGCGGTGCGGCGAACGGCGCGTCCAGTGGGGCAGTGTCGAAGGTGCGCAGCAACTCGACAAGAATCTGCGTGGCCGGGCCCAGGGGTTTGTCCTTGTTCGAGTAAAGATAGAAGGTCGGGTTGCGGCTGCCACCTCGTTCCAGGGGGAGTAGCTTGAGCAGGCCTTCCTTGAGTTCGCGTTCGATCAGGTGCCGGGGCAACCAGGCGAAGCCCAGGCCGCTGCTGACAAAGGTCGCTGCGGTGGGCAGGCTGCCGACGGTCCAGCGTTGCTCGGCGCCGAGCCAGCCGACGTCCCGTGGCTGCTGGCGGCCGGAGTCGCGGATCACCACCTGCATATGGCTTTCCAGGTCCTGGAAGCTCAGTTCGCGGTGCAGTTGGTGCAGCGGGTGTTCGGGGTGGGCCACGGCGACAAATTCGACGTCGCTCATTTCCGTCCCCAGGTAACCCGGAATGATGAACCCGCTGATGGCGAGGTCGGCCATGCCGTCCATCAACAGTTCCTCGACACCGGACAACACCTCCTCGCGCAGGCGTACCCGACAGCCACGGCTTTGCGGCATAAAGGCGGTGAGGGCGCGCACCAGGCGGGCGTTGGGGTAGGCCGCGTCGACCACCAGCCGCACCTCGGCCTCCCAGCCTTGTTCCATATGGTGGGCCAGGTCTTCAAGCTGGCTGGCGTTTTTCACCAGTTGCCGGGAGCGGCGCAGCAGCACTTCACCCGCTTCGGTGAGCACCGCCTTGCGCCCGTCGATGCGCAGCAGCGGCACGCCGAGTTGGTCCTGCATACGGGCCACGGTGTAGCTCACCGAGGATTGCGAGCGGTGCAGCGCTTCGGCCGCCTGGGCGAAGCCGCCATGGTCGACCACGGCTTGCAGGGTGCGCCATTGATCAAGGGTAACGCGGGGCGCTTTCAAGATGAGCTCCTCTTGTCCTAAGCTGGCGGTCCTTATTGGAGACTGCCGAATGAGAAAATTCTGTTGTGTGCTGCTGACGCTGCTGCCGTTGAGTGCGTTTGCATTCAGTACCGATGTGACGAAAGACATTCAGGGCGTGAAGATCGATTACAGCGCGTCGGACGTCGACAGCAACATCAGTTCGATCCAACTCACCAACTACGGCCCCAATGACGCGGAGTGCAAGGTACGCTTTACCAATGGTCCGGAAGCGCCGCGTACCCGCAAGGTCACGGTCGCAGCAGGGAAAACTACCAACACCACGGTCAATTTCAGCCGTGCCATTATCAAGATGCGTATCCAACTGACCTGCGCACCGAAATAAGGCAAAAGCGGAGGACGCCTACAGCAATACTCCGCTTATAAACAAATTTCTAGATGGGTTATAGCAATTTTTTACGCTTTTTAATCGAACGGGCTCTGATTAACCTTCACTCCATCGCCTTACAGCATTCACCGATGGAGCTTACATAATCATGGCCCGTGTTCTGATCATCGAAAGCAGCGCCCGTCAGCAGGACTCAATCTCCCGCCAACTGACCCAACAATTCATCAGTCAATGGAAAGTCGCTCACCCGGCTGATCAGATCACCGTACGTGACCTCGCCATCAACCCCGTGCCGCACCTGGACGCCAACCTGCTGGGTGGCTGGATGAAACCTGCCGAACAGCGCAGCACGATCGAACAGGCTTCCCTGGATCGCTCCAACGAACTGACCGATGAGCTGCTGGCCGCCGATGTGTTGGTGATGGCCGCACCGATGTACAACTTCGCGATTCCCAGCACCCTAAAGGCCTGGCTGGACCATGTGCTGCGTGCCGGTGTGACCTTCAAGTACACCGCCACCGGCCCCCAGGGCCTGCTGACCGACAAGCGCGCCTTTGTACTGACCGCCCGCGGCGGCATTCATGCCGGCGGCAGCACCGACCACCAGGAACCGTACCTGCGTCAGGTCATGGGCTTTATCGGCATCCACGACGTCACGTTCATTCACGCCGAAGGGGTGAACCTGGGCGGTGACTTCCAGGAAAAGGGCGTGAACCAGGCCAAGGCACTGCTCGCCCAAGTGGCGTGAGATGTTAATCGTCAGATAATCGCCCGCTGTTTAGATAGCTCCACGCAACCCTTCAAGTACGCGTATCGAACCTCCCTTTGCACTTTTTGCTCCTGAGTGCTCCCGCCCGACTGACGCTTTTAGCGAGGTCGGGTTTTTTTTGCCTTGAGTTTCGTAAAGCCCCGAAAACCGCTAATGTCGCGCCCATTCAAAATGAGGCGAGCATGGGCTATCTACTTGTTGTGACGCTGATCCAGGCGTTTTCCTTCAGCTTGATCGGCGAATACCTGGCCGGTCACGTCGACAGTTACTTTGCGGTGCTGGTGCGCGTGCTGTTGGCCGGGCTGGTGTTTATCCCGCTGACCCGCTGGCGCTCGGTAGAACCGGCGTTCATGCGTGGCATGCTGTTGATCGGCGCGCTGCAGTTTGGCGTGACTTACGTATGTCTGTATTTGAGCTTCAGAGTACTGACGGTGCCGGAGGTGTTGCTGTTCACCATCCTCACGCCGTTGCACGTGACCCTGATCGAAGACGCCCTGAACCGCCGCTTCAATCCGTGGGCGCTGGTGGCCGCATTGGTAGCGGTGACGGGAGCGGCGGTGATCCGCTTTGACCAGATCACCCCGAACTTCTTCGTGGGCTTCCTGCTGCTGCAACTGGCGAACTTCACCTACGCTGCCGGGCAGGTGCTTTATAAGCACTTGGTGGCCCGCCATCCGAGCGATCTACCGCACTATCGGCGCTTTGGTTACTTCTACCTCGGCGCGTTGGCGGTGGCATTGCCGGCGTTCCTGATGTTCGGCAAGGCCAATTTCCTGCCGGAAGCACCGTTGCAATGGGGCGTTTTGGTGTTCCTCGGGCTGGTCAGTACGGCACTGGGCATGTACTGGTGGAACAAGGGCGCGTGCATGGTCAATGGCGGCACATTGGCGGTGATGAATAACCTGCATGTGCCGGTGGGGTTGTTGCTGAACTTGCTGATCTGGAATCAGCATGAGCCGCTCGGCAGGCTGTTCCTGGGTGGCTCGGTGATCCTGGCGGCGGTGTGGATCAGCCGGTTGGGCCTGCGGTCGTCGGCGCCAACTGCGTCACCAAAAAATCAATGAACGTGCGGGTCTTTTGCGGCACGCGTCGCGCTGACGAGTAAACCGCGTTGATGGTGATTGCCGGCGCCTGCCACTCGCAGAGCACCGGCACCAGGCGTCCGGCGTTCAGGGCGTCTTCGACGATAAAGTCCGGCAACAGGGCGATGCCCATCCCGGCTTCTGCCGCCTGGGCCAGCAGGTCGCCATTGTTGGCGTGTAGAGGGCCGGTAACGTTGACCCGCTGGGTTTCCTGGCCCTTGCTCAGTTGCAGGCTGACGCCGCTTTGCAGATAGCCATAATTGAGGCATTGGTGCTGCCGCAGGTCTTGCGGGGTTTGCGGTGTGCCCGCGCGTGCCAGGTAGGCTGGCGCGGCCACCATGACCCGTGGCGCCGGCGCGAGTTGGCGAGCGATCATCGTTGAGTCTGGCATGCTGGCGATACGGATGGTCACATCGAACCCGCCGCGTACCGGGTCCACCTGCTGGTCGCTGAGCACCAGTTGCAGCTCGATATGCGGATGCTGTTCATGGAACAGCGGAATCAATCTTCCCAGGCGGTGCAGCCCGAACGACATCGGCGCATTGACCCGCAACACTCCCCGTAGCTCCCCTATGCCGTCTCTGGCTCTCTGTTCGGCCTCATCCAGGGCGGCCAGTACTTCACGCGCCGCTTCAAAATACTCGGCCCCGGCCTCTGTCAAATGCAGGCTGCGGGTGGTGCGCTGAAGCAGTTGCACGCCTATGGCTTCTTCCAGAGCCTGAATCTGTTTGCTGACTTTTGAGCGCGGTACGTCCATGGCGCGCGCGGCGGCCGCAAAGCCGTTCTCGCCGACGGTGACGACAAACGCGCGCATGCATTCAATGCGATCCATGATTGTCACTTTTTTAGAATCAATGATTCTCGATTTTAGGTAATTGTCTCGATTTTATCCAGATCGTAAAGTTACTTCCAAGCCGCCAGCAAAGCTTCAAAGCGGCGCTGAACGCACCCCTTACCGAATCGAAAACATTAAAAGGAAGTCACCATGTCTATTCGCGAATTGCTCAACCCAACCAACTCCACCCTGATCTTGATCGACCACCAGCCACAGATGGCCTTTGGCGTGCAGTCGATCGATCGCCAGACCCTGAAGAACAACACGGTGGCGCTGGCCAAGGCCGCCAAGATCTTCAACGTGCCGACCATCCTGACCTCGGTTGAGACCAAGAGCTTCAGCGGCTACATCTGGCCGGAGCTGTTGAACGTGTTCCCGGACCAGCAGCCGATCGAGCGCACTTCGATGAACTCCTGGGAAGACAAGGCACTGGTGGCCGCGGTGAAGGCCACCGGCCGCAAGAAGCTGATCATGGCGGCCCTGTGGACCGAGGTTTGCCTGAACTTCCCGGCCCTGGAAGCCCTGGCCGAAGGCTACGAGGTGTACATCGTCACCGATGCCTCCGGCGGCACCAGCAAAGAAGCGCACGACATGTCGGTGCAGCGGATGATTCAGGCCGGCGCGGTACCGGTCACCTGGCAGCAAGTGCTGCTGGAGTACCAGCGTGACTGGGCTCACAAAGAGACTTACGACGCGGTGATGGGCCTGGTCCTGGAGCACAGCGGTGCTTACGGCATGGGCGTGGATTACGCCTACACCATGGTGCACGGTGCGCCGCAGCGTCAGGTCAAGTAAGGCTGAACGCAAAAAAACGGCACAACGCAGGTTGTGCCGTTTTTTGTTGTTACATCACTGCCTTTTCCGCCGGGGGCAGGTGACTGGCCCCCAATACCGCCGGCAACATCCCGGCCCGCAAGTCACCGCCACTCGGCTGCTGGTACAGGCTCAAGCCAAACTCCGGCAGTACTGCCAGCAGGTAGTCGAAGATATCGCCCTGGATCCGCTCGTAGTCGGCCCATGCGGTGGTGCGGGTGAAGCAGTAGATCTCCAGCGGAATGCCCTGGGCCGTGGTCTGCATCTGCCGCACCATGCAGGTCATGTTCGGCTGGATTTCCGGATGGCTTTTCAAATAGGCCAAGGCATACGCGCGGAAGGTGCCGATATTGGTCATGCGCCGACGGTTGGCCGACATCGCGGCGACATTTCCCTGGGCTTCGTTCCAGGCCTTGAGCTCGGCCTTCTTGCGGCTCATGTAGTCGGTCAGCAGGTGTACCTGGGAAAGCCTCAGCTCTTCGTCGTCGCGGATGAAACGCACGCCGCTGGCATCGATGTACAGGCTGCGCTTGATTCGCCGGCCACCGGAAGCCTGCATGCCGCGCCAGTTCTTGAACGACTCGGACATCAGGCGCCAGGTGGGAATCGAGACGATGGTCTTGTCGAAGTTCTGCACCTTCACGGTGTGCAGGGTGATGTCCACCACGTCACCGTCCGCGCCGACCTGGGGCATTTCGATCCAGTCGCCGACCCGCAGCATGTCGTTGCTGGTCAACTGCACGCTGGCGACGAACGACAGCAGGGTGTCCTTGTAGACCAACAGGATCACTGCCGACATCGCACCCAAACCGGAAAGCAGCAAGAGCGGCGAGCGGTCGATCAAGGTGGCGACGATGATGATGGCGCCAAACACGAACAGCACCATTTTCGCCAACTGCACGTAGCCCTTGATCGAGCGGGTGCGGGCGTGTTCGGTGCGGGCGTAGATATCCAGCAGGGCGTTGAGCAGTGCACTGATCGCCAGCACCATGAACAGAATGGTGAACGCCAGGGCGACATTGCCGATGAACAGGGTGGCGGTCTTGCTCAAGTCCGGCACCAGGTACAGGCCGAACTGGATCACCAGCGACGGCGTCATCTGCGCCAGGCGGTGGAAGACTTTGTTGTGCCGCAGGTCGTTGAGCCAGTGCAGCGCGGGTTGCCGGCCCAGCAACTTGACGGCGTGCAGGATGAGGTACCGAGCCACTCGTCCGAGCAGCAATGCCACCACCAGCAACACCACCAGCGCCAGGCTGGAGTGCAGCAGCGGATGTTCGTCGAGGGTGCCCCAAAGGTCTTTGACGTTGAGCCAGAGCTGTTTGATATCCATGGGTAAACGCGATTCTTCTGTAGGACGTGACGGGGCGATTAGAGCATTTAAGCAAGTCAAAGTTGTCGTTGTGGACAAATTCTCTGACAAAAAAGCGGCTGATTAACGCAGTTCGCGTAAAGAAACTCGGCCTGAGCGCCCGAAACCGTTACCCTATGCAGCTGTTTTTTTGTATTTCTTCGAGGTAGCACCCGTGTTTTCCCAATTCGCCCTGCACGAACGCCTGCTCAAAGCCGTGGCCGAGCTTAAATTTGTCGAGCCAACGCCTGTGCAAGCAGCGGCCATCCCGCTCGCGCTCGAAGGGCGTGACCTGCGGGTGACGGCTCAAACCGGGAGTGGCAAGACCGCCGCTTTCGTCCTGCCGATTCTTAACCGTCTGATCGGCCCGGCGAAAGTCCGTGTCAGCATCAAGACCCTGATCCTGCTGCCGACCCGCGAACTGGCCCAGCAGACCTTGAAGGAAGTGGAGCGCTTCTCGCAGTTCACCTTCATCAAGTCCGGCCTGATCACCGGCGGTGAAGACTTCAAGGTCCAGGCTGCCATGCTGCGCAAGGTGCCGGACATCCTGATCGGCACCCCGGGCCGGATGATCGAACAACTGAACGCCGGCAACCTGGACCTCAAGGAAGTTGAAGTCCTGGTGCTCGACGAAGCCGACCGCATGCTCGACATGGGCTTTGCCGACGACGTGCAGCGCCTGGTGCAAGAGTGCGTGAACCGCCAGCAGACCATGCTGTTCTCGGCCACCACCGGTGGTTCGACCCTGCGTGACATGGTTGCCAAGGTCCTGAACAACCCCGAGCACTTGCAGGTCAACAATGTCAGCGACCTGAACTCGACCACCCGTCAGCAGATCATCACCGCTGACCACAACGTGCACAAAGAGCAGATCCTCAACTGGTTGCTGGCCAACGAGACCTATCAGAAGGCCATCGTGTTCACCAACACCCGGGCCATGGCCGACCGTATCTACGGTCGCCTGGTGGCTCAGGAGTACAAGGCGTTCGTCCTGCACGGTGAAAAAGACCAGAAGGACCGCAAGCTGGCCATCGACCGCCTCAAGCAAGGCGGCGTGAAGATCCTGGTGGCCACCGACGTTGCCGCCCGCGGCCTGGACGTGGATGGCCTGGACATGGTGATCAACTTCGACATGCCCCGCAGCGGCGACGAATACGTACACCGTATTGGTCGTACCGGGCGTGCCGGCAACGATGGCCTGGCGATCTCGCTGATCTGCCATGGCGACTGGAACCTGATGTCGAGCATCGAGCGCTACTTGAAGCAGTCGTTCGAGCGCCGCACCATCAAGGAAGTCAAAGGCACCTACGGCGGGCCGAAGAAGGTCAAGGCGTCGGGCAAGGCTGTTGGCGTGAAGAAGAAAAAGGTCGACGCCAAGGGCGACAAGAAGAAGGCCGGTGCCAAGTCGCCGACCAAACGCAAGATTGCCAACCGTCCAAAGACCGACAACCTGTCGTTGGTCAGCAAGGATGGCATGGCGCCTCTGAAGCGCCGCAAGCCGGAAGCACCGGCTGCCGAGTAAGGCTTGAGCCATAAAAAAACCGGACAATGTCCGGTTTTTTTTCGCCTCAGTTTTTGGCTTTTGCAGCGGCCTCGTCCATTTCCTTGAGGCGCTGGTCGATCAGTTGGCACTTGTCGGGCAGGTCTGCGCTGGCGGTTTCCAGCTTCATGTTCTGCAGCTCTTCGTTGATCTCCTTGGCCTTCTCCGGGTTCTGTTGGGTGAGCTTGGTCACCTCCTTGGCCAGTTGTTCACGCTTGGCGGTGGCTTCTTCCAGCGTGCAGGCCCAGGCGGGCAGGGCGGCGAGCAGCGTGGCCGCGACGGCCATATTCAGCAGGGTTTTCATGATTCGGACCTCCATGGCGATGATGTTCGGTTGAGGGTTGCGAACGCTTAAAAGTTCAGCGAAATCGCGCCTGTCCGCTAGGCTGAACGGACGATGGGTCCGGCATGTCACACCTTTGAAGGGCCTATTTCGTGTGCCTTCAGGAGGAATCAGGATGACGACTTACGATTGGGATTTGATCGAACGATTGCTGCATGAGGTACAGAACGGTGGCGCCAACTTCGCCCCGCGCAAATATGCCGAAGAGGAAGCAACTAGAAGGGCTGCTGCCGGAGAGCACATCGGTAATCTCGATGAGTTTAAAAAGCTCGCAGCGGATTACGAGGCGTTATTGTTCAAGCACGGCTTTATTGAGTCGAGGTCAGAGGAAGAGTGCGGCAATGGTGAGAATTTCAAATTGACCCTGCGCGGCTCTCAGCTGCTGAGCCTGATCGACAGCAGCATCCCCGGCGATAATCACCCGCGGCAGGTGCTGGACGAGCAGGCGGATGCGCTGGATCCGGCGACGTTTGACGAAGTGTCGTCGAAAGCACAGATTGCCTGATGTCTACGGGGTGCCAGCCTTCAGGCATTTAAGGGCCTTGAAGTCACTGCGCACCTTGTCGATTTTCTGCGTGAGCTTCTGGCGTTGCTGCACCGTGCTTTCCGCCATCAGGTCGATGATCAAACTACGGGCTGCGGTTTCGGTCTGGGCGTAGGCCTGGCGGTACTCCGGGGTCCACAGGCTTTCGCGGTCCACCAGCAGTTGCTCGATCTTCTGTGGGAAATCGCTGCTATGGCGGTCTTTGACCGCTGCGATAAATAGCGTTTGCCAGTGGGCGCGGTTGCCAATCCATTGTTGGTTCTGCTCACCCAAGGCGATCGACCAGGCGGTGACGCGATTCTGCTGGCTGACGCTTAACGGCCCGAGCCATGCATCGAGGCGCTTGTTCATACGCTCGGCGCGCTCCTTGATCTGCTGTTCGAGGGGCGGTTTCAGGTATTCGTCCTGGCGCTTGCGCAGGTCCTTGGCGAATGCCTGCTCCATATCCTGTACTTGCTGGTCGTCCAGCCCCTGCAATAGCTCGACGGCGGACGGCGTGATCGCCCGGGCGCTTTCGGCAATGGCTTGCTTGGCCTCGGTAGTCCGGGTTTGCAGGGCTGCGTCGGTCACCTGGTTGTTGTCGACCATCTGTTGCAGGCGGTCGAGCCAGTCCAGGTAGCCCGGCAATTGAGTGGTGCAATGCCAAGCCAGGTGTTCCTTGAGTTTGTCGTTGAACCAGCTCTTCTGCCCGGCATTCATCTCCAGGTAGTCGCTCAGGGTCCAGGGGATGATCACATCCAGATTGCGATAGGCCAGGCCTACCCGATTGCAGCCGGCGAGTACCAGGCTGAGGGTCAGCAACATCACCAGAAGTTTTAACCGGCGCAGCATGAGCGAGTCCTTGCGCAGACGAGAGTATTGCATCTGAACCCGTCAGTGCAGCGACAGTTCAGCCCATCAATAAAACGCCCGCTCTGCTTTCAGGGTCAATAGTCCGTCGCATTGCGAGTTGTGTCCGGAGTAGGCCGAGCAATCGCCGCCGCTGAGGCTGGAGTCGCTGTAGATCAGGTTCAGGTCGACGCCCATCCACGGCCGGGAGAATTGCACTGACCAATCGCTGAAACTGCGGATGGAGCTGCCATCGGCGACTGAGACCGGAGTGCCCAGTTGGTGGGTGGTGTACTTCATGCTGACGCCGATGCCAAAAGGCTTGGTGCCGCCGAGGTCGGCAAACAAGGTGCTGTCCTGGCGGTCCGGGTCGTTGCTGAAGGAGGCGCCGAAGCGGTTGCCCAGCACGGTCAGGCCGCCGTAGAACTCCTGGCTGTCGAGGGGGCTCAGCTTGGGATAGCTGTAGTGAATCATCCCCAGTTCGTAGCCCAGGGTCTGGTCAAAAGGGCGCTTGAAGCCCAGGTAGGAATCGACTTCCAGATTGCTGGTAGGGGAAATCCCCATACTCGGTGAGAATTGGCCGAGGTACAGGCCGCTGCCGTGGCTCAGGTCCAGGCCGCCGTGGAACGAGTCGCTCCCGGGTGCGGTGGGTTTTACCAGGCCTTGGGCCATGCTTCGGCTGGGTGTCGTGCCCAATTTCAGGTCGAAATCACCCAATTCACGCTGGAAAACCTGCGCTTCGGCGAGGGGGCTGGCCAACAGGGCACCGGCCAGGAAAATGCAGGATTTGAGCATGCTTCACTCCATGAAAAGCGAGGAGCAGTAACGGGAAATATCAGGCAAATGCACGATCTAGACGTGTGCAAGCATACCGGCGATGGTTCGCAGATGAAGCCCGTTCGTCGATTGGTGTAAAAGGGGGTGGATCAGAGGGTGTTGCGGGCTCTAGTCCTAGCGCCTTGAAAGGCAAAGCGCTTAGGGACCAGGTGTGATGCGCCAGTATTACTTTTTACCCAGGGTGATCTGCTTGGACGGGCCGAAAGTCTGGCCGCTTACGCCTTTGGCAATCTGCTGGATTTCGCCGCCCTGCTTGAGGAATGCAGCGATTTGGCTGTTGATCGATTCGCTGGTTTCAACGGCGGGAGCTGGCTTTGCTTTGCTGTTGGATGCTTTTACGCGCATGGCGGCCACTAACCTGTAGAAAATTAACTTGGCCATGCATCGTACATGAAATGCTTGACAATTGCTTGGCAAATATCCCCCTGAAATATACGGCGGGCTTATGAATTGTCTGCAATGAATGATTGAAATAGTCACCTAACTTGCTGTTTTAAATCGAAACCGAGCAAGAAAACATGCCCGGGGCGCCTGCAGAATTCAGGCTGATGATCTGACGAGCGGGGCGCCGTCCGTCAAACCCATGATTTTTCAGGGCTGTACGCCTCTACACGGGACCGCCGCCGTCAACTCGGGTAGAATGCCGCCCACGCAATGAGGGTATTTGAGATGGCTTTAGTCGGGCGCTACAACAGCTTGCAAGTGGTTAAACACACTAACTTTGGTTTGTACCTGGATGGTGATCAAGAGGGCGAAATCCTCTTGCCCAACCGTTATATCCCCAAAGATATTCCCAGTGAAGATGAAGACTGGCTCAACGTTTTCATTTATCTGGACAGCGATGACAAACTTATCGCGACCACCGAAAAACCAAAAGTACAGGTGGGTGAATTTGCCAGTCTGAAAGTGGTTGAAGTCAACAGCATCGGTGTATTCCTCGATTGGGGCCTGCCGAAGGATTTGCTGCTGCCTTACTCCGAAGAAAAGCGCCAGCTGACCGCGGGTGAATATTGCGTGGTGCATGTCTACCTCGACAAACACACCAAGCGCATCACCGCCACTGCGCGCCTTGACCGCTACCTGGACAAGACCCCGGCCACCTACAAGGTCGGCCAGGAAGTTGATTTGTTGGTGGCCGAGGCCACCGACATGGGCTTCAAGGCCATTATCAACAACAAGCACTGGGGCCTGATCCACAAGAACGAAGTGTTCAAGTTCCTGCGCCCGGGCAAGGAAGAGAAAGGCTTCATCAAGGAAATCCGCGCCGATGGCAATATCAGCCTGAGCCTGCAGCCGGTCGGTGAAGAAGCGGCCTCCAGCCTGAACTCGAAGATCCTCGCCAAGCTGCGTGACAACAACGGCACCTTGCCGGTCAGCGATAAAAGCGATCCGGCAGTGATCAGCAGTTTGTTCGGTGTCAGCAAAGGCAACTTCAAGAAGGCCATCGGTGCCCTCTACAAACAGGGTCACATCGTGATCCATGCGGATCGCATTGAACTAAGCTGATCCGGGTTTGCTCTTTTGTAGGAGCACGTTCGCTCCTACAAAAGGCCCGCCAGGATGTCCAGGAAAACACTCTTCGCCTACCTCGGCACCTTGCTTGCTTTTCTGATCCTCGACGGTCTTTGGCTCGGCGTCCTGATGGGGCCGACCTACAAAGCGCTGCTCGGCCCACTGATGCTCGACCAGCCGCGCCTGTTCCCGGCCGCGGCGTTCTATCTCCTCTACGTATTCGGTTGTGTGGTGTTTGTCGTCCTTCCGGCTTTGGCGAGCGGCGGCTGGCAGCGTGCCGCGCGGCTGGGCGCATTCCTGGGGTTGGTGGCTTATGGCACTTATGATCTGAGCAATTGGGCGACTTTGCAGGGCTGGTCCGCCGGGCTAGCCATCATGGATATTGCGTGGGGTACCTTCCTCAGCGCCGTTTGCTGCACCGTCGGCTATCAATGTGCACGCAGGGTGCACAATTGATTGTGTACAGGATTGGTCTGCACCATCCCTGAGCGAGCCTGCAGCGTCTAATCATCCCTGCTCCATTGTGTAACCTTCTGAAGACCGTTGTTTCAGAGGGATTGTGCCGAGTTTTAATTCATTGGCACGCATTCTGCTCATCAACTCGTATACAAACGATGCCGCCTCCCGTACGCACTCCCGTCGCGGGTGGCAGGCCGGTATTTACGAGTATTTACGAGGAGCCCTGCGATGACCGAACAATTGCCCAAAGGCTACAGCCCGCGCCTGTACAATCAGGACTTGGGGCCGCTGCCGCAAAAATGGAACTGGTACAACATCTTCGCCTTCTGGATGAGCGACGTGCACAGCGTCGGTGGCTACGTATTCGGCGCCAGCCTCTTCGCCCTGGGGCTGGCCAGTTGGCAAGTGTTGATTGCCTTGCTCGCCGGGATTTGCATTGTGCAATTGATCGCCAATCTGGTGGCCAAGCCGAGCCAACAGGCGGCGGTGCCTTACCCGGTGATCTGCCGGCTGGCCTTTGGGGTTTTTGGGGCGAACATCCCGGCAGTGATTCGCGGCTTGATCGCGGTGGCCTGGTACGGGATCCAGACGTACCTGGCGTCCAGCGCACTGATCATTGTGGTGCTGCGCTTTTTCCCACAGATGGCGGTATACGCAGAGCCGCATTTTGCCGGTCTGTCGTACCTGGGCTGGTTTGGTTTCCTCAGCCTGTGGACGCTCCAGGCGCTGGTGTTCTGGGCCGGCATGGAATCCATACGTCGTTTTATCGACTGGGCGGGGCCCATCGTCTATGCGGTGATGTTTGCCCTGGCCGGCTGGATCGTCTGGAAGGCCGGCTGGGCCAATATCAGCTTCACCCTGGCGGAAAAGTCCCTGTCAGGCTGGCAGGCGTTTGGCCAAATCATCGTGGCGACCGCCTTGGTGGTCTCGTACTTCTCCGGGCCAACCCTGAATTTCGGTGATTTCAGCCGCTACTGCCGGACGATGAAGGACGTACGTCGCGGCAACTTCTGGGGCCTTCCGGTAAATTTCCTGGCGTTCTCCTTGGTCACCGTGGTGATCGTCTCGGGCACCTTGCCGGTGTTTGGTGAAATGCTCCACGACCCAATCGCTACCGTTTCGCGCATCGACAATGACATGGCCGTGCTGCTGGGGGCGTTCGCCTTCGTTACCGCGACCATCGGCATCAACATCGTGGCCAACTTCGTCTCGCCGGCCTTTGATTTTGCCAACGTGGCACCGAGCAAAATCAGCTGGCGTGCCGGTGGAATGATTGCGGCGGTGGCGTCGATCTTCATCACTCCATGGAACCTGTTCAACAACCCGTTGATGATCCACTACACCCTCGACATCCTTGCCGCGTTTATCGGGCCGTTGTTCGGGATTCTGCTGGTGGATTTCTACCTGATCAAAAAACAGAAGATCGACGTGGATGCGCTGTTCGATGACAGCCCGAGCGGACGCTACTACTTTGACGGCGGCGTAAACTGGACGGCGGTCAAGGCACTGGTGCCCGCGACGCTGGTGGGCGTCGCGATCACCTTTACCCCGGCGCTACAGGGCATGGCCAACTTCGCCTGGTTTACCGGCTGCTTCCTGGGTGGGCTGTTTTTCCTGGTGCTGGCGCGGCGTGAACAGGTTCGCGCGCCTGTGCCGATGATTGCCGGCTGACCAGTACCGATCCGGCCACTAGCAATCCGGCGCCGGCGACCACCAGCGCCGGTTGCAGGCCACCGCTGAGGTGGCTGCTCACCGACGCCAGCAACGGCCCGCTCAATTGGCCGATTGCAAAGCTGGCGGTCAGCAACCCGGTGCTGCGCTGGTAGCCGTGGGGGGCGACCTCACGCAAGCGCGCCATCACCAGTTGCATGCACGCCAGGAATGGCCCGCCGCACAGCAACACTCCCAGCGCCAGGCCCCAACCGTTGCCCAGCAGGCAGGCAAACACCCCGGCCGCTTGCAGCCAAAGGGTGGTCATCAGCCAGCGACGGGTGGTGTCCGGGTCCTTGCGGCGCAAGCTCGCGACCACCACGCCAATCGCAGCAGCCAGGCCAAAGCAGGGCCAGAACAGGTCCGCCTGCCAGGCGCCTTTGAATTGCGCACTGGCCATCTGTGACAGGAACGTCGCCGGGATGATGTAGCCAAGGCCATACAACACGTAGATCCAGCACAGGTGAGTGATGCTGCCGTTGCTGGCCACGTCGGTGTGGCTGGCAACGGGGGAGCTGGTGGCGGAAGGCTTGGGCAGGAACGGCAGGATTGCCAGCAGCATGACCAGCGCGACCACGCCATACACCAGCCACAAGGTCGCAGAATCTTGCCCCAGCAGGTTGGAGCCCAGCGCCAGCAGCCCGGTCAACAGAATCCCCAGCCCCGGCCCGGCAAATACCAGCGCACCCAAGCGTGGGCGCCCGGCCGCAATGGCCAGTGGCTGGCTCAGGCTAGTGATCATCACCAACGCCCAGGCGCTCGCCACGCCGGTACCGAAGCGCAACAGCAGATGCGGCCAGAACCCATGGGCCCAGTACGACGCCAGGGTCAGCAGCACACATAACCACAGCCCACCGTACAAACGTCCGCGTACATGGTGATGGCTGCGGGCGAATATCGAATCCACCGCGCCGACGAAATAGCCCAGGTAGTTGGCCGCCGCAATCAGGCCAGCGCCGGTCAGGTCGATCTGGCCTTCGCTGAGCAAATGCGGCATTTGCGGGGTGAGTGCGAAGCGGCCAATGCCCATGGCCATCATCAAGGCGATAAAGCTGGCTAGTAAGCGGATCAGCGGTGACATGATGTTTTTTCCTGGGAGCAGCGAGTGACCATCAGGCTAAAGCGGATTGACTTTCTGTAAAAATGAATAATAGTGAGTAACTTGTTCAGTTTTGGAGAAAGGTGATGGAGTTTAGTCAATTGCGGATTTTCCAGGCCGTGGCCGAGGAGGGCTCCATCACCCGTGCCGCCGAGCGTTTGCACCGGGTGCCGTCCAACTTGTCGACCCGGCTTAAACAAATGGAAGAACAGCTCGGCGTCGAACTGTTCGTGCGCGAGCGTCAGCGTTTGCAGCTTTCTCCCGCAGGCAAAGTATTGCTGGACTACAGCGCGCGCCTGCTGGCCCTGCATGACGAAGCCCATGGCGCGGTGCAGGGCGGGCAACCGGCCGGCGACTTTGTGCTCGGCAGTATGTACAGCACGGCGGCGATTCATTTGCCCAAGCTGCTGGCGCGTTACCACAAGGCCTATCCGATGGTGAACCTGCAGGTGCAGTCGGCCCCCAGTGGTGAACTGCTGGAAGGATTGATCACCGGGCGCCTGGACGCCGCGCTGGTGGACGGGCCGTTGACCCTCGCCACCCTCGATGGCGTGCCGCTGTGCGAAGAGCGCCTGCTGCTGATCTGCGAGGCGGATCACCCGCCCGTGCGTGGGCCGCAGGATGTTGCCGGCCGCTCGGTGTTCACTTTCCGACGCAGTTGCTCCTACCGGGCGCGCCTGGAAGCCTGGTTTTCCCACGACCGCGTGGCTATGGGCCGGGCTATCGAGATCGAGTCCTACCAGGGCATGCTGGCCTGTGTGATCGCCGGATCCGGGGTGGCGCTGATGTCGGAATCGATGCTCGACAGCTTGCCGGGCAAGGACAGCGTGTCCATTCATCCGTTGGCGGAGCCATTTGCCAGCGCCACCACTTGGTTAATGTGGCGCAAGGGCATGCTCGGCGCTAACCTCAATGCGTGGATTGATCTGCAACAAGAGGGCAAGGTGCTACCGGAAACCGAAACCAGAGCGATCGCTTGAACGATCCGTCAGGATTTTGATCAATTCAGTAATAGTTCGTTGTGGTTTCGTTCAAGCAATACGTAGGACTTAAGACTACTATCTGTAGGAAGCGGCCACAGAATTCCAGCCGCTCGGCATTACCCCAAGGGGGCACCATGAAAGAGAAACTGCAAAACTGGCTGCACGACCTCGGCGTCGCACTCGGCTTGATCGAGCCACCGCTGCAACCGGTGCCAATCCGCACCGATGACGAGCAGCGTCGCCCACGTCGCAGGTAAGTCCTGGAAAGCGCTCAAGCACGTTTGTTTGGGCGCGGTCAGGTGGTCTTCCCACGTATTGAAGTCATGATTGATCATGACCTGTCCCTGTGTACTTCTATTCTTCGTCTGGCCTTGGCCGGACGTTTTCGTTTCTGCGGGTTGGTGAGTTTCTCAAAAGCGCCTGCTTTCAGAAACCCTTCAAGAACCCTTCAAGGATTTTGTTTAATCACGCCACGGTGATACGGATAAGTCGTCCGAACTTGTAAGCGTCAATCAGACCTCGGTGTTAAGCGTCGGAAGTGGACTACCTGTTTATCAGAGTTGACTGGCTTATTGGATTCTAAAGATAAGCGTAGGTTGAGTGTCATCACGAAAAGATTTGTATCGTTTGTAGTTCTACAAACTCCCAACTTTATTGAATTCCGATCTCCGGGGCATGAGTCAGTCAGAATTGTTGGAGACAAAACTATGATGTTCTCTTCCGTTCCGCCAGTCGCCGCTTCACTTATCGCCACTACCGAAAATATTTTGCATATCGCACCTGCGTCGAGAGGCTGGAAGGCTGACGCACCCAGCAACGTAGTGTTTTTCCCTCCGACATTAACCAAGCAAGCTCTGCTTATACAGATTGGACTTCTGCGGCCATCAACGATCATTGTCGCGGACCAAGTTATCGATGCCGACGTCATCGGCCAATGGCGTATATCTCATCCATTTGGAAACCTCCACTTGGTCCGTCGTGGTGCGAGTCTGGATAAGGTGCGTCTTGATCTTTGCGAGTCCAACGATATTCAAGTAATCAATACACCAGGCATTAACGCGCCGCATGTCGCCGCCTATATAGCGCACTGGTTGACACTGGCGGATGGCTCCATGCCCCGTGATATCTGTGTGCTGGGATACGGCAATGTAGGGAAAGAGCTTGTTGAGTTACTACTTGATCAAGATCCGGGTGTTCGGATCAAGGTGTTGGATCGACGTGATGGAGTAGCGGGCAATATCGGGAAAGCCTCTTCCGATTGTAGAGTCTCATTTGCCGCTAACTGGCTCGACGCGCTGGAGGGTGCCTATGCGGTCGCCATATGCGTGTCCTTGAATGATGAATCCGCGCATCGCATTGATCGGACCCTCATTCAACGTCTGCACAGACAAGCTCGCCTGGTCTGTGTCTCCAAGCCGGATGTCTTTAGCGATGATGCTTTGCAGACCCTGGCAATGGCTGAAGACATCCAGCTGGTATTGGACTACGGCCCCCGGACATTGGATGCGTTTCGGATGCGCGCACAAGCGCTCGGCTGCTGTGTCTCCAAGTGGCGCAAGCCGGCGACGCTGACGACACAGGCGGCCACCACCGAAGCCTGCCATTGCGACCTCGACTATGCGGTCTCTGTGCAACTGAGCTTGATGGCCTTGCGCGGCCTTGTCAGGCGCAAGCTTGCACACTCATTGACGATCCCCTCTCAGCAGGCCGATGCCGGTGCGCCGCGCGTGTCGATCATCGGCAGAGGTATCAACGGCCTGCTCCAGGCTGTGATGTTCCGCCTGGCGAATTATCAGGTCATGGTTTACGGAGGAAATCAGGAGCGCGATGGCGCCAGTCACAAGCAGGTGAACATGCGTCATCTGTCAGCAACGGAGACGACTGCAAAGCCGCTGCATAACGATTATCTGACTCCCGGAAATCAGTACTTGGCCGTTGAGTGCAATCGAGCAGGCATCGAGCTGCTTGAAAAGCTCCTGGCCGACAACCCGTCGTTGGCGCGATTCGCGCGGTCGCGGATCGTACGCGCCTATGTGGACGGCGCCAGTGGCGTAGAGGCCGCGATCAGCGAGCAACGTGATATCGAAAACAGGCCTTGGCCGAGTGGCAAGCCGGGACGTGAACTTGCAGAGATCGGTCAACTGCAATTCCAGGCAACGTATGGCGTCCCTGGGGTCTGTCGGGCGATTGAGGTGTCGGGCTACGATCTGGAGTTCAGCCATCTTATGGAGGAGATGGCGTCGCTTTTGCAGGGCTCCGGGGTCCAGTTCATGCCCCAGCGCCTAAGCCCGATCCAAATTGCTGACCTGAGTAGAGAGCACTTCGTCGTCACCGCCATGGGGGTAGAGGAGCCGGAGGTAGTTGCGATTATTGGCTGGTTTTTCAAGCTTCGCGCCGTTGGTAATGAAGGTGTCGAAATGCGCGGACTCAAGCTGCAGTACGATCTGCCAATCGGCGTCATGAATTGCCGGTTGGACGGGGACTGCATTCTTGTCTCAGGCGGGCAGGTTCCGCCCGATTCGACGCCGCAGTACAAGGAGCAGATACGGGCGGCGTGCCTGGCTGCTGTTTCTCGGCACTTTCCACAGTCCTACGCCAGGGCGATCGAACGTGGCGACTTGCAGCTTATCGAATGTGCCAGGCCCGGCACCGCAGATGGACTTTCAATCGTCCATTGGTCCGCCTACAACCGAATTGTGGCGGGGGCAACTTACGCCGCAGGTACAACCCAGGGATTGGTTTGGGCCTCTTTGGTGCAGGCCGTCATCCAGGCAAGAGCGCCGGCGGTTTCGGCAATGTGGGAATAAAAAAAACGGGTGCGACATCCGACGTCGCACCCGCTGAAGAAAGCTTCTTTCAAATGTTTTTTCAGATCGCCCGAGCGGCTACGGCCTCCGGACGACGCGACAGCAAGCTCACCACCACAAAACTCACAAGACCCACACCCAGGCTGTAGTAGATCGGCGTGTTGGCATCCAACCCATCCTTAATCATGAACACCAGTGCGGTCACAAAGCCCAGGGTCATGGAGGTGATCGCTCCGGACGTCGTCGCACGTTTCCAGAAAATCGCGCCGATCAGCGGAATCAACATACCGCCCACCAACAGGTTGTAAGCCAGGGTCAGCGCGCTGATCACATCGCTCACCACCAGTGCGATACCCAGTACGGCGATACCGGTCAGCAAGGTAAACAGGCGGTTGATCTTCAGGCTCGACTGTTTACCGCCCCGCAGGCGCGGCAGCAGGTCTTCGGTCAATACGGTGGACGCGGCGAGCAAGCCGGCACTGGCGGTGGACATCATCGCGGCCAGTGCGGCGGCGATCACCAGGCCGCGGATACCGTCCGGCAACGAGACTTTGACGATGGCGGCAAACGCGTTGTTGACGTTGTCCAGGTCCGGGATCAGTACATGGGCGGCCATGCCGATCAGCGCACAGGCCAGGCCGTAAAGGATGCAGTAGAAACCGGCGAATGTACCTGCGTACTTGGCGACCTTTTCGTCACGGGCGGTGAACACCCGTTGCCAGATGTCCTGGCCGATCAGGATGCCGAAGAAGTAGATCATGAAGTAGGTGATGATGGTGTCCCAGCCGATTTCAGTGAAGCTGAAATTCGACGCGGGCAGCTTGGCCACCAATTCATCCCAGCCGCCGACGCGGTACAGGCAGATTGGCAGCAGGATAAACATCAGGCCGACGGTCTTGATCACGAACTGCACGATGTCGGTCAGGGTCAGCGACCACATGCCGCCGATGGTCGAGTAAACCACCACCACACCACCGCCCACCAATACCGAAATCCAGAACGGCAGGTCGAACAGCACTTGCAGCACGGTGCCTATGGCGAGGATCGAGGTCACGCCGATCATCAGCGCGTAGGCCAGCATGATCACTGCGCTGGCCTGGCGGGCCATGGGGTTGTAGCGTTTTTCCAGGACCTGGGTCACGGTGAAGATTTTCAGCTTCAGCAGCGGCTTGGCCAGGAACAGGTTCAGCGCAATGATCCCGGCACCCAGCGCGGCGCATAGCCAGAAACCGGAAATGCCATGGACATAGCCCAAGCGTACGGTGCCGACGGTGGACGCACCGCCCAACACCGTGGCGGCCATGGTACCCATGTACAGCGTCGGGCCGAGGTTGCGGCCGGCCACCAGGTAATCTTCATGGGTCTTGGCGCGGCGCATGCCGTAGTAGCCGAGCACCAGCATGCCGGCGGCGTAGATGAGGACGACGAATAGATCTAAAGCCATGACGGCGGGTCTCCGATTATCTTTTTTATGTGGGGCTAAGGGGCGCAATGTGGCGAGGGAGCTTGCTCCCGTTGGGCTGCGCAGCAGCCCCAATCCATTCCAGGCAATTCATCAGGCGGCCTCACGACTGCTGCGCAGTCGAACGGGAGCAAGCTCCCTCGCCACAGTCGGCCCGTAAACGGAAGCCGGTTCAGGGAACAGGCGAAGCAACGTCAGGTACACCAGCGAGGCAAGGCCAAGCGTCACCGGCAAGCTGATGTCGATGCCATCGGCGAGGTTGCCCAGCGGCCCGACAAACTGTCCCGGCAGGTTGACGAAGCACAGACCCACCAGTGCACTCGGAATCCAGGCCCCCAGGCCGCGCCAGTTCCAGCCGTGGCTGAACCAGTAGCGCCCGCCGGTTTCACCGCGGGTGAATACTTGCAGGTCGTCCGGGCAGTAATAGCCCCGGCGCACGATCAGGCCGATGATCATCATCACCATCCACGGCGTGGTGCAGGTGATGATCAGCACGGCGAAGGTCGACACGCTCTGCACCAGGTTGGCGGCGAAACGTCCGATAAAGATGAAGGCAATCGACATCACCCCGATCAGCAGCGTCGCCTTGACCCGGGACAGCAGGCGCGGGAACACGCTGGACATGTCCAGCCCGGTGCCATACAGCGAGGTGGTGCCGGTGGACATGCCGCCGATCACCGCGATCAGGCACACCGGCAGGAAAAACCAGCTGGGTGCTACCGCCAGCAGGCCGCCGACGTAGTTGTTGGCCGCGATGTAGTCCGGTGCCTTGACCGCCACGATGGTCGCGGTGGCCAGGCCGAACAGGAACGGGATCAACGTCGCGATCTGCGCGAACACCACCGCCAGCATGATCCGCATCTTCGAGGTTTCCCGCGGGATGTAGCGCGACCAGTCACCGAGGAATGCGCCGAAGGAAATCGGGTTGCTCATGGCCACCAGTGCCGCACCGATAAACGCCGCCCAGAAACCGGTCTGGCCGAGGGCAACGGTGCCGGCGAAGTGGCTGTCGAAAGCGGGGGCGAAGGCGAAGATGCCCAACAGGAACAGCAGGCTCGCCGCCCATACTGCAATGCGGTTGACCCACAGCATGAAGCGAAAGCCGTAGATGCACACCGTCAGTACCAGAATGGCGAACACGCCGTAGGCCAGGCCCAGGGTCAGGTCGGTTTCCGGCAAGCCCACCAGACGTTTCGCACCGCCCACCAGCGCATCGCCTGAACTCCACACCGACAGTGAGAAGAATGCGATAGCGGTCAGCAGCGACAGGAACGAGCCGACAATCCGCCCGTGCACGCCAAAGTGCGCACCGGAAGACACGGCATTGTTGGTGCCATTGAGCGGGCCGAACAGGCCCATGGGCGCGAGGATCACCGCACCCACCAGCACGCCCAGCACAATCGCCCAGACGCCGGCCTGGAACGACAGGCCAAACAGCACCGGAAAGCTCCCCAGCACCGCAGTGGCGAAGGTGTTGGCACCGCCGAAAATCAGGCGAAACAAATCCTTCGGCCCGGCGGTACGTTCGTGGTCCGGGATCTGTTCGACGCCGTTGGTTTCTATGTTGCGAATACTGTTTTCGTTGTTTTTATTATTCATGATCTGCTCCGATCACATTGGCTAATGGGGCGGCAGCCCTTCCGGCATAGCGGACAAATGTTCGTGACAGGCCAGCCACAGGCCTTCTTTTTGTTGTGTGCGATCCCCTTGTCGCTTGAAGACAATGGTCTCGCGTTCCTGGCTAAAGAATTGCTCCCCGTTCATGCGCAGCTCGGTGGCCACGTCATGCACAAATACCGCGACGTCACCTTGCAGGCTGACGAAAGCGTTGCTTGAGGTGCAGGACAGCACCTCAAATCCCTCGTCCCGGCGCCAGCTGTCCCACAACACCTGATAGGCATCGCGACTCAGCAGCGGCTGGGGGAGGGTGTAGAACACGAAGCTGGCGTCGGCACTGAACGCACCGAAATAGGCATCGCGATCATTGCGGGCGAAGGCCGACACCAGGTCGGCCGCGGCTTTTAATACCTCGGCCTGGGCGCTCATCAGCGGTGCGCCACGCCCGGCAGTACGCAGAGCATTTCGTACAGCAGGTTGGCGCCGAGCAGCGAGGTGTTGCCAGTGGTGTCGTACGGCGGCGAAACTTCTACCAGATCGCAACCAATCAGATCCAGGCCTTGGCAGCCACGGATGATTTCAATCGCCTGGATCGTGGTCAAGCCACCGATTTCCGGGGTGCCGGTGCCAGGCGCCCAGGCTGGGTCAATGCCGTCGATGTCGAAGCTCAGGTACACCGGGCCGCCGCCGACTTTCTCGCGCACTTCCGCCATCAAGGGGGCCAGGGAGTGGTGCCAGCATTCTTCGGCCTGGACCACACGGAACCCCTGTTTGCGGCTCCAGTTGAAGTCTTCGGCGGTGTAGCCCTGGGCGCGCAGGCCGATTTGCACCACGCGGTCGCAATCCAGCAAGCCTTCTTCCACCGCGCGGCGGAAGGTGGTGCCGTGGGCGATTTTCTCGCCGAACATATGGTCGTTGACGTCGGCGTGGGCATCAATGTGGACCAGCCCGACCTTGCCGTGTTTCTTGTGGATCGCCCGCAGGATCGGCAGGGTGATGGTGTGGTCGCCACCCAGGGTCATCGGGATCACGTTGTGTTCGAGGATCTCGTCGTAGGCTTCTTCGATGATGCGCACGGCGTCCAGCAGGTTGAAGGTGTTGATCGCCACGTCGCCGATGTCGGCAACCGACAGCGAGTCAAACGGCGCGGCGCCGGTGGCCATGTTGTAAGGGCGGATCATCACCGATTCAGCGCGGATTTCCCGCGGCCCGAAACGGGTGCCGGCACGCAGGGAGGTGCCGATATCCAGGGGCACGCCGACAAAGGCAGCATCCAGGCCCTTGGCCGATTGCAGATGGGGAAGACGCATCATGGTGGCGATGCCGGCGAAGCGCGGCATTTCGTTGCCGCCCAGTGGTTGGTGGAAAATCTTGTCCACGGGATTGCCTCATCGTTGTGTTTATTAGAGGCCGATTCTGCGAAATGCACGGGAAGGGAAGAATCGGCAGGGGCAAATACTTAGTTCAGATTTTTCTAAACTAATGCCTGAGGTAAACTCGGCTCCCACAGGTTTTATGTTTGCTTCTGGAGAGCCCATGGCCAACGCCTTGCCCGACCTGAAACTCCTGCGCATCTTCGTCAGCGTCGTGCGGCACCAGGGTTTCGCCAATGCCCAGCACGAACTCAACCTGTCGACCTCGGCCATCAGCACTTACATGAGCCAATTGGAAGCCGCGTTGGGTCTGGTGCTGTGCCATCGCGGCCGGGGCGGGTTCAGCCTCACCAGCAAGGGCGAGCTGTTCCATCAGGAAACCCTGCGCCTGCTGGGCGAGCTGGAAGGCTTCGAGCAATACGCCGCTGCGCTGAAAGGCGAGTTGCGCGGCACTCTGAAACTCGGTGTGCTCGACTCCACCGTCAGCGACAAAGCCTTGCCGTTTGCCGAAGTCATCGGCGCCTACAGCCAGGAACACCCGGCGGTGCATCTGCACTTGTCAGTGATGAGCCCTTACGAATTGCAGTTGGGGGTACAGGACAATCGCCTGGACCTGGCCATCGGTGCCTTCTCCAACCGCATGAGCGGGCTGATCTACATGCCGCTGTACCGCGAACAGCACTGGCTGTATTGCAGCACCCGTCACCCGCTGTTCAACGAGCGGCGCATCCCGGAGCAAGTGATCACCCAGCAACGCATGGTCGGTCGTGGTTATTGGAGCCAGGCCGAACTGGCGCGCCACGGCTTCAAGCACAGCGCCGCCACGGTCGAAAGTATGGAGGCGCAACTGATCCTGGTGCTGTCCGGCGCCTACATCGGCTACCTGCCGGAACACTACGCCCAGGCCTGGGCCGACAAGGGGGATTTGCGGGTGCTGCTGCCGGCGACCTTTGGCTATCAGGCGCCGTTCTCGATGATCATGCGCCGGGGCCGCAGCCGCGAACCATTGATCCAGACCTTCCGCGATTTACTTAAAGCCCAGCTCAACCAGGCCTGAAAACCATGTCCAGACCCCAATGCCCCCGCTGCCTGCGGCCCATCACTCATTGCCTGTGCCCGCTGATTCCCCGGCTGGATAGTCGCACTCGAGTGTTGCTGTTGCAGCATCCGAGCGAGGTGAATCACGCCTTGAACACAGCGAGGTTGGCGGCGCTGGGGTTGGTGAATGCGCAGTTGGTAGTGGGCGAGGTATTTGAAGATTTGCAGGCGTTGTTGAATCCGCCGGGTTATCAGGCGCGGCTGTTGTTTCCTGCCGAGGATGCGCAACCGTTGCAGGCCTACACGCCATCCGACGAACCGTTGCTGCTGGTGGTGCCGGACGGCACCTGGCGCAAGGCACGCAAGTTGTTGCACCTCAATCCTTTGTTGGCAGCATTGCCAAGAGTGACGCTGGCGGAAGGCGCTGTGTCCCGCTATCGGCTGCGCAAGGCGCCGGGGCCCGGGGCATTGTCGACGGTGGAGGCCATCGTGCAGGCGTTGCAGGTGCTCGAAGCGCCCACGTCATTTGAGCCGCTGCTGAAACCGTTTGAGGCATTGATCGAAGGACAGATTGCCGCGATGGGCGATGAAGTGTTCCAGAGAAACCACGGCCCCACCTGACTTATTCCATTAAGCGATAAGCACCACACTTTGCGTGATATGGCCCGCCAGTCTTTCCCGGTATGATGGTCGCCCCCGCAGTCTGGATTGCGAATACGCCATGACCTTGCAGTACCCCACCATCGCCGATTGCGTCGGCAACACCCCGCTGGTCCGCTTGCAGCGCCTGCCGGGCAACACCAGCAATACCTTGTTGCTCAAGCTTGAAGGGAACAACCCGGCCGGCTCGGTCAAGGACCGCCCGGCGTTGTCGATGATCACCCGCGCCGAGTTGCGTGGGCAGATCAAGCCCGGCGACACCCTGATCGAAGCCACCTCCGGTAATACCGGGATTGCCCTGGCTATGGCTGCGGCTATCAAGGGCTACAAGATGGTCCTGATCATGCCCGACAACGGCAGCGCCGAGCGCAAGGCGGCGATGACCGCCTATGGCGCCGAGTTGATCCTGGTCACCCAGGAAGAAGGCATGGAAGGTGCTCGTGACCTCGCCGAGCGTATGGCCGCCGAAGGCCGTGGCCTGGTGCTGGACCAGTTCGCCAACGGCGACAACCCCGAGGCGCACTACACCACCACCGGCCCGGAAATCTGGCGCCAGACCCAGGGCACCATCACTCACTTCGTGAGTTCGATGGGCACCACCGGCACCATCATGGGCAACTCGCGCTACCTCAAGGAGCAGAATCCCGAGATCCAGATCGTCGGCCTGCAACCGATGGAAGGCTCGGCGATCCCGGGGATCCGTCGTTGGCCCGAAGAGTATTTGCCGAAGATCTACAACGCCGCTCGGGTTGATCGCATCATCGACATGGCACAGCGTGAAGCCGAAGACACCACCCGCCGTCTGGCCCGTGAAGAAGGTATCTTCTGCGGCGTGTCGTCCGGTGGCGCGGTAGCCGGGATGTTGCGCTTGTCCCAGGAGTTGGAAAACGCGGTGATCGTTGCGATCATCTGTGACCGTGGCGACCGTTACCTGTCGACCGGCATTTTCGACGCGCCCAACTGATGGCCAAGCACGAGAGAGGCCTGCGCTTCCAACCGACGGGCGGCAGCCGGGCCCCACAGATTCCAGTAGGCAAGAAGCAGCGCCTGACCATCGAGCGCCTGGCCAACGACGGCCGTGGCATCGTGTTCTTTGAAGGCCGCACCTGGTTTGTGGTGGGGGCGCTGGCCGGCGAAGAGGTGGAAGCGCGGGTGTTAGGCGCCCACGGCAAAGTGGTCGAGGCCCGCACCGAGCGCGTATTTACCGCCAGCGAACTGCGCCGCCCGGCACCCTGTGTACACGCCGGCCGTTGCGGCGGTTGCAGCCTGCAACACCTGCCCCATGACGAACAGCTCGCCCTGAAACAGCGCATGCTTGCCGAGCAATTATCCCGCGTGGCCGGTGTCGAACCCCAGGAGTGGGCCGCGCCTTTGAGCGGGCCGGAATTCGGCTATCGCCGCCGTGCACGCGTGGCCGTGCGCTGGGATGCCAAGGCGAAGAAACTTGAAGTCGGCTTTCGCGCCGTGGCCAGCCAGGACATCGTCGCCATCGACGATTGCCCGGTGCTGGTACAGGCCTTGCAGCCGATCATGCAGCGGTTGCCAAACATGTTGCGGCGCTTGAGCAAACCTCAGGCGTTGGGGCATGTGGAGTTGTTCAGCGGGTCGTCGATCGCCGTGTTGTTGCGACACATGGCGCCCTTGTCCGAAGCGGACCTGACGATCCTGCAGGAATTTTGTACTTTTCATGAAGCGCAATTGTGGCTGCATGGAGAGGGTCAGCCGCAACCCTTCGAACCGGACCAGGCCTTGGGCTATCGTCTGGAACAGTGGGATTTGCAGTTGGCGTACCGCCCGGGAGACTTTGTGCAGGTCAACGCCGGGGTCAACCAGGCGATGGTCGCCCAGGCCCTGGAATGGCTGGCGCCAAAGCCCGACGAGCGGGTGCTGGATTTGTTTTGTGGTTTGGGCAACTTCGCCTTGCCGCTGGCCCGCCAAGTGCGGGAAGTGGTGGCGGTGGAAGGCGTGCAGGCCATGGTGGACCGGGCGGCACACAATGCCGTCAGTAATAATTTGCATAATGTGCAGTTTTTTCAGGCCGATTTGTCTCAGCCTTTGACCGACGCGGAGTGGGCCAAAGAGGGCTTTTCTGCGGTACTCTTGGACCCACCCCGCGATGGTGCCCTGGAGGTTGTGCGCAAGCTCGCTACCCTGGGGGCTGATCGCCTGGTGTATGTGTCCTGCAATCCGGCAACGCTGGCGCGGGACACGGTCGAGTTGGTCAAGCAAGGCTACCGGCTAAAACGTGCCGGGATCCTCGACATGTTTCCCCAGACGGCCCATGTCGAGGCCATGGCGTTATTTGAAGCGGGCTAGGATGCCCGTTTAATCCGACTGGCCTGCATCTCCTGGGCCTGTGACCTGCCAGGGAGCGTGCACAAGCTTTTTTGTAAAGCAGGTCAGCGATGATTTTGACGCACTAAAGGTGCGTCGTAGGGAAGGTAAGCAAGATGGTACAGGTGAGAGCACACCAGCCGATCAACACCGACGGCAGTATCAATCTCGAGGCATGGCTGGATCATGCCATCAGTGTCGACCCGGCACTGGACCGTGAAGCCTTGAAAGCAGCCTGCGAGTTCGCTCGTGAGTCTGAACAGCAAGACAATGCGGCCAAGAACCTGTGGGCCGAAGGCACTTCAAGCTTTCGCACCGGGTTGGAAATCGCCGAGATCCTCGCCGATCTCAAGCTCGATCAGGATTCGCTGATCGCAGCGGTGCTGTATCGCGGCGTGCGCGAAGGGCATATTCAATTGCCCACCGTCAGCCAGCGCTTCGGCACTGTGGTGGCCAAGCTGATCGACGGCGTGCTGCGCATGGCCGCGATCAGTGCCAGCCTCAGCCCGCGCCAGTCCATGGTGCTGGGCACCCAGGGCCAGGTGGAAAACCTGCGCAAGATGCTGGTGGCGATGGTCGACGACGTACGTGTCGCCCTGATCAAGCTGGCCGAACGCACCTGCGCGATTCGTGCAGTGAAAACCGCTGATGACGAAAAGCGCAACCGCGTCGCCCGCGAGGTGTTCGACATCTACGCGCCCCTGGCCCACCGCCTGGGCATCGGCCATATCAAGTGGGAACTGGAGGACTTGTCCTTCCGTTACCTCGAACCCGATCAATACAAACAGATTGCCACGCTGCTCCATGAGCGGCGGCTGGACCGTGAGCGTTTCATCGCCGACGTGATGAGCCAGTTGCGCACGGAGTTGCAGGCCACCGGCGTTGAAGCCGACATCAGCGGCCGGGCCAAACACATCTATTCCATCTGGCGCAAAATGCAGCGCAAGGGCCTGGCCTTCAGCCAGATCTACGACGTGCGTGCCGTGCGCGTGCTGGTGCCGGAAATGCGCGACTGCTACACCGCGCTGGGTATCGTGCACACGCTGTGGCGGCACATCCCCAAGGAATTCGACGACTACATCGCCAACCCCAAGGAAAACGGTTACCGCTCGTTGCACACGGCAGTGATCGGCCCCGAGGGCAAGGTGCTGGAAGTACAGATCCGTACCCATGCGATGCACGAAGAAGCGGAGCTGGGTGTATGCGCTCACTGGCGCTACAAGGGCACCGACGTCAAGGCCGGGTCCAACCAGTACGAAGAGAAAATTTCCTGGTTGCGCCAGGTGCTGGAATGGCATGAAGAGCTGGGCGACATCGGTGGTTTGGCCGACCAGTTGCGGGTGGACATCGAACCCGACCGGGTCTACATCTTCACCCCCGACGGCCACGCGATCGACCTGCCCAAGGGCGCCACGCCACTGGACTTTGCCTACCGCGTGCACACCGAGATCGGCCACAACTGCCGTGGCGCGAAGATCAACGGGCGCATCGTACCGCTCAACTACAGCCTGCAGACCGGTGAACAGGTCGAGATCATTACCAGCAAGCACGGTACGCCGAGCCGCGACTGGCTGAACCCGAACCTGGGCTACATCACCACGTCCAGGGCGCGGGCGAAGATCGTCCATTGGTTCAAATTGCAGGCGCGCGACCAGAACGTCGCCGCCGGCAAGACCTTGCTCGAGCGCGAATTGGCGCGCCTGGGCCTGCCGCAGGTGGACTTCGACAAGCTGGCCGAAAAGGCCAACATGAAGATCGCCGAAGACATGTTTGCCGCCCTCGGTGCCGGTGATTTACGCCTGGCGCAGTTGGTGAATCTGGCCCAGCAACTGGTTGAGCCGGAGCGTGGCAGCGAGCAGCTGGAACTGATCCCGCGTAAAGCCACCGGCTACAAGCCAGGCAAGCGTGGCGATATCCAGATCCAGGGTGTCGGCAACCTGATGACGCAAATGGCCGGCTGCTGCCAGCCATTGCCGGGCGACGCTATCGTCGGTTACATCACTCAGGGACGCGGGGTGAGCATTCACCGTCAGGACTGTGCCTCGGTGTTGCAATTGGGCGGGCGCGAGCCGGAGCGGATCATCCAGGTCAGCTGGGGCCCGGTGCCGGTGTTGACCTATCCGGTGGACATCGTCATCCGTGCCTACGACCGTTCCGGCCTGCTGCGCGACGTGTCGCAGGTGCTGCTCAATGAGCGGATCAACGTGCTGGCGGTCAATACCCGCTCGAATAAAGAGGACAACACCGCGTTGATGTCCCTGACTATCGAGATTCCTGGGCTGGACGCGTTGGGGCGGTTGCTGGGGCGTATTTCCCAGTTGCCGAACATCATTGAGACCCGGCGTAATCGCACGCCATGAGTAGCTGGATGAGCGCGGACTAAAATGTGGGAGCGGGCTTGCTCGCGAAGGCGTCGTGTCAGTTGCATGATATTTGACAGACACACCGCCTTCGCGAGCAAGCCCGCTCCCACATTTGATCCTCAGCGTTTCCACTTCTGCGGAAAGAGACTGATGTATTCACTTGAAGACCTGCTGCACCTGATGAACCGCCTGCGCGACCCGCAATACGGTTGCCCGTGGGACATCAAGCAAACCTACGCCACCATCGTCCCCCACACCCTGGAAGAAGCCTACGAGGTCGCCGACGCCATCGAACGCGGGGATTTTGATCACCTGCAAGGTGAGCTGGGCGACCTGTTGTTCCAGGTGGTGTATTACAGCCAGTTGGCGCGGGAAGAAGGGCGCTTTGAATTTGCCGGGGTGATCGACAGCATCACCCGCAAACTGATTCGCCGTCACCCGCATGTGTTCCCCACCGGTGATTTGTATGCGCCGCTGGATATCCCGCAGTTGAGCGAAGAGCAAGTCAAGGAACGCTGGGAAGCGATCAAGGCCGAGGAGCGTGCGGAAAAGTCCGACGCGCCACAGCAATTGTCCCTGCTGGATGACGTACCCACGGCCTTGCCCGCGCTTTCCCGTGCCGCCAAATTGCAAAAGCGCGCCGGGCAGGTGGGTTTTGACTGGCCGGCGGCGTTGCCGGTGGTGGATAACGTACGCGAAGAGCTGGATGAAGTGCTGGAAGCCATGGCCGATAACGACCCGGCAGCCATCGCGGATGAGGTGGGCGACCTGCTGTTTGCGGCGGTCAACCTGGCCCGTCACCTCCAGGTCGACCCGGAAGCGGCCCTGCGTTTAGCCAACGCAAAATTCGAACGACGTTTCCGATTTATCGAACAGGCATTGCGCGAGACCCACCGTCCCATAGAAGATTGCACCCTCGAAGAGTTGGACGCCCTGTGGGGCGAAGCCAAACGCCAGGAAAAGAATCTGTCCAGCTGCGGCTGAGCCGTTGCCCAAGTGAGTAAGCACCATGAGCATTTCCCTTCGCGACCAGTTGCTCAAAGCAGGCCTGGTCAACCAAAAGCAGGCCAAGCAGGTCGGCAAAGAGAAACAGAAACAGCAGCGGCTGGTGCATAAAGGCCAGGTCGCAGCCGACGATACCCAGGCGCGCCTGGCCATCGAAGCGCATGCCGAGAAGGTCAAGCGTGACCAGGAGCTGAACCGTCAGCAGCAGGAAAAAGCCGAGGCCAAGGCCCGTGTTGCCCAGGTCAAGCAACTGATCGAAACCTCGCGCCTGCCCAAGTTGACCACCGAGGACTACTACAACTTCGTGGATGACAAGAAGGTCAAGCGCCTGTCGGTCAACACGCTGATGCGTAACAAGCTGAGCAATGGCTCCCTGGCGATCGTGCATCACGGTGGCGGTTACGAGGTGATCCCGCGCGAAGCTGCGCTGAAGATCCAGGAGCGGGCGCCGGAGCGTATCGTCCAGATGAACGTCCTGACCGAAAGCCAGGTGCCGGATGAGGATGATCCGTACGCCGCCTACCAGATCCCTGACGATCTGATGTGGTAATGCGTTAGAAACCACATTGTGGCGAGGGGGCTTGCTGTGGCGAGGGAGCTTGCTCCCGCTGGGGCGCGAAGCGCCCCCAAAATCCCAATCCACAAAAACACAAACCCCGCTCAAAAGGCGGGGTTTGTGTTTTTAGATATTCCAGCTGCGTGGAGCTGGCTACCTACAGGATTTCAGAGTTTCAGGAGCTTTGCGCCTGGCGTTTCATCTCAAGGGTCTCGAGCTCGTTTTTATAATTATGAGCTTCGGTCTCGTCGTGAAACATGCCGACCAGCAGGTCTTGCTGGTGTACATCCCAGATGTGAATCCCGTGGGCTACTGCTTCATGGGACATATGTTCATCGTCGCGTTCAGTTACTTTTACAGTCATCTGCTTGCTCCAATCTCTGGTTGATCTGCGGCAAGGCGTCGCAGGCCTTTGTTATATGATTTGTTAGCTTGCTAAGTAAATAACCAGGAATTGCAACACACCTTTACAGGATTTGCAGTAATCGCCCGAGCCCACGGAAACCGCGACATTGCGTCGCAGGGCGCTGAGTTATATGACAAAAGTTTCATGTTGGCGTCAGGTGACAGGCGAAAAAAAGCCCCGCATGCGCGAGGCTCTTTCACTGTGCTGAGGATCAGCTGCCTTTGACAGCCTTGCCGTCAACGGTACCGTCTTGCAGCATGATGTTGTATTCCTTGCCGTCGGTCTCGACCTGACGCAGGGCAACCAGGATGCCGCCCCAGTCCTTGGCAAACCACATTTGGGTAATGCGCTTGCTTTGAGTCGGGTCACGCACGCGCTCGACCTTGATTGCATCGATGGAGCCGGCTTTGGTCTGGACCTTTTCCGGGCCGATCACGCGGAAGTCGTAGGTGTCGACATCAGTGCCTTCGACGACGTTGTAGCTCATGCTTTTCTTGCCGGCTGCAACATCGCGCTGCAATGCCAACTGGTAGGTCGACTTATCGAGCATGCCGCTTTGAAGGGCCACGTTGACCGGGTCCTTGTTTTCAAAGCCGGTGACTTTCTTGGCCGTCTGATCGAAGTCGAGGTTGATCTTCTTCGTCTTGCCGAGGCCGCCGCGTTCGAAGGTGTAGCTCACCGGCTGCAGGGCATCTTTGTCGAAGCGAATCACACTGGTTTCAGTCAGGCTGGCGATCATCATGGAAGCCTTGAAATTCAAGGTCCAGCTGCCGTTGTCATTCTTGGTCAGGCTACGCTCTGCCGAACCACTCATGGGCAACTGTTTCCAGTCGGCGGTGTAGCTCGCGGAGAAAGGGTGAAGGTCTGCCGCTTGCACGGCAGGCAAGGCGAACAGCGCAAAGGCGAAGAGCAGGGCGCGACGCATAAAGTCTCCTAGGTTCGAATCAAGTGGCCGCTGGCCGCAAGTAACTGACCGTCCAATAATGCACCGTGGTCGCCAAGAATCAACCGCCCCTCAGCGAACCAGCGAACAGCCAGCGGGTAAATCCTGTGTTCCTGGGTGTGAACCCGTTGCGCAAGTGTCTGCGCAGAGTCCTCAGACTCTACCGGAACTACTGCCTGTACGACCAGAGGCCCGCCATCGAGTTCCTCGGTAACAAAGTGCACGCTGCAGCCGTGCTCGGTGTCGCCGGCCTCCAGGGCACGCTGGTGGGTGTGTAACCCTTTGTATTTGGGCAGCAGGGACGGGTGGATATTCAGCAGTCGCCCGTTGTAGTGGCGCACGAAGTCAGCGCTGAGAATGCGCATGAAGCCGGCCAGTACCACGAGCTTGGGATTGAAGGCGTCGATCAGTTCGATCAAGGCGCTGTCGAAGGCCTCGCGACCTTCGAAGGCGTTGTGATCCAGGGAGCGGGTGTCGATACCCGCGTCCCTGGCGCGTTGCAGGCCGTAGGCGTCGCTGCGGTTGGAGATCACCGCAGCGATGCGCACCGGACTGTCGCCGGTACGCGTGCTATCGATCAGGGCCTGCAAGTTACTGCCGGTGCCGGAGAGCAGCACCACGACATCACAGGTCTGGGACATCAATGAGCCTTGAGGTTCTTCAGTTCAACCTGGGCAGCGCCTTCTGGGGCGGTAGCGATCTGGCCGATGACCCAAGGCTGCTCGCCGGCTTCACGCAGGACGTTCAGCGCGGTTTCAACGTGCTCTTGAGCCACGCAGATGACCATGCCCACGCCGCAGTTCAGCACGCGGTGCATCTCGGTTTCGTTGACGTTGCCTTTCTCTTGCAGCCAGTCGAAGACCGCCGGGCGCTGCCAGCTGGCCACGTCGACAATCGCCTGGGCGCCTTTAGGCAGTACGCGCGGGATGTTGTCCAGCAGGCCGCCACCGGTGATATGGGCCATGGCCTTGACCGCGCCGGTGTCCTTGATCAGCTTGAGCAACGGCTTCACGTAGATGCGGGTCGGGGCCATCAGCAGGTCGGTCAAAGGCTTGCCGTCGAGCTGGATGGTTTCGATGTCGGCACCGGACACTTCGATGATCTTGCGGATCAGCGAGTAGCCGTTGGAATGCGGGCCGGACGATGGCAGGGCCAGCAGGGCGTCACCGGCGGCGACTTTGGAGCCGTCGATGATTTCGGATTTTTCGACAACGCCGACGCAGAAACCGGCCAGGTCGTAGTCTTCGCCTTCGTACATGCCTGGCATTTCAGCGGTTTCGCCGCCGACCAGGGAGCAGCCGGAGAGTTCGCAGCCAGCGCCAATACCGGTAACCACTTGGGTCGCGGTCTCGACGTTGAGCTTGCCGGTGGCGTAGTAGTCAAGGAAGAACAGCGGCTCGGCGCCACACACCACCAGGTCGTTCACGCACATGGCAACCAGGTCGATGCCGATGCTGTCGTGCTTGTTCAGGTTCAGTGCCAGGCGCAGCTTGGTGCCCACACCGTCGGTGCCGGAGACCAATACAGGCTGCTTGTAGCCGGCCGGGATCTCGCAGAGGGCGCCAAAACCGCCCAGGCCGCCCATGACTTCGGGGCGCGCAGTGCGCTTGGCGACGCTCTTGATGCGTTCGACCAATGCTTCACCGGCGTCGATGTCTACACCGGCGTCCTTGTAGCTCAGGGAGGGTTGCTTGCTCATGATCCAGGCCTTTAGGGGGGATTCAGGGGTAACGACCGAATGCGGCGGGTATACCGAAACCTGAAGTTTCAGCATGGCCTGCCATTGACGGTCTGCGAAGGCGCGCGATTTTATCAGGCTTGAGGGGCAGCGGCCATCCTCGGGCCGACGGGCAGGGGCAATAGCTGTTAAAAAAATCGCTAATCGAGTCGGTCACGGGCCGTATTAAGGTATAGCCTTTAACTCGCTATCGTTATGACAGTACAAAAACTTACCGAGCCCCTGTGAATGTTTTGCCGGTCGCTGTGGTCACAGCCTTGCTCAACAGTGTTCACGCGGTCTGTTCCAACCGCTTATTTTGCCGTTCGGGAATCTTCTTTCATGGGTCTGAGTAAATATTTTTTTGTGGGCTGCTTGTCGTTGGTCAGCCTGGCGAGTCATGCCGAAACCCTCAATGGCCTCTATCAAGTGCTGGAGCCAGTCAGCAGCCAATCTCCCCAGGAGCGTGATCAGGCTACCCAGCGTGCCCTGCAAACCCTGGTGATCCGCCTGACCGGCGACGCCAAGGCCGCTGATGGCCCAGGCCTGGCGGCGATTCGCAAGGACCCGCAACAGATCATCAGCCAATACGGCTACGACGCCGGCCCTCCGGAAAGTCTGCAAGTGGATTTCGACCCCGTCAGTACCGATCGCGCCTTGCGTGGCGCAGGCTTGGCGCTGTGGGGCAGCAATCGGCCGTCGATCCTCGGTTGGTGGCTGAACGACTCCGTCGAAGGCAGCAGCCTGGTGGGCGATGGCCAGGCCGTCGCCCAACCGCTGCGTCGCGCGGCCCAGCACCGTGGTTTGCCTTTGCGCCTGCCGCTGGGTGACCTGGACGAACAAATCGTCGCCACCGCTCCGAATCTTGAAAGCCCCGACGCCACGCCGCTGCGTGCCGCGTCCGAACGTTACGGCGCCGACGCCTTGCTGGCGGTGCATGCCCGCGAAGACGGCGGCCAATGGTCGGCCAAGTGGCGCCTCTGGTTGGGCGATAAAAGCGAGCAGGGCACCGCCACCGGTACTGACACCGCTGCGCTGGCCGACGCCGTGCTGCTGGCCGTCAGCGAACGCCTGGCCCCGCGCTTTGCGGTCAAGGCCGGCGCTGCCACCAGCGATCAGTTGCTGGAAGTGCAGGGTATGAACCTTGAGCATTACGCCGCCCTGGGGCATCTGCTGGAGCCGTTCGGTGCCCAGCCGGTGCGGGTGGATGGCAGTCGCATCGTCTATCGTGTGAATGGCAGCGCCGAGCAGTTGCGCACTCAGTTGAGCCTGGCCAAGTTGCAGGAAATCCCGGCGGGTGAAGCACCGGCTCCGCAGCCGGTGGTGGAAGGTGCACAACCGGCGCCGGTCGAGCCGACGCCGCAACTACGTTTTCATTGGTAAACCTTCCTTCTTATATAGAAGCAGGAAGCAAATAACAGAGGGAAGGGTTTATGGCGGATACGCGTCGTTGGGTGTGGCTTGGCGGGATTGTCCTGCTGTGCGTTTTTGTGTTCCTGCTGCATTCGATCCTGACGCCGTTCCTGGTCGCGTTACTGCTGGCCTATCTGTTCGATCCCGTGGTGGATCGCCTGGAAAAGATCGGCCTGTCACGTACCTGGGGCGTAGTGGCGGTGTTTGCGTTGTTCACCTTGATCATCACGGCGCTGGTGCTGGTGCTGGTGCCGATGCTGGCCAAGCAGTTGTTCAAGCTCTATGAACTGGCGCCGCAGATGCTCGACTGGCTGCAACACACGGCCATGCCGTGGGCGCAGGCCAAACTGGGGCTGGCGGACGGCTTCTGGAAGTTCGACAAGGTCAAGGCCGCCATCAGTGAGCA
The DNA here is from genome assembly GCF_900105735.1 of Pseudomonas yamanorum. Classification (NCBI taxonomy): domain Bacteria; kingdom Pseudomonadati; phylum Pseudomonadota; class Gammaproteobacteria; order Pseudomonadales; family Pseudomonadaceae; genus Pseudomonas; species Pseudomonas yamanorum. Next base: position 1,713,617 of record NZ_LT629793.1, on the reverse strand, counting down.
CATGGGCCAGACCACTGACATTGTCGGCGTGGTGTTGAGCCAGGCGACAGCTTCGAGTCTGGCGCTGATCGGCTGGCTGACTAACCTCGTGTTGATCCCGGTGGTAGCGTTCTACTTGCTGCGGGACTGGGACATCATGATGGCCAAAATCCGCGGCCTGCTGCCGCGCGACCGTGAGGAGCGCATCGTCTCCCTGGCCGAGGAGTGTCATGAGGTGCTTGGCGCCTTCGTTCGTGGCCAGTTGTTGGTGATGCTGGCCCTGGGGATCATCTATGCGGCGGGGCTGATGGCTATTGGTCTGGAGCTGGGGCTGTTGATCGGCCTGATCGCTGGCCTGGCGGCCATCGTGCCGTATATGGGTTTTGTGATTGGTATCGGTGCGGCGCTGGTGGCCGGGCTGTTCCAGTTCCACGGCGACCTGTATCCGATGCTCGGGATTGTCGCGGTGTTTATGGTCGGTCAGGCCCTGGAAGGCATGGTGCTGACGCCGTTGCTGGTGGGGGACCGGATCGGTCTGCACCCGGTGGCAGTGATCTTTGCGATCCTGGCGGGCGGCGAGCTGTTCGGCTTTACCGGGATCCTGCTGGCGCTGCCGGTAGCGGCGGTGATCATGGTGTTGGTGCGCCATGTGCACGACCTGTACAAGGACTCGGACATGTACGCCGGGGTCGACGAACCGGAGTTGTAACCGCAGTATCACAAACCCGGCTCAAGGCCGGGTTTGTCATTTATCGGCTCTGGCGTTTCGCCATTGCGTCAAACAATCCTCACCAAATCCAACAAGTTAACGCAAACCTTTGATTTTGCTTGTGGTCTGCTGCATTGTGCGCCCGGCGTCACGGGTATAAACTTTGCAAACTTTACACAGAGGTTACTAACGGTTCGATTGGAACCGTTCAGTCAGCATGAAACCGATTCAGCTGCCCCTAGGTGTGCGTCTGCGTGACGACGCCACCTTTATCAATTACTACCCAGGCGCCAATGCCGCTGCACTCGGCTATGTCGAGCGGCTCTGCGAAGCCGACGCCGGTTGGACCGAAAGCCTGATCTACCTCTGGGGCAAGGACGGCGTGGGGCGTACCCACTTGTTACAGGCCGCTTGCCTGCGCTTCGAGCAGATGGGTGAGCCGGCAGTTTACTTGCCGTTGGCGGAGCTGCTGGACCGTGGTATCGAGATCCTCGACAACCTTGAACAATACGAACTGGTGTGCCTGGATGATTTGCAGGCGGTAGCGGGGCGGGCGGATTGGGAGGAGGCGCTGTTCCATCTGTTCAACCGTTTGCGGGACAGTGGTCGGCGCTTGTTGATTGCTGCATCCACCTCGCCACGTGAGCTGCCGGTGAAGCTGGCTGACTTGAAGTCGCGGCTGACCCTGGCGCTGATTTTCCAGATGCGCCCGTTGTCCGACGAAGACAAATTGCGTGCCCTGCAACTGCGTGCTTCCCGCCGTGGATTGCACCTGACGGATGAAGTCGGGCATTTTATCCTCACCCGTGGTACCCGCAGCATGAGTGCACTGTTCGACTTGCTCGAACAGCTCGATCAGGCCTCCTTGCAGGCTCAGCGCAAGCTGACCATCCCCTTCCTGAAGGAAACACTCGGCTGGTAGCCAGCCCTTTAAAATCGCGGCTTTCGGCAAATTACAGGCGCCAGAAAACCTGCGTTTGTGCCGTTTTGGCCACGCAAATGGGGTCTATAGGGTGTTAAGGGCTTAGATGTCATAGTTCAAACAAGAAGTCACATAGATCACGATTGAATTTGCAAATCGATGTGATAGAAGGCATAGTCTCGGCTTCTTTACACATCAGCCACGGTCGTGCCCATGCTAAATCGCTTCGCACCCCTCGTGCCTCTCGCACTCGTTACCCTGTTGTTTGGTTGCGCCACCCACACTCAAAACGTGGCTGAGCAGCAAAAACCAGTACAGCAGTCCCAGGCAAAATTCGTTGCGTCGCAGTCTTCCACTGTTTATCAGGAAGAGATCGCAACTGAAAAAGAACTCGCCGACTTCGCCGGCGCCAAGCCTTACCAGCTTCCAGTTCTTGCCGACAGCATTCTCGAACGCGGCATGTCCCTGATCGGTACCCGTTACCGTTTCGGCGGTACCTCTGAAGCCGGTTTCGACTGCAGCGGCTTCATCGGCTACCTGTTCCGCGAGGAAGCCGGCATGAATCTGCCGCGCTCCACCCGCGAAATGATCAACGTGGATGCACCGTTGGTCGCACGAAACAACCTCAAGCCCGGTGATCTGCTTTTCTTTAGTACGGCTGGCCGTGGTCGCGTCAGTCACGCCGGTATCTACCTGGGCGATAACCAGTTTATCCACTCCAGCAGCCGCCGCAGCGGTGGTGTGCGAGTCGACAACCTGGGTGACAGCTACTGGAGCAAAACCTTCATCGAAGCCAAGCGCGCCCTGGCGATGGCCCCGACTACAGTTACCGCTAGCAAGTAAAGTTAAAGTGATACTTGAAGTTTGACGTGTAAGCGCTAGAATCCCTGGACATTGTTGTAAATTGATCGCGCGAGCTTTGCTTGCGCGTTCTGTTTTTCAACGTTCGGCAGCGAAAGCCGCATCCAGATCAGGATTGTTCTGCCCATGTCGACCTCGGCCCGCCTAATTCTTCTCGTTTGCGCCGCGCTGCTCAGCGCCTGCGCAAGCCGTCCTCCGCCTGCTCCCGTGGCCGTCAAGCCCAAGCCGGTGTTCAACACCTACGCCACCCAAAGTTTCTCGCCTGCGGCCGAAGACGTGCTTTTTCGTGCGCTGGGCCTGGTCGGCACGCCTTATCGTTGGGGCGGCAACACGCCGGACTCGGGGTTTGATTGCAGTGGCTTGATCGGCTTCGTCTACCGTGACGCGGCGGGCATCTCTCTGCCGCGCACTACCCGCGAGCTGATCGTGATGCGCGCTCAGGACGTGAGCGAAAACAACCTGCAGACCGGCGACCTGATTTTCTTCGCCACCGGTGGCGGCTCGCAGGTCAGCCACGCCGGGATCTACGTAGGTGAGGGGCGCTTTGTGCATGCGCCGCAAACCGGCGGTACGGTGAAGCTGGACACGCTGTCCAAGGCTTATTGGCAGAATGCCTACCTGAGCGCCAAGCGTGTGTTGCCGGCGGAGCATCTGGCACGAAACCCCTAGGAAAACACGAAACCAAATGTGGGAGCGGGCTTGCTCGCGAATGCGGTGGATCAGCCGACAACCAGGTGACTGACACACTGCATTCGCGAGCAAGCCCGCTCCCACATTTGTTTTGCGGTGTTTGCGAAGTTGGCTATTTAGCCGCCGACACCCGCCATACCTTGTTCCCCACATCATCCGCCACCAGCAAATCCCCCTGCTTGTCGATCACCACGCCGACCGGACGGCCCATGGCTTTCTCGTCGCTGTTGAGGAAGCCGGTCAGCACATCCACCGGCTGGCCTTTTGGCTTGCCGGCCTCAAACGGCACGAAGATCACCTTGTAGCCACTGTGGGGCTTGCGGTTCCACGAACCATGTTGGCCGATAAACGCGCCATGGCTGAACTGCGCCGGTAACTTGCTGCCCTCGGCAAAGGTCAGTCCCAAGGAAGCTGTGTGCGGACCCACCGCGTAGTCCGGTGCAATCGCCTTGGCCACCAGCTCCGGGTTCTGCGGATTCACGCGCACATCCACGTGCTGCCCGTAGTAGCTGAAGGGCCAGCCGTAGAAGGCGCCATCCTTGACCGAGGTGATGTAGTCCGGGACCAGGTCGCTGCCGATTTCATCGCGCTCGTTGACTGCGGTCCATAGCTTGCCGCTCTGCGGTTCCCAAGCCATGCCGTTGGGGTTGCGCAGGCCGGAGGCGAAGATGCGGTGCTGGCCGGTAGCACGGTCCACTTCCCAGATCGCGGCCCGGCCTTTTTCGGCTTCCAGGCCGTTTTCCGCGACGTTGCTGTTGGAGCCCACGCTGACGTACAGCTTGCTGCCGTCCTGGCTGGCGACCACGTTCTTGGTCCAGTGATGGTTGATGCTGCCGCCCGGCAAGTCGGTCACCGTGGTGCCGGCTCCCTTGATCGAGGTTTCGCCTGGCTGATAGGGGAAACGCAGCAACTTGTCCGAATCGGCGACATACAGGTCGTTGCCCACCAGTGTCATGCCGAACGGCGAGTTCAGGTTCTCCAGGAACACCGTGCGGGTTTCGGCTACGCCGTCGTGGTCGGCGTCCCGCAGCAGGGTGATGCGGTTCGGGCTCGGCACGCCGGCCCCGGCACGGCCCATGACTTTCTCCATCACCCAACCACGAATGCCCTTGGCATCATCCGGCTTGGGCGGTGCGTTGGTTTCCGCCACCAGTACATCGCCATTGGGCAGTACGTACAGCCAGCGCGGGTGATCCAGGCCTTCAGCAAACGCTGCCACTTGGGTGCCTGCCGCCGGGGTAGGCTTGGCGCCTTCGGGCCAGCCGATGGCCGGGGCGATGTTCACCGTGGGGATCAGGGTTTTATTCGGTTCCGGCAGTTTGGGCGAGGGCCCGGTGCCGTCGGACACTTGCAGGGTAGAGCTTTCGCCGCAGGCGGCGAGGGTGCCGGCGAGCATGATCAGTAGGGCAAGTCGGGTCTTGTGCATGGTTTTCTCCTTAATACCTGTAGTGGTAGAGGAGCGCAGCGGCCCGATGGTTCACGCGCATGTCCGGCTTTAATTGACGCTCCCCCCCCAACCCACTAACCTTCGCGGCTTGTTTCAGGTGCTCTGTGGCGTACGCGCCGACTGAGTGAAACAGGGAAGCCGGTGAGTGAGCGCATTTTTCTACAGTGCCGCCACGATCCCGGCGCTGCCCCCGCAACGGTAAATGAGTCAAGACGGTGCCTTAAGCCACTGTATCGCCCGCGATATGGGAAGGCGCACCCTCGGCATCCGATGCCACTCATGAGCCCGGAGACCGGCCTGATCCATCCAACAGCATCACGGTGGGCGATGCTTGGCTGTCTGTATGTGTCTTTTTCCTGCCCGCCGTTTTTGTCCAGCCCCAACGGAGAGCTGCCATGACTGAATCCCCCGATCGTGACGAACGCCACCTGGCGCGCATGCTGCGCAAAAAAGCCGTGATTGACGAGCGCATTGCCAATTCACCGAACGAGTGCGGATTGCTGCTGGTGCTCACCGGCAACGGCAAAGGCAAGAGCAGCTCTGCCTTTGGCATGCTCGCGCGAGCAATGGGCCACGGCATGCAGTGCGGCGTGGTGCAGTTCATCAAGGGCCGCAACAGCACCGGCGAAGAACTGTTCTTCCGCCGTTTCCCCGAGCAGGTGCGCTTCCACGTAATGGGCGAAGGTTTTACCTGGGAAACCCAGGACCGTGCGCGCGACATCGTGGCCGCCGAAGCCGCCTGGGCGGTCTCCCGAGAAATGCTGCAGAACCCGGCCATCGGCCTGGTGGTGCTGGACGAGCTGAACATCGCCCTCAAGCACGGCTACCTCGACCTGGACCAGGTACTCAGCGACCTGCAGGCCCGCCCGCCGATGCAACACGTGCTGGTCACCGGCCGTGGCGCCAAACCCGAATTGATCGAAATGGCCGACACCGTGACGGAAATGGGCATGCTCAAGCACGCCTTCCAGGCCGGTATCAAGGCGCAGAAAGGCATCGAACTTTGAATCAGCCCCGTCACTGTCCTGCTGTCCTGATCGCCGCACCGGCGTCCGGCCAGGGCAAAACCACCGTCACCGCCGCGCTCGCCCGTTTGCACCGCAACCTGGGGCGTAAGGTGCGGGTGTTCAAATGCGGCCCGGACTTTCTGGACCCGATGATCCACGAGCGCGCCAGTGGTGCGCCGGTCTATCAATTGGACATGTGGATGGTGGGCGAGCAGGAAAGTCGCCGGTTGCTGTGGGAAGCGGCGGGCGAAGCCGATCTGATCCTGATCGAGGGCGTGATGGGCCTGTTCGACGGCACGCCCTCCAGCGCCGACCTGGCGCGGCACTTTGGTGTGCCGGTACTGGCGGTGATCGACGGCACGGCCATGGCCCAGACCTTCGGCGCCCTGGCATTGGGCCTGGCGCGTTACCAGCCGGACCTGCCGTTTGCCGGTGTGCTGGCCAACCGTGTCGGCACGCTGCGCCATGCGCAACTGCTTGAAGGCAGCCTCACCGAAGGCCTGCGCTGGTACGGGGCACTGTCCCGGGAAACCGGCATCGAGTTGCCCAGCCGCCACCTCGGCCTGGTGCAGGCCAGTGAACTGAACGACCTCGACTTGCGCCTCGACGCCGCCGCCCAAGCCTTGGGCAGCAGCTGTGAGGTAGCGCTGCCACCGCCGGTGGAGTTCGCCGCACCCGAGATGATCGAGGCTGAGCCGTTACTGGCCGGCGTACGCATCGCCGTGGCCCGTGACGAAGCCTTCGCCTTTACCTATGGCGCCAGCCTCGACCTGCTGCGGGCGATGGGCGCCGAACTGTGCTTCTTCTCGCCGATTCGTGACCGCGCATTGCCCGAAGCTGACAGCCTCTACCTGCCCGGCGGTTACCCGGAACTGCATCACCAGGCGCTGTCGGAAAATACCGCGATGCTGGACGCCATTCGCGCCCATCACGCTGCCGGCAAGCCGCTGCTGGCCGAATGCGGCGGCATGCTCTATCTGCTGGACTCGCTCACCGATGTCGACGGCACCCGTGCCGAACTGGTCGGCCTGCTCCAGGGTGATGCCGTGATGCAGAAACGTCTGGCGGCGCTGGCCCTGCAAAACGTCGAACTGCCAGAAGGCCTGTTGCGCGGTCACACCTACCATCATTCGTTGACCAGCACCGAGTGGCAGCCGATTGCCCGGGGCCTGAGCCCGAATGGTGGGCGTGGCGCCGAGGCGGTTTATCGTCAGGGCCGGATGACGGCTTCCTACGTGCACTTTTACTTCCCGTCCAACCCGACGGCGGTGGCTGCGCTGTTTGCGCCGGGCCTTGAGACCGCCATCGCAGGCAAGCCAGCTCCCACACTTGACCGAGTTGAAACGCAATCTACGGTGGAAGCGGGCTTGCCCGCGATGAGGCCATGACGGACAACGCCTTTCCGGAAGCCGATCGCGAAGCCGTCTACCGCGCCATCGCCGAACGCCGCGACATGCGCCACTTCAGCGGCGGCGCCGTCGCGCCTGAATTGCTCCACCGCCTGCTGCAAGCCGCCCACCAGGCGCCGAGCGTCGGGTTGATGCAGCCCTGGCGGTTTATCCGCATCAGCGACCGCAACCTGCGCGGCCAGATCCAGCAGTTAGTGGAAGAAGAACGGGTACGCACCGCCGAGGCCCTTGGCGAGCGCTCCGACCAGTTCATGAAGCTCAAGGTCGAAGGCATCAACGACTGCGCCGAAGTACTGGTGGCGGCGTTGATGGACGATCGCGAACGGCATATCTTCGGGCGCCGTACCTTGCCGGAAATGGACATGGCATCGTTGTCCTGTGCTATCCAGAATCTATGGCTGGCAGCCCGCGTCGAAGGGCTGGGCATGGGCTGGGTCTCGCTGTTCGAGCCCCAGGCCCTGGCCGACCTGCTGGGCCTGCCGCCCGGCGCCAAGCCGCTGGCCGTGTTGTGCCTGGGCCCGGTGACCGAGTTCTACCCGGCACCGATGTTGCAGCTCGAAGGCTGGACCGAACCACGGCCACTGAGTGACATGTTGTATGAGAATGTTTGGGGAGTGAGTCAATGAGTGTGGCCTTGCTGAGTGTCGCTGCGGTGGCGCTGGATGCGCTGCTGGGCGAGCCCAGGCGCTGGCATCCGCTGGTGGCGTTCGGTAATTTTGCCGGGCGTATCGAGCAGCGTTTCAACTCCGGCGGCCGTGGCTGGCGCAGCCATGGCGTTACCGCATGGGTGATTGCGGTGGTGCCGCTGACCCTGTTGGCCACGGCCCTCTCGTGGGCGCCTTACATCGGTTGGGTCCTGGAAATCCTCGCGCTGTATTGCGCCCTCGGCATGCGCAGCCTCGGCGAACACGTGCTGCCGGTGGCGCAAGCGTTACGCAGTGATGATCTGGACGAGGCGCGCAAGCGTGTCAGCTATCTGGTGAGCCGCCAGACCAGCGAGCTGGATCGCACCGAAGTCGCCCGTGCAGCCACCGAATCGGTGCTGGAAAACGGCAGCGACGCGGTATTTGCCGCCTTGTTCTGGTTTGTGGTCGCCGGCGTGCCCGGCGTGGTGCTCTATCGCCTGAGCAACACCCTGGATGCCATGTGGGGCTATCGCAATGAACGCTTTGAGCGTTTCGGCTGGGCCGCAGCAAAGATCGATGACGTGCTCAACTACATTCCGGCGCGCCTGGTGGCGTTGACCTACGCGCTGCTGGGCAAAACCCGCCTGGCCCTCAAATGCTGGCGCACTCAGGGCCCGACCTGGGACAGCCCCAATGCCGGCCCGGTGATGGCGGCAGGCGCTGGTGCCCTTGGCGTGGAGCTGGGTGGCGCGGCGATTTATCACGGCGAGCTGCACCAGCGCCCGCAACTGGGCGAAGGCCCGCCGGCAGATGCGGATTCCATCGAGCGTGGCTGGCAACTGGTGCAACGCGGCGTGTGGCTGTGGTTGCTGATCCTGTGTGTGGGGGCTGAATTTTATGCTTGAGCACGGTGGCCGCTTGCGCAAGGCGGCGTTGCAATACGGCATTGCAGAGGCCGATTGGCTGGACCTGTCCAGTGGTCTGGCGCCATGGCCGTTTCCGATCCCGGACATCCCGCTGCGGGCCTGGGCGCGCCTGCCTGAAACCGATGACGGCCTGGAACAGGCCGCCTGCGAATATTACGGCGCGACCCACGTACTGCCAGTAGCCGGCTCCCAGGCCGCGATCCAGTTATTGCCGCGACTGCGCCGGACGGGCAAGGTCGGTGTGCTGTCGCCGTGTTACGCCGAACACGCCGAAGCCTGGCGTCGCGCCGGGTACATCGTGCGCGAAGTACTGGAGCAGGAAGTCGACTTCTTCCTCGAGAGCCTCGACGTGCTGGTGGTGGTCAACCCCAACAATCCCACCGGCCTGAGCCTGACGCCGCAACGCCTGCTGGACTGGCATGCACGCTTGGCCCAGCGCGGTGGCTGGCTGGTGGTGGATGAAGCCTTTATGGACATCACCCCGCAGTTGAGCCTGGCAAGCCAGGCCCACCAAGTCGGCCTGATCGTGCTGCGCTCGTTCGGCAAGTTCTTCGGCCTGGCCGGCGTGCGGCTGGGGTTTGTGCTGGCCGAGCGCAATCTGCTCAAGCTGCTCGCCGAACAGGTGGGGCCGTGGGCCGTCAGCGGGCCGACGCGGGTGCTTGGGCAAGTGTGTCTGCGCGATACCGTCGGCCATGCGCAACAGCGGCTGCGTTGCGAGTCGGCCAGCCAGCGTCTGTTTGACGTACTTGAACGCCATGGCTTGCGGCCTCAGGGCGGCTGCGGGTTGTTTCAGTGGATGATCACGGACCGAGCAGAACAGCTGCATGAATTCATGGCCCAGCGCGGCATTCTGTTGCGCCTGTTTGTCGACAACAGCAGCTTGCGTTTCGGCCTGCCTGATACCGAGGCCGACTGGTTACGGCTGGAACAGGCGCTGAGCGCCTACAGGGAAGCCTCATGAGTACCTTGATGGTGCAGGGCACCACATCCGACGCGGGCAAAAGCACGTTGGTGACCGCGCTGTGTCGCTGGTTGGTGCGCCAGGGCATACCGGTGGTGCCCTTCAAACCGCAGAACATGGCACTCAACAGCGCCGTGACTGCCGAAGGCGGCGAAATCGGCCGAGCGCAGGCGGTGCAGGCCCAGGCGGCGAACCTGGCGCCCCACACCGACATGAACCCGGTGCTGCTCAAACCCAACAGCGACACGGGCTCCCAAGTGATCATCCACGGGCGCGCCGTGACCACCATGAATGCCGTGGCTTATCACGATTACAAAGCCATCGCGATGCAAGCGGTGCTGGCCTCTCATGCGCGGTTGAGTGCGGCTTACCCGGTGGTGATGGTCGAGGGCGCGGGTTCGCCGGCCGAGATCAATCTGCGGGCGAACGACATTGCCAACATGGGCTTTGCCGAAGCGGTGGACTGCCCGGTGCTGCTGATTGCCGACATCAATCGCGGCGGGGTGTTTGCGCACCTTGTGGGCACTCTGGAATTGTTGTCACCCACCGAACAGGCGCGGGTCAAAGGTTTCATCATCAATCGCTTTCGCGGCGATATCGCGCTATTGCAGCCGGGGTTGGATTGGCTGGAAGCGCGTACAGGCAAACCGGTGGTGGGGGTGTTGCCGTATGTGATGGATCTGCATCTGGAGGCTGAGGACGGTATCGACCAGCGCCAGATCGACAAGGCGGCGCAAGTGCTCAAGGTGGTGGTGCCGGTATTGCCGCGGATCAGTAATCACACGGATTTTGATCCGTTGCGGTTGCATCCGCAGGTGGATTTGCAGTTTGTGGGGCCGGGGCAGGCGATTCCTGCGGCGGACCTGATTATTTTGCCGGGCTCGAAGAGTGTGCGCAGTGATTTGGCGTATTTGCGGGCCAACGGGTGGGACACGGCGGTGGCTCGGCATCTGCGTTATGGCGGGAAGGTGTTGGGGATTTGTGGTGGGTTGCAGATGCTCGGGGAGCAGGTGCATGACCCGCTGGGGCTGGAAGGGCCTTGCGGTTCGAGTGTGGGGTTGGGGTTGTTGGCGTTCAGTACGACCCTGGAGGAGGAGAAGCAACTGCGTAACGTGCGGGGGCGGTTGTTGCTGGAGGATGCCGAGGTGAGTGGGTATGAGATCCACGCGGGCGTTACCAGTGGCGCTGGTTTGGTGCGGGCTGCGGTGCAGTTGGACGATGGGCGTCGGGATGGGGCTCAGAGTGAGGATGGGCAGATCCTTGGGACCTATTTGCATGGGGTGTTTGAGGCTCCGGCGGCCTGTAGTGCTTTGTTGCGTTGGGCCGGGTTGGAAGATGTGCAAGAGGTGGATTATCACGGGTTGCGGGAGCGGGATATTGAGCGGTTGGCGGATTTGGTAGAGCGGCATTTGGATACGGGTTTGTTGCGTTCGTTGTGTGGGGTTTGAGTTGTTTGTGATGGACGGTGTACATATCCGTTGCTGCGGTAACGGCCGCTTATGGTTCCGCTCTTACAGCGGGTCACTTTTGGCAAACGCCCCAAAAGTAACCAAAAGGTCTTTGCCCCACCACTCGGTGCCTCGCCTAGGCTCGGCATGCCCGCACTCCGGCCCGATTCCGCGGGCCGCCGCGACGGGCCATCCATGGCCCGGCGCGGCTAAATCGGCATCCTTGCCGATTTACCCGCTCCACCGTGCCTGCTTGCGGCCATCGTGGTTAACGGGGCCCGCAGATCAAAATCAAAAGCAGATCAAGATCAAAGGCACGCAGCCTCGCTGGCGCTCGACAGCTGCTACGGGGTGGCGCTGCTTTTCTGTGGGAGCTGGCTTGCCTGCGATGCAGACAACTCGGTGCATCAGGTACACCCAGTTGATGCTATCGCAGGCAAGCCAGCTCCCACATTTGACCGTGCCCGCTCTTGATTTGGCTTGTGCCTTTGCTTCACCACACTCAAGCCGGCCGGTAGGCCGCTGTGCTGTTGATCTGCTTTTGATCTTGATCTTAGGCGCCCCGTTAAACCACGCTGGCCGAACGCAGGCTTTGGAGCGTGGGTAACCCGGCAGGACGCCGGGTTAGCCGCGCTGGGCCAAGGATGGCCCATCGCGGCGGCCCACGGTCCAAAGCCGGAGTGAGGGCACACCGAGCCTAGGCGAGGTGCCGAGTGGTGGGGCAAGAGCGTTTTGCTTACTTTTGCGCTTTTCAAAAGTGAGCCGCCGTAAGGGCGGAACCCATATCAGCCGTTACAAAAATAACGGATATACACACAGTCAAAAACAGAGGCACAACCCATGCTCCAGTTGATCCTCGGCGGCGCCCGCTCCGGCAAAAGCCGCCTGGCTGAAAAGCTCGCCGCCGACAGCGCCCTAAGCGTCACCTACATAGCGACGAGCCAACCCCTGGACGGCGAAATGAACGCACGCATCGCCCACCACCGCGAACGCCGCCCATCCGAATGGGGCCTGATCGAAGAGCCCATCGAACTGGCCCGTGTCCTCAAGGAAAACGCCACCCCGAACCATTGCCTGTTGGTCGACTGCCTGACTTTATGGCTCACCAACCTGCTGATGCTCGAAGACCCCGACCGTCTCAACCTCGAGCGCGAGGCCTTGCTACAAACCCTGGCCACCCTCCCAGGAGAAATCATTTTTGTCAGCAACGAGACCGGACTGGGTGTCGTCCCGCTGGGCGAATTGACTCGCCGCTATGTCGATGAAGCCGGATGGCTGCATCAAGCCTTGGCCGAACGTTGTCAGCGCGTTGTCCTGACCGTCGCCGGCCTGCCCCTGACTTTAAAAGGTACTGCGTTATGACCGACACCTGGTGGCTTAACCCCTGCAAAGCAATCGACACCCAAGCCCACGAACAAGCCCTGGCCCGCCAGCAGCAACTGACCAAGCCCGCCGGCTCCCTCGGCCAACTGGAAGCCGTGGCCGTCCAACTGGCCGGCCTCCAGGGCCAGGTCAAACCCAGCGTCGACCACCTGTGGATCGCGATCTTCGCCGGCGACCACGGCGTAGTCGCCGAAGGTGTCTCCGCCTTCCCCCAGGAAGTCACCGGCCAGATGCTCCACAACTTCGTCGCCGGTGGCGCGGCCATTAGCGTGCTGGCCCGTCAACTCGACGCCAAGCTGGAAGTGGTCGACCTCGGCACCATCACCCCGACGTTGAACCTACCGGGCGTACGCCACCTGAATATCGGTCTCGGCACCGCCAACTTCGTCAACGGCCCGGCCATGACCGAGGCCCAGGGCCAACTGGCCCTGCAAGCCGGCCGCGACAGCGTGCACCGCGCCATCGCGAGCGGCGCGCAGCTGTTTATCGGCGGCGAAATGGGCATCGGCAATACCACCGCCGCCAGTGCCCTGGCCTGCGCGCTGCTGGATTGCCAGGTCAGCGACCTGACCGGCCCCGGTACCGGCTTGAACGCTCAGGGTGTCAGCCACAAAGTCGCCGTCATCGAACGCGCCCTGGCGCTGCACGCAGGCGACCGTGATGACGCCCTGAAAACCCTGTTCAACCTCGGAGGCTTTGAAATTGCCGCGCTGGTCGGCGCCTACCTGGCCTGCGCTCAAGAAGGGGTCGTGGTGCTGGTGGACGGCTTTATCTGCACGGTCGCCGCGCTGGTCGCCACGCGCCTGAATCCCGGCTGCCGTGAATGGCTGCTGTTCGGCCACCGCGGTGCCGAGCCTGGCCATCGTCACGTGCTGCAAAGCCTCAATGCCGAACCACTGCTGGAACTCGGCCTGCGCCTGGGCGAAGGCAGTGGCGCCGCGCTGGCAGTGCCGTTGCTGCGCCTGGCCTGCGCGCTGCATGGGCAAATGGCGACTTTCGCCGAAGCGGCCGTGGCGGACCGCCCGGCATGACTTTGCACCTGGACCTGCTGCGCCACGGCGAAACCGAACTGGGCGGCGGCTTGCGCGGCAGCCTGGACGATGCGCTTACCGCCAAGGGCTGGGAGCAGATGCGTGGGGCGGTGGTGGAGCAGGGCCCGTGGGACCGACTGGTCAGCTCGCCGCTGCAACGGTGCGCGCGGTTTGCTGATGAGCTGGGCGCGCGCCTGAACCTGCCGGTCACCCTGGAAAAAGACCTGCAGGAGCTACACTTCGGCGCCTGGGAAGGGCAGAGCGCCGCAGCCTTGATGGAAACCGACGCCGACGCGCTGGGTCTGTTCTGGGCTGACCCCTACAGTTTCACGCCGCCGCAGGGCGAGCCGGTGTCGCAGTTCTCCGCGCGTGTATTGGGTGCCGTCGCGCGCTTGCATCAAGCCTATTACGGTCAGCGAGTGCTGCTGATCAGCCACGGCGGAGTCATGCGTTTGCTGCTGGCCCAGGCCCGCGGTTTACCTCGTGAGCAACTGTTGAATGTCGAAGTCGGCCACGGTGGCCTGTTCAGCCTGCAGGTCGAGGCCGATGGCGTATTAAGGGAAGGACTCTGAGCATGTTGCCGTTCTGGATCGCCTTGCAGTTTCTCAGCAGCCTGCCGATTCGCTTGCCCGGCATGCCGCAGCCGCAGGAGTTGGGGCGGTCGTTGCTGTTTTATCCGCTGGTGGGGCTATTGTTCGGGCTGCTGCTGTGGGGCTTGAACGCGGTGTTGATGGGCGCGCCATTGCTGCTGCACGCCGCGCTGCTGTTGACCGCATGGGTGCTGCTCAGTGGCGGCCTGCACCTGGACGGCCTGGCCGACAGCGCCGACGCCTGGCTCGGTGGCTTCGGCGATCGCGAGCGCACCCTGACCATCATGAAAGACCCGCGCAGCGGGCCGATCGCGGTGGTCACCCTGGGCCTGGTGCTGTTGCTCAAGTTCACCGCGCTGGTAGCGTTGATTGAGCAGCACAACGGCGCCGCGCTGATCCTCGCACCGTTGATCGGCCGCGCTTCGATGCTGGCGCTGTTTCTCACCACACGCTATGTGCGCGCGGGTGGGTTGGGGCAGGCCTTGGCGGATCATTTGCCACGGATCGTCGGCCAACAGGTACTGATCCTCAGCGGTCTGGCGTGTATCTTGATCGGCGGTTTCAGCGGCGGGATTGCCGTATTGCTGGCGGGCCTTTGCTTTATCGGCTTGCGCCAGCTGATGGTTAATCGCCTCGGCGGCACCACCGGCGACACCGCCGGCGCGCTGTTGGAGCTATTGGAGGTTGCGGTGTTGGTCGGCCTGGCGCTGTAACAGTTTCTTGCATTTCATTAATCCCGGGTATATACACGCTCTATGCTTGCTTCCCAATGTTTATGCACCAACCTGCGTCGCGCCGCTCGTGGCGTCAGCAGGCATTACGACGGCGCTCTCGACGGCTTCGGGATCAACGTTGCCCAGTATTCTTTGCTGTGTAACTTGCAGCGCCTCGATCAACCGAGTATTTCCAGCCTGGCCGACGCCATGGGCCTGGATCGCAGCACGCTGGGGCGTAATTTGCGGGTGCTGGAGGGCGAGGGCCTGGTGCAACTGGTCGAGGGCGATGACCTGCGCAATCGCCTGGTTCTGCTCACCGAGGCAGGTAACGAACGGCTTGCGGCGGCATTGCCGGCCTGGGAAGCGGCGCAGCAGAAATTGATCGATAAGTTGGGCGCCGAAAAGCGCGAAACCCTGTTGGCCTTGCTGGATGAACTCGCTTAAAGCGAGTTTTTTCGATGATAAGCGGGTATATACCCGCGAGCGGAGAATAAGAAATGACCTCGATGTGGCGCACCAGCGGCTGGATTCTTGTGGGGAGTGCGCTGATTCTCGCGTTGTCCTTGGGCGTGCGGCATGGCTTTGGGCTGTTCCTGGCGCCCATGAGTGCCGAATTCGGCTGGGGCCGTGAAACCTTTGCCTTTGCCATTGCCCTGCAAAACCTGATCTGGGGCCTGGCGCAGCCCTTTACCGGCGCCCTGGCCGACCGCTTTGGTGCGGCCAAGGTGGTGATGATCGGTGGCGTGCTTTATGCGCTGGGCCTGGTGTTCATGGGCTTATCGGATTCAGCGTGGTCGCTGTCCCTGAGTGCCGGATTGCTGATCGGCATTGGTCTGTCGGGAACCTCATTCTCGGTGATCCTCGGCGTCGTGGGCCGCGCCGTGGCGCCGGAAAAGCGCAGCATGGCCATGGGCATCGCCAGCGCCGCCGGTTCCTTCGGCCAGTTCGCCATGTTGCCGGGCACCCTGGGTTTGATCGGCTGGCTTGGCTGGTCCGCCGCGTTGCTGGTGCTGGGGCTGATGGTGGCGCTGATCGTGCCGTTGGTGACCATGCTGAAGGACCGTCCGCTGCCCGCGGTAGCCGGTCAACAGACCCTGCGCGAAGCCTTGGGTGAAGCCTGCTCCCATTCGGGGTTCTGGCTGCTGGCGTTTGGGTTCTTTGTTTGCGGTTTCCAGGTGGTGTTTATCGGCGTGCACTTGCCGTCGTACCTGGTGGACCAGCACTTGCCGGCTTCTGTGGGTACCACGGTACTGGCATTGATCGGCCTGTTTAATATCTTCGGCACGTATACGGCGGGATGGCTCGGCGGGCGTATGTCCAAGCCGCGCCTGTTGACCGGTTTGTACCTGCTGCGGGCGGTGGTGATTGTGATTTTCCTGTGGGCGCCGGTGACGCAAACCAGCGCCTACCTGTTTGGCATGGCCATGGGCTTCTTGTGGCTGTCCACGGTGCCGCTGACCAACGGCACGGTCGCGACCCTGTTTGGTGTCAGAAACCTTTCCATGCTCGGTGGGATCGTGTTCCTGTTCCACCAACTGGGTTCGTTCCTCGGGGGCTGGTTGGGCGGGGTGGTCTATGATCGAACCGGTAACTACGATTTGATCTGGCAGGTGGCAATCGTCCTGAGTCTGGTGGCAGCGGCGCTGAACTGGCCGGTGCGCGAGCGCCCGGTGGCACGTTTGCAGGCGCAATTGGGGGGAGCATGAATTCGACCTGGCATTGGCTCGGCGCAGCAGGGGCAGCAGTCCTGCTGCTTCTGGCGTGGTGGGGCTGGCAACAGGGCGGTCTGGCATTGATGCAGTTGGGCATGGCGATCTGTTAAGTTCTGTGTCTGAGACTTTTCAAGGACACCTGACATGCAGATGCGCTGGCTCGCAGTACCCGCTCTGATGGTGGCTTTTGGCGGCGTCGCCATGGCCGCCGATTGCCCGCCGTTGCTTGAAGGCCAACTGCCCAAGCTGCGCGCCAAGGAATCCATCGACCTGTGCCAGCGCTTCGCCGGCAAGCCGCTGGTGATCGTCAACACCGCCAGCTTCTGCGGTTTTGCGCCGCAGTTCAAAGGGCTTGAGGCCTTATACCAGCGCTATAAGGGCCAGGGGCTGGAGGTGATAGGCGTGCCGTCCGATGACTTCAAGCAGGAAGCCAAGACCGGGGAGGAGACGGCCAAGGTTTGTTATGTGAACTATGGCGTGACCTTCACCATGACCGAGCCACAGAAGGTTAGGGGCCCGGACGCGGTGCATCTGTTCAAGATCCTGGCGCAGCAGAGCAGTGCGCCGAAGTGGAATTTCTACAAGTACGTGGTGGACCGCCAGGGCAAGGTGATCGCCAATTTCTCCAGCCTGACCAAGCCGGATAGTCCGGACCTGATCAAGGCGGTGGAAGAGGCGTTGGCTTCTAAACCCTGATTACCGCCCACTAAAAAGCCCCGCCTCTTTTGCAAGAGAGCGGGGCTTTTTTATGTCGCTTTACATCAGAACTTGTACGTTACGCCCAGGCCGAAACCGTTGGCGCTGTTTTCGTACTTGGCGCTGTAGGAACCCAGTGCATTGGACTTGTTGACTTTGACCGGCTCTTCCTTGAGGTAGGAATAAGCCAGGTCGACAGTCATGTTATCCATCACGGCATAACCCAGGCCCACACTGAAGATGGTCCGGTCGCCAGTAGGAATACGTGGGGAGCGGTCAGTGTTGTTGGTTGGCGACTGGTCGAACGTCAGGCCGGTACGCAGTACCACTTGCTTGGTGACCTGGTACGAAGTACCCAGGGCGTAGGCCCAGGTGTCGTGCCAGTTCTGAGGTTCAGTGATAGTGCCGATGACCGAAGGTGCGAGAAAGCCGTTGGCGCCTGTTACACCTTGGTTCTTGACCGTGATGTCTTTCAGGCGGCTCCAGCGGGTCCAGGTAGCACCACCATAGAGTTTCCAGGCATCAGTCAGGTCCTGGGTTACCGACAGGTCGTAAGACTCTGGCGTATCGATGCTCAGCGAGGCGTCGTAGCGGCCACTGCCAATAGCGCCGGCAGTCGGAGCAGGCGCCGTCACCTCGGTGTGGCCGTCAAGCTTGTAGCTGACCTTGGAGTGGTAGGTCAGGCCGACGCGGGTGGTATCGGTGGCCTGTACCAGTACGCCGACGTTGAAACCAATGGCGGTATCGTCGCCCTTGATCGTGACGTTGGTCGAAGGCACGGCAGGGTTCAGGGTCAGCTCGGATTCCAGCTTGCCGGAAATCCGGTTGATGGTGGGGCCGAAACCGATGGAAACCCGGTCGTTGAACGCGTAGCTGACCGTCGGCTGGAGGGTGATGACAGACACTTTGCTGTAGCTGCCAAACCCGCTGCCCTGGAAGCCGCGTTCATAATCAGTCACCAGGCCGAACGGTGCGTAGACACCAAAGCCGACAGCCCACTGATCGTTGAGTTTGTTGGTGTAGAAGCCGAACGGTACGCCGGTGAAGGGAACCATATCGCCTTTGTTGGTGCCCCTGGAACGGCCGCCGGCATCTTTGATGTCGGTCGAGGCGTCGATGGCTGCAACACCACCCGTAATCTGCTGGCCTTCAAGGCGAGCCATACCGGCAGGGTTGCCATAAACAGTGCTTGCGTTATCGGCAGATGATGAGCGCCCCGCAAAACCGGTACCCATCCCAGCAACGTCTTGTTCGTTGAGGGCGAAGCCGCTCGCGAACACGTGGGAGGATGCCATTGCAACGGCGAGGCTAAGTGTCGTCTTGAGCATTACTTTTTTCATTATTAGAACTCCGTGGTGATCACCGCTGCGGAAAGTAACAATATTTTTAAGTTAGCGCTATAGGCTGAAACATAGGAGATAGAGCGGTTTTGTAGGACAATCCGACCAAAATCAACGTTTTTAGCCGAATCTTGCAAATCACCCGGTCAACAGGCGACGTGATTCATGGGTAAAACACAGGTTTGCCAGGCTTGGGTGAAATCCCGAAGCCGGCCCTGGGGGTGAAATATTTCTTTCCAGATACGCGCCATCGCCAATACATCATCGGCCGATGGCAGGTTTGGACGGTGTTGTTCCACCAGCAGCCACGCGATGGCGGTGGCGTAACGCAGGTTGACCGTCAGCTCGAGCTGCGGCCCGCTGAGGAAGGCATGCTGGCTGGCGAGGCCGCGAACCAGGCTGGCGCGCTCGGGGTCCAGCGCCAGGTAGTCATCCCACAGCGCACGGTGGCGGGGTTCGGTGATGCTGTAGAGGCCATGGCCGCGGCGGTCGTGCAGGGCTGAGCCAAGTGCCGACTGGCTGGCGGCGATGCCCAGCAGCAGGGATTCGGCAGTCGGGTTATGGCGACCCAGATAAAGCAGGGTGGGCCGGATCACATAACGACACAATTCGCTGGCGGCGATGCCCATAAAAGCCTCAATCCATGAAATTGGTCGGCGATACCTGAGAGGGGGCTTGGCAGCAGTGAATCGGATCTCAGGCTCGCCGGAAGCGGATCATGCCGCTTGAGTTGAAGTGTAGTGTCATATTTGCGACGTAAAGGACTGTTTTTAAAATATTTTCATCATTTAGTTATATCGTTTATATCAATTTAAACTTAGCGCGCCTGAATTTCAGGCAATAAAAAACCCCGGGTTTTAACCGGGGTTTTTGTGTTTCAGCGATCCGGGTCGATCAGGCAACCAGTGCCTGACGAGTACGATCGATCACGGCCTGCAGCGGTTCTGCGCTGGAGTATTGATCGGGGTACAGGCGTTCGCTGTGACGAGCGATGCCGTGTTCGTTGACCAGGGTAAAGCTGAAGCAGCCTTTGCGAGCGGCCATGATCAGGCAGTTCATTGGTGCAAAAGCGTTGGTGAGGGTGCGAATGGCATCCTGAGTGTGGATTTGAGTGGACATATTATTGGTGTTCCTACAAATGACACGGTTAAGAACCGTGCAACGTTAAAACGTTCCAGTGACGTTGATCACCATTGATCGAACGAAGAACCCGACTGGAACAAAGCAGCCAGTTTGAAGCGCTATTAAGTTGGCGCGCTTGGGCTGGCAGGTAGGTACTTAGGAGGGCAGGCAACACAACAGGGGCAAAGGTTCTGGGCCCGGGGTGAAGATCCTGATCAATTTGCAGGTTGGTTCTTTCAGAGTATTGAGACTTCGCGACACCCTTTGCATTGTTCAAAGGCTGTGTCGTCGCAAGTGATACCTGGAAACCATCGAGGTGGTCGATCCCTTTTTGTCGGCGGTGCCGTGAGGGAGTTGTTCGACCAGAATTGACTTTCAGCTTGGTACTAACGCCGCGGATAGTAACGGATTGAAACGATGAAAGGAAGTGTGCTAGGTAAAAAACTTTTCTGGCCTCGGTGCGTCGGTAACATGCCTCAGCCGCCTTCCGACCAAAAAACGCGCTTGATATAACCGCCAGGTGGGTAGTTGTGCACATTGGTTGCGCCCTGTGTAACCGCACTGACATACGCCCTGCAATGTCCCCGGGTGCCTGCAACTAAAATTTAAGTCAATGAAAAATCGAGCTTTTTTTTATTGGTGAAAAAATCGTCAGTTTGAGCGCGGCCCCCGTTCCATGGGCCTTTGCGAGAGTTACGTAACGGTTGTCCACTGAGTTATCCACAGCTTCTGTGGATTGTCCCAAGCGCTTGCTCTAGAACGGGCGTGCAGGCTTTTTTCAGCTTTACCTGTACGAAAAAAAGAGTAGAGTGGCGCGCCTTCCGTTCTGTCCCACAGTGCTTTATGAAGTTTCGCTCAGTATCACCTTCTGTTACCGACAGCCCTCAGGTTGTTACCGCACCCAAGCGTTTTTCTCTGAAAGTTGCCTTGTGGTTGCTCGACAGCCCACGCCTGGGCCACAGCCCCAACGTCAAACACTTCGCCGGGCATTTGCTCAAGCAACCCGCTCGTGCTGGCGTAGTAGTAGCGCAAAGCCGTCTGGGCCAGTTGATGTGCCGCGAGTGCGGCAATGCCCGCGACCGCCGTATCGGCCACGAACTGCTGCGCCAGGCAGCCCGCGCCGGCGACCGCACCGCCCAGCGTGAACTGGGCCAGATCGAAGACTGAGCTGTCCTCAATGCGCAGGCTTGGTTAACCTTCTTCTTTTCGGGTGACGGCAGGAATCGCTATGGCTTTTGACTGGACCAGTGTTGCGCTGGGTCTCGCCGGTGCTGGATTGCCGCTGTTGGGCCTGTGCTGGCAGATTCAGCGCCGACTGAGCGCGCGGATGGCCGGCTGGGAATTGCTCGAAGAGCGCCTGGCCACCGCGCAACTGGCCCAGGAAGGGCTGGCCGCACAGCTGGACGCCAGCCGTGACGAAATCAGCGACCTCAGTCAGGCCAACGCCGCCAAACAGGCTGACCTGGCTGCGGTGCGCCGCGAAGTCGAACTGCTGCAGATCGACCGCGACAACGCCCGCGATGCCGCCCACGCCTGGAACCTCGACCGTTCCGCCAAAGAAACCGAACTGCGCCGCCTGGACGCCTTGTCCGCCTCCCTGCGCGCCGAACTTCGCGAGCAACAGGAAAGCCATCAGCAACGCCTCAGCGACCTGCAAGGCTCCCGCGATGAACTG
This sequence comes from Pseudomonas yamanorum, assembly GCF_900105735.1. Lineage (NCBI taxonomy): Bacteria > Pseudomonadati > Pseudomonadota > Gammaproteobacteria > Pseudomonadales > Pseudomonadaceae > Pseudomonas > Pseudomonas yamanorum. The sequence goes on along the minus strand of NZ_LT629793.1, from coordinate 1,692,367 downwards.
CGCGCGCAGTTCGCTGAACTCGCCGGGAAGATCTTCGACGAGCGCGAACAGCGCTTCGCCGAAACCAGCCAGCAGCGCCTCGGCCAATTGCTTGACCCGCTCAAGGAACGCATCCAGTCGTTCGAAAAACGCGTCGAAGAAAGCTACCAGAGCGAAGCCCGCGAGCGGTTCTCCCTGGCCAAGGAACTCGAGCGCCTGCAACAGCTGAACCTGCGCCTGTCCGATGAAGCCACCAACCTGACCCGCGCCCTCAAGGGCCAGAAAACCCAGGGCAACTGGGGCGAACTGATCCTGGAGCGGGTGCTGGAGCATGCCGGGCTGGAAAAGGGCCGCGAGTACCAGACCCAGGTCAACCTCAAGGGCCCGGACGGCGAGCGCTTCCAGCCTGACGTGTTGATCATGCTGCCGGGTGACAAGCAGGTAGTGGTGGATTCCAAGGTCAGCCTGACGGCCTATCAACAGTACGTTGCCGAGGATGACCAGGCGATCGGCCAGGTTGCCCTCAAGCAACACGTCCTGTCGTTGCGCAACCACGTCAAAGGCTTGGCCGGCAAGGACTACAAACGTCTCGAAGGCCTGCACAGCCTGGATTTCGTGCTGTTGTTCGTGCCCATCGAAGCCGCATTTTCGGCTGCACTCCAAGCCGAGCCGAACCTGTTCCAGGAGGCGTTCGACCGCAATATCGTGATCGTCAGCCCGACCACGCTGCTGGCGACTTTGCGGGTGATCGACAGCCTGTGGAAACAGGAACGGCAAAGCCAGAACGCCCGGGAAATCGCCGAGCGCGCCGGTTGGCTGTATGACAAGTTCGTGCTGTTTATCCAGGACCTGGACGAGGTGGGCAACCGCCTCCAGCAGTTGGACAAAGCCTACAGTGCAGCACGCAACAAGCTGACAGACGGACGTGGAAACCTGGTGAGTCGCACCGAGCAACTGAAACTGCTCGGTGCCCGCGCCAGCAAAAGCCTGCCGGCCGACCTGCTGGAAAGGGCGATGACCGATGAAGACGGCGTGGCGCAGTTGCCCGAATAGTCACCGGTCTCTGTGGAGCTGGCTAAAGCGGCAGGTGACGGCTCAACAAGGCCCGCAACGCCGCCGGCTTCACCGGTTTGGCCAGGTAATCCAACCCGGCCGCATGCACCTGGGCCACCATCTCCGGCCGTCCATCGGCACTGATCACCACGCCCGGAATCGGCTCCGCCAGTTGCGCCCGCAGCCAGCCCATCAACTCGGTGCCGGTTTCGCCGTGGTCGAGGTGGTAATCCACCAGGGCCAGTTGCGGTCGCACACCCTCAGCCAGCAGCGCGGCACATTGCGCCTGGTCGCGCGCGGTCCAGACTTCACAGCCCCAGCGCGTGAGCAAGCTGCGCATGCCGATCAGGATGCTTTCTTCGTTATCCACACACAGCACCTGCGCGCCACTCAACGGCTGGCCGCTTTCCTGCGCCGGCTTGGCAGGCGCACTGACCTGGGTGCGCGCCAACGGCACGCGCACGCTGAACACGCTGCCCTTGCCCGGCCACGAACGCACGCTCAAGCGATGCCCGAGCACGCGGCACAAGCCGTCGGCAATCGCCAGGCCCAGGCCCAAGCCTTTTTCGGCACGGGTCTGGTGACTGTCCAGGCGTTTGAATTCTTCGAAGATGACTTTCTGTTTGTCCTGAGGAATGCCGGGGCCGCGGTCCCACACTTCAAGGCACAACTCACCGCGCCGCCGGCGGACGCCCAGCAGCACCGGCCCATCGGCATACCGGAACGCGTTGGTCAGGAAGTTCTGCAACACCCGCCGCAACAATTTGATGTCGCTGTCGACCCGCAAACGACTGCCCCGTAGCCGGAAGCGCAAACCCTGTTCCTGGGCCAGCGCCTTGAACTCGGCGCCCAACGTATCGAACAGTTCATTGAGCACGAAGGGTTGGCGCTGCGGATTGATCTTGCCGTTTTCCAGGCGTGAAATATCCAGCAGGTCGCTGATCAGGTCTTCCGCCGAACGCAGTGAACTGTCCAGGTGCTGCACCAGTTGTCGGGCATCCGGCGACATGCCGTCGTTCTGGTGGGAGAGGGCGGCCGAGAACAGCCGGGCGGCGTTCAACGGTTGCATCAAGTCGTGACTGACCGCTGCAAGGAACCGGGTTTTCGACTGGCTGGCCGTCTCGGCGACACCCTTGGCATCCGTCAGGGCGACGTTGAGTTGCGACAGTTCGTGAGTACGCTCGGTCACTCGCTGTTCCAGGCCTTCGTTGGCCTCGGTCAACGCCTGCTCGGCTTCGCGGAACGCGGTGATGTCGGTGAAACTCATGACAAACCCGCCGCCCGGCATCGGGTTGCCGATCAGCTCGATCACCCTGCCATTGGGGAACAGCCGCTCGGAGGTATGCGCACGGCCCTGGCGCATCCAGTGCAGGCGGCGCGCCACGTGCACTTCGGCTTCGCCCGGGCCGCACAGCCCGCGTTCGGCGTTGTAGCGAATGATGTCGGCAATCGGCCGGCCCACACTGATCAAGCCTTCGGGGTAATTGAACAGCTCCAGGTAGCGCCGGTTCCAGGCCACCAGCCGCAGGGATTGGTCCACCACGCTGATGCCCTGGGTGATGTTTTCGATGGCGCCTTGCAGTAACGCCCGGTTGAACTGCAGCACTTCCGACGCTTCGTCGGCGATGCGGACTACGTCCTCCAACTGCATTTCCCGGCCTTCAATGGCGGCTTTCACCACCGCCCGGGTCGACGAAGCGCCGAGCACACCGGCCAGCAGGCGTTCGGTGTGGGCGATCCAGTCGTTGTCAGCGTTCTGGTTGGGGTTAAAGCCTTTGCCCTGGCGATAGGCGAAGCGCACAAAACTCTGGTGAGCCCGCTCTTCACCGACAAACCGCGCCGCCAGGCTGAGCAAATCGTTGATCTGTACCGAAAGCATCGAGCGGGCGCTGGCCCGTTGATTGATTTCCTGGCCGATAAAACGCCCGGCTTGCCAATGCTCCGACACCCGCGTGCGCGACAGCATCGAGACCCACACGAACAGTGTGAAGTTACCCGCGAGGGAAAATACGGTGCCCAGCGTCAGGGAAGTCACGGACAAACCCAGCGGGTGCGAATGCAGCCACGTCATACCCGGGAAAAGGCTGAACGACCAGCCGAGACTTTTCGCAGTGACCGGTAGGACCAAGGTGTAGAACCACAGGAATGTACCCGCCGCCAACCCGGCAAAGACCCCGCGTCGGTTGGCTTGTTTCCAATACAGTGCGCCGAGCATCGCCGGTGCCAGCTGGGTCACGGCGGCGAACGCTATCTGGCCAATGGTTGCAAGGCTGGCGGAGGAGCCCAGCAGCCGGTAACTGACGTAAGCCAGCAGCAGAATGATGACAATGCTCACCCGGCGTACCGACAGCATCCAGTGACGGAACACTTCGAACGGCCGCTCGGCACTGGAACGGCGCAGCAGCCAGGGCAGCAGCATGTCGTTGGAGACCATGGTCGACAGCGCGATACTCGCCACGATCACCATGCCCGTGGCCGCTGAAGCGCCACCGATAAACGCCAGCACGGCCAGGGCCGGGTGGGCTTCGGCCAGCGGCAGGCTGATCACGTAGGAATCCGGTAATACCGAACCCGGCAGCAGCATCTTCCCGCCGAGGGCAATCGGGATGACAAACAGGGCGGCCAGGATCAGATAGGCCGGGAACACCCACTTGGCCAGCCGCAGGTCCTGCGGGTCGATATTCTCCACCACGGTGACGTGAAACTGCCGGGGCAGGCAGATGATCGCCATCATCGCGACGCCGGTCTGCACCACCATCGAAGGCCAGTTGACCGTCTCTTTCCAGTATTCCTCCAGCCGTGGCGCAAGCATCGCCTGGCTGAACAAATCTTCAAAACCGTCGTACAGGCCGTAGGTCACAAACGCACCGACGGCGAGAAACGCGAACAGCTTGACCAGGGATTCAAAGGCGATCGCCAACACCATGCCCCGGTGGTGTTCCGTGGCGTCCAGGTTGCGGGTACCAAACACGATGGTGAACAGTGCCAGCACCAGCGACACAATCAGCGCCGTGTCCTGGGAGCGGGTGCCCGTGGTGTCGGCGCTGGCCCCGATCAGCAGGTTCACCCCCAGCACGATGCCTTTGAGCTGCAAGGCTATATAAGGCAGGACGCCCACCAGGCAGATCAGCGCCACCACCACCGCAAGGGATTGGGATTTGCCGTAACGGGCGGCGATAAAGTCGGCGATGGAGGTGATGTTTTCCTGCTTGCTGATCAGCACCATCTTTTGCAGGACCCACGGCGCCAGCACCAGGAGCAGCACCGGTCCCAGGTAGATCGGTAAAAACGCCCACAACTGTTCGGCCGCCTGGCCTACGGCACCAAAGAATGTCCAGCTGGTGCAATACACCGCCAGCGACAGGCTATACACCCAGGCACGCATCCGCGGCGGCAATGGCGCATGGCGACGGTCACCGTAAAAGGCGATGGCAAACATAATGGCCATATAGGCCAGGGCGACGGCGGCGATCAGCCCGCTGGACAGCGTCATGAGAACTCCAGACATAAGAACGCCCGGGCATTCCCGGCCCGGGCGAACAGTCTCGCATGATGCTTGGCGTTAGTCAGTGTCGACCAAGGTCGGAGCGTGGTGCGATGTCGCAGCTTGTGTTCAGGCGCCGAAACCGCCGTCGATGGTCAGACTGGCGCCGGTGATATAGCCGGCCTCAGGGCCTACCAGGTAGGCGACGAAACTGGCGATCTCTTCCACATGGCCATACCGGCCCACGGCCATGAAGCCGATCAGGCTCTCGGCGAAATCACCACTTGCGGGGTTCATGTCGGTGTCCACCGGGCCTGGCTGCACGTTATTGATGGTGATGCCACGTGGCCCCAGGTCGCGGGCCAGGCCTTTGGTCAGGCCGACCAGCGCCGATTTGCTCATGGCGTACGGGCCGCCACCGGCAAACGGCATGCGATCGGCATTGGTGCTGCCGATGTTGATGATGCGGCCACCTTCACCCATGTGCCGCGCGGCTTCCTGGGTGGCGACAAACACGCTGCGCACGTTGATGGCGAGGGTACGGTCGAAGTCTTCCAGGCTGAAATCTTCCAGCGGGCCGACGGCCAGCACGCCGGCGTTGTTCACCAGGATATCCAGGCGCCCGAAGGCTTCGACGGTGGCGTTGACGGCGCTGCGGATGGCGGCGGCATCGGCGCTGTCGGCATGGATCGCCAGGGCTTTGCCGCCTTCGCTGATCACGCTGTTCTGCAATGCTTCGGCCTTGGCGGCCGAGCTGACATAGGTGAAGGCGACGGCTGCGCCTTGGGCGGCCAGGCGCTTGACGATGGCGGCGCCGATACCGCGGGACCCGCCCTGGATCAAGGCGACTTTGCCGCTGAGGTTCTGTGTGGTCATGTCGATCTCCAAAGGTGTATTGAGGTTGGAGTCGAGTATCGACCTCGTAAGGCGCCCTCGGTAGACCGTGATTGCTATAGTCTGTGTAAACCAAAAGTATAGAGTGGGCGATATGGAAAGCTTTGGCAGTATCGAATGCTTTGTGCGCAGCGCCGAGGGTGGCAGCTTTGCCGAAGCCGCCCGGCACCTGAGCCTGACCCCGGCGGCCGTGGGTAAAAGCGTGGCCAAGTTGGAAGTACGTCTGGGTGTAAGGCTTTTTCAGCGCAGCACCCGGCGCCTGACCCTGACCGAAGCGGGCAAGCTATTCCTGGAAGAAGTCAGTGGCAGCCTCACCACTATTCAAAACGCCGTGGCCAACCTGGCCAGCGCCGAAGGGCGGCCGGTGGGAACGTTGAAGGTCAGCATGGGCACGGTGTTTGGCAACCGTTATGTGGTGCCGTTACTGGGGGAATTTCTAAAGCGCTTTCCTGATATCAACCCCGACTGGCATTTCGATAACCGCCAGGTGGACCTGATCGGCCAAGGCTTCGATGCCGCGATCGGCGGTGGTTTTGAGCTGCCCCAGGGCGTTGTCGCGCGCAAGTTGGCACCCGCGCATCGAATCCTGCTGGCCTCACCGGAATACCTCGCCAAACGCAAGCCCGTACTCGCGCCCGAGGATTTGTCGCTCTGCAACGGCATTCTGATCCGTTCACCGCAAACCGGGCGCGTGCGCTCCTGGCAGCTCACCCACCGCAGTCGCGAACAGCGGCCGCTGGTGCTCAAGCCGCGCATGACCATGAGCGACTCTGGCGCTGCCTGCTGTGCCAGCGCCCAAGGTTTGGGGATTGCGCTGGTCAGCATGCCGATGGCGGTGCCGTATCTGGACAGCGGCCAACTGGTGCGCGTGTTGCCCGACTGGTACGTCGACGACGGAAACATCTCGCTGTACTACGCCGAACACAAGCTGCTGCCCGGCAAGACCCGGGCGTTTGTGGATTTCATTCTGGAGCAGTTTGTCGAACGCGAGCTGGGGCGGCGGTTCAGTGCCATTTGATCCTCGTGGGGATCAAGTGTGGGAGCTTCAGTGTCCGAACTTTCCGGGCCAGCCGATCACTTTCTTCGGCCTTGGCGTCGCATACGTGCGGATCTTCGAGGTCGACAGCCCCAACCGCACCAAGCCTTCGGCAATGGTGACCGCCGAGGTCACACCGTCCACCACCGGCACACCCGTGCGGTAGCGAATCTGCTCATCCAGCCCGGCCATGCCGCCGCAGCCCAGGCAGATCACTTCGGCCTTGTCTTCGCTGATCGCCAATTCAGCCTGGCGCACGATGGCCTCCATGGCCCGCAGCGGGTCTTCTTCCAGCTCCAGCACTGCCATGCCACTGGCCCGCACCGACGCGCAGCGCTGGTATAAGCCGGCCAGTTTCAGCCGGTCCTCGATCAGCGGCACTGTGCGGTCCAGGGTGGTCACCACCGAATAGGCATGCCCAAGAAACATCGCGGTGCTGGCCGCCGCTTCGGTGATGTCCACCACCGGCACATTGAGCAACTCCTGCAAACCTTCACGACCGTGCTCGCCGTAACCCGCCTGAATCACCGCATCGAACGGCTGGTCGTAGGCCATCACCCGGTCCATCACCGCGATGGCCGCCAGGTAGCTTTCGAAATTGCCTTCCACCGATTCGGCACCGAAAAACGGGGTCAGCCCGACGATCTCGGTGCCGGGGGACGCCACCGCCCGCGCCTGCTTGGCAATGGCCTCGGTGATGGACTCGGTGGTGTTGACGTTGACCACAAGGATGCGCATGGAATGTCCTTACTTAATGACTGACGTTATCGACTGCAATGCTTTCGCCGCTCACATCGGCGTAATCCGGCTGGCGCTTGGCGAACAGCAGGTACAGCAGCCCTGCAATACCGGCGCCAATCAACCAGGAGAAGGGCGAGACGTGAGCGAAACCCGGCAGCAGGGCGAGGAGAATGGCGATCACCGCCGCAGGAATAAACGCCGCCACCGCCCGCAAATTGATGCCGCGGCTGTAGTAATAAGCGCCATTCGGGTCTTCGCTATACAACTGCGGCACGTCCACCTGGCTTTTACGGATCAACCAGTAGTCGACCATGATCACCCCGTACAACGGCCCCAACAGAGCGCCGAGCCCCGAGAGGAAATACACGATCACCAGCGGGCTGTTGTAGAGGTTCCACGGCAGGATCAACACCGCCACGGTGGCGCTGATCAGCCCGGCGCGGCGGAAGTTCAGGTACTTGGGCGCCAGGTTGCTCAGCACAAAGGCCGGCGCGACGAAGTTGGCCATGATATTCACCGCCACGGTCACAATCAGGAACGCCAGGCAGCCCAGCACCAGGAAGAAGGTGTTCGGAATCGCCGCGATGATTTCGGTGGGGCTTTCGATCACCCGGCCATTGAGGTGGAACTGCCCGCCGCACAGCAGCACGGTGATGGCGGCGAACACCAGGATATTCACTGGCAGGCCCCAGAAGTTGCCGACCTTGATGGTCTTGCGGCAGGGCGAGGAGCGGGCGAAGTCGCAGAAATTCAGGATCAGCGTGCCGTAGATCGCCAGCCACAGCGCACCGCCGGCGAAGATATTGCGCCACATCTCGCCACCGGTCAGCGGCTCGCGGATCGACCAGGCAATCTGGCCGCCGGCCTGGAAATACATCCAGCCGGCGAGTGATGCCACCGTCAGCAGAATTACCGGCCCGGCGAAGGCTTCATAGCGGCGCACCATCTCCATGCCATAGGCGAGGATCGCGAGCTGCACAAACCAGATCGCCACAAAACACGCCCAGCCGAGAGTCGACAGGCCGAGGATCGAGTTGTGGTCGTAGTCGGCAAAGCCTGGATGAACCGCCGTCAGCAGTACGCGGAAAACCACCGAGGCCAGGTAGGTCTGAATCCCGAACCAGGCAATCGCGATCACCGCACGAATCAGCGCCGGAATCTGCGCGCCATGGATACCGAAACTGATGCGGCTGATCACCGGAAACGGCACGCCGGTCTTCTGGCCCATGTAGCCGGACAGGTTCATGAAGAAGTACACCAGCGCCGCGCCGATCCCGAGGGACAGCAGAATTTGCCAGCCGCCCAGGCCCAGTGCGTACAGGCCGATGGCGAAGGAATAGTTGGCGATGTTGTGCACATCGTTGGTCCACAAGGCAAAGATGCTGTAGCGGCCCCAGCGCCGGCCTTCGGCCTTGGTGGGGGCAAGGTCCTTGTTGTGCAGGCGCGGGCTGAGGACCAGCGGGCCGGGGCTCGTGGCCTCGGGGTTCAGGGTGGAGGAGGGCAGATCCAGTGCGATGTTATTGGAGAGACTTGTACGCATTCCGGCAGGCTCCTGGACACCAGCAGGAGAACGGCTGATGTCAAAGTGTATGTATCTTTTTTATTAATTGTATACAAAGTTTGTTTTGCCTTAAGCCACATACGTGCCAGATTTTTGCCGTGAAAATTATCAATTGATTTGGTTTTAAGCGTGATTGGAAATAAATAGCTGAATTTAAAGCGATATAAATTGACCGCTTGAACAGCTATTTATTTTGTAGCGCAGAGAGGGGCGGGGATTTAAGAAGAGGTGTGACGAGGAAGGATGTAACTTTTCGGTGCAGGATTTTATAAGTGCACACAAAAATGGCACCGATGGTGACATTTCTGTGTACAGGTTTTTCGGCCCAGGTGTTACGCCTTGCTGATGATGTTCCCGGCGTGCAACCCGCATTCTTTCTGGGTTGCTTCTTCCCACCACCAACGGCCTTCGCGTTCGTGCTGGTTCGGCAGTACCGGGCGGGTGCAGGGCTCACAACCGATGCTGATAAAACCGCGCTCGTGCAGGCTGTTGTACGGCAACTCCAGCATGCGGATGTAACCCCAGACTTCCTCGCTGGTCATCTGCGCCAGCGGGTTGAACTTGTACAGGGTGCGTTCCGGGGTGGAGAAGGCCGTATCGATTTCCAGCGCGGCCACCTGGCTGCGGGTGCCCGGGCTCTGGTCGCGGCGCTGGCCGGTGGCCCAGGCGCTTACGCCGGAAAGCTTGCGGCGCAGCGGTTCGATCTTGCGCACGCCACAGCACTCGCCATGGCCGTCCTTATAGAAACTGAACAGGCCCTTTTCCTTGACGAAGGGTTCCAGCTTGCTCTGGTCTGGCGAGATCAGCTCGATGTCGATCTTGTAGAACTCACGCACCTGCTCGATAAACCGGTAGGTCTCCGGGTGCAGGCGGCCGGTGTCGAGGCTGAACACCTTGACGTTCTTGTTCAGCTTCCAGGCCATGTCGACCAGCACCACGTCCTCGGCACCGCTGAAAGAGATCCACAGGTCGTCGCCAAACTGGCTGAAAGCCAGCTTGAGAATGTCCTGGGCGGATTTGTTGGCATAAGTCGCGGCGAGTTCAGCGACGTCGAAGGCTTGGTTCATCAGGACGGTTCCTACAGGTCAATGGCGCTTAGCGCTCTATAGGGGGGCGATGGTAACAAAATCCCGCCTGCGTTGCGGCGGCCAGCATGAATCGCTAGAGTTCGGCAGTCCTTTTGCTCGCTCAACTCAATAACTTCAAATGGGAGTGTCTTGTGGAAATTGCCTGTCTCGACCTGGAAGGCGTACTGGTCCCGGAAATCTGGATCGCCTTCGCCGAAAAAACCGGTATTGAATCCTTGCGGGCCACCACCCGGGACATTCCCGACTACGACGTGCTGATGAAACAGCGCCTGCGCATTCTTGATGAGCATGGGCTGAAGCTCTCGGACATCCAGGAAGTGATCGCCACCCTCAAGCCACTGGACGGCGCCATCGAGTTCGTCAACTGGCTGCGCGAGCGCTTCCAGGTGGTGATCCTGTCGGACACGTTCTATGAGTTCTCCCAGCCGCTGATGCGTCAACTGGGCTTCCCGACCTTGCTGTGCCACCGGTTGATCACCGACGAGAACGACCGGGTGGTGAGCTACCAACTGCGTCAGAAAGATCCCAAGCGTCAGTCGGTGCTGGCCTTCAAGACCTTGTACTACCGAGTGATTGCCGCTGGCGACTCCTACAACGACACCACCATGCTCGGTGAAGCGGACCGTGGGATCCTGTTCCATGCGCCGGAGAACGTGATTCGCGAGTTCCCGCAGTTCCCGGCGGTGCATACGTTTGAGGATTTGAAGAAGGAGTTCATCAAGGCGTCGAATCGTTCGTTGAGCCTGTAAGTTATTTGGCGTGGCTGACGCCTTCATCGCAGGCAAGCCAGCTCCCACATGTTGACCGCGCTCCCGTGTGGGAGCCGGGCTTGCCCGCGATGGGGCCGGTGTGGCCACTGCACCGCCTAGACCCCTGCCAGCAAACTCTCATAAGGAATGCGCAAGCCTTCATGCAGGCGTTTGATCATGGACAAGCTCAGTTTGCGCTTGTGGTTCAGCACTTCAGAAACCCGCCCGCTCGGACCTATGAAAGGCTCCAGGTCACGGGCGGTCAGGCCTAGTTGCTCCATTCGAAATTTAATTGCTTCTACGGGATCTGAAGGCGGCATTGGGTAATGCTCTGCTTCGTACTTTTCGATAAGTATTGCGAGAATTTCCAGCTCGTCACCCTCAGGCGAGCCGATTTCCGCTTCCCAAAGCTGCTCGACGCGCGCGAGCGCAGCGTTCAGGTCTTCCTGGGAATGAATAGGTTTGATGTTCATCACACGGTCTCCGCATTGATCTGATCGTACTGCGCGTGGGTCCCCACGAAGCGTATGAACGCAAGCTGTCGCTGATAATTGATCGCCATGATCACTCGATACTTGTTGCCGCCTATGTTGAATACAGCCCTGCCCCCTTTGAGGATGCTCGCTGTCCTTAGCTCTGCTTTGAGGGCTTGTGGTGTCGGGTAGACGGCTTTTTCCATATGGCGATACAGCTCGACCAGCGGCGTTTTGGCATCCCTGTAACCGGGTTGGCTTTCCCAGAATATTCGCCAGGCAGACAGAGCGATTATCCGCATTCCTGCAACCTCCCAATTTGGGAGATAATAGGTGTGGTTAAGGGCAGATGCAATCTCGGAAATCTTTCCTGACAAGTAGGCAGTCGTTTCATGTGATCCTTCACAGACGGCTGGTGGACGGTTGAAGCCGGACGCTATCGTCCGACTTCAGCTCCGTCCACTTCGGTACTGATTCAGGTCTTTTCTGCTGCTTGGCTCCTCGTCGCAGAGCCAGGGAGGGGCTGCGTGCTACAGGCTTTCCAAGGTTTGTAACAACACCCGCACCTTGGTCATCGACTCCTGGTACTCCGCCTGCCACTCCGAGTCAGCGACAATCCCGCCGCCGCCCCAGCAGCACACCTGCCCATCCTTGACCAGCAGGCTGCGGATCGCGATGGAGCTGTCCATCTCGCCGCGCACGTCCAGGTATAACAACGAACCGCAATACAAGCCGCGTCGGGTCGGCTCCAGTTCGTCGATGATCTGCATCGCGCGGATCTTCGGTGCGCCGGTGATCGAGCCGCCGGGGAAGCTGCCGGCGATCAGGTCGAGGGCGTCTTTGTCGTCTGCCAGTTCACCGGTGACGCTGCTGACCAGGTGATGCACATTCGGATAGCTTTCGAGGCTGAACAGCTCTGGCACTTTCACCGAGCCGGTACGGCAGGTGCGGCCCAAGTCGTTGCGCAGCAGGTCGACGATCATCAGGTTCTCGGCACGATCCTTGGGGCTGGCCAGCAATTCAGCGGCGTTGGCCGCATCTTCCGCAGGCGTTGCACCTCGTGGCCGGGTGCCTTTGATCGGGCGAGTTTCCACCTGGCGCTGGCTGATTTTGACGAAGCGCTCCGGCGATAAACTCAATACCGCGCCATCATCCGGCAGGCTCTGGAACCCGGAAAACGGCGTCGGGCAGGCTTCGCGCAAGGCGCAGTAGGCCACCCACGGATCGCCGACGCACGGGGCGCGGAAGCGTTGGGCAAAGTTGACCTGGTAGCAGTCACCGGCCTGGATGTAGTCCTGGATGCGGGCGAGGGCGTGTTTGTAGGTGTCGGCTGTCACGTCCGGGGCCATTGGGCCTTGCAGCTTGAAGGCCGCCGATACACTGATGACCGGCTGGCCAAACAAGGTGATCAGGCGTTGCCGTTCGCTTTCCGCCAGTTTGGGATGGAACACCAGTTGGCTGGTCTGCGCCTGGTGATCGCTGATCAAGGCCCAGGCGTAAAGGCCGAACCGCGCATCCGGCAGGTGCAGGTCGTCCACGGCCAGGTGCGGCAGTTGTTCAAGATGGCGACCGAAGTCATAGCTCAGGTAACCGATCAGGCCACCGGCAAACGGCAGATCGTAGGGCGCAGGAATCGTGGCTTCACCCAGCAACGTCAGGTTTTCCCGCAAGCGTTGCAGAAAATCGCTGCCGCTTTCGTCCGGCAGTACCGCCAGTGTCGTCTCTGGCCAGGCGCTCAGCAGGTCATACCGACCACGCTCGGCAGCCGGTCGGCCGCTGTCCAGCAGCACCGCGCCGGGGGCATGGCGGATCGCTGCAAAGTATTCGGCAGGGTTGGCCCGGTAGGGCAGCGGGTGTACGGAGCAGGTCACTGGGTTTATCCCTCGACCGCCGGAATATGCCCAAACATCTCCTGCACAAACTTCACCCGCTCTTCCGGCGTTTCCGTCACGCCTGCGGCCTTCAGCTCTTCCAGTCGAGCCTCCACCGCATGGGTGCGCAAGGTCAGGCCGCAGTCGTTGGCGATCTGGATGTTCAGCCCCGGGCGAGCGTTAAGCTCCAGGATCAGCGGACCTTTCTCCTGGTCCAGCACCATGTCCACGCCGATGTAACCCAAACCGCACAGCTCGTAGCAGCCGGCGGCGAGCTTCATGAAACCGTCCCAGTTGGGCAGTTGCACGCCGTCCACCGCGTTGGTGGTGTCCGGGTGCTTGGTAATGATGTTGTTCAGCCAGGTGCCGCGCAGGGTCAGGCCGGTGGCCAGGTCGACACCGACGCCAATCGCGCCCTGGTGCAGGTTGGCCTTGCCGCCGGACTGGCGGGTGGGCAAGCGCAGCATGGCCATTACCGGATAGCCCATCAGCACAATGATGCGGATGTCCGGCACGCCTTCGTAGCTGATGCTTTTGAAAATCTGGTCGGGCACCACCCGGTATTCGATCAGCGCCCGGTCACGGTGGCCACCGAGGGAATACAGGCCGGTGAGGATGCTGGAAATCTGATGCTCGATCTCTTCATGGCTGATGATCTTGCCGGAGACGGTGCGATAGCGCCCTTCAAAACGGTCGGCGATCACCAGGATGCCGTCACCGCCGGCACCCTGGGCGGGTTTGATCACGAAGTCGCTGCGCCCGCCGATGATCTCGTCGAGCTTGTCGATTTCCTTCTCGGTGGAAATGACCCCGTACATTTCCGGTACATGGATGCCGGCGGCCATGGCCCGTTCCTTGGTGATGATCTTGTCATCCACGATCGGATACAGGCTGCGCTTGTTGTACTTGAGCACGTAGTCGGCATTACGCCGATTGATGCCCATGATCCCCCGCGCTTCCAGGGCCTTCCAGGTCTTCCAGAAGCCGAACATTACGAGTCAGCCTTGAGGAAGGCCTTGAAACGTACCAGTTCGGTGAGGCGGTAACCGCGATAACGACCCATGGCCAGCATGAAACCCACCAGGATCAACAGGATCGCCGGGAAGGTGAATACGAAGTAGATCAGCTCCGGCACGCTCATGATGATGTGGGCCAGGGATGCGGCGAACAGCGTACCGATCGCGACTTTCATCGCATGGCCGCCACCGCGTTCTTCCCAGGTGATCGACAGGCGTTCGATGGTCATGGTCAGGATCACCATCGGGAACAGCGCCACCGACAGCCCGCGCTCCAGGCCCAGCTTGTGGCTGAACAGGCTGATGGCCGCGATCAGCACCACCACGAAGGTCAGCACCACCGAGAGCCTCGGCAGCATCTGCAGCTTCAAGTGTTCCAGGTAAGACCGAAGCGATAGCCCCAGTGCCGTAATAATGGTGAACAGCACAATCCCGAAGCCCAGCTGCGTCTCGCGGAACGCCAGGGCAATCAGCACGGGCGTGAACGTGCCGAGGGTCTGCAGGCCGATCAGGTTGCGCAGGATCAGGATCACCAGCACGCCAATCGGGATCATCACCATGATCATGAAGGTCTGCTGGGTTTGCAGCGGCAGGCCGTACAGCGAGTATTCGAGGAAGTTGGCGTCGGTGTTTTCGTCCGTCAGCTTAGCCAGGCGAATCGCGTTCATTTCGCTGTTATTGAGGCTGAAGGTCACCATGGCCTTTTTGCCGCCATCGACGGTGATCAGGTTTTCATCGCCGGTCCACCACAGCAGGCGGTCAGCCGGCAGGCCTTGTTCGCCGGTATCGGGGTTGAAGTACAGCCAGTCATTGCCATTGAAGCTGCGCAGCCAGAGTTCCGGGGTTTGCGGCTGGTCGGCCACCAGGCGGATGGTGTGCACCTTTTCCACCGGCACGTGGGCGATGGACAGCAGCAGCTCGACGATCTTGGCCTTGTGCGGCGTCGACGGGTCGCCTGCCAGCAGCAGCTTCACGTTGTCGTCACTGAGGTTGTTGGTGCGCTTGATGGCTTCGCTGATGAAGGTCTCGACGTCGGCCGAGTGCTGGCGAATCGGCGCCAGCAGGGCTTCGGCGGCAATCTTTTCCGGGCCTTCGACGGCGATGCTGTCGCGGAAGGTCGGGCCCTTGATCTTGACCTTTTCACCACTGTAGCGCTTGGTCAGTACCAGGCGGTAGTAGAGGGTCTGGTTGCCCTTGGCCCGGCGGGCCGACCAGGTGACCTTGCGGTTGCCGTCGAGGCGATTGACGCTGACGCCATAGTTATTCGAGATGAAGCTTTCGTTCAGGCTGACGAAGTCGCGGCTCAGGGGCGGCACGAACATCTGGATTTTCACCGGGTCCTTGGCACTGGCGACGAACTCGACCTTGGCGTCGATGTTCCACAGGTCGTCGGTGGCGTCCTCGGTGACGGGAATCCCCAGCACGAAAATCTGATAGGCGGTGACCGAAATGCCCAATACCACCAAAACGGCGATCAGGATTTTCAGGTGCAGATTAAGAGAGCGCATTCAAATTACTCAGCGGTATGAGCGTCGGTGGCGCAGGCAGGTTTGCCCGCCGCGTATTTAAGACTGGGGTCGACCAGCGCATCAAAGCGTTTCAGCGCTTCGGAGCCGATCAGCAGCGGGTATTGGAAGGCGCTGCGGTCAGTCAAGTTCACTTCGATACTGCGTAAAGCGGTGCCCATGCAGATGTCCAGGGCAATCACTGGACGGGCGGTGTAGTTCTTGTCTTCATCGGGGTCGTAGTCACCGGCGCGGCGCTTGATCTTGCTCACGCGGGCCAGGGGACGCTCGATGGGGTGGGAATGTGCGGTGTCGATGGCCAGGTAGAAACGCACCCAGGATTCACCGTTGCGCTTGAAACGCTTGATGTCGCGGGCGCTCAAGGACGCAGTCTTGGCGCCGGTGTCGAGTTTGGCGGCCACTTCCAGGTCAATGCCGGCCAACTTGGCGTATTCATTGAGCCCATACACGGTCTTCTCGGCAGCAACGCCAAGGCCCGGCATAAGCAGTAGAAGCAAAAGGGGGAAGGGCTTGAGTCTCATAAATCCTGACGCGGTGCAGTGCGATGTTCAATTCAAGGCGACTGGCATTGCTGCGCAAGCTCCCTCGTGCGCCTTTTCATCCAGGGATGTGAGGCAAAAGTGGCCGGCATTCTAACATGAAGGTTTTCTTGCGCCAGCGCTGGCAGCCGGCCATGCCCTGATAGGGTGCAAGGTGGGTTATTAGACGATTGTCGACAATATGTATTTATTCTTTGACTATTAGGGGCTGATTGGCTAGTTTTTGCGGCATTGCTTTTAAAGGTGTCGACAATATGCTGGATCAACTGGAAACCCCAGTGATAGCGTCAGACGATTCCCAGACCATGTCGGAGAACGTCTTCCGGCGTATCCAGGCCGCCATCGTCAAGGGCGAGATCGCCCCCGGCAGCAAGATCTCCGAGCCGGAACTGGCGCGCACCTACGGCATCAGCCGCGGCCCGCTGCGTGAGGCGATCCACCGCCTGGAAGGCCAGCGCCTGCTGGTGCGCATCCCCCATGTGGGCGCGCGAGTAGTGTCCTTGAGCCATGAAGAGCTGATCGAACTCTACGAAATCCGCGAATCCCTGGAAGGCATGGCCTGTCGCCTGGCCGCCGAGCGCATGACCGACGCCGAGATCGAAGAGTTGCGCCAGGTGCTGCACACCCACGAACGCGACGCGGCCTTCCAGGCCGGTGTCGGCTACTACCAGCAGGAAGGCGACTTCGATTTTCATTACCGGATAATTCAAGGCGCCGGTAACCGCACCCTGACCCAAATGTTGTGCGGCGAGCTGTATCAGTTGGTGCGCATGTACCGCATCCAGTTCTCCGCCACCCCCAATCGTCCACGCCAGGCCTTTGCCGAGCATCACCGCATTCTTGACGCGATTGCCGATCGCGACGGTGAACTGGCCGAGTTGTTGATGCGCCGCCATATCGGCGCTTCCAAACGCAACATTGCCCGTCACTTCCCGGACGGCGCTCCCCAATCACGAGGTGAGTCATGAGTTCCAATAACAACACTACTCCAGGCCAACGTTTCCGTGACGCCGTGGCCAGCGAGCACCCATTGCAGGTTGTCGGCGCGATCAACGCCAACCACGCGCTGCTGGCCAAGCGTGCCGGTTTCAAGGCGATCTACCTGTCGGGTGGCGGGGTGGCTGCCGGCTCCCTCGGCGTGCCGGACCTGGGCATCACCGGCCTGGATGACGTGCTGACCGACGTGCGCCGCATCACCGACGTGTGCGACCTGCCGCTGTTGGTGGACGTGGACACCGGTTTTGGCTCCTCGGCGTTCAACGTCGCGCGCACCGTCAAGTCGATGATCAAGTTCGGCGCGGCGGCGATCCATATTGAAGACCAGGTGGGCGCCAAGCGCTGCGGTCATCGTCCGAATAAAGAAATCGTGTCCCAGCAGGAAATGGTCGACCGCATCAAGGCCGCCGTGGATGCGCGCACCGATGACAGTTTCGTGATCATGGCCCGTACCGACGCACTGGCCGTGGAAGGTTTGGAGTCCGCCCTGGAACGTGCGGCCGCCTGCATCGAGGCCGGCGCCGACATGGTCTTCCCGGAGGCCATCACTGAGCTTGAGATGTACAAACTGTTCGCCTCCCGCGTGAAAGCGCCGATCCTGGCCAACATCACCGAATTCGGTGCAACGCCTCTCTACACAGTCGATCAACTGAAATCTGCGGATGTTTCCATCGTCCTGTACCCGCTCTCGGCCTTCCGCGCCATGAACAAGGCCGCCGAGAACGTCTACACCGCGATCCGTCGCGACGGCACCCAGCAGAACGTGATCGACACCATGCAAACCCGCATGGAGCTTTACGACCGCATCGACTACCACACCTTCGAGCAGAAGCTCGACGCGCTGTTCGCCGCCAAGAAGTAACGCGAGCGCTCACTAATAACTACAAGATTGGAGATAACCATGGCCGAAGCAAAAGTACTCAGTGGCGCTGGCCTGCGTGGCCAGGTTGCCGGGCAAACCGCACTGTCCACCGTGGGCCAGGCCGGTGCCGGCTTGACCTACCGTGGCTACGACGTGCGCGAACTCGCCGCCGACGCGCAGTTTGAAGAAGTCGCCTACCTGCTGCTCTACGGCGAACTGCCGACCAAAGCCGAACTGGCCGCCTACACCGCCAAGCTTGGCAAGTTGCGCGACCTGCCCCAGGCGCTGAAAGAAGTGCTGGAGCGCATCCCCGCCGATGCCCATCCGATGGACGTGATGCGCACCGGTTGCTCGTTCCTGGGCAACATAGAGCCGGAGAAAGACTTCAGCGTGCAGCGCGATGTGACCGACCGCCTGCTCGCCGCGTTCCCGGCGATCATGTGCTACTGGTACCGCTTCAGCCACGACGGCCAGCGCATCAATTGCGTGACCGACGAGCCGTCCATCGGCGGCCACTTCCTGCACCTGCTGCACGACAAGAAGCCCAGCGACTTGCACGTCAAGGTGATGAACGTCTCGTTGATCCTCTACGCCGAGCACGAATTCAACGCCTCGACGTTCACCGCCCGCGTGTGTGCGTCGACCCTGTCGGACCTGTATTCCTGCGTCACCGCCGCCATCGGTTCCCTGCGCGGCCCGCTGCACGGCGGCGCCAACGAAGCGGCGATGGAGATGATCGAGCGTTTCTCGTCCGCCCAGGAAGCGGTGGAAGGCACCCTCGGCATGCTGGCGCGCAAGGACAAGATCATGGGCTTTGGCCACGCGATCTATAAAGACAGCGACCCGCGTAACGAGGTGATCAAGGGTTGGTCGAAAAAACTCGCGGAGGAGGTGGGCGACACCGTGTTGTTCCCGGTTTCCGAAGCCATCGACAAAACCATGTGGGAGCAGAAGAAACTGTTCCCCAACGCCGACTTCTACCATGCCTCGGCGTACCACTTCATGGGCATCCCGACCAAACTGTTCACCCCGATTTTCGTCTGCTCGCGGCTTACAGGATGGGCCGCGCATGTATTTGAACAGCGTGCCAACAACCGCATCATCCGTCCGAGCGCCGAGTACATCGGCGTTGAGCAGCGCAAGTTCGTGCCAATCGAACGTCGCTGAGTGGAGAAACCGCTGATCTCGGGGTGAAACCGGATCAAAAATGTGGGAGCGGGCTTGCTCGCGAAGGCGGTGTGACAGTCGCCATGTGTGTTGAATGACACACCGCCTTCGCGAGCAAGCCCGCTCCCACATTTAGACCGTGTTTCACAATGGATCAGCACCGGTTCTTCCTTTTGCAACTACCGTGACCGAGTCCTGACGATGAACACTGAACACCGCAAACCGCTCCCCGGCAGCCGCCTCGATTTCTACGACGCCCGCGCGGCGGTCGATGCAATCACCCCCGGCGCCTACGCCACACTGCCGTACACCTCTCGCGTACTCGCCGAGAACCTGGTGCGTCGCTGTGACCCGGCGACCCTCAACGCATCCCTGAGCCAACTGATCGAGCGCAAACGCGACCTCGACTTCCCGTGGTTCCCGGCCCGTGTGGTGTGCCACGACATCCTCGGCCAGACCGCCCTGGTGGACCTTGCCGGCCTGCGCGATGCCATTGCCCTGCAAGGCGGTGACCCGGCTCAGGTCAACCCGGTGGTGCCGACCCAACTGATCGTCGACCATTCCCTGGCCGTCGAAGCCGGTGGTTCTGACCCGGAGGCGTTCGAGAAAAACCGCGCCATCGAAGACCGCCGCAACGAAGACCGTTTCCACTTTATCGAGTGGACCAAAAAGGCCTTCAAGAACGTCGACGTGATCCCGCCGGGCAACGGCATCATGCACCAGATCAACCTGGAGAAAATGTCCCCGGTGATTCAGGTGCGTGACGGCGTGGCCTTCCCCGATACCTGCGTCGGCACCGACAGTCACACCCCTCACGTAGACGCGCTGGGCGTGATCGCCATCGGTGTTGGCGGCCTCGAAGCGGAGAGCGTGATGCTCGGACGTGCCTCGTGGATGCGCCTGCCGGAAAGTGTCGGCGTGGAGCTGACGGGCAAACTGCAACCGGGCATCACCGCCACCGACATGGTGCTGGCGTTGACCGAGTTCCTGCGCAAGCAAAAGGTCGTGGGTGCGTGGCTCGAGTTCTTCGGCGAAGGCGCCTCCGCGCTGACCCTGGGCGACCGCGCCACCATCTCCAACATGGCCCCGGAATACGGCGCCACGGCGGCGATGTTCTATATCGACCAGCAGACCATCGCCTACCTCAAGCTCACCGGCCGTGAAGACGAACAAGTCACCCTGGTGGAGCAATACGCTCGCCACACCGGCCTGTGGGCGGACGACCTCAAGGGCGCGCAATACGAGCGTGGCCTGAGCTTCGATTTGTCCAGCGTAGTGCGCAACATGGCCGGCCCGAGCAACCCCCACGCCCGCGTCGCCACCAGCGACCTGGCGGCCAAGGGTATCTCTGGCCAGTGGGATGACGTGCCGGGGCAAATGCCCGACGGCGCAGTGATCATCGCGGCCATCACCAGTTGCACCAACACCAGCAACCCGCGCAACGTGATTGCCGCCGGCCTGCTGGCGCGCAATGCCAACAAGCTCGGGCTGGCCCGCAAGCCGTGGGTCAAGTCGTCCCTGGCGCCGGGTTCGAAAACCGTGGCGATGTACCTCGACGAAGCCGGGCTGACCACCGAACTGGAACAACTGGGTTTTGGTGTCGTGGCGTTTGCCTGCACCACCTGCAACGGCATGTCCGGCGCACTCGACCCGGTGATCCAGCAAGAGATCATCGACCGCGACCTGTACGCCACCGCCGTGCTGTCGGGTAACCGCAACTTCGATGGCCGTATCCACCCGTACGCCAAGCAAGCGTTCCTCGCGTCGCCGCCGCTGGTGGTGGCCTATGCGATTGCCGGCACCATCCGTTTCGACATCGAAAAAGACGTGCTGGGCCTGGACGCCGACGGCAAGGAAATCCGCCTGAAGGACATCTGGCCGAGCGACGAGGAAATCGACGCAGTGGTCAAGGCGTCGGTCAAGCCGGAGCAGTTCCGCCAGGTCTACATCCCGATGTTCGCGATCCACGAAGACACCGGCCCGAAGGTCACGCCGCTGTACGACTGGCGTCCGCAGAGCACCTATATCCGTCGTCCGCCGTACTGGGAAGGCGCCCTGGCCGGCGCACGTCCGCTCAAAGGCATGCGTCCGCTGGCGGTGCTGCCGGACAACATCACCACCGATCACCTGTCGCCGTCCAACGCGATCATGCTTGACAGCGCCGCCGGTGAATACCTGGCGAAAATGGGCCTGCCGGAAGTCGACTTCAACTCCTACGCGACCCACCGCGGCGACCACTTGACCGCGCAGCGCGCCACCTTCGCCAACCCGAAACTGTTCAATGAAATGGTCATCGAAGACGGCAAGGTCAAACAGGGTTCGCTGGCGCGCCTGGAGCCGGAAGGCAAGGTCACGCGCATGTGGGAAGCCATCGAAACCTACATGGAGCGCAAGCAACCGCTGATCATCATCGCCGGCGCCGACTACGGCCAGGGTTCATCCCGGGACTGGGCGGCCAAGGGCGTGCGTCTGGCGGGTGTGGAAGCGATTGCCGCCGAAGGTTTCGAGCGTATCCACCGCACCAACCTGGTGGGCATGGGCGTGTTGCCGCTGGAGTTCCTGCCGGGCACCGACCGCAAGACCCTGAAGATCGACGGCACCGAAACCTACGACGTGATCGGCGAACGCACCCCGCGTGCGCAGCTGACGTTGTTGATCAACCGCAAGAATGGCGAGCGTGTCGAGGTGCCGGTGACCTGCCGCCTGGACACGGCTGAAGAGGTGTCGATCTACGAGGCGGGCGGCGTGTTGCAACGCTTTGCCCAGGACTTCCTGGAATCGGCTGTTACTGCCTGACAACTGTGGCCGGGGTTTGTGCCCCGGCCCATGAGGACCACCATGGCACACGTACCGCAGATCAAGATTCCCGCCACCTACATGCGTGGCGGTACCAGCAAGGGTGTGTTTTTCAATCTCAAGGATTTGCCCGAGTCCGCCCAGGTGCCAGGCACGGCGCGAGATGCGTTGTTGTTGCGGGTGATCGGCAGCCCCGACCCGTACGACAAGCAGATCGACGGCATGGGCGGCGCGACGTCCAGCACCAGCAAAACCGTGATCCTCGCCAAAAGTACCCGCGCCGATCACGACGTGGACTACCTGTTCGGGCAGGTGTCCATCGACAAACCGTTCGTGGACTGGAGCGGCAACTGCGGCAACCTGTCGGCGGCGGTGGGTTCGTTCGCTATCAGCGCTGGCTTGGTAGAAGCCGCGCGCATTCCGCACAACGGCGTGGCCGTGGTGCGGGTGTGGCAGGCGAATATCGGCAAGACCATTATCGCCCACGTGCCGATCACTGACGGTGCGGTGCAGGAAACCGGCGACTTCGAACTCGACGGCGTGACCTTCCCGGCCGCTGAGGTGCAGCTGGAATTCATGGACCCGGCGGCGGAAGAAGAGGGCGGCGGTGGCTCGATGTTTCCTACCGGCAACCTGGTGGATGACCTGGAAGTGCCGGGTGTCGGCACGTTCAAGGCGACGCTGATCAATGCCGGGATTCCCACCATCTTCATCAACGCCCAGGACCTGGGCTACACCGGCACCGAGCTGCAGGGCGCGATCAATGGAGACCCCAAAGCGCTGGCGATGTTTGAAACCGTCCGCGCCCACGGTGCGTTGCGCATGGGGTTGATCAAGCATCTGGACGAAGCGGCCCAGCGCCAGCACACGCCGAAAGTCGCGTTTGTGGCACGGCCTGCGGATTACGTGGCATCCAGTGGCAAGGCGATCAAGGCGGGCGATGTGGACCTGCTGGTACGAGCGCTGTCCATGGGCAAGTTGCACCACGCAATGATGGGGACGGCGGCGGTGGCGATTGGCACGGCGGCGGCGATTTCCGGCACGCTGGTGAATTTGGCAGCGGGCGGCGTGGAGCGCAATGCCGTGCGGTTCGGGCATCCGTCCGGGACGTTGCGGGTAGGCGCCGAGGCCAGCCAGGTCAACGGTGAGTGGGTCGTGAAAAAAGCCATCATGAGCCGCAGTGCGCGGGTGTTGATGGAAGGGTTCGTGCGCGTACCCGGCGACGCTTTCTAACCTTGCGCCGTGCGGGACGCGGAGCGTCCAAGGCGGCATTCCCACGCAGAGCGTGGGAACGATCACAGGCAGGCACCAAGACCTGCCTTTTATAAAACTTCAACCCTGACCCTGAGGATGGACCACACCTAACCCATTTTGGAGTACTGCCATGAGCGCCAACGTCGACCAGAACAACCGCCCCGACTACGACCAGGTCCTGCAGGACATCGCCGACTATGTCCTGAATTTCAGGATCGAATCCCGCGATGCCCTCGACACCGCCCGCAACTGCCTGATGGACACCCTCGGTTGCGGCCTGCTGGCCCTGCGTTTCCCGGAGTGCACCAAGCACCTGGGGCCGATCGTGGAAGGCACGGTGGTGCCGTTCGGCGCACGGGTGCCGGGCACCTCGTTCCGCCTGGACCCGGTCAAGGCCGCGTGGGACATCGGCTGCATCGTGCGCTGGCTCGACTACAACGACACCTGGCTCGCCGCCGAATGGGGTCATCCCTCGGATAACCTCGGCGGTATCCTCGCGGTCGCCGATCACCTCTCGCAAAAACGCGTGGCCAATGGCGATGCGCCGCTGACCGTGCGGGCCGTGCTGGAGGCGATGATCATGGCCCACGAAATCCAGGGCGTGATCGCCCTGGAAAACTCCTTCAACCGCGTCGGCCTTGACCATGTGTTGCTGGTGAAAGTCGCCTCCACTGCCGTCACCGCAAAACTGATGGGCGCCAACCGTGAGCAACTGCTGTCGGCACTGTCCCAGGCGTTTGTCGATGGCCAGGCGTTGCGCACTTATCGCCATGCGCCGAACGCCGGTTCGCGCAAGTCGTGGGCAGCGGGGGATGCGTCGAGTCGCGGGGTACGGCTGGCCGACATCGCCATGCGTGGCGAGATGGGTATTCCCGGTGTCCTGAGCGCGCCGCAGTGGGGCTTTTATGACGTGCTGTTCAGCCACACCAACAAGGACCTGGCGCTCAAGCCCGAAGACAAGCGCGCCTTCAGCCTGTCCCAGCCCTACGGCACCTATGTGATGGAGAACGTGCTGTTCAAGATCAGCTTTCCTGCCGAGTTCCACGCGCAAACCGCCTGTGAAGCGGCGGTCACCTTGTACCCGCAAATGAAGACTCGCCTGCATGAGATCGACAGGATTGTCATCACCACCCACGAGTCGGCGATTCGCATCATCTCCAAGGTCGGGCAGTTGGCCAATGCGGCCGACCGTGATCACTGCCTGCAATACATGACCGCCGTGCCGCTGGCGTTTGGCAATCTGGTGGCCGAGCAATACGAAGATGAGTTCCACGCGGCCCATCCGATCATTGATGAGCTGCGGAAGAAGATGGTCATCGTCGAAGACCCGCGCTATAGCCGCGAATACCTGGAGGCCGACAAGCGCTCCATCGCCAATGCGGTGCAGGTGTTCTTCAAGGATGGGTCCAGCACCGAACAGGTGGCCGTGGAATACCCGATTGGCCACCGTCGTCGTCGGGTGGATGGCATTCCGTTGCTGGAAGACAAGTTCAAGGCCAACCTGGCGACCCGGTTTACCGCGCAGCGCAGTGCCGAGATTTTTGCCTTGTGCAAGGATCAGGCGAAGCTTGAGGCCACTCCGGTAAACCGGTTTGTAGACCTATTCGTCATCTAAAGAACACCACTGATCAAATGTGGGAGCGGGCTTGCTCGCGAATGCGGAGTGTCAGTCAATACATGTATGGCTGATCCACCGCATTCGCGAGCAAGCCCGCTCCCACATTGAACCTACATGCTGCCTTCCACATCATCCAGGCTGAACGTCTCGGTATGGTCGTCATAGGAGAAAATCTCCGCATACCGTCCCCACGCCACCACGCTTTCGAGGGTTTTCTCCACAAAAGCTTCCGTCATCGAGTCTTCCAGTTCCTGCTCGAAGCGCACCCGTGGCGCCCGATGGCCGCTGCGTTCAAGCAACACTTGGTGAATGCGCGCGGCCAATGGCACGTGGCGGATCAAGTGTTCGGCGAACAGGGTTTTACGCTCCTGGGTGCCGTAGTCGGCAAACAGTTTGCCGGCGTCGGTGAGGGTGATGTCGGCACCCTTGAGCTCGGCGAAGCCCAGATGCTCAAGCATCTCCGCCACAGGGAACAGATCATCGACTTCCAGCAAGCGCCGTTCGGCCACGGTCGGCAGGCCGGCATGGCCATTGTAGGGCTCGGCGGCCAGGGTTTCGATCAAGCCGGCCATGAGGTTGGTGGAGACTTCCGGCAACAGGCTGCCCATTTTCAGCTCAGGCAAACCTCTGCTCGCGTCGGCGCTACGGCGGTCGGTCATCAGGGCATAGATGTCGTCGACCATTTGCCGGAAGGTCGGGTCCAGGCGGTTGCGCGGGTGCGCAAACGGCACCTTGATCTCGGCCACTACCCGTCCAGGGTTGGACGACAGCACCAGGATGCGGTCGCACATCAGCACCGCTTCTTCGATGTTGTGGGTCACGATCAGGATTGATTTGATCGGCAACTGCTTGCCGCTCCACAGATCCAGCAGGTCGGTGCGCAGGGTTTCAGCGGTGAGCACGTCCAGCGCCGAGAACGGTTCGTCCATCAGCAGCAGGGTCGGGTTGACCACCAGTCCGCGGGCGAACCCCACGCGTTGGCGCATGCCGCCGGACAGTTCACGGGGGTAGGCGTTTTCAAAACCGTCCAGGCCGATCAGGTCGATGGCCGCCAGGGCGCGCCTGCGGGTTTCCTTGCGCTCCACCTGCAAGGCTTGCAGGCCTGCTTCAACGTTTTCCAGCACGGTCAGCCACGGGAACAGCGCAAAGGTCTGGAACACCATGGCCACACCTTCGGCCGGGCCGTTGAGCGGCGCGCCGTTGTAGCGTACTTCGCCCGACGACGGCTGGATCAGCCCCGCGATGATGCGCAGCAAGGTCGACTTGCCCGAGCCGGAGCGACCAAGCATGCCGACAATCTCGCCCTCGTGCAGGCTCAAGTCCACGCCGCTGAGGACTTGCAGCTCGTCTTTACCTTTGCCGAACACCCGGTTCACGTTTTTCAACGAGTA
Organism: Pseudomonas yamanorum; assembly: GCF_900105735.1. NCBI lineage: Bacteria > Pseudomonadati > Pseudomonadota > Gammaproteobacteria > Pseudomonadales > Pseudomonadaceae > Pseudomonas > Pseudomonas yamanorum. Next base: position 1,666,273 of record NZ_LT629793.1, on the reverse strand, counting down.
GATTTCCGGGGTGTCGGCGGCGTGCTCGGTATAGGTAGTCATCACAGCGAATCCCATCAATTCAGACGAAGTTTGTTTTCAGCCATGGCGTACATCGGCCGCCACACAGCACGGTTGAACGCCACCACGAAGATCGACATCACCACCACGCCCAGGGCGATCTTCGGGAAGTCGCCGGCCGCGGTGGTTTGGGCGATGTAGGCGCCCAGCCCGTGGGCGACCACATTGTCTTGGCCCCAGGACACGTACTCGGACACGATACTGGCGTTCCAGGCACCGCCCGAGGCGGTAATCGCGCCGGTGACGTAGTACGGGAAAATCCCCGGCAGCATCACTTTGCGCCACCACAACCAGCCGCGAATGCGGAAGTTGGCGGCGGCTTCCTTGAAATCATTCGGGAAGGCGCTGGCGCCGGCGATCACGTTGAACAGGATGTACCACTGGGTGCCCAGCACAATCAGCGGGCTCAGCCAGATATCCGGGTTGAGGTTGTAGTGCAGGATCACGATGACGAACACCGGGAACAGCAGGTTCGCCGGGAAGGCCGCGAGGAACTGCGCCAGCGGCTGGATTTTTTCCGCCAGGGCCGGGCGCAAGCCGATCATCACGCCCAGCGGCACCCAGATCAGCGAGGCGATCAGGATCAGGCCAGCCACCCGCAACAGGGTGATCAGGCCCAGCACAAATACATGGCCGACTTCGGCGAGGGTCACTTCGGTGCCGACGTACTGCACGATGTGATACAGCGCATAGGCGGCCAGCAGCGCGATGAGTGCGCCCCACACCCAGTCGATCACTTTTGACGCCCTTGGTGTTTCTGCCGGCAATGCCTTGAGTGCACCGCCCGCCAGGCTGAAGCGTTTGTTGCCAATGCGGCTGATGGCGCGGGTGACAGGCCGCAGGATGCGCTGGACGATGCGCGTGCGCTGGATCAGGTTCAGCAGCCAGGATTGCGGCGCGGCGCCCTGGGAGGCGGTGGTTTCCATGCGGAATTTATCGGCCCAGGCCACCAGCGGGCGGAACAGGAACTGGTCGTACATCAGGATGACGACAATCATCGCCAGGATCACGTAACCCACGGCGTGCAGGTCTTTCTGGGCAATCGCCAGGGCCAGGTACGAACCTACGCCCGGCAAGGTGATGGTCTTGTCGCCGACGGTAATGGCCTCGGAGGCGACCACGAAAAACCAGCCACCGGACATGCTCATCATCATGTTCCACACCAGCCCCGGCATGGCGAAGGGCACGTCGAGCTTCCAGAACCGCTGCCAACCGGAAAGTCGCAGGTTGGTCGACACCTCCACCAGGTCGTGGGGCAGCATGCGCAGCGACTGGTAAAAGCTGAACGTCATGTTCCAGGCCTGGCTGGTGAAAATCGCAAAGATTGCGGCGAACTCCGCGCCGAGCACGCGCCCGGGGAACAGCAGCAGGAAGAACGTTACCGTAAACGAGATGTAGCCCAGTACCGGTACCGATTGCAGGATGTCGAGCACGGGCACCAGCAGTTTTTCGGCGCGCCGGCTTTTGGCGGCCAGGGTGCCGTACAACAGCGTGAACACCAGTGCTGCAACCATCGCCGCCAGCATGCGCATCGTGGTGCGCATCGCGTACTCCGGCAGGTTGGCCGGGTCGAGGGAGATGACTTCACTTTGCAAGGTGGCGATGGGCGCCCAGGTTTCCCGGGCAGTGATGGAGAAAAACAGTAAAAAGCCGATCACCAGGGGCAGGGCGACCAAGTCCCAGCGGTTGGGCAGCAAGCGCAACGTGGACGCAGGGATATAGTGGCGGAACACTCTGTTCATAGGCAGTCAGTCCTGCAGCGTTCAGGTTCAGGGGCGTGATGGGAGTGAGCTTAGCTGCTGCACGAATGACCCACCGAGAAGGAAGGGCGCTGTTTTCGCGAGTCAGGGGCAACGAGGCGTTGCTGGCGGGATTGTACGTTTCTGAATGTTACAAGCACATAAATTTGCTGTCAGTTTCCTGTACGAACGGCGTCTAGGGCGTTGGCACCCTAGCCGCCGCACGGCCGCTATTCGAACCGCAGAATCACCCGGCGGTTGTGCTTGCTCTTCTTCTCGATTTTTTCACAGAACACCCGGCCGATTTCCTCGGTATTGGTCACATGGGTGCCGCCACAGGGCTGGATGTCGATACCGGCAATTTCGATCACCCTTACTGAGCCCTGGATCACCGGTGGTGCCACCGCCTGGGTGCGGGTGATCTGCAGCAGGGTCGAATACTCCGAGGCGGGCATCGACAGGGTTTTTACCGCGTGAGCCTGTTCGATCAAGGCATTGAGGTCGCGGGTGATGCTCTCTTTGTCGAGGGTCATTTCCGGCAGGTCGAAATCCAGGCGGCCCTTGTCGGCACCGATGCTGCAACCGGTCACCGGGGCATCGATGATCGAGCACAGCAAGTGCAGGCAGGTATGCATTTTCATGTGCTGGTAGCGGCGCTCCCAGTCCAGGCTGGCGTCCACCTGCATTCCGGCGACCAGTTGTTCAGGGCACTGTTCTACCTGGTGCCAGATGATTGAGCGCAGCACCGGGTCGCGCACGGTGCCGGTGATGTCGACGCGGCTGCCGTCGGGCAGGATGAAGTGCCCGGTGTCGCCCGGCTGACCGCCACCTGTGGGGTAGAACAGCGTGTGCTCCAGGGCGATCCCCTGTTCGCTGACGGCAATCACCCGCGCACTGAAAGCATTCTGGTAAGGCGCGCTGTCGAACAGCGCGAGGGTTTCCATGGTGTGCACAGACATGTTCAACCTCCGACGATCAGTGGGCTGGCTTGCAGCAGGCGACGAACCATCGCGCTCAAACCAGGGGGAGATAGCAGGGTGATTTCAAATTCGGGCCCGGTCACTTTCAGGTTCAGCGGCAGGCGCGGCGGGTAGGCCGTTGTCTCGATATGGCGCAGGCGGAACTGCAGGTGATGGCGTTCCTTGACCGTCGGCTCCAGCAGCAGGCCGGGCAGGGGATGGAAGTCGGCGTCCAGCACCGTCACTTTGTGACTCGCATTGACCTCGCCTACCACATGCAGGCGTTCGTCGAGGGCAAACGCGCCGAGGTAATTGCTGTGGTCCGACTCATCGTTTTTCTGGAGCTGGATCTGGTTGACCACCTTGACCTTGGTGCCGGCCGGCACGTCCTGGGTGATCACGCAGGATGGGCTGATAAACACGTTGTCGCCGATCAAAACATAACCGAGTACCCGAGCGCCGGCACCGACTTCCACGTTGTTGCCCAACCGTGGGTGACGCTTGCCGTCCGGGTTGTTGGCGATGCCCCGGGCGCCAAGGGTTACGCCGCAGAGGATGTAGCAGTCGTTGCCGATTTCGCAGGTTTCACCGATGACCGTGCCGTAACCGTGGTCCAGCACAAAGCGTCGGCCGATCCGTGCGGCGGGGTGAATTTCGGCGCCGGACAGAATCTTGCCCTGGTTGCTCAGCTTCAGGGCGATGGTGGAAAACACGCCGTTGTTCGTGTCCGGGAAATTCCACACCAGGTGCGCCAGGCGGTAGTACAGCACGGCCTTGAACGAGGCGTAGGACTCCAGGATCAGCTCACCGCGGCCACGGGAGGCCGGGTCGCGCCAGGCATAGGCGATCAGGTCTTCGGCCACCGCCTGGGCCGCTGCCTGGATCAGCGGCGCGAGATGCGCCTCCAGCTGCTTCAACTGCGCAGGCGTAAGCGTGGTGATGAGGTGGGTGAGCAACTCATCGTGCAGCTGTTGCATGTCGATAAAGCCCCCCATGGAGGCACCCCCGCAATAGTTGTTATTCAAAACAGGGCAAATAGCTGTCGGCACTGTCGTAGACCATGGTCAGCACAACGGTATCGGTGGGCAGCTCCGGCGCCAGCTTGGCGATGGCTACCATGTTGGCGGCCGACGACAGCCCGAGGCTGATGGCATCGGTGCGCATGATGCGTTTGATCATATCGAGGCATTCCTGACGCGAGACCTTGAGCATTCCGTCAATGATCGCGACGTTGAGAATGCTCGGGATCAACCCGATGGACAGGCCCTGGATATGGTGCGGCGCGTGGCGGTCGCTGAGCAGGTCACATTCTTCCGGCTCCACCCCCATCACGCGGATTGCCGGCCAGGTGCTCTTGAGGGTTTCGCCGATGCCGGTGATATGGCCGCCGGTGCCGATGCCGCTGACGAAGTAGTCGACCCGCAGCTCGCCGAAGGCGCGGATGATTTCCCGGGCGGTGGTGTCACGGTGGGTCTGCGGGTTGGCGCCGTTGCGCTGCTGGTTGAGCATCACGTAGCTGGGGTTTTCCAGCTGCAGCTCCATGCACTTTTCGCCGTGGGAATTGTTGCCCTGGCGGCTGTCGGACAGCACCACCTTGGCGCCATACAGCCGCAGCAGTTTCTGCTTCTCCGGGCTGTAGTTGTCGGGGATCACCAGCACCACTTTGTAGCCCAGCACGTTGCCGGCCATCACCAGGCCGATGCCGGTGTTGCCGCCGCTGGGTTCGATGATGGTTTGCCCGGAGCCGCGAATCAGAATGCCCCGGCGCTCGGCGTCGAGGATCATCCCCAGGGCGATGCGCGCCTTGTGGCTGCCACCGGGGTTGAGGGATTCCAGCTTGGCGTAGACCTCAATGCCAAGGTCTTCGGAAAACTGTTCCAGGCGCACGATGGGCGTTTGGCCAATGGCGTCGAGTATCGAGTTATGCAACATCAAGTAAGAACCCATGGCCGCTGATCAGTACAAAGGCATGTCGGGTTCGACGTCGCGAACCCAGTGTTTCATGCCACCTTGCAGTACTTTGGTGTTGACGAATCCGGCGGCCAGCAACGTGCTGGCGGCTTGCTCCGCGCGGGTTCCGGCGTAGCAGATGAGGTAGTGGGTGTTGTCACGGCTGAGGTTGGCGAGTTGCCCGTCGAGTTCGGCCAGCGGGATATGCACCACCCCCGGCAATTTGCACACTTCCAGCTCGCTGGCGTCGCGCACATCCAGCAGTACGTCGGCCTTACTGTGTTGTTCCAGCAGTTGCTTGAGCACCCGAGGCTTGATGTAGCGCTCTTCGGCCAGGGACGGTTGGCTTGGCATCGCATCGGCGCAGACGGCGGGTGCGATGCTTTGGGTGTGGCGCAGTTCGGAACAGCACGGGCAGTCGGCGCGGCGCTTGAAGCGGATCTCGCTGAACTTCATCGCCAGCGCATCAAAGCGCATCAGCCGGCCCGAGAGTGGTTCGCCAATGCCGATCAACAGCTTGATCGCCTCGGTGGCCTGGATCATCCCGACCACCCCGGGCAATACGCCGATGACACCGCCGGCGCTGCAGTTGGGCGCCAGTTCCGCCGGCGGTGCCTGGGGAAATAGGCAGCGATAGCACGGCCCGCCTTTATAGTTGAGCACGCTGATCTGCCCGTCGAAGCGATAGATGGCGCCGTACACCAACGGCTTGCCCAACTGCACGCAAGCGTCGTTGACCAGGTAGCGGGTTTCGAAATTGTCGGTGCCGTCGATCACCAGGTCATAGGCGCCCACCAGTTCCAGGGCGTTGTCGGTGTTGAAGGCGGTGTCGTAGGTGTTGATCTGGATGTGGCTGTTGAGGTCCTGCAAGCGTTGCTTGGCGGACTCCACCTTGGGCAGGCCCAGGGTGCTGTTGCCGTGGACGATCTGGCGTTGCAGGTTGCTGCTTTCCACCACGTCGAAATCCACCAGCCCTAGGGTGCCGATGCCGGCCGCCGCCAGGTACAGGCTGATGGGCGAACCGAGGCCGCCGGTGCCGATGATCAGCACCTTGGCTTTCTTCAGGTTCAGTTGGCCTTCGCGGCCGACGCCGGGCAGGGTGATGTGGCGCACGTAGCGCTGCACTTCCTCGTTGCTCAGTTGGTCGACGTCCATGCCGCCGGAGGTGGCCAGCAGCACTTCGATTTTGGCCTTTTCGGGCAACCGGTCGTTGGCGTCGATCAGTTCCTCTTCGGCGGTGAAAAGGAAGTGTTCCTTGAGCTGGTTATTCTCGTAGAGCAGGTGCGCCCGCAATTGCGGGTGCTCGATGCAGAGGTTTTCAATGACTTCGCGCAATGTCGATCCGGCACCCTCGAGGGTCGATGCTGGCAGCTTGGCCACGCGGACCAGGATGTCGGGGAAAGAGACAGCGTTCATGCACAACTCCGTTTGCAGGTCGTTGAAGGGGGTTTGGGCGAAGCGCTTGCCATCCCAGGCAAACAGTTTTGAACCTTGGGTCTTGCCCTGGCGAACATCGACCACCAGGTAACTTACGGGGTAGATCGGCTCGCCCATGAAGAGGGCCTTGTCCTGGTCTTCGTCGCTGAAATACGCGCCGACGTCAGGGTGGGAGTGGTAGATCACCACCACCGGGTTATCACTGCGAAACGCCTTATTCATCATCAGCGTGTCGGCCACCGAAAAGGTGTAACCGTTGGCTGCACTGCGTGAATACATCTCGGGGTTCTTGCGGTGCAGCTCGTTCTGGATGTTGCTGCCCAGGTGCACGGTGCCATCGGCGAAAACGAAACCGCAGCATTCCTCGGGGTAGCTGCGGTCGGCTTGGGCGTAAACCTGCTCCAGGGCGGTTGGGCTCAGGACCTTCATCTCAGTTTTTCTTCGCCAGGAGCTTTTCGATGGGCAGCTTGGTGATGGCAAAACCGGCTAGCAGGATCGCCGAATACATCATCAGGTCCTTGGAGATCTGCACGCCTTCGTACCAGGCACCGATGATCACCGCGAACACCGGGAAGATGATGAACACGAAGGACAAAATGATCGGGCTCAGGCGCTTGAGCAGCATGAAATACACGATAAACCCGCCCACCGACGCCACCAGGCCAAGGTAGAACAGCGCACTCCAGGAGCGCAGAGTGATGTCTTCGAACGTCGGGGTTTCAAACCACAGCCCGGCGACAAACAGCATCAGCCCGGCGATGCCGATGGGCAGGGTGTTGTAGGTGATCACGCTGATGGCGCTGCCTTGTTTCTTGGTAATCACGTAGCACAAGGCATGCATGATCGCGGCGGCCAGGATTGCCAGCACCCCGAAGAACTCGGCATGGTCCAGGTGCAGGCCCTGGCTCTTGATGATCATGTACAGGCTGCCGAAACCGATGGCGATACCGACCACTTGGGAAAAGTAGATGCGCTCGCGCAGGAACAGCGCGGAGAAAATCAGGATAAACACCGGCATGCAGCTGAACAGCAGCGCGGTGAGTCCGGACGAGACATGCATCTCGCCGTAGTTGAGCAAGTAATACGGAACGCTGAAGTAGGACAGCGTCACAAACACGAAGAACCAGCGGCTTTCCCGGGGAAACAGAATCGGCTCGCGGCGCACCCAGGCGAAACACAGGAACAGCGGAAACGCGATCAAGAACCGCAGCCCGGCAGAGGTCAGCGGCGGTACGCTCTCCACGGCGATCTTGATGCCCAGCCAGGTGGTGCCCCAGCTCAGGCACACGATCAGGAACATCACACTGGTTATCAGCCCAGCCAACCACTGCTTGTGAGTTTTTGTTTTTTCAGCATTTTCGAGAACGGCGGACATTGGCATCGTGACATTGCTTCCATGAGACCGAATTGACCTCTATATTGAGTGCCTTAATTCGGTGATTGAACCCGTAAAAGCACACTATTAGGGCGAAAGATGGCTGTCAAAACAAATATTGACATGGTGTCAATTATGCGAGAAGGACTCTCCAACGGGCAGGGCGTGAAGTACAAGCGCCTGTCCGATGTCATGGAGCGGGGCATTCTTGAAGGCTTGATTGAACCGGGAAGAAAGCTGCCGCCTCATCGAGTGCTTTCCGACAATCTTGGGGTCACTATCGGCACCATCAGCCGAGCCTACGGTGAGCTGGAGCGGCTGGGGCTGGTGGTGGCGCGCGTGGGTGACGGCACCTTCGTGCGCAAGCGTGGGATGGAACGCCAGCGGGATGAAGGCTTTCGCAACTTCAGCGACGAGCCGCGGCAGTACTTTGATATGAGCCGCAACATGCATATCCCGGGGCAGGAAACCACGTTCCTGGCCCAGAGCTTTCAGACGCTGGCCACTAACGCCAAGTTTTTGCAGGACATCAGTGCCTACACTCCGGATGCCGGCCTGCCGCGCTACCGGGCAGCGGGTGCCCAGTGGCTGGTGCAGCGGGACTTCCATCCGATTCCCGAGCAAGTGATCTGCGTGAACGGTGGCCAGCATGGGCTGCTGTGCGCACTGATGGCACTGTTACGGGCGGGGGACACGGTGGTCACCGAACAGTTGACCTACCCGGGGCTGATCACCGCCGCGCGCATGCTGGGAATACGCCTGATCGGCCTGGAAATGGATGAAGAAGGGTTGTTGCCAGGGGCGCTGGATGAAGTCTGTCGCAATCACCGGGTTTCGGCGTTGTACTGCACGCCGACCATCCAGAATCCTACGACAGCGGTGCTGTCGGTCGCGCGCCGTGAGGCGCTGGTCAAGGTCTGCCGCGAGCACAACCTGCTGATTCTTGAGGACGAGGCCCACGGTGTGCTGGTGGAAGACCGCCCGCCGCCCCTGAGCCATTTCGCCCCGGAGCGTACGATTCTGATCAGCAGCCTGAGCAAGGCGGTGTCGGCGGGGTTGCGAGTTGGGTACGTACACGCACCGCCGGCGCTGGTCAGCCGGATTTCTGCGGCCTTGCGTTCCACCTGTTGGATGGCCACGCCGGTCACCCTGGAATTGGCCACGCAGTGGATCGAGAACGGCACGGCAGAACACCTGCTGCACCAGCAGATTCAGGAAATCAGCCGCCGCAAGGCGTTGGTTGAAGGGTTGTTGATCGGGCTGGAGTACCGCACTCACCTGAACAGCCCGCACTTCTGGATCGAAGTCCCGGAGCCGTGGCGCGCGTCGGAAATCGAGGCGGAGTTGAAGCAGAACAATTACCTGATCGCGACAGCCGAGGCGTTTGCGGTGGGGCAGACGGCGGTGCCGCAGTTTATCCGGGCGAGTATCTGCAATACGTCGGGAGATGATCAGTTGCTGCTGGATGGGTTTGATGCACTGGCGACGGCGTTGGGGCAGGGTGGAGGGCGGTTTCACCTGTGAACCCGACAGCTTGTTGTGAACAGGCCTCTGTGGCGAGGGAGCAAGCTCCCTCGCCACACAAGCACCTTGGCCAGAGAGCGTATTTACTTAAACCGCCGCTCCACCCCTTTCTCCACCAGAATCTTCGCCGAAATCTCTTCCACCGAAAAATGCGTGGAATTGATGTGCGCAATATTTTCCCGGCGGAACAGGTTTTCCACTTCCCTCACTTCAAATTCGCACTGCGCATAGCTGGAGTAACGGCTATTGGGCTTGCGCTCATTGCGGATCGCCGTCAGCCGGTCCGGGTCAATGGTCAGCCCGAACAGCTTGTGCTGGTGCGCGCGCAGGGCGCTCGGCAGTGTCAGGTGCTCCATGTCGTCTTCGGTCAGCGGGTAGTTGGCCGCGCGAATCCCGAATTGCATGGCCATATAAAGGCAGGTCGGCGTCTTGCCGCAGCGGGACACGCCCACCAGGATCAAATCAGCCTTGTCGTAGTAGTGGGTGCGGGCGCCGTCGTCGTTGTCGAGGGCAAAGTTCACCGCCTCGATCCGCTCCATATAGTTGGAGTTGTGGCCGATGGAGTGAGATTTTCCGACGGAGTATGACGAATGTTCACTTAACTCTTGTTCCAGCGGCGCCAGGAAGGTAGAGAAGATGTCGATCATGAAACCATTGGAGGTGGCGAGGATCTCACGAATGTCCTGATTGACGATGGTGTCGAAAATGATCGGACGAAATCCGTCTTTTTCGGCGGCCAGATTGATTTGTTGTACCATGGCCCGCGCTTTATCCACGCTATCGATATAGGGTCGCGTGAATTTGCTGAAGGTAATGTTTTCGAACTGCGCCAGCAGGCTTTGACCCAGGGTTTCGGCTGTAATGCCGGTGCCGTCGGAGATAAAGAAAGCAGATCGTTTCATTTGAGCCTTGGGCCTTAAGCTGATGACGAATCTTGGATATGATAGGCGCGATTTTGCCGTCCCGCAGTGGGCCGCATTCTCACTTATTTTCCAGGTCCAGGCCACAAACGCCGGTAACTGCTCCTACTGAGCCGCCGGCGTCCTGAGCTTTTCCAACACAGAAAGTGGAGAGATCACCTTGGTAGAGTACGTAGTTTCCCTCGATAAGCTCGGCGTCCATGATGTAGAGCACGTAGGGGGCAAGAACGCATCCCTGGGCGAGATGATCAGTAATCTTGCGGGCGCCGGTGTATCGGTGCCAGGTGGTTTTGCCACCACCGCCCAGGCTTACCGTGATTTCCTCGAGTTGAGCGGCCTCAACGATCAGATCCACGCCGCCCTCGATGCGTTGGACGTCGATGACGTCAACGCCCTGGCCAAGACCGGTGCCCAGATCCGTCAATGGATCATGGAAGCCGAGTTCCCCGAGAAGCTCAACGCCGAGATCCGCACCGCGTTTGCCACGCTGTCGGCCGGTAACCCGGACATGGCCGTCGCCGTGCGCTCCTCGGCCACCGCCGAAGACTTGCCAGACGCCTCCTTTGCCGGCCAGCAGGAAACCTTCCTGAACATCCGCGGCGTGGAAAACGTGATCCGCGCGGCCAAGGAAGTATTTGCCTCCCTCTTTAACGATCGCGCCATTTCCTACCGCGTACACCAGGGTTTCGACCACAAGCTGGTGGCCCTGTCTGCCGGTGTGCAGCGCATGGTGCGTTCGGAAACCGGCACCGCCGGCGTGATGTTCACCCTGGACACTGAATCGGGCTTCCGCGACGTGGTGTTCATCACCGGCGCCTACGGCCTCGGCGAAACCGTCGTACAAGGCGCGGTGAACCCGGACGAATTCTACGTCCACAAACACACCCTTGAAGCCGGCCGCCCGGCCATCCTGCGCCGCAACCTGGGCAGCAAGGCGATCAAGATGATCTACGGCGACGAGGCCAAGGCCGGTCGCTCGGTGAAAACCGTTGATGTCGACAAGGCCGAACGCGCGCGTTTCTGCCTGACCGACGCCGAAGTCAGCGAGTTGGCCAAGCAAGCGATGATCATCGAGAAGCACTACAAGTGTCCGATGGACATCGAATGGGCCAAAGACGGCGACGACGGCAAGCTGTACATCGTTCAGGCCCGTCCTGAAACCGTGAAGAGCCGCACTTCGGCCAACGTCATGGAACGCTACCTGTTGAAAGAAACCGGCACCGTGCTGGTGGAAGGCCGTGCCATTGGCCAGCGCATCGGCGCCGGCAAGGTGCGGATCATCAAGGACGTGTCCGAGATGGACAAGGTCCAGCCTGGCGACGTACTGGTCTCCGACATGACCGACCCGGACTGGGAACCGGTGATGAAACGCGCCAGCGCCATCGTCACCAACCGTGGCGGGCGCACCTGCCACGCGGCGATCATCGCCCGTGAACTGGGTATTCCGGCAGTGGTGGGCTGCGGCAACGCGACCCAACTGTTGAAAGACGGCCAGGGCGTGACCGTATCCTGCGCGGAAGGCGACACCGGCTTTATCTTCGAAGGTGAGCTGGGCTTCGACATCAAGCAAAACTCCATCGACGCCATGCCGGACCTGCCGTTCAAGATCATGATGAACGTCGGCAACCCGGACCGCGCCTTCGACTTCGCGCAGTTGCCGAACGCCGGTGTGGGCCTGGCCCGCCTGGAGTTCATCATCAACCGCATGATCGGCGTGCACCCCAAGGCGTTGTTGAACTACGACGGCCTGCCGCCGGACATCAAGGAAAGCGTCGACAAGCGCATCGCCGGCTACAACGACCCGGTGGGCTTCTACGTCGAGAAACTGGTGGAAGGCATCAGCACCCTGGCGGCGGCGTTCTACCCGAAAAAGGTCATCGTGCGGCTGTCGGACTTCAAGTCCAACGAATACGCGAACCTGATCGGCGGCAAGCTCTACGAGCCGGAAGAAGAAAACCCGATGCTGGGCTTCCGTGGCGCCTCGCGTTACATCAGCGAAGCCTTCCGCGACTGCTTCGAGCTGGAATGCCGTGCTCTCAAGCGCGTGCGCAACGAAATGGGCCTGACCAACGTCGAAATCATGGTGCCGTTCGTACGCACCCTGGGTGAGGCAAGCCAAGTGGTGGACCTGCTGGCTGAAAACGGCCTGTCCCGTGGCGAGAACGGCCTGCGCGTCATCATGATGTGCGAGTTGCCGTCCAACGCCATCCTGGCCGAAGAGTTCCTGGAGTTCTTCGACGGCTTCTCCATCGGCTCCAACGACCTGACTCAGCTGACCCTGGGCCTGGACCGCGACTCGGGGATCATTGCCCACCTGTTTGACGAGCGTAACCCTGCGGTCAAGAAGCTGTTGGCCAACGCCATCCAGGCGTGCAACAAGGCTGGCAAGTACATCGGGATCTGCGGCCAAGGCCCTTCCGATCACCCGGACCTGGCCAAATGGCTGATGGAACAGGGCATCGAAAGCGTCTCGTTGAACCCCGATTCCGTACTGGAAACCTGGTTCTTCCTGGCTGAAGGCCAAACGCCGGCGTAAAACGCAGCACCCAAAAGTGCCGGTCAACCTTGCGGTTGGCCGGCATTTCTCATTCTGTACAGGGCGGAACTCCTTCCGGACGCCGCCCTTTTTTGTGCAAGAGCATTATGCAAAGCAGCAGCAACCTGTTTCCCGTCGCCTTGATCAGCGCTGAGCGTCGTGGCGACCTGAGTGAAGACGTGTATCGGCTGAAACCCGGCAACAGCCCCGACGGCACTGTCGAGCTGGCCGTGACCCGCCTGGGCCTGGCTGATGTCCCGGAAAACCGGGGCGTGCCGGTGGTTTTGTTGCACGGCAGTTTCTCCAACCGACGCTTCTGGTATTCGCCCAAGGGCATCGGCCTGGGTGCCTACCTGGCGCGCGAGGGGTTCGACGTCTGGATCCCGGAAATGCGCGGCCATGGGCTGTCCCGGCGTAATCAGGCCTATGCCAAAAATCGCGTCGCCGACTATGCGCGCTACGATTTGCCGGCTATTGCGGCCTTTGTGCGTGAGCAAAGCGGGCAGATTCCCCACTGGATCGGGCATTCCCTGGGTGGCACGACCTTGGCTGCCGCCTTGGGTGGACAGCATCTGGGCGCGCCGGCGGTGGCCTCGGTGGCGCTGTTTGGCTGCCAGGTCAGCCGCACCCATTGGCCGTTGAAACTGCCACCGGTGGAATGGACCGGCCGGCTGCTCTTGAAGCGTTTTGGCGAGTTGTCTGGCTCCCGGCTGAAACGTGGCCCAGAGGACGAGCCGGCGGGCGTTTTGATTGAAGCCATGCGCTGGAATGGTCTGTTCGGCCGTTTTGGCGAAGGGAAGCAGGACTGGTGGAAAGGCCTGGCAGATGTTGACGTGCCGCTATTGGCGGTGAGCGCTGCCGGCGATCACCAAGACCCGGACTGGGCCTGTCGCAAGCTCTTCGAACAGATCGGCTCCGAGCATCGCCAGTACCTGTGCCTGGGGCGTCAGCAAGGGTTCAGCGGGGATTTCGGGCATGTTGAGATGCTTGTCAGCAAGGCCGCACAGGCTGAGGTGTGGCCGTTAGTGAGGCGTTGGTTGAACGATCCGCTCACACCTTTGATGGAGGCGCAGTCTCAGGAACTCGCAGCAGTTTGAGCGCAAGGCTCTATCAGGGGCGTTTCGCTTGTTTGCCGTAGCGGCTAAGATATGACGCGTTGGGTGGTTCTGGTCATATTCAGTCGCGCAGTGGGTCTTGCGTTGCTGTCCGATGGGCCCGACTATTCGACCCGGATTAAAGAACCTTCACGGCAAAGCGTTTCCAGATGTAAGTAAACAGTGGGATGTTTGACACCTTCTTTCACCTACAGGAGTTTCTCGATGAACCATTACCTTACCCCCGACCTGTGCGATGCCTACCCGGAGCTGGTGCAGGTGGTTGAGCCGATGTTCAGCAATTTCGGCGGCCGAGACTCCTTTGGTGGCGAGATCGTGACCATCAAGTGCTTTGAAGACAATTCCCTGGTCAAGGAACAAGCCGAACTCAACGGCACCGGCAAGGTGCTGGTGGTCGATGGCGGTGGTTCCCTGCGCCGCGCGTTGCTGGGCGACATGATCGCCGAGAAAGCCGCGAAAAACGGCTGGGAAGGGCTGGTGATCTACGGCTGCATCCGTGATGTCGACGTGATCGCCCAAACCGACCTGGGCGTGCAGGCCCTGGCCAGCCATCCAATGAAGACTGACAAGCGCGGTATCGGCGATTTGAACGTGGCGGTGACATTCGCCGGCGTTACTTTCCGCCCGGGTGAGTACGTGTACGCTGACAATAACGGCGTGATCGTGTCCCCCAGCCCACTGAAAATGCCTGAATAAACAGCAGTAGCCGACAGGGGTGAGGATGTTCGAGGAAGAAAACGCGCAGTGGGGGCTGGTGCATGCCCTGGTGCTGGACGGTAAAGGTGGTGCGCGTTCGCTTGCCCGGACAGAGCTTGATGAGCTGCAACTGCAGCCTCAGGAAAGCCTGTGGCTGCATTGGGACCGTAGTCACCCGCAGACCCAGACCTGGTTGCGCAAATCCAGTGGCTTGAGCGAGTTCGCCTGTGACCTGCTGCTGGAGGAGAACACCCGTCCGCGCCTGTTGCCACTGCCGGACGCTGAGCTGCTGCTGTTTTTACGCGGGGTGAACCTCAATCCCGGCGCCGAACCGGAAGACATGGTCTCGGTGCGGATCTTTGCCTCGGCAGCGCGGGTGATTTCCCTGCGCTTGCGCCCGTTGCGCGCCACCGACGAGTTGCTGGTGCAACTGGCGGATGGCAAGGGGCCGAAGACGTCCTCGGAACTGGTCCTTTATATGGCGCAGTACCTGACCAACAAGGTTCAGGATCTGGTCAGTGACCTGTCCGAAATCGTCGATATCGAAGAAGAAAAACTGGATGCCGACGAACGGTATACCCCGGAGCATGGCAGCGTTTTGCAGATCCGTCGGCGTGCCGCCGGGCTGAAACGTTTCCTGTCGCCGCAGCGGGATATTTTCGCGCAGTTGACCCGGATCAAGTTGCCCTGGTTCTGTGACGACGATGCTGACTACTGGAACGAATTGAACAACAGCCTGACCCGTTACCTGGAAGAGCTGGAATTGGCTCGGGAGCGCGTGGGGCTTGTGCTTGAGACCGAAGACCGGCGTTTGAGCCTGCGCATGAACCGCACCATGTACCGCTTCGGGATCATCACCGGGATCTTCCTGCCGATGAGTTTTCTCACCGGTTTGCTGGGGATCAATGTGGGGGGGATTCCGTTCTCTTCCAGCCCTTATGGATTCCTGATTGCCTGCCTGATGATGGTCTCGGTGGCGCTTGGGCAGTGGTGGTTGTTTCGACGGTTACGTTGGGTTTGAGCTGAATGTGACCTGAACATGGAAAGAGGTCATGTGACCCGAAGAATTTTACCCTCGTCTTTTAAATCACTTGCGAGAGGTCTTTTATGCACGATCCGTTCGAACAGTCTTTGCGTGACATGCTGAATGCCTCGCCGTCCAACCGGGACGACGATGCTTGCTTGGGTCGCGTTTTGAAAACCGCCAACCGCCAGGTCGGGGCGGGGGACCTGTTCGGTCTGCTTGGTCGCTGGTTGCCGGCGTTGATGATGGCCTTGAACAATGGTTCGGCCCATGTTTCACCGGTTTCCCGTCGTAAACCTCTTGCTCGCACTGCTGATAAGGCTGAATGAATATGGAACTCGATCTCTGGACTCAGAGTCTGGTAACTGCAATGACTGCGTTGTGGACCAAGGTGGCGAATTTCATTCCCAACCTGTTTGGTGCACTGGTGGTGGTGCTGCTGGGTTTCGTCGTGGCCAAGCTGCTCGACACCCTGCTCTCCAAATTGCTGGCTAAACTGGGTCTTGATCGATTGATGGGTGGTACCGGCCTGACCAAGATTCTGGGGCGTGCCGGGTTGCAGGTACCGATCTCGACATTGATCGGCAAGATCGTTTATTGGTTTGTTTTGCTGATTTTTCTGGTTTCTGCGGCTGAATCCCTTGGACTTGAGCGAGTTTCAGCTACTCTCGACATGCTGGCGCTGTATTTGCCGAAGGTATTCGGTGGCGCGCTGGTGTTGCTGGTAGGGGTTTTGCTGGCACAACTGGCCAATGGCCTGGTGCGCGGTGCGGCTGAAGGCGTAGGGCTGGATTACGCCAGTGGCTTGGGTCGAATTGCCCAGGGCCTGGTGATTATTATCAGTATTTCGGTCGCGATCAGCCAGTTGGAGGTCAAAACTGACCTGCTGAACCACGTGATTGTGATTGTTTTGATTACCGTTGGTCTGGCCGTTGCGCTGGCCATGGGGTTGGGAAGCCGGGAAATTGCCGGGCAGATTCTTGCGGGAATCTATGTGCGTGAGCTATATCAGGTTGGGCAACAAGTGCGTGTGGGCGAGGTCGAAGGGCAGATCGAGGAGATCGGCACGGTCAAGACGACAGTGCTGACGGATGATGGCGAACTGGTGTCGCTTTCAAACCGGATCTTGCTGGAACAGCATGTGACTAGCCGCTAACCCGGCGAATCCTGCTAATGTACGCCGCCGCGAACCTGGGTATCCAGGCTGTGGCGGACATTGACCTGACTGTCGGCACGATTTGTTTTGAATAAAGCCCAAACGCTGTCCACGCGCTATGACCCCCGTGAGCTCTCTGATGAGGAGTTGGTCGCGCGCTCGCACACGGAGCTGTTTCACGTAACACGCGCGTATGAAGAATTGATGCGCAGGTATCAACGCACTCTGTTCAACGTTTGTTCAAGGTATTTAGGGAACGATAGAGATGCGGATGATGTCTGTCAGGAAGTGATGCTCAAGGTGCTATACGGCCTGAAGAACTTCGAGGGCAAATCGAAGTTCAAGACATGGCTCTACAGCATCACGTACAACGAGTGCATCACGCAGTATCGGAAGGAACGGCGAAAGCGTCGCTTGATGGACGCTTTGAGTCTGGACCCCCTTGAGGAAGCGTCTGAAGAGAAGACGCCAACCTCGGAAGAAAAGGGCGGACTCGATCGCTGGTTGGTGCATGTGAATCCGATTGACCGGGAAATTCTGGTGCTACGATTTGTCGCAGAGCTGGAGTTTCAGGAAATCGCTGACATCATGCATATGGGTTTGAGTGCTACAAAAATGCGTTACAAACGCGCTCTTGATAAATTACGTGAGAAATTTGCGGGCAGTACTGAAACTTAGTGCGTGGCAAATATCTCTTACGTGTAGGCAAGTTCTGTTAGACTTGTCGCCGAGTTGTCCCCCGGTATGTGGGACTGCTTTACAATCACCAGATGGGGATTTAACGGATGAAACTGAAAAACACCTTGGGCTTGGCCATTGGTACTCTTATTGCTGCTACTTCCTTCGGCGCTCTGGCACAAGGTCAAGGCGCAGTTGAAGGCCAGCTGTTCTACAAAAAGCAGTTCAACGATAGCGTCAAGCATATCGAAGACGGCTACAATCCTGGCGCAAGCATCGGTTACTTCCTGACCGACGACGTGTCGATCAACCTGAACTACGACACTACCAACCACACCCGTTCGAACGACGGTACTGGCAACCAGAAGATCAAAGGTGATACCGGCAGCGTTACTGCCCAGTACCACTTCGGTCAAGCTGGCGTCGACTCCCTGCGTCCATACGTAGAGGGCGGTTTCGGCCACCAGAGCCGTACCAACGTACAGGCTGATGGTCACAGCGGTCGCGATCAGTCGACTCTGGCTATCGCTGGCGCTGGTGTGAAGTACTACTTCACCGACAACCTGTTCGCACGTGCTGGCGTTGAAGCTGACTACGCTATCGACAACGGCAAGTGGGATTACTCCGCACTGGTTGGCCTGGGCGTAAACTTCGGCGGCAACGCTGGTAAAACTGCTCCAGCTCCTACCCCAGCACCAGCTCCAGAGCCAACTCCAGAGCCAGAAGCTCCGGTTGCTCAGGTTGTTCGTGTTGAGCTGGACGTGAAGTTCGACTTCGACAAGTCGGTTGTTAAGCCTAACAGCTACGGCGACGTGAAAAACCTCGCTGACTTCATGAAACAGTACCCACAAACCACCACCGTTGTTGAAGGTCACACTGACTCCGTCGGTCCTGACGCTTACAACCAGAAGCTGTCCCAGCGTCGTGCTGACGCTGTTAAGCAAGTCCTGGTCAAAGACGGTATTGCTCCTAACCGTGTAAGCTCGGTTGGTTATGGCAAATCCCGCCCAGTTGCTGACAACGCAACTGAAGCTGGCCGTGCTATCAACCGTCGCGTAGAAGCCTCGGTAGAAGCACAAGCAGCTCAGTAATTACTGAGTTGTAGAAAAAAGCCCGGCTTAGGCCGGGCTTTTTTTCGCCTGTAATTTACCTCAGGCGGTGGCGCTGGCCAGGGCCTCAACCGCCTGTGTCGCCTGGGCAACCCTGCCAATCACCAGGATCGCCGGGCTCTTGAGCGCAAATTCGTGCGCATCTTCCTGCATCCGGGAAAGACTGCTGCGGCACTCACGCTGATGTGGCAACGAGGCGTTTTCAATCATCGCCACGGGCATGTCATCGCTCATGCCACCTTCCAGCAACTGCTGGCGAATCTCCCCCAGCTTCGCCACGCCCATATAGATCACCAGCGTCGTGCCGCCCTCGGCAAGTGCCCGCCAATTGAGGCTGCTGTCGTCCTGAGTGTGGGCCGTAACCAGCGTGACGCCTCGGCTGACACCCCGCAACGTCAGTGGGATATCACAGTTCGTTGCCCCGGCCAGTCCCGCCGTAATGCCGTTGACCAACTCCACGGTCACCCCTTGCTGCCTGAGCCACGCCGCCTCTTCGCCGCCGCGACCGAAAATGCACGGATCGCCACCCTTGAGCCGCACCACGCATTTGCCTTGTCGGGCATAGCGCAACATCAGGCGATGGATAAACGCCTGCGGCGTGGAACGACAGCCGCCGCGCTTACCCACGGTGATCAGCCGTGCAGTGGGGCAATGCTCCAGTAGCGCCGGGTTGACCAGGTCATCGATCAGCACCACATCGGCCTCCCGCAGGGCTCTCACTGCCTTGAGTGTCAGCAGCTCCGGATCGCCGGGACCTGCGCCCACCAGCCAGACTTTTGCGCTCATATGCTTCCCTCACACTGTGATCGCGATTGGCTGCGTGCCGCTCGCCAATAGCCGTTTGATTTCCGGCACGCAGGAGCCGCATTGCGTGCCGCAACCCAGTTCCTGCTTCAGCCCATTCAGGTCCAGGCCCCGGGCAATGCCGGCGCCGACCGCGCTTTCGCTGACGTTCTTGCAGTTGCACAACGTCTTGTGGCTGGTGGAACCGCCCCCCGGTGGCGCACTCAGTGGCGCCAGCAGCCAGCGTCGCAACTGGTCATCGGTGCGGCCTTCCAGCCACAGGTTTTGCAACCAGTGGCGAGCCAGGGTTTCGCCGGCCAGGCGGATCGCGGTGATCCGGCCCTTTTCAATTTTTACCCGCTTGCCAATGGAGCGCCGCGGGTCGTCGTAGGCCATCACCGGGCCGTCATTCAGGCCCAGCAACTGGTCAATCTGCTTGAGCAGCTCAAGTGCAGGCGCCTCGTGATGCGCCCCACGAATCAGCAGGGCAGGCCGCTCGCGCCCGGTCAGGCTCAGGCTGACGTAGGCAAAGCCCTCACACAGCGGTCGCAACGCTTCAAAGTGTTGCTGCACATCGCCTTCGATCAGCGCAAACAAGTGCCAGGGCAGTTGCACCGCCTCCAGGCGCACACCGCTATGTTTGAGTTCCGGCTGCTTGGACAGCGGATCGAACGCCGGCTGGGTAAGTGCATTCACGCCGCCTTTGAGAAAGCGGTCGCCCCAGTGCATCGGCAGGAACGCCTGGCCGGGACGCACGCTGTCATCACTGCCGACGGCGACAATCACGCTGCCGCGCCGACTTTTCAGGCTGATCAGGTCGCCTTCCTTCAAGCGATGCCGGCGCAGCTCGTCCGGGTGCAGGCTGAGCAACGCTTCACTGACATGCCCGAACAACTGCGCCGCGGTGCCGGTACGGCTCATCCCATGCCATTGGTCCCGCAGGCGTCCGGTGATCAGGGTCAGAGGGAAGCGCGCGTCACGCTGCTCTTTGGCGGCGCGATAAGGGTCAGCAACAAAGTGCGCCCGGCCAGTCTCCGTAGGGAAAATTCCGTCGGTGTACAGCCGTGGTGTTCCGCTCATCGCATCGGCCGGGAATGGCCATTGCTGCGGGCCCATCCGGTCCAGCAGGGCGTGACTGATACCCGACAGGTCCAAGTCACGCCCACGGGTCAGCAGTTTGTATTCATCAAAGATCTGCGCCGGTTGCTCAAAGGCAAAAAGACCCGGTTTTCCGGGACAAAGACGTCGCTCCAGGCGCTGGGCAAAATCCACAGTGATTGCCCAGTCCGGCCGCGCCTCTCCTGGTGGGACGATGGCCTGCCGGACGTGGGAAATGCGCCGTTCAGAGTTGGTGACCGTGCCTTCTTTCTCGCCCCAGCTCGCTGCGGGCAACAACAGGTCGGCGAAACGCGCTGTCTCGGTTGTACGAAAGGCTTCCTGTAGCACCACGAACGGACACGCCTCCAGGGCCTGACGCACAGTGTTCTGGTCGGGCAGGGATTGGGCGGGATTGGTGCAGGCGATCCAAAGGGCCTTGATCTTGCCGGCCTGTATTTGCTCAAACAATTCGATAGCGGTCAGTCCGGTGTTGGCCGGCAGTTGGTCAACACCCCAATACGCGGCCACTTCTGCCCGATGTTCAGGGTTGGCTGCCTCACGATGGCCTGGCAGCAAATTCGACAAACTGCCGGTTTCCCGACCGCCCATGGCATTCGGCTGACCCGTCAGGGAGAAAGGTCCACAGCCGGGACGGCCGATGGTGCCGGTCGCCAAATGCAGGTTAATCAGTGCACTGTTCTTTGCGCTGCCTGCGGTGGACTGGTTCAACCCCATGCACCACAACGACAGGAAGCTCCCCGAGGTGCCGACCCATTCCGCGCACTGGCGCAGTTGCTCGACACTGATCCCGCACAGCTGCGTCACCATTTGCGGTGTGTAGTCGTGTACCAGGCGTTTGAGCTCCACCAGGCCGTCGGTATGGGCCTGGATAAAGTCGCGATCGATCCAGTCCTCCCACAACAACAGGTGCAAGATCCCATGGAACAGCGCGACATCCGTACCCGGCAGAATCGCCAAATGCAGGTCAGCCAAGTCGCAGGTATCGGTGCGCCGGGGGTCAATCACCACCACCTTCATCTGTGGCCGACGGGCCTTGGCTTCCTCCAGGCGCCGGAACAACACCGGATGCGCGTAGGCCATGTTACTGCCGACGATCATCACGCAGTCGCTCGACTCCAGGTCCTCATAACTGCAGGGTGGCGCATCGGCCCCCAGGCTGCGCTTGTAGCCAACCACTGCTGACGACATGCATAGCCGCGAGTTGCTGTCGATGTTGTTGGTGCCCACCAGCGCCCGCGCCAGCTTGTTGAAGCTGTAGTAATCCTCGGTCAGCAATTGCCCGGAGATATAGAACGCCACGCTGTCCGGCCCGTGTTCGGCGATGGTTTCGGCGAACACATTGGCCGCGTGCTCCAGGGCGGTGTCCCAGTCCGTGCGGATACGGGCCAGGCCCTTGCCGAGTCGCAGTTCCGGGTACAACGCACGGGCCGTAAGGTCCCCGGTGAGGTGCAGGCTGGAACCCTTGCTGCACAATTTTCCGAAGTTGGCCGGATGGCTCGAATCGCCACTGACACCGAGAATTTGCGAGCCATCATGTTCGATCAGCACGCCGCAACCGACCCCGCAGTAGCAGCAGGTGGACGCGGTGGTCTGGCGGTTCATCAACCGGCGTCCCGCAGCGCCAGCATCACCCGGCCGTTTTCCACGCGGGCCGGGTGGTGATGGGCGCAGCCGACGTCCGGTGCCTGGGCTTCACCGGATTCCAGGTCGATCTGCCAATTATGCAGCGGGCAGGCGACGCGCTTGCCGTAGATCAAACCCTGGGACAGTGGGCCGCCCTTGTGGGGGCAGCGGTCGTCGAGGGCGAAAACTTCGTCGTCACTGGTACGAAAAATCGCGATGTCGCCTTTGGGCCCGGTGATGATGCGCGAACCCAGGGCGTTGATCTCTTCGAGGGCGCAGATATCCAGCCAGTTCATGCCGGCACCTCCAGCAGTTTGACGGGGATGGTGTCGAATTCCTTTTTCAGCAGTGGCTGTTCCAGGCGTTCTTTCCACGGGTCTTGTTCGAACGACAGGGAGAATTGCAGGCGTTCGTTAAGCGCCTGACGCCGCGCCGGGTCTTCCAGTACGGCCTTCTTGATGTGCTCCATACCCACCCGTTGCAGGTAGTGCACGGTGCGCTCCAGGTAGAAGGCTTCTTCCCGGTAGAGCTGTAGGAAAGCGCCGTTGTATTCGCGCACTTCTTCGGCGGTTTTCAGCTTCACGAAGAACTCGGCCACTTCGGTCTTGATCCCGCCGTTACCGCCGATGTACATCTCCCAGCCGGAGTCGACGCCGATAATTCCCACGTCCTTGATCCCCGCTTCCGAGCAGTTGCGCGGACAGCCGGACACTGCCAGTTTCACCTTGTGGGGCGACCACATATTGAACAGGTCATGTTCCAGCTCGATCCCCAACTGTGTGGAGTTCTGTGTACCAAAGCGGCAGAACTCGCTGCCGACGCAGGTCTTCACGGTGCGAATGGATTTGCCGTAGGCATGGCCGGACGGCATGTCGAGATCCTTCCATACGCCGGGCAAGTCCTGCTTCTTGATGCCCAGCAAATCGATGCGCTGCCCGCCGGTGACCTTGACCATCGGCACGTTGTACTTGTCGGCCACATCGGCGATGCGCCGCAGTTCTGACGGATTGGTCACACCGCCCCACATCCTCGGGACTACCGAGTAGGTGCCATCTTTCTGAATATTGGCGTGGGCCCGCTCGTTGATCAGGCGCGATTGCGGGTCGTCTTTCGCCTCGCCGGGCCAAGTGGAAATCAGGTAATAGTTGAGTGCCGGGCGGCAGGTGGCGCAGCCGTTCGGGGTGCGCCAGTTCAGGTAGCTCATGGTGCTGGCGATGGTCAGCAGGTGCTGGTCGCGGATGGCCTGGCGGATTTGCCCGTGGTTGAGGTCGCTGCAGCCGCAGATGGCTTTTTCGCTTTTCGGTTTGACGTCGGCAGCGCCGCCCACGGTGTTGATCAGGATCTGTTCCACCAAACCGGCGCAAGAGCCGCAGGAGCTGGCGGCCTTGGTGTGCTTCTTCACGTCGTCGACGCTGAACAGCCCATGTTCCTGAATAGCCTTGACGATAGTGCCCTTGCACACGCCGTTGCAGCCGCAGACTTCAGCGCTGTCGGCCATGCTCATCGCCTTGTCCTGGCCCTGGTGGCCTACATCGCCAATGGCGTTTTCGCCGAACATAAGGTGATCACGAATCTCGCCAATGGCGTGGTTCTCACGAATCTGCCGGAAATACCAACCGCCGTCAGCGGTGTCGCCGTACAGGCAGGCGCCGACGAGAATGTCGTCCTTGATCACCAGCTTCTTGTAGACGCCTCCAATCGGGTCGGAAAGGGTGATGGTTTCCGTGCCTTCGCCGCCCATGAAATCCCCGGCGGAGAACAGGTCGATGCCGGTGACTTTCAATTTGGTGGAGGTCACCGAACCCTGGTATCGCGCGAAACCCAACTGAGCGAGGTGGTTGGCGCAGACCTTGGCCTGCTCGAACAGCGGTGCCACCAGGCCATAGGCGATCCCGCGATGGCTGGCGCATTCGCCGATGGCATAGATGCGCGGGTCGTAGGTTTGCAGGGTGTCGTTGACCAGAATCCCGCGGTTGCACGGGATGCCGGATTTTTCCGCGAGTTCGGTGTTGGGGCGGATGCCCGCAGCCATCACCACCAGGTCGGCGGGGATCACATCGCCATTCTTGAATTGCACCGAGCCGACGCGACCGTTGCCGGCATCATGCAAGGCCTGGGTCTGTTCCTGCAGGCGGAACACCAGGCCGCGGCTTTCCAGTTCGGTTTGCAGCAACTGGCCGCTGGTCTTGTCCAGTTGCCGCTCCAACAGCCACTCGCCGATGTGCACCACGGTCACGTGCATACCGCGCAGCATCAGGCCGTTGGCCGCCTCCAGCCCCAGCAGCCCGCCGCCGATCACCACTGCGTGCTTGTGGGTCTTGGCGGTGTTGATCATGGCTTGGGTGTCGGCGATGTCGCGGTAGCCGATCACACCCTGCAACGTATTGCCGGGGATCGGCAGGATAAACGGCGTGGAGCCGGTGGCGATCAGCAGGCGATCGTACTCGGCCTCGCTGCCGTCTTCGGCGATGACTTTGCGTTTGACCCGGTCGATCTGCACCACTTTGCGGTTGAGCAGCAACTTGATGTTGTTATCGAGGTACCAGCTCAAATCGTTGAGCACGATCTCTTCGAAGGTCTGCTCACCGGCCAGCACTGGCGAGAGCAGGATGCGGTTGTAATTGGTGTGGGGCTCGGCGCCGAAGACAGTGATGTCGTACAGGTCGCTGCTCAGCTTGAGCAATTCTTCAAGGGTGCGAACCCCGGCCATGCCGTTGCCGATCATCACCAGTTTGAGTTTCTTCATGTCGTTCTCCGCAGTGGCTCGACAAATCGTGCGCAACAAAAAAAGGCGTCCCCGCTAGGTAAGTAGCGAGGACGCCTTTGTCCTGGTCCCGTTCTCTCGGGAAGCTCGACCTTCGACGTTGAAGGTGCGGCTATATGTGTGTTGATGGAAAAGTTAATGCAGTGGTTGTGCCAAGTGGCGGTTTGGCCGGGTTTGTTCGGTCTGGCGCCGATGTCTCGAGATATTTCGCCTCTTAGTGGTGCAGCAGCCAGTACAACAGCACCAGATTGATCAGCAGCGACAGCACGGCCAACGTCTGCCAGACCTTCAGCGGTTCGCGTTCCAGCAGCGGTTTTGGCCGAATGCTCAACTCACGGCGGTCCGCCTGCTCTAATACCAGCAACCATTCCTCGGCGGTTTCATAACGTTGCTCGGGTTGCGCGGCGACTGCGCGCTCCAGACTTTGTTGCAGCCAGTCGGGCAGGTCGGGGCGGTAACGGCTGGCGCTGACCGGCGTAGTGAATCTGGGGCGCTGGAAAGCTTCGATTTCGCCGTAGGGATAATGCCCGGTGAGCAGGTAATACAAGGTCACCCCGACGCTATACAAATCCTGTTGCGGGGTAGGGCGTTCGCCGTTGAAGGCTTCCGGGGCGATAAAGCTCGGCGTGCCAGGCAGCAGGTGCGCGCGATCCTCGGAAAGCCCGGGGCAGTAGGCCAGGCCGAAGTCCAGCACGCGCAATTCGCCGTCTTCCCCCAGCAGCAGGTTTTCCGGCTTGATGTCACGGTGCAGGATTTGTCGGCGGTGCAGCATCCCGATGGCACGCAACAGGCGCTCGGCCAGGGACTGCCACTGCGCCAAGGGCAATGGGCCCTGGTGCTTGAACAATTCGGCCAGGGTTTGCCCGGCGTATTCACGCATCACGTAGTACAAATGCTGGCGACCACTGGCCGGATGGACTTCAGGAAACGCACGGCCGGCGACCCGACGCAGGAACCATTCCTCCGACAGCAATGCCTGGGCGGCGAACACGTCATCGTCATGACTGACCGGCAAGGTCTTCAGCAGCCACGCCTGTTGCTGGGCATCGCGCACCCGGTAGAGCAGGGATTGGCGACTTTGTCCCAGCAGCGCTTCCACCTGCCAGCCTTCGAAGCGCTGCCCGACTTTCAGGGGCGGCGGCAGCGGCCATTGCTGCAACTGCACCAGTGCATCACCCAGGGTGGCAGCGCCGAGCTGGTCGACGCGCACCAGCAAGGCGCTGGCATTGTCCTGGCTGCCCGCCAGATGCGCGGTGCTGACCAAGGTGTTGACCGCGAGGTTCAGGTCCGACTGTTCCCGCAGGATTGCGCTGATGCGGTTGTCATCCAGGGTTGCCCATACGCCGTCGCTGAGCAGTAGAAAACATTCTCCTGCCCGCAACTCGCCGTCGAGGAAATCCAGTACCAGATGCTGATCCAGGCCCATGGCGCGCTTGAGCACATGCTGCATGCCCGGTTGCTCCCACACGTGTTCTTCGCTGAGGCGCTGCAACTCGCCATCGAGCCAGCGATACACCCGGCAATCACCCACATGGGCCAGGGTGAAACGCTGGCCGCGAAACACCAGAGCGCTCAGGGTGGTCAGCAACGGTTGGCCACCACCGTTGGCTTGCAGCCAGCGATTCTGTGCCACCAGCAAGCGTTCCAGGGCCTGGGCCACACCCCAGGTTTGCGGCGTGGCGTAGTAGTCCAGGGCCAGGGCCTGCAAGGTCGAACGAGCAGCCAGTCCGCCATCGGCGCATTGGCTGACGCCGTCGGCGATGGCGCACAGGTAGCCTTTGCTGGCGGCCAGCTCCGGGGCCGGCGTGACCAGGCGCAAGGCGTCCTGGTTTTCCTGCCGAGGGCCGGTGGCGCTGGCCTGGGCGAAGCTTAGTTGCAGGCTCATCAGACCCGGGCAGCCGTCACCGCTGCCGAGCCCCACGTGGTTCTCCAGCGACGCTTGACGCCATACAGGCCGAACCAGGCCAACACACCCAGGCTGGCGAACAACCACAGCGCCAACTGATAGCTGCCGGTGCTTTGCTTGATTGCACCCATGCCCGCCGCCAGGGCGAAACCGCCGATGCCGCCGGCCATGCCGATCAGGCCGGTCATCACACCAATCTCCCGATGAAAACGCTGGGGCACCAGCTGGAACACGGCGCCGTTACCCGCACCCAAACCGAGCATGGTGCAGACGAAAAGCGCCAGGGCGGCGTAGGAACTTGGCAGGTTGAAACCCACCGCCGCGATACAGATCGCGGCCACGCCGTACATGCCGAGCAGGGTGCGAATCCCGCCGAAACGGTCGGCCAGGGCGCCGCCCAAAGGCCGCATCAGGCTACCGCCGAACACACAGGCGGCGGTGTAGTAACCGGCTGTGACCGGGCTCAAGCCGTATTGGTCGTTGAAGTAGCCGGGCAGGGCGCTGGCCAGGCCGATAAAACCGCCGAAGGTCACACTGTAGAAGAACATGAACCACCAGCTGTCGCGGTCGCCCAGGGCCTTGAAGTAGTCGGCCATGGACTTGGCTTTGGGCCGTTGTGGGGCATTGCGGGCGAGCCAGGCGAAGACGATCAGGGTCAGGATCAGTGGGATCAGCGCAAAGCCGAACACATTGCTCCAGCCGAACGCGGCGGCCAGTACGGGGGCCAACAAGGCTGCGAACACCGTACCGGAGTTGCCGGCGCCGGCGATGCCCATGGCCTTGCCCTGATGCTCGGCGGGGTACCACTGGGACGCCAGGGGCAGCGCGACGGCGAACGAGGCGCCGGCCATGCCGAGGAACATGCCCAGCAGCAGGGCTTGTTCGTAGCTGTGAATCCCCAGTTTCCAGGCGCCGAAGAGGGCGCAGATGACGATCACCTGGCCAATCAGGCCGGCGGTCTTGGGGGAGAGCTTGTCGGCGAGCATGCCCATCAGGAAGCGCAGCACTGCGCCGGCGAGGATCGGCGTGGCGACCACCAGGCCGCGTTGTTGGGTGGTGAGGTGCAGGTCGGCGGCGATTTGCACCGCCAGTGGGCCTAACAGGTACCAGACCATGAAACTCAGGTCGAAATACAGGAACGCGGCGAACAGGGTTGGGGTGTGGCCGGATTTCCAGAAGCTTGATTTCATCACGCACCTCAGCGGTAAAGGGGTCTTATGAGAAGGCCTGGTGATGGAACGGCTGTGGCCGCCCCACCGGCCCCGGGCTATGGGGCCAAAACGAAAAAACGCCGCCACCGGGTTCGCGAGGGCAAACCGGGTGTGCGACGTCTTTGTCGTGGAGGGGGCAACCGCCGTTGGCTACCTGTGGGGATTCTTTAGCAAGAGGTGGGCCAACAGGGGTTGGGTTTTGGGTACATATCCGTTGCTGCGGTAACGGCTACTTATGGTTCCGCTCTTACAGCGGGTCACTTTTGGCAAACGCCCGGAATGCCGGCCCAGCCAAAAGTAACCAAAAGGTCTTTGCCCCACCACTCGGTGCCTCGCTTAGGCTCGGCATGCCCGCACTCCGGCACGGCTCCGCGGGCCGCCGCGACGGGCCATCCATGGCCCGGCGCGGCTAAACCGGCGTCCTGCCGGTTTACCCGCTCCACCGTGCCTGCTTGCGGCCATCGTGGTTGACGGGGCCCGCAGATCAAAATCAAAAGCAGATCAAAAGCAGAGCACAGCGGCCTACCGGCCGGCTTGAGTGTTAAAAGCCAGATCAAAAGCCAGAGCGAATGCAGATCTGCTTTTCTGTGGGAGCTGGCTTGCCTGCGATGCAGACACCTCGGTTTTTCAGATACACCGAGGCGATGCCATCGCAGGCAAGCCAGCTCCCACATTTGACCGTGCCCGCTTTAGCTTTTGATTTTGCTCTTCAACACTCAAGCCGGCCGGTAGGCCGCTGTGCTCTTGCTTTTGATCTTGATTTTGATCTTAGGCGCCCCGTTAAACCACGCTGGCCGAACGCAGGCTTTGGAGCGTGGGTAACCCGGCAGGACGCCGGGTTAGCCGCGCTGGGCCAAGGATGGCCCATCGCGGCGGCCCACGGTCCAAAGCCGGAGTGAGCAACCGTGTCGAATCTCAAGCCATTTCAGCGAAATGTTTTTGATCTCGGACCATCGCATTCAGGATCGTCAGCAGCTTTCTCATGCATGCAACCAGCGCCACTTTCTTCGTCTTCCCTGCAGCAAGCAGACGGTTGTAGAACCTCTCGATCACCGGGTTATGGCTCTTCGAGGACAAGACAGCCATGTAAAGCACACTTCGCACCTCAGCTCGACCACCCCATATCCGTCTACGTCCTTTGTACAGGCCGCTATCGCAGTTAAAAGGGGCCACACCAACCAATGCAGCCACTTGTTTGCGATTCACTTTGCCTAGCTCAGGAACCATCGCCAGCAGCGAAAGTGCGAGCACATTGCCAACACCTGAGACCTCGCGCAGCAAATCATAATTGGCCTTCCAGGCCGGCGAAGCTTTGATCGCTTCGTGCAAGTCATCGTCTGTACTTTTAAGACGCTTTTGAAGCCAGACGATATGTGCCTTGATATCCCGTCGAAGCGCCTTGAATACCGCCTGTTTCAGTCGAGACTCCTCCGCCACGATCATATCGATAAGCTGACGGCGTCTAGTCAGTAGATCTGCCAGTTCACGAGCGTGTTCATCTGGCATCTCCCGAATTTCGGGTTTGACCGCCTGAGCAAACTCCGCAATCACCTGGGCATCCAGAGCGTCGGTTTTAGCCAGCCGTCCGGTAGCCTTAGCGAAATCACGGACCTGACGGGGATTGACAACAACGACTGGTAATCCAGCAGCGCAAAGCTCGGCAGCGGCAAGCCGCTCATATCCGCCAGTTGCTTCCAGCACCACTAAAGCGGGCATCTGAGCCTTGAGATGCTTAGCTAAACGCTGGATATCTTCTGGAGTATTGAAAAACTGCTCGACTTGGCCAGTAGTGCTGACGAATGAGTCGAGCTTGTTTTTGGAAACATCAATTCCGACGAACGCAGAGTCATGGTCCATGGCGTTTTCCTCACGTCCAACCTTGCAGAATCGGGCTTTACGCCCAGGCAACCGTTCGGACTAGTTTAGAAAAGAACCTGCTTCGACCCATGCTCACTCACGATCTTGAAATCTGAGGGCACCACGGTCTGAAGCAGGTGAAAATAATCTTACAAGGGCACACCGAGCCTAGGCGAGGTGCCGAGTGGTGGGGCAAGAGCGTTTTGCTTACTTTTGCGCTTTTCAAAAGTGAGCCGCTGTAAGAGCGGAACCAATAGTCGCCGTTACCTAAATAACGGATATACACCCCGACCCACCCCTCACCCCAACAACTCACTCATCGCAATAATCTGCTCCGCCACCTGAATCAGCTTCTGCTGCCGACTCATCGCCTGACGCCGCATCAGCGTGTAGGCCTCTTCCTCATTACACCCCTTCATTTTCATCAACAGCCCCTTGGCCGTTTCAATCCGCTTACGCTCCGCCAACTGCTGATCCCGCGCCTGCAACTGCGCGCGCAGGGCCTGGTCACTCTCAAACCGTGCCATCGCCACATCCAGAATCGGCTGCAGCCGCTGCGCCTGAATCCCTTCGACGATATAGGCACTGACCCCAGACTTGATCGCCTGACGCATCACCCCCGGATCATGCTCATCGGTAAACATCACAATCGGCCTCGGCTGGTCCCGGCTCACCAGCACCACCTGCTCCATCACATCCCGCCCCGGCGACTCGGTATCGATCAAAATCACATCCGGACGCACCGCTTCAACGCGCGCCGGCAGGTCAATCGTCATCCCAGACTCATCGATCACTTCAAACCCGGCCTCGGTCAACGCGGCCTTGAGCCGCCCAACCTTGCGTGGCGTGTCGTTGATCAACAGGATTCGCAACATAAGATCCTCCTGTCAGCGCAAGGCCTGGCGGCTGGAAACGTCTGCCATGGCGTGCAGGCGAAAGCTGCGGGCATACCCGGCCGGGTCCGAACCGTCCCAGACTTTGCCGTCGATCAACTGACCGCTGCGCATGGCCTCGCCTCCGGCGGGCACCCCCACGGCGCTGGCCGCCTGGCGATAGATGTCCAGTTGCTGTACGCGGCGGGCAGTACCGAGGTAATCCGGGTCTTCCCGCAGCAACCCCCAGCGGCGGAACTGCGTCATGAACCACATGCCATCGGACAGGTACGGCAGATTGACTTCGCCATTGCCAAAAAAACGCAGGGCATGAGGATCCTGCCAGTGATTGCCGAGGCCATCGTCGTAGTTGCCCAGCAGCCGCGGTTCGATGCAGTCCAGCGGCGCGTCGAGGTATTGCGGGGCGCTCAGCAGTTGCGCGGTGGAGCGGCGGTTTTCAACGCTCTCCTCGATAAATCGGCTGGCTTGCAGAATGGCCATCACCAGCACCCGGGCGGTATTAGGGTATTGCTCGACAAACGCCTGGGTGCAACCGAGGACCTTCTCAGGATGATCCGGCCAGATCGCCTGGGTTGTCGCCAGGGTGAAGCCTTGATTTTGCTTCACTGCACTCGCGCACCAGGGCTCGCCAACGCAGAACCCATCGATACGCCCGGCTTGCAGGTGCGCAACCATTTGTGGCGGTGGCACCACCACACTGTCCACGTCCTGCAGCGGATGAATGCCTTGGCTCGCCAGCCAGTAATACAACCACATGGCGTGAGTGCCTGTGGGAAAGGTCTGGGCGAAGGTGAGTTTTGTTCGGCTTTGGTGCACGCGACGATCCAGTGCCTCAGGACTGGTCACCCCTAACTGTTGCAGACCACGGGACAGGTTGATGCTCTGGCCATTCTGGTTCAGGCCCATCAGCACGGCCATGTCGGTGGGCGCCACGCCGCCGATGCCCAGGTGCACCGCGTAGATCAGGCCGTACAGACTGTGGGCGGCGTCCAGTTCGCCGCTGACCAGGTTGTCGCGCAGGCTGGCCCATGATGACTGGCGCCTGAGGTTCAAGGTCAGGCCATAGGGCTGCGCGAAGCCCTGGGTGGCGGCGACCACCACCGAGGCGCAATCGCTCAGGGCCATGAAGCCCAGGTTGAGGCTGCTCTTTTCCGGGGCATCGCTGCCGTTGACCCAAGCCAGGGGATCACTCATCAATAGCTACCTTTCATAAAAAAACGCCGTTCCGTCGGGCCACTCACAATGAAGGCCCGGGGTAACGACGTCTGTGTCCTTGAGCCCGTTCCGCCGTTGGCGCGGGCTGTGATAGACAAGGCAAAGCAAGGCACATGCCACGAAGCGCACAGGATGGGCGGAGCGTCAGCTTTCCATCAGGATTGAAAATGGCCTGACTCGCAGTATGGCCGCTCTTTCAGCCCGGGCCATGCAGGCATGTTCATCAACCTTTCCCGTTTTTCGACGCTGCTTTTCTGCCTGGTGCTGTTGGGCAGCCCCTGCGCGTTCGGGGAGTCGTACCAGGCTCATGATGAAAGCCTGCACACTTTTTTTACCGCGCTGTCATTGCCGCTGGGGCAACCGATCGTTGTCAGTCAGGCGGCGGCGCGCAAGCGCATCAGCGGGGCGTTCGATTTCGATTCGGCGCAACCGCTGCTGGAGTCGGTCGCTCGGCAGCACGGCTTGATCTGGCACAGCGACGGCCTGGTGCTTTACCTCTATGACGCCGACGAGGCGAAAAGCTCGGTGGTGACCTTGCGGCACATTTCGGTGGATATCCTGCGCGGGTTCATGCGCCGCTCGGGGCTCGATGAGGCGCGCTACCCACTGCGGGCGAGTGGGGCGCGGATGTTCTATGTGTCTGGGCCGCCGAACTATGTCGACCATGTGTTGCGCCTGGCGCAACTGATGGACCGCCAGCGTGCGGAACTGCGCATGGGGCCGCAGCGGATCGGGGTGGTGCAGGTACTCAACACCCACGTTGCAGACCGCGAGTACGAGATGGGCGACAGAACCATCACGGTGCCGGGCATGGCATCCATGATCGAAAAACTGCTGGCTGTCGAACAGGAGAGTGTCCCCCAGGGGCAATCCGGATTACTTGGCGACACCGATATTTCGGTGCTGGCCTACCCGGACACCAACAGCCTGTTGATCAAAGGCAAGCCTGAGCAGGTGAGCTTTATCGAAAGCCTGGTGGCGGAGTTGGATGTGCCGAAGCGTGCAGTGGAGGTTTCATTGTGGCTGGTGGATGTGGACCGTGATGAGCTCAAGAAGCTGGGCGTGGCCATGCATGAAGGCTCCGGCGAGCCTTCCGCAACCCGGGTCATGGCGCCCGTCGTGGACGACGCCTTCATGAAGCGGATCATGGCGCTGGAGCCGCGTCGGCGAGCGAAGGTCACGGCGTTGCCGGTGATTCTTACCCAGGAGAATGTGCCGGCGGTGTTCAACGATCACCAGACGTTCTATCTGCCCCGGCCGGGTGAGGACGGTGATGAGTGGCAACCGGTGGTCTACGGCACGCAGGTCAGTGTTTTGCCGCGCTTCGCCGAGGCGGGTGAAATCGAGATGCTGCTCACCATTGAGGATGGCCGCCAGCGGAGCAAGGCTGGCAGTCGCGACAAGCGCTCGGCGGCGGTGGAGCGCGTGGGAATCAGCAGCGTGGTACGTGTGGCGCCGGGCAGACGGCTGCTGGTGGGGGATTTTCAGCGTGATGCCGGGCCGGCCTCGTCCGGACGCTATTACGGGCCTATGGCCAACAGTGTCCGGCTGTTTGTCATTCAGGCGGCGGCGCTTGGGGATGCTGTGCGTACCCGTGCAGAGCCGGGGCAGGCACCGCCGCTGACACCCTCCCAGTATGAGCAGGTGAAACGTGCATTTAGCCGTCGGGGCGAGGGATAAAACCGCCGTTGTTCCTGTATGGGGTGGTGCTGAAAAGTCCTACGCAGCCTGTCTGGAAAAAGTAGTGCACGGGGGCTTTTGCCTCTCCTATACCGCGGGTGAGCTTTTTATAGTCGCGATTTTTCGGGATAACCAGTGTTGGAAATGAGGGTGAGTTGGGTGCAGAGGTACGAATGGCCGTGCTGAATAACGGGGTACTGGCTGCCCCCATGGTCTTTGATCGCTGGACATTGCATGGCGACGGCAGGCTGACCGGCGAAGATTCGGATATTCAACTACCGCCCAAGGAGGGGCAGGTGCTGCGCGTGCTGCTGGCGTCGGCCGGTGTGTTGGTGACCAAGGATCACTTGCTGGAACAGGCATGGCCCCATAACGAGGCCACCGAAGAGTCCCTGACCCGTTGCATCTGTTCGCTGCGTAAAATTTTGAAGGACGGTAGGGGGCTGATCAAGACGGTGTACGGCAAAGGGTACCGAGTGACCTGTGCCGTCACGGTTGCGAGCCATGTCTGTTCTACCTGCGGTCGAAGCCAGGCATGAGACGCGCCTGGCGCAAGGGAGTGCTGCTGCTCGCCCTTGGTTTCAGCAATGAGGCCCGCGCGTATTGCTGGGCCGAGGCCGCCAGCCGCTATGACATCGAACCGGAGCTGCTGCAAGCCATCGCCGCGGTGGAGTCGGGTTATCGCGCCGAGGCCATGAATTACGCCAACAGCAATGGCACCCGGGATATCGGGCTAATGCAGATCAACAGCATTCACCTGCCGCGCCTGCTCAAGTTGGGCATTACCGAACAACGCTTGCTGGATGAGCCATGCCTGTCGGTGGAGGTCGGGGCGTCGATCCTTGCCGACTTTGTCAAACAGTTCGGCTACAACTGGACGGCGATCGGCTCCTACAATGTGGGCGGTGGCCCCGGGACTGAGCGCGAGGCCCTGCGTCTTCGCTATGCGCAAAAGATCTGGGTTCGCTACGAGGAACTGATGGCGTACCGCAACTGACGATTGGACAGCACGCCTCGCATGCAGCCCTTCACCCCGGCTATAATCGCCGCCACCTTTCGCCGCCATCCGAGTCAATCCCGCCCATGTATACCCTGGCCCGCCAGCTGTTGTTCAAACTCTCTCCGGAAACCTCCCACGATCTGTCCCTGGATTTGATCGGTGCCGGTGGCCGCCTGGGGCTCAATGGTCTGGTGTGCAAGGCCCCGGCGAAAATGCCGGTGTCGGTGATGGGGCTCGATTTCCCCAACCCGGTGGGCCTGGCTGCCGGCCTGGACAAGAATGGCGCAGCCATCGACGGTTTTGCGCAGTTGGGTTTTGGCTTTGTCGAAATCGGCACCGTGACCCCACGGCCGCAGCCGGGCAACCCGAAGCCGCGGATCTTCCGCCTGCCGGAAGCCGAGGCGATCATCAATCGCATGGGCTTCAACAACCTGGGTGTGGATAACTTGCTGTCGCGGGTTCAGGCAGCGAAGTACACAGGCATCCTGGGGATCAACATTGGCAAGAACTTCGACACGCCGGTGGAGCGTGCGGTGGATGACTACCTGATTTGCCTGGACAAGGTCTATGCCCACGCCAGCTACGTCACCGTCAACGTCAGCTCGCCGAACACCCCGGGCCTGCGCAGCCTGCAGTTTGGCGACTCCCTCAAGCAACTGCTCGAAGCCTTGCGCCAGCGCCAGGAAGACCTGGCTGTGCGCCACGGCAAGCGCGTGCCGTTGGCGATCAAGATTGCCCCGGACATGAGCGACGAAGAGACCATACTGGTGGCCCAGGCCTTGGTGGACTCCGGAATGGACGCGGTGATTGCCACCAACACCACCCTGAGCCGCGTTGGCGTCGAAGGCTTGGCCTTTGGTGACGAGGCGGGTGGCCTGTCCGGTGCGCCGGTACGCGACCAGAGCACCCACATCGTCAAGGTGCTGGCGGCCGAACTGGCCGGTCGCTTGCCGATCATTGCGGTGGGCGGCATCACGGAAGGCAAGCACGCGGCCGAGAAAATCGCCGCTGGCGCGAGCCTGGTGCAGTTGTATTCCGGTTTTATCTACAAGGGCCCGGCGTTGATTCGCCAGTCGGTGGATGCGATCGCGGCGTTGCCAAAAGGTTAATCGAGGCCCATTAAAAAGGGCTCCTCGAAGGAGCCCCTGGGCCGAAGCCCGCCGCCCGGATGGGGCGTGCGTGGTTAAGTGGTTGCGTATTCGTGCTGGTGTCGGAATTAAATGCCCTTGATTAGCCGACGGCGTGAAGTTCGTTGAGTCTGTGGATTCCCGCAGTGCCAGTCATACCGTCCCAGTTGTCGCCGCGTCCTTCTCGCCAGCCGTTGATCCAGGCTTGGCGTACCGACGGTAGAGTAAATGGGCAAAGCTCACGGGATTTGCCATGAACGCCATATTGATATCCGCGTAAAAATGCTCTTTCCAACGGATCACGCTTAAGTCTTCTCATAGGGTGTTTCCCTCACTTGTTGACTGTCTTGATATCCTTCGGCCTCGTCCGAGGCCGGGCAGAGTTTTTCTGCCGTTGGTGGGCTCGCTGCCGGCGTGGCGAGCCAATGTGTCGGCGTCGTTACGGCGCCAACCTGTGTTGAGTTCTAACCAATAGGTCACATGGATTCAATGATCGTTTTGTCATAAGCACGTAACGATAATGATGCTATGGCCATAAGCTGGGATGGCTTTTCGCCCCTTTTCTTGGGCAAACCCAGCTATGATGTGCCCTTCAAAGAGGATGGGTTTAATCCTTTAGTGAGAATGCCCACCTGTTGCAGTCGGTTATTATTCGACGAAGGGTCAGAATATTTCTTTTTGTTGCTTCAAATACTTGAACTGCCCCGTCGATAAAGGCCCAAAAGGCCTGTAGCCGAGGTGGAACGGCACATTCGTGCCACACGAGCGCTCTTCAAGAAAAGCGCTTGATTGAAAACCGAACGCGCGATGCGTCGCCCGTTCACTTATTGCTGAAAAGCCTGGAATGCCCCATGTCGGACCGTTTTGAACTCTTCCTCACTTGCCCCAAGGGCCTCGAAGGCCTGCTGATCGAGGAAGCCGTCGGGCTTGGCCTTGAGGAAGCCCGCGAGCACACCTCAGCCGTGCGCGGCATGGCCGACATGGAGACCGCCTACCGCCTGTGCCTCTGGTCGCGCCTGGCCAACCGCGTGTTGCTGGTGCTCAAGCGCTTCCCGATGAAGGACGCCGAAGACCTGTACCACGGCGTGCTGGACATCGAGTGGGAAGACCACATGCTCGCCGACGGCACCCTGGCCGTTGAATTCAGCGGCCACGGCTCGGGCATCGACAATACCCACTTCGGCGCGCTGAAGGTCAAGGATGCGATTGTCGACAAACTGCGCACCCCGACCGGCGAACGTCCGTCCATCGACAAGATCAACCCGGACCTGCGCATTCACCTGCGCCTGGACCGTGGCGAAGCGATCCTCTCCCTTGACCTGTCCGGCCACAGCCTGCACCAGCGCGGCTACCGCCTGCAGCAGGGCGCCGCACCGTTGAAAGAGAACCTGGCGGCGGCGATCCTGATTCGCTCCGGCTGGCCGCGCATCGCTGCCGAAGGCGGCGCGCTGACGGACCCAATGTGCGGCGTCGGTACCTTCCTGGTGGAAGGCGCGATGATTGCCGCCGACATGGCCCCCAACCTGAACCGTGAGCTGTGGGGCTTCACCGCCTGGCTCGGTCACGTTCCGGCGCTGTGGAAGAAACTTCATACAGAGGCCAGCGAGCGCGCGGCCATCGGCATGGCCAAGCCGCCGCTGTGGGTTCGGGGTTACGAAGCTGACCCACGCCTGATCCAACCCGCGCGTAACAACATCGAACGCGCCGGCCTGAGCCACTGGATCAAGATCTACCAGGGCGAAGTCGGCACCTTCGAGCCGCGGCCGGACCAGAACCAGAAAGGCCTGGTGATCTGCAACCCGCCTTACGGTGAGCGTCTGGGTGATGAAGCCAGCCTGTTGTACCTCTACCAGAACCTCGGCGAGCGTCTGCGCCAGGCGTGCCTGGGCTGGGAAGCGGCGGTGTTCACCGGTGCTCCGGACCTGGGCAAGCGCATGGGTATCCGCAGTCACAAACAGTATTCGTTCTGGAACGGCGCCTTGCCGTGCAAGCTGCTGCTGATCAAGGTCACCCCGGACCAGTTCGTCACCGGCGAGCGTCGCACCCCGGAACAGCGCCAGGCCGAGCGCGAGCAAGCGGCCTACGACCAGGCGCCGACCGAGCCGCAAGAGCGCCAGTACAACAAGAACGGGAACCCGATCAAACCCGCCCCGGCCCCGGTGGTCGAGCAGGCGCGCTTGAGCGAAGGCGGGCAGATGTTTGCCAACCGCCTGCAAAAGAACCTGAAGCTGCTGGGCAAGTGGGCCAAGCGCGAAGGCGTCGATTGCTACCGTGTATACGATGCCGACATGCCGGAATACTCCATGGCCATCGACCTGTACCACGACTGGGTTCACGTCCAGGAGTACGTGGCGCCCAAGTCGATCGACCCGGAAAAAGCCTCGGCCCGCATGTTCGATGCCCTGGCGGCCATTCCCCAGGCGCTGGGCATCGACAAGAACCGCGTGGTGGTCAAGCGTCGCGAACGCCAGAGCGGCACCAAGCAGTACGAGCGCCAAAGTGCGCAGGGCAAGTTCACCGAGGTCAGCGAGGGCGGCGTCAAGTTGTTGGTCAACCTGACCGATTACCTGGACACCGGCCTGTTCCTTGACCACCGCCCGATGCGCATGCGCATCCAGAAAGAGGCGGCCGGCAAACGCTTCCTCAACCTGTATTGCTACACCGCCACCGCCAGTGTGCACGCGGCCAAGGGTGGCGCGCGCAGCACCACCAGCGTTGACCTGTCGAAGACCTACCTGGACTGGGCGCGCCGCAACTTCTCCCTCAACGGTTTCTCCGACAAGAACCGCCTGGAGCAGGGCGACGTGATGGCCTGGCTGGAAGCCAGTCGTGATGAGTTCGACATGATCTTCATCGACCCGCCGACCTTCTCCAACTCCAAGCGCATGGAAGGCATCTTCGACGTGCAACGTGACCACGTGCAGTTGCTGGACCTGGCCATGGCACGCCTGGCGCCGGGCGGCGTTTTGTACTTCTCCAACAACTTCCGCAAGTTCCAGCTGGAAGACAACCTCGTCGAGCGTTACGCCGTCGAGGAGATCAGTGACAAGACCATCGACCCGGATTTTGCGCGCAACGCCAAGATCCATCGGGCGTGGAAAATCACCGCTCGCTGATCACTGCGTTCTGAAGCCGCAAGCCCGGATCATTCCGGCCTTGCGGTTTTTTTTTGCGCTGGTCAAACGCAAGTCCTGTGGCTATAACTTAAGGCCTTGCCAAAGTGACGCACCTGCACGCTGGCGTTCCGAGTCTTGTCTATGCCGCTGCATGCCGTCCGCCCGAAAATCCTAGGCTTTATCAGTGAGCAAGTATCGGCGTGGCTGGTGGCGGTGGTGGTGTTTCTGGCCGGTAGTGCGCTGACGATCGTCGTCGCCTGGGCGGCCTCCGATCTCTATCAACAGCAGGTGCGCCAACGCTTCCAGTTGCTGGTCAACGAGCGCTACAGCCGCCTCCAGGAACGCTTTGAGGACCAGGAACAACGCCTGGGCAGCCTGCGGCGGTTTTTCGTCAATTCCACTACGGTCTCCCGCGAAGAGTTCGACGGTTTTGCGCAGCCCTTGCTGTTGCGCACCCGCGCTTATGCCTGGGCGCCCCGGGTGTTACGGGACCAGCGCAGCGCGTTTGAACAAGAAATTACGGCTGAGCGCGGGGTGAGTTTTTCCATTCGCGAATTGAACGCAGCGGGCGAACTGGCCCCGGCCGCTCAGCACGATGAGTATGTGCCGGTGCTGTACAGCCAGACCCAGAGCCTGCTTGGCTCGCCGCTGGGGTTTGACCTGTTGGCCCAGCCACTGCGACGCTCGACGGTGGAGCGTGCGCGACAGTCCGGCAAAATGGCGGTGTCCCAGCCCATGCAACTGGTGGGGGTGGAGCCGGCCTACGCCATGGGCGTGCTGTTGGTGGCACCCGTCAGTCGGGCACCGACGCCACAAGCGCCCATCAGCGAACCTTACGGCTACGTAATGGCGGTAATCAGCATGCGCCAGCTGGTGGCCGACGGCTTGCCCAAGGCGGACCGGGACAATCTGGTGACGCAGATCGTCGATACTTCCGACGCAGAAAAGCGCGTGCTGTATGAATCCAGCAACGCCGTGGCGGACAGCGACCTGATGGCCGTACGCCGGCTGACGCTTGGCGACCACGTCTACGCCTTGAGCCTGCGCCCCAGCCAGGTGTTCCTGCAGGGTAATCATTCTTCGCAGGTCACTATCTTGGTCATGGGCAGCCTGCTGAGCCTGTTGCTCAGTGCGCTGCTCTACGTGTTGGTCAGCCAGCGCCAGCGCGCGTTGAAACTGGTGGAGCAACGCACGGCCCAATTGCGTCAGCGTGAACAGGAGTTGCGGGGTACCCACGGCCAACTGCGCAGCGTGCTGAATGCGGCGACCCAGGTGGCGATCATTGCCACTGACCTGCGCGGTGTGATCACCACCTTCAACGCCGGCGCCGAGCGAATGCTGGGCTTTGAGGTGGACGAGGTCCTGGGTCACCTGACCCTCGAAAGCCTGCACCTGGCGCCCGAGCTGGAAGCCCGCGCGGTGCAGTTGAGCGCGGCGCTGGGCAAGCGCATCGCGCCAGGCCAGGCGATGCTGGTGGACGGCGCCGATGCGGTGCACGAGACCCGTGAGTGGACGCTGGTGCGCAAGGACGGCAGCCATCTGACGGTGAACATGCTCGCCACCGTGTTGCTGGATGAGCATGGCCTGTGGGTCGGGCACCTGGCGATCTGCCTGGATGTCACCGAACAAAAGCGTGCCTATGAGGCCCTGGCCGCGCGGGACCGCCTGCTGAAGAAACTCAGTGCCCATGTGCCCGGCGGTATTTTCCAGTTCATCCTGGAACCGAACGGCGACTCGCGTTTCATCTATGCCAGCGACGGCATTCGCGATATCTACGAGATCGAGCCGGGGGTGTTGCAGCAGGATGCACGAAAGGTCTTCGAGCGCATTCATCCGCTGGACGTCGAGCGGGTACGGGACTCCATTCGTTTGTCCACCCTGCAACTGAGCCATTGGCGTGAAGAGTACCGGGTGCAATTGCCCCAGCGTGGGCTGCGCTGGATTCGCGGTGAAGCGACGCCGGAAGAACTCCCCGGCGGCGGTACGTTATGGCATGGCTATGTGTCGGATATTTCTGATCTAAAGCGGGTCGAGGAAGAGCTGCGGGCGCTGTCGATTACCGATTCCCTGACCGGCATTCATAACCGACGCTACTTCCAGGACCGGCTGAAGGCCGAGATGATTCGAGTCAAGCGCGCTTCTGGAGCGTTGTCGGTGATCATGTTCGACATCGACCACTTCAAGCGCATCAACGACCAGCACGGCCATGCGGTCGGCGACGAGGTGCTCAAGGAGTTGTGCCGGCGCATCAGTCAACGATTGCGGCGTACGGATGTGTTTTGCCGGCTGGGGGGCGAGGAGTTCGTGGTGCTGTGCCCCAATACCGACGGCAGCCAGGCGCTCAGCGTTGCCCTGGAGTTGTGGCAGGCGTTGCGCAGTGAACCGATGGAGGATGTGGGGATCGTGACTGCCAGCTTCGGGATCGCCAGTTGGCGGGTCGAAGAGGGGGTTGATGGCCTGTTGCTGCGGGCGGATTCAGGGGTGTATGCGGCGAAGCAGGCGGGCAGGGATAGAGTTGAGGCAGAGCGGGCGCTTGCCTGAAGCCAGATTGGAGTGTGGGAGCTGTCGAGCTTTAGCGAGGCTGCGATGCAGGCGCCGCGGTGCACCAGGTACACCGTGGTGATCCTATCGCAGCCTCGCTAAAGCTCGACAGCTCCCACATTTGATCTTTGTTGCTGTTAGAGAACCGGGGCCGCCGCCAGTTTCGGCTGGCGGTACAGGTCCAGCAGCACCTGGTCCAGCACCGAAGAGGCAGCCAGGCATTCAGTGTTGCCCTGGAGTTGTGGCAGGCGTTGCGCAGTGAGCCGATGGAGGATGTGGGTATCGTGACTGCCAGTTTCGGGATCGCCAACTGGCGAGTCGAAGAGGGCGTTGATGGCTTGTTGCTGCGGGCGGATTCAGGGGTGTACGCGGCGAAGCAGGCGGGCAGGGATAGAGTTGAGGCAGAGCGGGTGCTCGCCTGAAGCCAGATCGGAGTGTGGGAGCTGACGAGCTTGCCTGAAGCCAGGTATCGGAGCGTGGGAGCTGTCGAGCTTTAGCGAGGCTGCGATGCAGGCGCCGCGGTGCACCAGGTACACCGCGGTGATCCTATCGCAGTCTCGCTAAAGCTCGACAGCTCCCACATTTGATATTTGCTGCTGTTAGAGGACCGGGGCCGCCGCCGCCAGTTTCGGCTGTCGATACAGGTCCAGCAGCACTTGATCCAGCACCGAAGAAGCACCCCACGGTTTCGGATCGTTGAGAATCGCCACCACGGCCCAGGTATTGCCATTGTTGTCGCGGCTGAACCCGGCGATCGCACGCACGGTGTTCAGGGTGCCGGTCTTGACGTGGGCTTCGCCGCGCATGGCCGTGGTCTTCAGGCGTTTACGCATGGTGCCGTCGGTGCCGGCAATCGGCAGCGAGCTGATGTATTCCGCCGCGTACGGGCTTCTCCACGCCGCTTGCAGCATGGTTGCCATCTCGCGGGCGCTGACCCGTTCGGCGCGGGACAGGCCGGAACCGTTCTCCATCACCAGGTGCGGTGCGGTGATGCCCTTTTTCGCCAGCCACTGGCGCACCACGCGCTGGGCCGCCTTGGCGTCGTCGCCGTCGGCATCGGTGCGGTACTGCGCGCCCAGGCTCAGGAACAGCTGCTGGGCCATGGTGTTGTTACTGTATTTGTTGATGTCGCGGATGATTTCCGCCAAGTCTGGCGAGAACGCACGAGCCAGCACTTTGGCGTTCTTCGGTACCGGCGCCTGGATGTCGCGGCCCTGGATGCTGCCGCCCAGTTCCTTCCAGATCGCCCGAACGGCGCCGGCGGTGTAGGTGGCGTGGTCCAGCAGTGACAGATACGTCTGCGAGCTGCAGCCATCCGCCAACTGGCCGCTGACGGTCACGGTGACGCTGCCATCGGCGGCAGTCATCGGGCTGTAGCGCACGTCACCGGTGCACTGTTTAGCGTTGGAGACCTTGACCTGGTTGTCGATGCGAATGCTCGCAATCGGCGGCTCGACCGACACCAGTACCTTGCCCGAGTCATTGCGGGTGACGAAGCGCAGCGCCTTGAGGTTGACCATCAGGGCATCGGGCTTGACCAGGAACGGCTTGTTCTCGTCGTTGCCGTCGTCATTGAACTCCGGCAGTTGCGGCGGGATGAAGAAGCCACGGTCGAGTACCAGATCGCCGGTCACTTGCTGCACGCCATTGGCCCGCAGGTCGCGCATCAGCAGCCAGAGTTTTTCCATGTTCAGCTTGGGGTCGCCGCCGCCCTTGAGGTACAGGTTACCGTTCAGGATGCCGCCGCTGAGGGTGCCGTCGGTGTAGAACTCGGTTTTCCACTGATGGTTGGGGCCGAGCATTTCCAGGGCCGCATAGGTGGTGACCAGCTTCATCGTGGAGGCCGGGTTGACCGACACGTCGGCGTTGAACACGGTGGGTGTGCCCGGGCCATTGAGGGGAATCATCACCAGGGACAGCGCGTTGTTTTGCAGCTTGGCTTTCTGAAGGGCTTCCTGGACCTTGGGTGGCAAGGAAGTGTTGATCGGGGCAGCGGTAACGGAAAAGGCCAGGGGGAGAAGAAAGCCGGCCAGTAACAGTGGACGCAAAGA
Source organism: Pseudomonas yamanorum (assembly GCF_900105735.1). Lineage (NCBI taxonomy): Bacteria > Pseudomonadati > Pseudomonadota > Gammaproteobacteria > Pseudomonadales > Pseudomonadaceae > Pseudomonas > Pseudomonas yamanorum. The sequence goes on along the minus strand of NZ_LT629793.1, from coordinate 1,623,109 downwards.
TTTGATCATAAGAATTAAAACCCTACTGCTGAGGGGTAAAAAGGTGAGGGGTATGTACGAAAAATCCCTCAATGGTCATGAAAGTGTCGGCATTATGCCCCAAGGCTGTCGCACTTGTGGCTGAACGATAGCTGCAATTGGCGGTTTTTTTTACTGGCACTGTGCCGCCTGTCCCAGAGAATCGGGCAAAGGCCTGCTTAAACTGCTAAAGTGCCGCCCGTTATTACTTAAGAGGATTGTTCCAATGGCGACTAACCGTTCCCGGCGTCTGCGCAAAAAACTGTGCGTTGATGAATTTCAAGAGCTGGGTTTCGAACTGAACCTGGACTTCAAAGAAGGTTTGGACGATGAAGCGGTTGACGCTTTCCTCGAAGCATTCCTGACTGAAGCAATGGACGGCAACGGCCTGGACTACGTCGGCGGTGATGACTTCGGTCTGGTTTGCAAAGCCACCCGTGGTTCGGTCAACGAAGAACAGCGTGCCGCTGTTGAAGCGTGGCTGAAGGCTCGTCCAGAGCTGACCCGCGTTGAAGTCAGCGCCCTGTTGGACGCTTGGCATCCAGAAAAGCCGATCAACCCGGCAGTCTGATGTCATGAAAAAGCGACCCGCCCGGGTCGCTTTTTCGTTACTGGGTCTAAAGAATCAGGCCTTGCGCCAGTTCAGAATCACCAGCGTCAACACCCCCGCGACAATCCCCCAGAACGCCGAGCCGATGGAAAACAACGTCAACCCCGACGCTGTGACCATGAAGGTGATCAACGCTGCCTCCCGTTCCTTGGGCTCATTCATGGCGATGCTCAGGCCATTGATGATCGAGCCAAACAACGCCAATGCCGCAATCGACAGCACCAGTTCCTTGGGTAACGCAGCGAACAACGCGGCCAACGTCGCGCCAAACACCCCGGCAATCCCATAGAAAATCCCGCACCAGACCGCGGCGGTATAGCGCTTGTTGCGATCCTCATGGGCATGGGGTCCGGTGCAGATCGCCGCGCTGATGGCTGCCAGGTTGATGCCATGTGAGCCAAACGGCGCCAGCACCAGCGAGGCCAGGCCGGTGGTGGTGATCAAGGGTGAAGCCGGCACGTTATAGCCGTCGGCCCGCAACACGGCGACCCCCGGCATGTTTTGCGAGGTCATGGCCACCACGAACAGCGGGATACCGATGCTGATGGTCGCCGCCAGGGAGAAGTGCGGCGTGGTCCACACCGGGGTTGCCACTTCGAGGTGGAAGCCACTGAAATCCAGCAGCCCCATCAGCCCGGACAGCGCCGTGCCGATCAGCAGTGCCGCGAGTACGGCATAACGCGGCGACAGGCGCTTGATGACCAGGTAAGTGAAGAACATCCCCAGCACCAGCCCGGTACGGTGCTGCGCGGCGACGAAAATCTCGCTGCCGATCTTGAACAGAATGCCCGCCAGCAAGGCGGCCGCCAGGGACGCAGGGATGCGCTTGACGAGTTTTTCGAAGCTGCCGGTCAGCCCACAGATGGTCACCAGCACCGCGCAGGTGATGTAGGCGCCGATGGCTTCGCCGTAACTCACACCGCCCAGGCTGGTGATCAACAGCGCCGCGCCCGGTGTGGACCAGGCAATGGTGATCGGCGTGCGATAGCGCAAGGACAGACCAATGCTGCACACCGCCATGCCGATGGAAATCGCCCAGATCCACGAGGAAATTTGCGCCGTGGTCAGGCCGGCAGCTTGGCCGGCTTGAAACATCAGCACCAGGGAACTGGTGTAGCCGGTCATCATGGCAATGAAACCGGCGACGATGGCCGAAGGCGAAGTGTCGGCCAGTGGGCTTAATCGCGCTTGGGGGGCGTCGGACATGGGGCGGTGTTCCTTTTACCGGGCTGTCTGTAGGAGCGAGCTTGCTCGCGAAGGTCGTTAACGATGATGCTGGCATCCTGACTGAATGCGGTGCTTATACGTTTTTCGCGAGCAAGCTCGCTCCTGCAAAGGAGAAAGTGCGGAATCAAGCCTAAACTCAAACGTAACGATTCATTGCAATACAGCCGGCGCCGCAAACAGCCGTACAGTGTGTTGGCGCAGTGGGTTGTGTACAATGTGCGCTGATTTTACGCGATACTTGCCAGCGACCCTCTGTGCCGTATTACAGTCAACGTCAATTCGCCGCCGTTCTCCCGACCCGAGTGCCCATGAACGAACAGTTGCAGCCCCTCAAGAAACAACCGCGAGCCGGTAAGGCCGGTCGCAGTGGAACCCAGGACGATATCGTCTACGCGCATATCTTCGAGGCGATCCTCGAGCAACGCCTGGCGCCCGGTACCAAATTGAGTGAAGAAGCGCTGGGCGAAATCTTTGGCGTCAGCCGCACCATCATCCGCCGCGCACTGTCGCGCCTGGCCCATGAAGGCGTGGTACTGCTGCGGCCCAATCGGGGTGCGGTAGTGGCCAGCCCAAGTGTCGAGGAAGCCCGCCAGGTGTTCCTCGCCCGGCGTCTGGTGGAGCGTGCGATCACTGAGTTGGCGGTACAGCATGCCACGGCCGAGCAACTGGCCGAGCTGCGGCAGATGGTCAACGACGAGCGCGACAGCTTCTCCCGGGGCGATCGCGGTGCGGGTATCCGGCTTTCCGGCGAGTTCCACCTGAAACTGGCCGAGGCGGCGAAGAATGCCCCGTTGATCAGCTTCCAGCGCAGCCTGGTGTCCCAGACCTCGTTGATCATCGCCCAGTATGAAAGCGGCAACCGCTCCCACTGTTCCTACGATGAACACACCCAGCTGATCGACGCGATCGAAGCGCGGGATGCGGGTCTGGCGGTGAACCTGATGATGCATCACATGGATCACATCGACAGCAAGCTCAACCTCGATGAGGAGAGCGCTTCCGATGATCTGCATGCGGTGTTCTCGCATTTGTTGCAGACCAAGAAGCCGGGGCGCTCGTCTGTAAAGTTGTAAACCCGATCAAACATGTGGGAGCTGGCTTGCCTGCGATAGCATCACCTCGGTATCACTGATACACCGAGGTGTCTGCATCGCAGGCAAGCCAGCTCCCACATTTGGTTTGTGGTGCTGGTTAAATCAGCGTTGGTGCACCAATTGCCCCGCCGCATACGTCTGCAACACCGCCCGGTCATCCCCCAGTGTCATCAATACAAACAACGTCTCGGCAATGTTGTTGGCCTGCTTCAGGCGATAGCTGAGCAGCGGGGTGGCGTTGTAATCCAGCACCAGGAAGTCGGCATCAGTACCCGGTTGCAGGGTGCCGATCTTGTCTTCCAACCGCAGTGCTCGCGCACCGCCCAGGGTCGCCAGGTACAACGACTTGAACGGGCTCAACCGCGCCCCTTGCAGCTGCATCACCTTGTACGCTTCGTTCAGTGTCTGCAGCAGCGAGAAGCTGGTGCCACCGCCGACATCCGTACCCAGGCCGACATTCAGCTTGTGCTTCTCGGCCATCGGCAGGTTGAACAACCCGCTGCCCAGGAAGAAGTTCGACGTCGGGCAGAATGCGACTGCCGAGCCTGCTTCTGCCAGTCGCGCGCACTCGTCATCGCACAGGTGCACACCGTGGGCGAACACCGAGCGCTCACCCAGCAGTTTGTAATGGTCGTACACGTCCAGGTAGCCCTTACGCTCCGGGAACAGTTCTTTCACCCACTCCACTTCCTGCAGGTTTTCACTGATGTGGGTCTGCATGTACAGGTCCGGGTACTCCCCCAGCAACTGCCCGGCGAGGGTCAGCTGTTCGGGCGTACTGGTCGGTGCGAAACGTGGCGTTACCGCGTAGTGCAAACGGCCCTTGCCATGCCAGCGCTCGATCAGCGCCTTGCTTTCCGCGTAGCCGGATTCGGCGGTGTCGGTCAGATAGTCCGGCGCGTTGCGGTCCATCATCACCTTGCCGGCGATCATCCGCAGGTCGAGCTTCTCGGCCGCTTCAAAAAACGAGTTCACTGACTGCGGGTGCACGCTGCCGAATACCAGGGCGGTGGTGGTGCCGTTGCGCAGCAATTCCTTGATGAAAATGTCCGCGACTTCTTCGGCGTGGGCCTTGTCGGCGAACTGGCTTTCACACGGGAAGGTGTAGGTATTGAGCCAGTCCAGCAACTGCTCGCCATAGGCACCGACCATGCCGGTTTGCGGCAGGTGAATGTGGGTGTCGATCAGGCCGGGGGTGATCAGCGCGTCCTGGTAATGGGTGACTTCGATGTCGGCGGGCAGGGTAGCGAGCAATTCGCTGGCGTGACCCAGGGTGCTGATCTGGCCGTTGTCGATCACCAGCAGGCCGTCTTCGAAATACTCATAGGAGGCTTCGATCCCCACTTCGGCAGGGTCGGCGATGCTGTGCAAAATGGCGGCACGGTAGGCTTTGCGTGTCAAAGGCATGGTCGTCTCAGTTAGTCGCTTGGCTGCGGCGGGATACCGGCAGCAGTTTGGCAATGGGTTCGGCGCTCGCAGTGTGCTGGCCGAAATTGGCGTTATAGGTGGCGATGATTTCGCCGGCGATGGAGATGGCAATTTCCACAGGCAGTTTGCCTTTGACCTCAGTCAACCCCATCGGGCAATGCATGCGTTGCAGGTGCGCTGTGTCGAAACCGCGATCCCGCAGGCGGTGTTCAAACTTGACGCGCTTGGTCTTCGAACCGATCAGGCCGAAGTAGGTAAAGTCATTGCGCTTGAGCAGGGCGGCGGTCAGTTCCAGGTCCAGTGCGTGGTTGTGGGTCATGACGATGCAGTAACTGCCTGCGGGCAAGTGGTCGATTTCATCCACCGGCTCTTCGCTGACGATTTTACGCACGCCTTGGGGGATGTGTTCCGGGAATTCCTGTTCCCGGGAATCGATCCAGCGCACCCGGCATGGCAGGCTGGCCAGCAACGGCACCAGCGCACGGCCGACATGGCCGGCGCCGAACACCGCGATGTGCGCCTGCACCTGGCCCATGGGTTCGAACAACAGCACCGTCACGCCGCCGCAGCACTGGCCCAGGCTGGCGCCGAGGCTGAAGCGCTCCAGGTGGGTGTTCTGCTGGCCCCGCACGAGCATGTCCCGGGCGATCTGCATCGCCTTGTATTCCAGGTGCCCGCCACCGATGGTGTCGAAGGTGTGGGCGGCGCTGATCACCATCTTCGAGCCGGCATTGCGCGGTGTGGAGCCGAGCTCTTCGATGATGGTCACCAGCACGCAGGGTTCACCCTGGTTCTGCAGGTCGGCGAGGGCGCTGATCCAGTTGTTCATGTTTACCTCAGCATCTCTGTTGTCAGTTCGACCGCTATCGCAGGCAAGCCAGCTCCCACATTTGATTGGGTTCACACATCAGAATGTGGGAGCCGGGCTTGCTCGCGAAGGCAGCGCCTCGGTCTAAAGCGAAGCCAACTCGGTTTCCGTTTCCACAGCTTTTGCGGCGGTCAACTGGCGCATCTGCTCACACCCCCACAACACCCGCTCCGGGGTTGCCGGTGCATCAATCTTCGGCTGATGGCGATAGTCACCCAGGCTCGCCACCGCATCCTTGATCGCACACCACGAGGCAATACCGAGCATGAACGGTGGCTCGCCCACGGCCTTGGAATGGAACACCGTGTCTTCCGGGTTCTTGCGGTTTTCCACCAGCTTCACCCGCAGGTCCAGCGGCATGTCGGCGACCGCCGGGATCTTGTAGCTGGCCGGGCCATTGGTCATCAGCTTGCCTTTGTTATTCCAGACCAGCTCTTCCATGGTCAGCCAGCCCATGCCCTGGATGAAGCCGCCTTCGACCTGGCCGATGTCGATGGCCGGGTTCAGCGAGGCGCCCACGTCGTGCAGGATGTCGGTGCGCAGCATTTTGTATTCGCCGGTCAGCGTGTCGACGATCACTTCGCAACAGGCCGCGCCGAACGCGAAGTAGTAGAACGGTCGGCCACGCGCCTGGCTGCGGTCGTAGAAAATTTTCGGGGTCTTGTAGAAACCGGTGCTCGACAGTGAAACCTGGGCGAAATACGCCTGCTGGATCAACGCTTCAAAGGTCAGAATGTGATCGCGAACCCGCACATGCCCGTTGTGGAATTCAACGTCGGCCTCGCTGACTTCATACTTGCGCGCGGCAAATTCCACCAGGCGCTGCTTGATGGTTTCGGCGGCGTTCTGTGCAGCCTTGCCGTTCAAGTCGGCACCGCTGGACGCCGCCGTCGGCGAGGTGTTCGGCACCTTGTCGGTGTTGGTGGCGGTGATTTGTACGCGGTCGATTTCCACCTGGAAGATCTCGGCCACCACCTGCGCGACCTTGATGTTCAACCCCTGGCCCATCTCGGTGCCGCCGTGGTTCAGGTGGATGCTGCCGTCGGTGTAGATGTGGATCAGCGCACCGGCCTGGTTGAGGAAACTGGCGGTGAAGGAAATCCCGAATTTCACCGGTGTGAGGGCCAGGCCTTTTTTCAGGATCGGGCTGTTGGCGTTGTAGCGACGGATCGCTTCGCGGCGCTCAAAATACTGGCTGCTTTGTTCCAGTTCGGCGGTCATTTCTTCGAGCATGTTGTGCTCGACGGTCTGGTAGTAGTGGGTGACGTTGCGCTCGGTCTTGCCGTAGTAGTTGGCCTTGCGCACCGCCAGCGGGTCGAGGGCCAGGTGCCGGGCAATCGCGTCCATCACTTCCTCGATGGCGACCATGCCTTGGGGGCCGCCGAAGCCACGATAAGCCGTGTTGGACGCGGTGTTGGTCTTGCAGCGGTGGCCGTTGACGGTGGCGTCGCCCAGGTAATACGAGTTGTCGGAGTGGAACATTGCGCGGTCGACAATCGAGTTCGACAGGTCCGGCGAGCAGCCGCAGTTGCCCGCCAGATCCAGGTTGATACCGTGCAGCCGGCCGCTGTCGTCGAAGCCCACGTCGTATTCGATATAGAACGGGTGGCGCTTGCCGGTCATCAGCATGTCTTCGACCCGTGGCAGGCGCATCTTGGTTGGCTGGCCGGTGAGGCGTGCGACCACGGCGCACAGGCATGCCGGGCTGGCGGCCTGGGTTTCCTTGCCGCCAAAACCACCGCCCATGCGGCGCATGTCGACCACGATCTTGTTCATCGACACGTCGAGTACTTCGGCCACCAGTTTCTGCACTTCGGTGGGGTTTTGCGTGGAGCAATACACAATCATGCCGCCATCTTCAGTGGGCATCACCGAAGAAATCTGGGTTTCCAGGTAGAAGTGTTCCTGGCCGCCGATGTGCAGGGTGCCCTGGATACGGTTTTTGGCGGTCGCCAGCGCCCCCGCCGAATCACCGCGTTGGTGGGTGTGGCTGTCCAGCACGAAATGTTTTTTGCGAAACGCCTCGACCACGTCCAGCACCGGCTCCAGGTCTTCGTATTCGATCACGGCGGCCATGGCGGCTTTGCGCGCGGTTTCCAGGTCACGGGCGGCGACGGCCAGCACCACCTGGCCGACGAACTGCACGGTGTCGATGGCCAGCAACGGGTCGCCGGGCATCAGCGGGCCGATGTCTTTCAGGCCCGGCACGTCTTCGTGGGTAATGACGATGCGCACACCTTCGAAGGCATAGCAGGGCGCGGTGTCGATGCTGATGATCTTCGCGTGGGCGCGGTCCGACATGCGTGCGTACAGGTGCAACTGTTTCGGAAATTCCAGGCGGTCATCGATGTACTGCGCCTCGCCCGAGACGTGCTTGGCGGCGCTGTCGTGCTTGACGCTGCGACCGACGCCGCTGGTCAGGTCCTTGGCAAACAGTACGGCGAGTTCGGCTTGGGATTTTTCCACGGCATGATGGTTAGACATAAGCGGTCACCCGAGTCTCGATGTGCGGCGTTTGCAGTTCGATGAAGTATTTGCGCAGCAGGTTTTGTGCGCTGAGCAGGCGGTATTCCTTGCTGGCGCGGAAGTCCGACAGCGGGGTGAAATCTTCGGCGAGGGCGGCGCAGGCTTTTTCCACGGTGGCGGAATTCCAGGTGGCGCCGTTCAGCGCGGCTTCGCAGCTTTTCGCACGTTTTGGGGTGGCGGCCATGCCACCGAACGCCACGCGGGCATCCGTGATCACGCCGTTATCAATCTTGAGGTTGAAGGCGGCGCAGACGGCGGAAATGTCATCGTCCAGACGCTTGGAAACCTTGTAGGCACGGAACAGCGGCACGCCTTTGGGCACGATGATTTTTTCGATGAATTCGCTGTCCTGGCGGGCAGTGACACGGTAGTCGATGAAGTAGTCTTCCAGGGCCAGAGTGCGACGGGTGTTGCCTTTGCACAGTACGATCTGCGCGCCTAGGGCGATCAGCAGTGGCGGTGAGTCACCGATGGGCGAGGCGTTGCCGATATTGCCGCCCAGGGTGCCCTGGTTGCGGATCTGCAACGAAGCGAAGCGGTGGAGCAATTCGCCGAAGTCCGGGTATTCGTTGTTGAGTGCGCTGTAGCAGTCGGACAGGGAAGTGGCTGCGCCGATTTCCAGGCGATCGTCGAAGCTTTCGATGCGCTTCATTTCTTCGATATTGCCGACGTAGATCATCACCGGCAGCGTGCGGTGGAACTGGGTGACTTCCAGCGCCAGGTCGGTGCCGCCGGCCAACAGCCGGGCTTGCGGATAAGCGTCGTAGAGGTCCGCCAAGTCGGCGACGGTCAACGGTACCAGGCAGCGTTTATCACCGCTGTTCAATTCACCGGTTTGCGTCGGGGCGATGGATTTCAGGCGGGCGATGGTGTCGGCTTGGCGGCTGTCGAACTGGTCCTGGGGCTTGTTGCAGCAGGCCTGTTCGGCGGCGGCGAGAATCGGGCGATAACCGGTGCAGCGGCAGAGATTGCCGGCCAGGGCTTCATGGGCTTTCTGGCTGTCGGGTGCATCACTGTTTTTTTGCAGGGCGAACAGCGACATCACAAAGCCCGGGGTGCAGAAGCCGCATTGCGAACCGTGGCACTCCACCATGGCCTGTTGCACGCTGTGGAGTTGGCCCTGGTGCTTGAGGTCTTCAACGCTGATCAGTTGCTTGCCGTGCAGGGATGAGACAAAGGTCAGGCACGAGTTGAGGCTGCGATAGCGAATCTGCTCCGCGCCTTGATCGTCGGTGTGCAGCTCGCCGACCACCACGGTACAGGCGCCACAGTCGCCGCTGGCGCAGCCTTCCTTGGTGCCGGATTTGCCCAGGTGCTCACGCAAATAGTTGAGCACGGTCAGGTTCGGGTCCAGGGCGTGCTCGCTACGGAGCTCCTGGTTTAGTAAAAACTGGATCACGGAAGGCCTCGCAGACTCATTATTGTTGTTAACCGCTTTGCGCCGAATCTAGTCATGTCTGACTTTTCGGTCAACGATTTTCTGACCGAAAGGTCAAGAAAATGCGATCTCAACATCCTTAATTATGGTCCAGTTCTCTGGAACCGCCGTTTTTAGGGGCTTCTGGACTTTAACGGTTGCTTATTTCATGCCAAATTCGTGCTTGTGGGCCGTACGCCATCAATGGGCAAGTGCGCTACACTGCCGCGCTCGTACCGATAGAAGATTTTGAAGGGAAAACATGACGTTCAAGGCGCCGGATAGTCTTGCCGAGCAAATCGCTCACCACCTCGCCGAACGTATCATTCGCGGCGACCTCAAGCCTGGGGAGCGGATCCAGGAGCAGAAGGTCACACTGGCGCTTAATGTCAGCCGTGGTTCCGTGCGCGAAGCCTTGCTGATCCTTGAGCGTCGGCACCTGATCGCGATCCTGCCGCGCCGTGGCGCCCATGTCACCGAGCTGACTGCCCACAAGGTGCAGAGCCTGTGCACGCTGATGGGTGAGCTGTACATCCTGCTGGGCAACGCGGTCGCCGCCGGCTGGCAGACCCAGGCCGACATGGCGCCGTTTGTGCAGATCCAGCAGCGCTTGGTCGCCAGCTTCGAACGCCAGGACATCCGCGCCTTCGTCGAGGAAAGCTTCAATGTGATGCGCGCCGCGTATCCGTTCGCTAACAACCCGTATCTGCAGGAAACCGTCGAGAACCTGCAGCCGGCGATGAACCGTGCCTATTACCTGGCGCTGGATCAACGCAAGGCGTCCATGAGCGAGTACCTGGTGCTGTTCGAGCAGTTGCTAGCCGCCGTGCTGGCCCGTGACCTGCCACAGATTCGCCAGGTGCTCTCGGCCTACGGCGAGCGCAGTTGCTCGCTGGTTATTGCTGCGTTGGCGGAAGCCTAAGCGTGCGGCTCAAGTGCATCAAACTGGCGGGGTTCAAATCCTTCGTCGACCCGACCACGGTGAACTTCCCCAGTAATATGGCGGCAGTGGTCGGGCCCAATGGCTGCGGCAAGTCGAACATCATCGACGCCGTACGCTGGGTGATGGGCGAGAGCTCCGCGAAAAACCTGCGTGGCGAGTCGATGACCGACGTCATCTTCAACGGCTCCACCAGCCGCAAGCCAGTGAGCCAGGCCAGCATTGAACTGGTGTTTGATAACTCCGATGGCACCCTGGTGGGCGAGTACGCGGCCTACGCGGAAATTTCCATCCGCCGCAAAGTCACCCGCGACAGCCAGAACAGCTATTTCCTCAACGGCACCAAGTGCCGCCGTCGGGACATTACCGACATCTTCCTCGGTACCGGCCTGGGCCCGCGCAGCTACTCGATCATCGAGCAGGGCATGATCTCCAAGCTGATCGAAGCCAAGCCCGAAGACCTGCGTAACTTTATCGAGGAAGCGGCCGGCATCTCCAAGTACAAGGAGCGCCGGCGCGAGACCGAAAACCGTATCCGTCGCACCCATGAAAACCTTGCCCGTCTGACCGACCTGCGTGAAGAGCTGGAGCGCCAGTTGGAGCGCCTGCACCGTCAGGCCCAGGCGGCCGAGAAGTATCAGGAATACAAGGGCGAGGAGCGTCAGCTCAAGGCGCAACTGTCAGCCCTGCGCTGGCAGGCATTGAATGATCAAGTGGGCCAGCGCGAAGCGATCATCGGCACCCAGGAAATCAGCTTCGAAGCGTTAGTGGCTGAGCAGCGCAATGCCGACGCCAGCATCGAGCGCCTGCGGGACGGTCACCATGACCTGTCCGAGCGCTTCAATCTGGTGCAGGGGCGCTTCTATTCGGTGGGCGGTGACATCGCCCGGGTCGAGCAGAGCATCCAGCACGGCCAGCAACGCTTGCGCCAGTTGCAGGACGACCTGAAGGAAGCCGAACGCGCGCGCCTGGAAACCGAATCGCACCTGGGCCACGACCGCACCTTGTTGCTGACCCTCGGGGAGGAGCTGGACATGCTCACCCCGGAGCAGGAAGTCACCAGCGCCGCCGCCGAGGAAGCCGCTGCGGCCTTGGAAGAATCCGAAACCACCATGCACGCCTGGCAGGAGCAGTGGGACACGTTCAACCTGCAATCCGCCGAACCGCGCCGCCAGGCTGAGGTGCAGCAATCGCGCATCCAGCAACTGGAAACCAGCATGGAGCGCCTGGCCGAGCGTCAGCGGCGTTTGGTGGAAGAGCGCGTGTTGCTCGCGGCCGACCCGGAAGACGCGGCGATCCTCGAGCTGAGCGAGAAACTCGCCGAAAGCGAAATGACCCTGGAAGAGCTGGAAGCCAGCGAAGAACAGCAAGTGGAGCGCCTCGAGCAATTGCGTCAGCAACTGCAGCAGGCGACCCAGGCGCAGCAAACCGCCCAGGGGGATTTGCAGCGGCTTAACGGTCGATTGGCCTCCCTTGAAGCCTTGCAGCAAGCGGCGCTCGACCCGGGCACCGGCACTGCCGAATGGTTGCGTGATCAACACTTGGCCGAGCGCCCGCGCCTGGCCGAAGGCTTGAAGGTTGAAGCCGGTTGGGAGTTGGCGGTGGAAACCGTCCTCGGTGCCGACCTGCAAGCCGTGTTGGTGGATGATTTTGGCGGTTTCGATCTGGCGGGTTTTACCCAGGGTGATTTGCGATTGCTTAGCCCCGCGGCAGACGGCACACGCGTACCGGGCAGCCTGCTGGACAAGGTCGAGGCGGCGATTGATCTGTCGTCTTGGCTGGGTCAGGTCAAACCGGTGGACAGTCTTGAGCAGGCCTTGGCCCAGCGTGGCCAATTGGCGGCCGGGCAAAGCCTGATCAGCCGTGACGGCTTTTGGGTCGGCCGGCACTTCCTGCGGGTGCGTCGTGCCAGCGAAGCGGAAAGCGGCGTATTGGCCCGTGGCCAGGAAATCGTCAACCTGACTGCCGAACGGGAAGAGCGCGAAGCCACCCTTGAATCCCTGGAAAACCAGCTGCAAACCTTGCGCGCCACCCAGCGCCAGCAAGAGACCGGCCGCGAACACCTGCGCCGGCTGTTGCAGGACGAAGCGCGCCAGCAAGGCGAATTGAAAGCCCAGCTCTCGGCGAGCAAGGCCAAGGTCGAGCAACTGACCTTGCGCCGCACCCGGCTCGACGAAGAAGTGGCGGAGATGGGCGAGCAACGCGCCCTCGAACACGAACAAGTCGGTGAAGCGCGCCTGCAACTGCAGGAAGCCCTCGACAGCATGGCCCTGGACACCGAGCAGCGCGAGTTGCTGCTGGCCCAGCGCGACAGCTTGCGCGAGCGCCTCGACCGGGTGCGTCAAGAAGCCCGCCAGCACAAGGACCATGCCCATCAACTGGCCGTGCGCCTCGGCTCCCTGCGGGCGCAACACGACTCCACGCGCCAGGCCCTTGAACGTCTGGAAATGCAGTCCGAACGCCTGACCGAAAAGCGCGAGCAACTGAGCCTCAACCTGGAGGAGGGCGAAGCCCCGCTGGAAGAGCTGCGCCTGAAACTTGAAGAGTTGCTCGACAAGCGCATGACCGTCGACGAAGAGCTCAAGACCGCACAAATCGCCCTGGAAGATGCCGATCGCGAACTGCGCGACGCCGAAAAGCGCCGGACCCAGGCCGAGCAGCAATCGCAGCTGATCCGTGGCCAACTCGAACAGCAGCGCATGGAATGGCAGGCCCTGACGGTTCGACGCAAAACCCTGCAAGACCAGTTGCTGGAAGACGGCTACGACCTGCACGGCGTGCTCAATACCCTGACCGCCGAGGCCAACGAGAAAGAAGCCGAAGAAGAACTTGAACGGATTGCCGCACGCATTCAACGACTCGGCGCGATCAACCTCGCGGCTATCGACGAGTACCAGCAGCAGTCCGAGCGCAAACGTTATCTGGACGCGCAGAACGCCGATCTTGTCGAAGCCCTGGACACCCTGGAAAACGTGATCCGCAAGATCGACAAGGAAACCCGTAATCGCTTCAAAGATACCTTTGATCAGATTAATGGCGGTTTACAGGCGTTATTCCCGAAAGTTTTCGGTGGTGGCAGCGCTTACTTGGAACTGACGGGCGAAGATCTACTCGATACAGGGGTAACGATCATGGCGCGGCCTCCAGGCAAGAAGAACAGCACCATCCATTTGCTGTCCGGTGGCGAGAAGGCACTGACGGCATTGGCCCTGATATTTGCGATCTTCAAGTTGAACCCGGCACCGTTTTGCATGCTCGACGAAGTTGACGCTCCGCTGGATGACGCTAACGTTGGACGGTACGCCCGACTGGTTAAAGAGATGTCCCAGACGGTGCAGTTCATCTATATCACCCACAACAAGATCGCCATGGAAATGGCTGATCAATTGATGGGTGTGACGATGCACGAGCCGGGCTGTTCGCGTTTGGTGGCGGTGGATGTCGAAGAGGCGATGGCGCTGGTGGAATCCTGAGGCGCACTTCGCAGGAGGATTTTCAGCAGGATGTAAGGTGATTTACCGGTCTGGGAAAAGTGGCAAATGGACATATTTGTTCAAGGCATTTTGACAGACGGTGTAAAGTTATCTTTGGTCGTGCTAGTTTAATGTCAAATTTTCGTATGCGTGGGCAAAACGTCATTCAGAACATAGAGTTGGCGCCACGTTTTAAAGCGGTTTGCACGGTGCTAAACCCCTTATTTTTCAGCATTTTTTATTAGAGGCACGGGATTACATGGAAATCGGTCTGCGCGAGTGGCTGATCGTCATCGGCATTATTGTCATTGCCGGTATTCTTTTTGATGGCTGGCGCCGGATGCGTGGCGGCAAGGGCAAGTTGAAATTTCGCCTGGACCGCAACCTGTCCAATTTGCCGGACGACGACGGCAGCGCCGAGCTGCTGGGGCCACCACGTGTCCTGGATAACCATAAAGAGCCGCACCTGGACGAGCACGACCTGCCGTCGATGAGCGCACCCGTGCGTGAAGCCCGTGAACCCAAGCGCGGCAAGCGCAGTGCGGCCAGCGAGCCATCCCAGGGTGACCTGAACCTGGACCTGGAAGAAGGTCCGAGCTTCAGCAGCCGTGACGGTGACTTCCCGGATGAAACCCCGGTCAAGAACGCCCATAAAGAATCCGTCAAGGATCAACCGGCTGCCGAAGAGGTGCTGGTGATCAGCGTGATCTGCCGCGACGCCGCCGGCTTCAAGGGCCCGGCCTTGCTGCAAAACATTCTGGAAAGCGGCCTGCGTTTTGGCGAGATGGATATTTTCCACCGCCACGAAAGCATGGCCGGTAACGGCGAAGTCCTGTTCTCTATGGCCAACGCGGTCAAGCCGGGCATCTTTGATCTGGACGACATCGACCATTTCAGCACTCCGGCCGTGAGCTTCTTCCTCGGTTTGCCAGGCCCGCGTCACCCGAAACAAGCCTTCGACGTGATGGTGGCCGCTGCCCGCAAGCTGTCCCAGGAACTCAACGGCGAGCTCAAGGACGACCAACGCAGCGTCCTGACCGCCCAGACCATCGAGCATTACCGTCAGCGCATCGTCGAGTTCGAGCGTCGTGCCCTGACACAGAAGCGCTAAGGTCCAAGCTTAAGCGTTGCCTGTAGAATCCATGCACTAACATATTGAGCAGCTTCGGCTGCTCTTTTGCTTTATGAGAGAACACCCATGACCGCCGCCCACACCCGCATCCTCGAACTGCGCGCTGAACTGGATCAGCACAACTACCGTTACCACGTCCTCGACGAGCCGAGCATCCCGGACGCCGAGTACGACCGGCTGTTCCATGAGCTCAAGGCCCTGGAAGCCGAGCACCCGGACCTGGTAACCCGTGATTCACCGACGCAGCGGGTCGGCAGTGCGGCATTGTCGGCGTTCACTCAGGTGCGTCACGAAATCCCGATGCTCAGCCTCGGCAACGCCTTCGATGAAAGCACCATGCTTGAATTCGATCGCCGGGTCACTGAGGGCCTGGACTTGCCGGTGGGTGACCTGTTTGGCGGCGGCGCGGCGGTGGAATACAGCTGCGAGCCGAAGCTCGATGGCCTGGCGGTCAGCCTGCTGTATCAGGACGGTGAACTGGTGCGTGGCGCCACGCGAGGCGATGGCACCACCGGCGAAGACATCAGCGTCAACGTGCGCACCGTGCGCAATATTCCTTTGAAACTGCACGGCACCGGCTGGCCGGCGACCCTTGAAGTGCGCGGCGAAGTGTTCATGTCCAAGGCCGGCTTCGAGCGGCTGAACGCCACGCAGTTGGAGGTCGGTGGCAAGACCTTCGCCAACCCGCGCAACGCGGCTGCGGGCAGCCTGCGCCAGCTGGATTCGAAGATTACCGCCAGCCGTCCGCTGGAATTCTGCTGCTACGGCGTGACCACGGATATCAGCGACACCCACATTGGCAATCTGCAACAGCTGAAGAAATGGGGCATGCCCATCAGCCATGAGTTGAAACTGGCCAAAGGGATTCAGGATTGCCTCGATTACTACCGCGATATCGGTGAGCGACGGAATGCCTTGCCCTATGAAATCGACGGTGTGGTGTTCAAGGTCAACAGCATTGCCTACCAACGTGAACTGGGCTTCCGTGCCCGCGAACCGCGTTGGGCAATCGCCCACAAGTTCCCGGCGATGGAGGAACTGACCGAACTGCTGGACGTTGAGTTCCAGGTGGGTCGTACCGGCGCTGTGACGCCCGTGGCACGCTTGAAGCCGGTCAAGGTTGCGGGTGTGACCGTGTCCAACGCCACCTTGCACAACATGGACGAAGTGGCGCGCCTGGGCCTGATGATCGGCGACACTGTGATCATCCGCCGTGCCGGTGACGTGATTCCCCAGGTGGTGTCGGTGGTCACCGAGCGTCGCCCGGAAAACGCCCGCGCGGTGCAGATCCCCGAGAGCTGCCCGGTGTGCGGCTCTCACGTTGAGCGCACGCAACTGGTCAAGCGCAGCAAGGGCAAGGAAACCGTCAGCGAAGGCGCGGTATACCGTTGCGTTGGGCGCCTGGCCTGCGGTGCGCAACTCAAGCAGGCGATCATTCATTTCGTCTCGCGCCGGGCCATGGACATCGATGGCCTGGGCGACAAGACCATCGAGCAACTGGTGGACGAGAAACTGATCGGCTCGCCGGCTGACCTCTACAAGCTCAAGTACGAACAGATCATCGACCTGGAAGGCTTTGCCGATGTCTCCAGCAAGAAGCTGATCACCGCCATCGAAAACAGCAAGACGCCAACTCTTGCACGGTTTATCTACGCCCTCGGCATTCCCGATGTGGGCGAGGAGACCGCCAAAGTGCTGGCGCGCTCCCTGGCGTCCCTGGAGCGCGTGCAGCAGGCGTTGCCGGAAGTGCTGACGTACTTGCCGGATGTCGGTCTGGAAGTGGCCCACGAGATTCACAGTTTCTTTGAAGACAGCCATAACCAGGACGTGATCGGTGCCTTGATCTCCAAGGACGAGTGCGGACTGGAGTTGCAGGAGCAGGGTGAACTGAGCGCCGAGTTTGCGGCCAGCACCACGTTGGGCGGCTTGCTCGACAAACTGCACGTGCCGTCCGTAGGCCCAGGTGCTGCGCAGAAACTGGCGGACAAGTTTGGCTCCCTCGAAGGTGTGATCAAGGCCGACTGGCTCGACATGCGCCAGGCGTTGCCGGAGAAGCAGGCCAAGGCCGTCCGGGATTTCTTCGACATCGAAGAAAACGCCAATCGTGCGCTGGCCATCGAGCAACAGCTCAAGGACTTCGGCATGCATTGGCAGAGCGAGAAGAAGGTCGTCGAAGGCTTGCCCGAGGCGGGTCACACCTGGGTGCTCACCGGCTCCCTGGAACTGATGAGCCGCGATGTCGCCAAGGAAAAACTCGAAAGCCTTGGCGCCAAGGTGGCGGGCTCGGTGTCGGCGAAAACCCATTGCGTGGTGGCCGGGCCAGGTGCCGGTTCGAAGTTGGCCAAGGCCAGTGAGCTGGGCTTGAAAGTGCTGGATGAAGAAGCGTTCGTGGCATTTTTGGCCAAGCACAACATCACGGTCTGATGATCGTTCCCACGCAGAGCGTGGGAACGATCTCTCCCGGGCAATGCTCTAGTATTGGCAAGCTTCCGGGAGAGATCGCCATGTACCGCTTCTTCGAGCAACTCAGTTCGCGTATTGCCGCACCGTTCATGGCCGAGACCTCGCGCAACAGCAAGGTCTGGCAGTGTCGCTGTGGGCAGTCCCTGTTCTTTCGCAACAGCCAGTGCCTGGCCTGTTCGGCGCTGCTGGGCTACCAGCCCGAGCAGAGTCGCCTGTCATCCCTGCAGCCCGGCCCGTACGCCGATACCTGGCTGCTGGACGCCGACCCTCAAGCCGGTGCCTTTCGCCGCTGCGCCAACCTCGACACGCCGGCCGCCTGCAACTGGTTGCTGCCCGCCGACAATGGCCAGACCTTGTGCGTGGCCTGCAGCCTGAATCGCACCATTCCTGATCTGTCGATCCCTGAAAACCCCGAACGCTGGCGCAAGGTCGAGACCGCCAAGCGCCGCCTGGTGGCGCAACTCATCAGCCTGGGCTTGCAGGTCATTCCCAAGACCGTCGATGAAGACACTGGCCTGGCCTTCGATTTCGTCGGCATCGACCTGGAAGGCAACGCGCCCACCACCGGCCACGCCAATGGCCTGGTCACCCTTGATATCAAAGAAGCCGACGACGCCCACCGGGAAAAAATCCGTGTGCAGATGCGCGAGCCTTACCGCACCTTGCTCGGCCATTTTCGTCATGAGGTCGGCCACTACTACTGGGACCGCCTGATCGCCAACAGCCACTGGCTGGAACCGTTCCGCACGCTGTTCGGCGACGACCGCGCCAGCTACGCTGATGCCCTCGACCAGCACTACCAGAACGGCCCGCGCCCGGACTGGCAGCAAACCTGCGTCAGTGCCTACGCCACCATGCACCCGTGGGAAGACTGGGCGGAAACCTGGGCGCATTACCTGCACATGATGGACGCCGTCGACACCGCGCTGGGATTCGGCATGAGTGCTCGGGAGATGGACCTGGATTACCAGCCGTTCCCCCTGAGCACCCTCTATGACCCTGAACATCCCGGTGGCACGGCGTTCTTGTCATTCGTCAACGCATGGATCGAACTGGCCGGCATGCTCAACGAACTGTCCCGCAGCATGGGCCAGCCGGATTTCTATCCGTTCGTCCTGCCGCCGGCGGTGATTGCCAAGCTGCACTTCATTCACCTGGTGATCCAGCAAGAGGGCGGCAGGGCGGACGAGGTGTTGCAGGCCCAGTAGGCAAGTGCTTGAAGCCCTTCATATTTTAATCCCGCAGGAACGGTTGTAACTTCCGATGAGATCGGTACAATGGCCCCGCTTGCCGAGAGGCGAGCGTCGTTATGGTGATCCCATCGGTCCCCCCGCAACGATTACCCGTGAACCTGGTCAGAGCCGGAAGGCAGCAGCCACAGCGGGAACATTGTGTGCCGGGGTGTGGCTGGTGGGGTTGCCTCCATAACGCCACCTCCTTGATTCAAAAAAATACTTTTATGAAGCCCTTCGCTGACAATCGTCATCTGCGAAGCGATTTCTGCTGTTCGTCCTTCAGCACAGTGCTCACAAGCCCGAAAGCAATCGTTACCGGCAAAAGACTGTGAGGGCTCTTTCACAACTTCAAGCTTCCACTCTGGACAACCCAAAACCACCTTGCTAGTTTGCGCCAGTCACATATTTCAAAATATGTCGATGGCACATGGATGATATTAAAGTGATGGCGCTTTATGGCTCATTCACCTCAACTAACAAGGATGTCGGTCATGAAAAGCCTGCAAGGGTTGCCCACGCTTATCAGCGCTTCCGTCGGTGCCCCCGGCAAAGCCCGCAACTTGCCCGCCGACGTTCAGTGCATCCAGTATTTGTTCAACTTGATCACTCCCAAGTTGGGTTTCCCCTTGGCCGAAAACGGCAAGTGCGACGGCCAGTTGGTGCAGTGCATCAGCCAGTATCAGTTCCGCTATCTCAAGTACGCCCATCCCGATGGGGTGATCGACCCCACCGGGCGTACCTTCAATAGCCTGATCGAAGAGGCGGTGAAGGTGCCGGTCAAGTCGAATCCGGCCCTGCGCATTCCGACCTTCCTGAATGTGTTCGGCAACACCAGTTCCGATATGGTCCAGGCGACGGTCAACCATTACCTTGACCGCATGCGGGCGATGATCGAGGCCGAGCGGCGCAACCGGCAGATGATGCTCCAGGCCACGTGCGACGGCGGTACGACGCTGACGGACACCGACTTCCAGAACGCCGCCACACAGTTAGGCAGCGGAATTTCGGTCAATATCATCAAGGCGTTTGCCACGGTGGAGTCGGGCGGGCGCTCCGGGTTCGGGCCGGCCAAGTTGCCGGTGATCGCTTTTGAAGGGCATCACTTTCGCAAGTACACCCACCAGAAATACGATCAGACCCACCCGCTGTTGTCGTACCCCTACGTGCAAAAAGCCGGCCCCCAGTGGAAGGCCAACAACAAGGACCAGACCAAAGCCTGGGAAACCATGGCCACGGCCTTTGCGCTGGATCAGGAAGCGGCCTTGAAGTCGGCCTCCTGGGGTATGTTTCAGATAATGGGCTCCAACTTCACGGCATGTGGTTATAAAACGGTGTTTGAGTTTGTCGTGGCCATGAAGATAAACGCCGGGCATCAACTCAAGGCCTTCCTCGGTTTTTGCAGCCAGAGTCCTGCTTTGGTCAAGGCCATGAAGAACAAGGATTACGCCGCCATGGCGCTGAACTATAACGGCAAGGATTATGGCGATTATGACCATCGAATCAAAAAAGCCTACGAAGCACTTGAAGGGAAAAAATAGAATGCCGTTCAAACGTTGCCTGTCCCGATTGTTGGTTGCCTCTTTCGTGTGTGTTGCGGCGGGATCGCCGGCCTTTGCCGCTACGTTGCATTCTGGCAAGTACGAAGGGCTGATGCTGGCCGTGACGCCTGAGCATCAGGTAGAAGGTTTTTATGCTGAGGAGATGGGCGAGGGCGTGACTCGCACGTGTACGTTCTTCCTGCAGGGCAAGGTCGACGGCGCGAAGGCGTCGGTGTCCACGTGGCTGGATGCGGCCTATCCGGGAACCGTTGCGGCTTCCTCGGACGGCGTGACGTTGACGGTGGAGAAGGGTCGCGAACATCCCGGCTGCATCAGCGTGCTGATGCCGGAAATAGCCACCGGCCTGGACCTGACCCAGACGGCTGCCAAGAAGTGGATTGGCCTGGTGACCGTTTCGGCCGACAAGGCTTTCCTGCAGAAGACCCCGGACGCCAAGGCCAGTCACCGTGCCTACGTGGTCAAGGACGATGTGGTCGCGGTGCTGGCCTTCAAGGATGGCTGGGCCCAGGTCGAGTACATCAATGGCGAAGGCCGCTCTTCCAAGGGCTGGATCAGCCAGGACCAGTACGCCAGGCTGGCCCCTAAAGGCTGAAGCTGTTCCTCGCGCCGCGGTGTGCCAGGCACGCCGCGGCTTTTTTACGCCCGCAACTCAGGCCTTGTTACGGTTGAACAGCTTGCGGATAACGGCAAACAGCGCGACGACGCCCACCACCAGGAATTTCTTCGCCGCCAGCAGGAAGATGCCGATCTTGGCGAACAGCCCGGCCTTGGCCGCGATCCCGCCGGCAACCAGTGCGGCAAGGCCGTAGGTCGCGAGTTTGTCGGTCTTCGGGTTGAAGTCGGTGTACAGGTTGCCATCGGTGAAGTTGGTAAAGGCCAGAACCTTGGGCAACTCCTGCTTGATGGTGGCCAGGTCGGCCATGGCGGCGACGGCGTTGAGTTCCAGCACGCCTTCACGGCCCAGCACGCGGATGCTGTAGTTGAGGGTGGTCTGCTTGGCGTCGTCGGCTTTCAGCTCTCGGGCCCAGTACATCTTGTGGGTGGTGTCGTCGTAGTGCGGTGGCTCGGCCCAGCCCAGCAGGTGCAGGCCGGCGTACCCTTGTTTCTGGCGCTCCTTGTTGTCTTCGACGTCTTCTTCCTGCATTTGCTTGAGCAGTTCGGTGTAGTCGATTTTCGCGGCGTCTTCGTCAGAAATGTGCCCGTCGGCCTTGTAGCTGACGATCACCCCCCAACCGCGCTCCGTCAGCGGGCTGACGGATTTCGGCACGATCATGCCCAAGGTCTTGAAGCCCGGTGGGTTGCCCCAGCCATCGGTCAGCAGGCGCTCGGTGTCTGTGGGGTCGAGGTAGTAGAACTCGTCGTTCAGCTTGAGAGTTGCAATGCCGCCGGGCAGGGTGACGGTGCCGGTCTTCTGTTTGAGAGAGCCCAGAAAGTGCTCGGCGGTTTCGGGCGCTTCGGCGGGTGCAGCGGCTTCAACGGGGGCCGCCTTGGCGGCAGCAATGGCGGGGGCGACAGGCAGGCTCAGGGCGGCCGCCGCCAGCAACAGGCGGAAGTAATTCATGGTAGTCCCTTACAATTTGAATTAATTTCGCGGGAGGATAACTGAAACATGTTGCAACGGGTTAGCCGAATGTCTCCCGCAGCAGCCCCGCAAAGGCATCCCGCGCCAGGTGGCGTTGGGTGTCTTTGTGCCAGAACAGCAGGTTATCCACCGCAGCCAATTCGTCGAAGCGGTAGGACGTTAATTGGTTGGCCTGCTCGTAGCGCGCCAGGATGCCTTCTGGCG
This sequence comes from Pseudomonas yamanorum, assembly GCF_900105735.1. NCBI lineage: Bacteria > Pseudomonadati > Pseudomonadota > Gammaproteobacteria > Pseudomonadales > Pseudomonadaceae > Pseudomonas > Pseudomonas yamanorum. The sequence continues at coordinate 1,601,333 of NZ_LT629793.1, read as the reverse complement.
CCAGTGCCACGCCAATCCCCGCGCTGACGCAGCCAATGATCGTGCCCCAGCTGGCGTAGCTGGCGATGGCGGGCTTGATGTCGTGGGGCTTGAGCCAGTTTTCCAAGGCGGCGCGGTACGGGCAGCCGGGCGGCCAGACCAGCAAGGTGCGGCCGGCCAAGTCGCGCGCGTCCTCAATGGGCGCGCTGGAGGCGCTGGTGATCAGCACCAGGCGCTCGCTGTAGACCACGCTTTGTTCGAGCTTCGGGCGTTTGCCGCCGGCGGCCACCAGCGCCGCATCGATGCGGTGATGTTGCAAGTCATCGAGTAACTGCGCCCAGGCGCCGGTCACCAGTTCCAATTCCACCTGTGGATAGCGCCGATGGTATTCAGCCAACAACGGCGGCAGGCGGCCACTGGCACTGGATTCCACTGCGCCGATGCGCAGCTTGCCGCGGGGAATCGCGTTGCTGTCGACGGCGCGCTTGGACTCTTCCACCAGCGCCAGGATGCGCTCGCAGTAGTCGAGAAACACTTCGCCGGCGGCACTGATCGCCAACCCGCGCCCGGCACGAATGAACAGCGGGGTACCCAACTCGCTTTCCAGTTGCTTGATGCGCGTGGTGATGTTGGACGGCACGCAGTGCAGTTGCAGGGCGGCCTGGGCCACGCTGCCGGTTTGCGCCACGGCTTTCACCATTTTCAGTTGGGCCAGTTCCATCGCTCAGTTCCAGTGATTACAGAAGTCAGAAACGGTTAATTGTCCTGCGCCTTGCCGGGGCCAAGACTGACGGCATTCCCACTGCTGGACGCCGTTCATGAATGCCCCGTCACCCGTAAAGCTTACGCTAGTCACTGCCAGCGTCATCCTCTGTTGGGCGTATTCGCCGATTGGTGTGCACATGGCCTTGCACAGTTACAGTCCGGGCCAATTGGCCTTGGGGCGGTTTCTGATTGCTTCGGTGTTGATGGCTGGAGTCGCGCTGACGGCGAAGATCGAGCGCCCACGGCTGCGGGACCTGCCGTGGCTGCTGGTGCTGGGGTTCTTCGGGATTTTCCTGCACCACCTCACCATCAATTTCGGCCAGCAATTTGTCACGGCTTCCGCGTCCAGTGTGCTGGCGCAGTCCGTCCCGCTGTTTACGGTGCTGGTGGCGTTTTTCGGCTTGAAGGAGCGGGTGACCGGCTGGCGCTGGGGTTGCGTGTTGCTGGGTTTGAGCGGGGTGCTGGTAGTGATCTGGGGCGAGCATGGCCTCGGCAAGATTGATCCCCGTGGCTTGATGATCCTGGTGGCGGCGCTGTCATGGAGCCTTTACTTCACCCTCCAGAAACACTATTCCCGGCGCTACAGCCCGCTGACCACGGTGTGCTACACGGTGTGGTCGGGCACCTTGCTGCTGTGTGTCTATTTGCCGGGTTTGCCGGCGGTGGTGGCGCAATCATCAACCCAGGCCAATTGGGCGGTGTTGTTGCTCGGCGTGTTCCCCAGCGCCATGGCCTACCTGGCCTGGGCCTATGTGTTGCGGCATGTCGAGGTCAGCCGCGCTTCAGTGGCGTTGTACCTGGTGCCGCCGGTGGCAATGGTGATGGCTGCCACGCTGCTGGGCGAGCAGGTTTCGATGCGGGTCGTGCTGGGTGGCCTGATCGTGCTGGCCAGTGTCGGCGCCATCAGCCTGGAAGGACGCTGGCGCCGCAAGCCGTCACGGGTTCACGGTGAACACCCGCAAGCGGTGACCGTCGGGGTCCTGGGCGACAAAGGTGTAGCCGAAGTCCGCCTCGACCGGTGACTGGATGATGCTCATCCCGAGTTGCACCCAGCGCGTGTGCAGCTCGTCGACCGCTGCGATATCCGCGACGCAGAAACCCACCTCGCTACCGCCGACCGTGGCTTGGGCCGCAGGCTCCACGGTGTGGCGCGACCACAGGCCGAGTTTCACCCCGTTGTCGAGAATGAACAGCGCGAACGTCGGCCCCAGTTCCACCGGGGGCTTGTCCAGCAAACGGCTGTAGAGGTTGGCACTGGTGGCCGGGCTGTCGACGTACAACAAAAAGTAATGGGCAATGCTATTCATGATGATATCCCTGATATTGCGCGGCAATGGCGCGGCTCAGTCCCTAGTCTAAGGGGCTGTCCTGTCAGTTCATGTCAGGAGTCATCAAGCAAAGAGCAGACAGTCTCGCTGTCTGCTCTTTTTGTTGCGTGCACGTGTGTTGCGAGCTCTAAGGCTTGGACAAGGCCTGGTCTACCGCTGCGATCAGCTTTCCCAGATCCTTCGGGGTGGCTTTATGAATGACACCGAACAGATAAGCGCGCTGTTCCTCCTCGTCGACCAGGTCTGCGAAAAAGACTTTCAGCTTCACTCCCAGCGCCTCTGCAAACAAGAACAGAGCCTCGACGCTGGGTGTATAGGTGCCGGTTTCGAAGCGGCTGATGGTTTTAGGGTCAAAACCGGTTTTTTCACCTAGTTCAGCCTGAGTAAGCCCTGCGACCTTGCGGTAACGTCTGATGGCTGGACCCAAACTTGAAATGTGCATCGCTCAATTCCCATTTAGAATCAAGAACTTAACGATAAATCTTAAAATTAGACAACCGCATGTACCATCACCTTTTCTTGCAAAATGTGATGTAATTCGTAGAATCGGCATCTAGGACAAGTATTTGGTGGTCTCGTTTCAGAAGGCAGGTTTATGAAACAGGAAATCATTGCTCTCTCCTTACTCTCATAAATGTGCCCATAAAACGGACGCTTGGCAGAGACTGAAATGTCGCTCGTCAGTGCCACGCTTCATTGCGCCTCACGTGCCGGATACCCGAATTCAAGCCTAGTTGATCATCACTGAATGGATGATGAATTGCTGTGCAAAATCGTGGGTTTGCGCCCGTTTGCGGCCAACCAGCCGATCGACGGCGCAGCCCGACTGGAAATACGAATCCGCCTGTCCTGCCTACCCGGTGGTCGAGAGGGCGATCGAATGCTGTCCATGGAGCTTTAACGTGCGTCTCAATTTGCCGGTCACTGCTGTTGAACAGACTTTTGGGGAGCAGCAACGGCTAATTTCCGCGACTGACGTCAACAGCCACATTACCTACTGCAACGCCGAGTTTGCCGCCATGAGCGGCTTTACCCAGGCCGAGCTGATCGGCAGCACCCACAACCTGGTGCGCCACCCGGACATGCCGCCTGCCGTTTTCCAACTGATGTGGAGCTACCTCAAGGCCGGGCAGAGCTGGATGGGCGTGGTGAAGAACCGCTGCAAGAACGGCAACTACTATTGGGTCAGTGCCTATGTGACGCCGATTCTCGAAGACGGGCGGCTGACGGGCTACGAGTCGGTGCGGGTCAAGCCCACCCGCGAACAGGTACGGCGCGCCGAAGCGCTGTACGCACGTTTGCAGGCTGGTGGTGCGGCGGTCGCGCCAGTGCGGCGCCTGGCGTCCATGGCTCAGGCCTTGGCTTTGCCATTGGTGGCCGCAGCAGCCAGTGTCGCCGCCTTTCAATGGCTTCCGGGTGTGTGGGGGCAGGCGGTGACCGTTGGCCTGTTTCTCGGTGTAGGTATCTGGGCCCATCAACGCTTGGGACTACAGCTCAAGCGGATTGTGCAGAACACGCCCAATACCTTTTCCGACCCCATCAGCGCCATGACCTACAGCGATGCGCTGGGGCCGACCGCGCAGCTGGAAATGATCCTGATCAGCGAAGAAGCGCGGCTTAAAACCGCCCTGACGCGCCTCAGCGACCTGGCCAACCAGATGGCCGAAGCCGCTGCCCACTCCAGCGTGCTGTCGAGCACCACCGAATCGGCGCTGCTGGAGCAACGCGCCGAGACCGACATGACTGCCGCCGCCATGACCGAAATGGCCGCGTCCATCGCCGAAGTGGCGGTGCACGTTCAACAAACCGCCAGTGAAGCCCACACCGCCAACACCCTCGCCGAGCAAGGCAGCCAGGTGGCGGGCACGTCCCGTGAGGCGATCCAGTTGCTGGCCGGCACCGTCACCCAGATCAACCAGGCGGTGGGTAACCTGGCCGGGCAGACCCAGCAAATCCAGGTGGCCGCGAGTATGATCCAGGCGATCGCCGACCAGACCAACCTGCTGGCCCTAAACGCGGCCATTGAAGCGGCACGCGCCGGTGAGCAGGGCCGCGGCTTTGCCGTGGTGGCCGACGAGGTGCGTGCACTGGCGGGCAAGACCCGCGAGTCGACCCAGCAGATCCAGGGCATTATCCAGAACCTGCGGGCCGGCGCCGATGAGGCGGTCGAGATCGCGAGCCTGGGCATTCACGAAGCCGAGCAGGGCGTGCAGCAGGTGCTTGAGGCCCAGCAGGCGTTGCAGGGCATTCGCCATGCGGTGGAACGTATTACCAACATGAGTCAGCAAATGGCTGCTGCCTCCCAGGAACAATCCCACGTCGCCGAGGAAGTTTCACAACAGATCAATAACGTCGCCGCCACGGTGCAAAAGACAGCGGGCAATGCCAACGCTGCAGTCACCCGTGGCAGGGAACTCGAAAGCATCTCTTCCGGGTTGCGCGCCCTGGTCGAGCGGTTCAACCGCTAGCCACAGTGAGCCTGACTCATGGACGAGAAATACCGCAGGGCCGTGGATGCAGCCGCCATTTTCTCCGAGACAGACCTGGCGGGCCGCATCACTTACGTCAATGACCAGTTCTGCGGCATGTCCGGCTACGGGCGTGACGAGTTGCTGGGGCAAAACCATCGCATTCTTAGCTCGGGACTGCACCCTGTGGGGTTCTTCCAGGGCATGTGGCAAGCCATCAGCGAAGGCCGGGTGTGGCGTGGGGAAATCTGCAACCGGGCCAAGGACGGAACCCTGTATTGGGTAGACAGCACCATGGTGCCGCTGATCGATGAGAAGACCGGGCGGGTGCAGAAGTACGTGTCGATCCGCTTTGATGTCAGCGAAAAGCGCCAGTTGTTGCACACCCTGCAATGGCGGGTCGGCCACGACGTGCTGACCGGCTTGCCGAACCGTGCCTATCTGTCCGAATTACTTAACCAGTCCCTGGAATTCTCCCGCAGCGAAGACATCCCGCTGGCGCTGTGCATGCTCGACCTGGACGGTTTCAAGGCGGTCAACGATGGTTACGGGCATGCCTGCGGTGATTTGTTGTTGGTGGAAGTGGCCACGCGCTTGCGGGAGATCATTCGCGGCGAGGACGTGGTCGCCCGGCTGGCCGGTGACGAATTTGTCCTGATCCTGCGTTACGTGCGTGACATCGACGAGCTGAACGCCGCCTTGCTGCGCATTCTCAAGGCGATCTCCGAGCCGTACTCGATCCAGGGGGCCGAACTGAACGTTTTCGCCAGCATCGGCGTCACGCTGTTTCCCCTGGATGACGAGGACGCCGACACCCTGCTGCGCCATGCCGACCAGGCGATGTATGTGGCCAAGCAGAGCGGGCGCAACCGTTACCAGTTGTTTGATGTGTCCCTGGAGCAGGAGGTGAAGGCCAGCCACCAGACCGTGCAGCAGATTCGCCAGGCGTTGGCGGCGGGCCAGTTGTGCCTGCATTACCAGCCCAAGGTCAATCTGCGCTGCGGCACGGTGGTGGGGTTCGAAGCGTTATTGCGCTGGCAGCACCCCGAGCGCGGGTTGGTGGCGCCGGGGGATTTCCTGCCGCTGATCGAGCAGACCGACCTGATTGTCGACATCGGGGAATGGGTGATCGCCCAGGTGTTGGCGCAAATGCATCACTGGCAGGCCCATGGGCACGGGTGGTCGGTGAGCGTGAATATCGCGGCACGGCATTTCCAGCGGGAGGATTTTGTTGAGCGGCTGCAAGAGTTGCTGGAGCAATGGCCCGAGGTGGAGCCGCACCGGCTGGACCTGGAAATTGCCGAGTCGGTGGCCATCGACAATATCCAGCGCGTCACCCAGCACCTGGAAGCGTGCCAGGCTCTGGGCGTGCAGTTCTCCCTTGATGACTTTGGCACTGGCTATTCCTCCCTGAGTTACCTCAAGCGCCTGCCGACCCAGACCATCAAGATCGACAAGTCGTTTGTGCGGGACATCCTGCACGACAAGGATGACCTGGCGTTGACCAAGGCGGTGATCGGCCTGGCCCGTGCGTTTGGCCGCGAAGTGATTGCCGAAGGCCTGGAAACCCTGGAGCACGGGCAGCTATTGATGCGCATGGGCTGCGAAGTGGCCCAGGGCTATTTCATCGCCCGGCCGATGCCGGCGGGGGAGGTCCCTGGTTGGGTGGAGGGGTTCAGGCCGCCGGCGCAGTGGCAAAAGCTTGAGTGATGTTTACTGTGGCGAGGGAGCAAGCTCCCTCGCCGCAAGGTAAATCAGGCGATCTTAAGGGGAGGGTGCGCTGTTCCCGATATACAACTGGATGATTTCATCAATCTCCCCGGACATCTTCATCCGCAGCAATGTGCGCAGGATCTGCTGCCCCGGCACCTGCGGGTCGTTACGCACATAGCACCCCAGGCTTTGTTGCTCGATCACGGCCACCGTGTGCAGGCGCTCTGTGGGCGGTAATTGCTGGTTGAAGCGGTCGAGGATCCATTCGTTGATCACCGCATACTTGAAGCGTCCGGCCACCAGCTTTTGCAGCACCTGCTCTTCACTGCGGCTGTCTTCGCGGCTGAACTGGCCGCTGGCGAAGCGTGCCTCCAGGGTCGGGTAGCTATAGCCGAGTACCGTGCCGATATGTTGCGGGGCCAGGCTGTCCAGCGCCACTGATAGCGGCGGCACGTGCGCGGTGACCAACACATTGCGTTGCACCAGCAGTGGAATGCTCCAGGTGTAATCACCGGACAGGTTGTTCAGCCACGCCGGCGTCACGTAGCAGCGCACATCCACATCCCCGCGTTCCATGGCGGTATCGATGCGCGCACGGGGCAGCACATGGAATTTCGCAGGGCGGCCGACCTGGGTGGCCAGGCTCAACATCAGGTCATACAAAATCCCTTGGGTCGGCTGGCCCTGGTCGAGTTGCACCATGGGCATGGTCCAGCTGTCGGAAATGGAGAAACGCAGAGGTGCGGGTGCCGCCAGGCTGACCGTGGCAATCATCCACAAGGCGCCCAGGACTGCGCGCATAAACTCTCCGGGTTCAGCCTTCTACAGGCTTGGTTAGACCAGCTTAGTCAGATTAGACGAGCGTGCCGGATGCAATTTCCCCCTTGCTCCGCTAGCATTACCCGCTTCCGCTTCCCAGTTGCGACGGTTTTCGATGAGTTATCAGGTTCTTGCACGTAAATGGCGTCCGCGCTCGTTCCGCGAAATGGTCGGCCAGACCCATGTGCTCAAGGCTCTGATCAATGCCTTGGACAGCCAACGGCTGCACCACGCCTACCTGTTCACCGGTACCCGCGGTGTGGGCAAGACCACCATTGCCCGCATCATCGCCAAGTGCCTGAACTGTGAAACCGGCATCACCTCGACGCCGTGCGGTACCTGCTCGGTGTGCCGGGAAATCGACGAAGGGCGCTTTGTCGACCTGATCGAGATCGACGCCGCGAGCCGCACCAAGGTCGAAGACACCCGCGAGTTGCTCGATAACGTGCAGTACGCACCGAGCCGTGGCCGCTTCAAGGTCTACCTGATCGACGAAGTGCACATGCTGTCCAGCCACTCCTTCAACGCCCTGTTGAAAACCCTGGAAGAGCCGCCGCCCTACGTCAAATTCATCCTGGCCACCACCGACCCGCAGAAACTTCCTGCAACGATTCTGTCGCGGTGCCTGCAGTTCTCCCTGAAAAACATGACCCCGGAGCGTGTGGTCGAGCATTTGACCCACGTGCTGGGCGTCGAGAACGTACCGTTCGAAGACGACGCCCTGTGGTTGCTGGGCCGCGCCGCCGACGGCTCGATGCGCGACGCCATGAGCCTCACCGACCAGGCCATCGCCTTTGGTGAAGGCAAGGTCATGGCCGCCGACGTGCGGGCGATGCTCGGCACTCTCGACCACGGCCAAGTGTTCGATGTGCTGCACGCGCTGATCGAAGGCGACGCCAAGGCGTTGCTCGAGGCCGTGCGCCATCTGTCCGAGCAAGGCCCGGACTGGAATGGCGTGCTCTCGGAAATCCTTAATGTGTTGCACCGCGTCGCCATCGCCCAGGCCCTGCCTGAAGGTGTCGACAACGGCCACGGCGACCGCGACCGCGTGTTGGCCCTGGCCCAGGCGTTGCCGGCCGAAGACGTGCAGTTCTACTACCAGATGGGCCTGATTGGCCGGCGTGACTTGCCGCTGGCACCTGACCCGCGCGGCGGCTTCGAAATGGTCCTGCTGCGAATGCTGGCCTTCAGGCCCGCCGACACGGCGGATGCACCGAGACAGCCGCTAAAGCCAGTGGGGATCAGCCAGGCCACAGTTGATTCCGCCAAACCAGTGGCTGGCCCGGCTGTCGCCGCGCCAGTGGTTGCGCCGCCTGCGGCTGTTGCTCCCGCGCCAGCCCCGGTTGTCGCTGAGCCGGTGGCGCCTGTGGTCGTGCCTGAGCCGGTGGTCGAGCCTGCGCCCGTGCCTGAAGTCGACCTGCCGTGGAATGACCCGGTAGAAGCCGAGGTCGAGCTGCAGCCTGCCGTCGAGCCGGTGCTGGAAACCACCAGCGAGCAGCCTGAACTGACACCCATGCCCGCGCCGACCCCGGACAGCGTAGTGCCGGACGCCCCCGAGTGGGTTTCGGCCCCGGTGCCGGAGCCGACCGTCGCGCAAGTGGACGCCGCCACCCCGGGCACCGACCTCGACGACGAGCCGCCGCTGGACGAAGACTATATCGAGCCAGACATGGATTCGGCCTACAGCTACCTGGACGACCTGGCCAGCGAACACACCGCCGAGCCTGCCCCGGAGCCGGAACCTGAACCCGCCGCGATGCCGGCCACCGGCCTGGCGTTGCAATGGCTGGAGCTGTTCCCGAAACTGCCGATCTCCGGCATGACCGGCAGCATCGCCGCCAACTGCACACTGATTGCCGTGGATGGCGACCATTGGTTGTTGCACCTGGACCCGGCCCACAGCGCCCTGTTCAACGCGACCCAGCAACGCCGGCTCAACGATGCCCTGAACCAGTTCCACGGGCGCACACTGACTATCAGCATCGAGCTGATCAAGCCCGAGCAGGAAACCCCGGCCCAGGCGGCGTCCCGCCGCCGGGTCAACCGCCAGCGCGAGGCTGAAGAGTCGATCCACGGTGATCCGCTCATCCAGCAGATGATGGAGCAGTTTGGTGCGGTGGTGCGGCACGATACTATTGAACCTGTAGAAGCCCCGGTTCAGGCGTCATAAGCCGGGGCCAATAATTGATCCACGTACTTTTGAGGTGATTCCCATGATGAAAGGTGGCATGGCCGGCCTGATGAAGCAGGCACAGCAGATGCAGGAAAAAATGGCCAAGATGCAGGAAGAACTGGCCAACGCCGAAGTCACCGGTAAAGCCGGTGGCGATATGGTCAGTGTGGTGATGACCGGTCGTCACGACATCAAGCGCGTGAGCATCGACCCAAGCGTATTGCCAGGTGTGGGCGAAGACGACCTGGAAATGCTCGAAGCGCTGTTTGCCGCGGCCGTCAACGACGCCGTGCGCAAGATCGAGGCCAACAGCCAGGACAAAATGTCCGGCGTGACCGCTGGCATGCAACTGCCACCGGGTATGAAGCTGCCGTTCTGATCGGCAAGCGCAGCACCGAAAATGCCAGGCCCCGTGCCTGGCATTTTTTTGGCCGTCTATTTTCCATACTCGTAGCAGCTGTCGAGCGCCAGCGAGGCTGCGTCGGCAGCGACTCGGTCCCACGCCTGGCATGAACGCAGCGGTGCGGCTAACGTAGCCTCGCTGGCGCTCGACAACTGCTACTGCGAGAGTTTTGTCGAACCCTGGGCCCTGTGTTGGGGTCTGCACCCTATACCGTTGAATTCAATCACCGATAGAAGGAGCCTCGCTGATGACCGAAGCATTGACCCTCAACCAGCGCATCGTGCTGGTCTCACGCCCCCACGGCGCACCGGTGCCGGAAAACTTTCGCCTGGAGCGCGTCGCGCTGCCGGAACTGGCCGACGGCCAGGTCCTGCTGAAAACCCTTTACCTGTCGCTGGATCCCTACATGCGCGGGCGCATGAGTGATGCGCCGTCCTACGCCGCGCCGGTGGAAATCGACGAGGTGATGACCGGTGGCGCTGTCAGCCGTATCGAACAGTCCCGCAACCCCAAGTTCGAAGTGGGTGACCTGGTGGTCGGTTCCACCGGCTGGCAGAGCCACAGCATCTCCGATGGCCGCAACCTGGTGCCGGTGCCCAAGGGCCTCGCCAGTCCGTCCATGGCCTTGGGTGTGCTGGGTATGCCCGGCATGACCGCTTACATGGGCCTTATGGATATCGGCCAACCCAAGTCCGGGGAAACCCTGGTAGTGGCGGCGGCTTCCGGCGCGGTGGGCTCGGTGGTCGGCCAGGTGGCAAAGATCAAGGGCCTGCGGGTGGTCGGTGTGGCGGGTGGTGCCGAGAAGTGCCGCTATGTGGTGGACGAGCTGGGCTTTGATGCCTGTGTCGATCACAAGAGCGACAACTTTGCCGAGGAACTTGCCCAGGCGTGTCCCGAGGGCATCGACATCTACTTTGAAAACGTTGGTGGCAAGGTGTTCGACGCGGTGGTGCCGTTGCTGAATGCCAAGGCCCGAATCCCGTTGTGTGGCCTGATCGCCGGCTACAACGCCCACGAAGCGCCCAGCGGCCCCGACCGGCTGCCGGCGCTGCAGCGCACCCTGCTGACCAAGCGTGTGCGCATTCAGGGCTTTATCGTGTTCGACGACTACGGCGACCGTCAGCCGGAATTCCTCAGCGCCATGGCGCCGTGGGTGCGGGATGGCAAGATCAAGTTCCGCGAAGACGTGGTGGAAGGCCTGGAGCAGGCACCAGAAGCCTTTATCGGTTTGCTGGAGGGGCGCAACTTCGGCAAGTTGGTGGTGCACGTCGCACAAGATTGAGCATTTGACGCTAATCCGGGGCGCGGGTATAAACCGCGTCTCGTTGTTTTGTCGGACCTTTCCCCATGAGCTTCAGCCCCCTGATTCGTCAACTGATCGACGCCCTGCGCACTTTGCCAGGCGTGGGTCAGAAAACCGCCCAGCGCATGGCGCTGCAACTGCTGGAGCGTGATCGCAGCGGTGGCTCCCGACTGGCCCAGGCCTTGAGCCAGGCCATGGAAGGGGTAGGCCACTGCCGCCAGTGCCGCACCCTGACCGAGGAAGAACTCTGCCCGCAATGCGCCGACCCGCGTCGCGACGACACGCTGCTGTGCGTAGTGGAAGGGCCGATGGACGTGTACGCGGTGGAGCAGACCGGTTACCGCGGGCGCTACTTTGTGCTCAAGGGCCATCTGTCGCCGCTGGACGGCCTGGGGCCGGAAGCTATCGGTATTCCGCAACTGGTGACGCGGATCGAGGAGCAGGGCACCTTCGTCGAGGTGATCTTGGCCACCAACCCTACGGTGGAAGGCGAAGCGACGGCCCATTACATCGCGCAGTTGCTGACCAACAAAGGCCTGATCACCTCGCGCATCGCCCACGGTGTGCCGTTGGGTGGCGAGCTGGAACTGGTGGATGGCGGGACCTTGGCGCATTCGTTTGCCGGACGTAAGCCGATCGCTCTGTAACAAACACCGCAGGACAACATGTGGGAGCTGGGCTTTATGTGGGAGCTGGCTTGCCTGCGATGCAAACAACTCGGTCTTTCAGTTAAACCGAGGTGATGCTATCGCAGGCAAGCCAGCTCCCACATTTGATCTTTACTGTTCATCTAAGTCTTCGTCAGGCTCTGCCTTGTGCCTTGATAACCAAGCAAGCGCTTGGTAAGTTCGCTCCACCTTCCCGTGGAGCTTGCCGATGTCTACCTATCAGGAATACTTCGACCCCAGCCACCAATTGGTCCGCGACAGCGTACGCCGTTTCGTCGAGCGCGAGATGTTGCCGGACATCGAGCAGTGGGAGGAGGCCGAGAGCTTCCCCCGGGAGCTGTATCTCAAGGCCGGCGCGGCGGGGATCCTGGGGATCGGTTACCCCGAAGCCCTCGGCGGCAGCCACGAAGGTGATCTGTTCGCCAAGGTCGCGGCCAGCGAAGAGCTGATGCGCTGCGGCTCCGGCGGTGTGGTGGCGGGGTTGGGCTCACTGGATATCGGCTTGCCACCCATCGTCAAATGGGCCCGGCCTTAAGTGCGCGATCGTGTCGCGCCGCAGGTTTTGTCCGGCGAGAAGATCGCCGCCCTGGCGGTCACCGAGCCCGGAGGCGGCTCCGATGTCGCCAGCCTGCAAACCCGTGCCGTGCGCGACGGTGATCATTATCGGGTCAGCGGCAGCAAAACCTTTATCACCAGCGGCCAGCGCGCCGACTTCTACACCGTCGCGGTACGTACCGGGGGGCCGGGCTTTGCCGGCATCAGCCTGTTGTTGATCGAAAAGGGCACGCCTGGTTTTACCACCGGTACACCGCTGAAGAAAATGGGCTGGTGGGCGTCGGACACTGCCGAATTGTTTTTCGATGATTGCCGCGTACCCGTAGGCAATCTGATCGGCGTCGAGAACATGGGCTTCGCCTGCATCATGGGCAACTTCCAGAGCGAGCGGCTGGCCCTCGCCTTGATGGCCAACATGACGGCGCAAATGGCCCTGGAAGAAAGCCTGAAATGGGCCACCCAGCGAGAAGCGTTCGGCAAACCCATCGGCAAGTTCCAGGTGCTCAAGCATCGCTTGGCGGAAATGGCCACGGCGGTGGAAGTCTCTCGGGAGTTCACCTACCGCCAGGCCGCCAAGATGGCCGCGGGCAAGAGTGTAATCAAGGAGATTTCCATGGCCAAGAACCTCGCCACTGATACCGCCGACCGCGCGACCTACGATGCCGTGCAGATTCTCGGCGGCCAGGGGTACATGCGCGGCAACCTGGTGGAGCGGCTGTATCGCGACAACCGCATCCTGTCCATCGGTGGCGGGACTCGGGAAGTGATGAACGAAATCATCAGCAAGCAGATGGGCCTGTAGAAAGCGCTTTTGTGGCGAGGGAGCTCCCTGCCACACAAGCTCCCTCGCCACACGAATCCCGGGTTATTGGTATGTCAGCGCAAACTGCGTCAGGCAGAAGGTAGGAATGCCCATGTCTTCCAGGCGCTGGGAACCACCCAGCTCCGGCAGATCGATGATCGCCGCCGCTTCGAAAATCCGTGCGCCCATGCGCCGGGCCAGGTTGGCTGCCGCGATCAGCGTGCCGCCGGTGGCAATCAAGTCATCGAACATCAGCACCGAATCACCTTCACACAGGCTGTCGGCGTGCACTTCCAGGAAGGCTTCGCCGTACTCGGTCTGGTAACCCTCGGCCAGCACGTCAGCCGGCAATTTGCCTTGCTTGCGGAACAGGATCAGCGGTTTGTTCAACTGATAGGCAATGATCGAACCGATCAAAAAGCCCCGGGCATCCATCGCGCCAATGTGGGTGAACTCGGCTTCGACGTAGCGGTGCACAAAGGTATCGGCCACCAGGCGCAAAGCCTTGGGCGACTGAAACAGCGGCGTGATATCACGAAAGATCACCCCAGGCTTGGGGAAGTCGATGACTGGGCGAATCAGGGATTTGATGTCGAACGAATCGAAGACCATCGTCGAGGAGTCCTGGGGAGGAAAACGGACTCGAAGTATACCTGCGGCCCAGCCGATTGGCTCGGCCGCAAGCGTCTGGATCAACCGTCGAGCGAACCGCCGGCGAGGGCGCAGAGCTGGATCGGGTCGAGGATATGCACTTCCTTGCCTTCAGCGGCAATCAGCTCGTTCTGCTGGAAGCGGGTGAATACCCGGGACACGGTTTCCACCGCGAGGCCCAGGTAGTTGCCGATTTCGTTGCGCGACATGCTCAGGCGGAACTGATTGGCCGAGAAACCCCGCGCACGGAAACGCGCGGAGAGGTTGACCAGGAAGGTAGCGATCCGCTCGTCGGCGGTTTTCTTCGACAAGAGCAGCATCATCTGCTGGTCGTCGCGGATTTCCCGGCTCATCACGCGCATCAACTGGCGACGCAATTGCGGCAGCTGCAGGGCCAGTTCATCCAGGCGCTCGAACGGAATTTCACAGACTGACGTGGTTTCCAGGGCCTGGGCCGATACCGGATGAATCTCAGTGTCCATGCCCGACAGTCCCACCAGTTCGCTGGGCAGGTGGAAGCCGGTGATCTGCTCTTCACCGCCATCGCTCAGGCTGAAGGTTTTCAACGCGCCAGAACGTACTGCATAAACGGAGTCAAACTTATCGCCCTGGCGAAACAGAAACTCGCCTTTTTTCAGTGGGCGACCGCGTTTAACGATCTCGTCCAGCGCTTCCATGTCTTCCAGATTCAACGAAAGTGGCAGGCAGAGGGGGGCCAGGCTGCAATCCTTGCAATGAGCCTGGCTATGAGCGCGCAGTTTAACTGGCTCGGACATTTCTTAAATCCTTGTGGGAAAACACACATAAGACGTAAGGGTACCGCACTGGGGGACGATCAGGCCAGCGTGTACAAAAAAGCAGCAGCGATATAAAGGTTTATGTATCGGCGTCGATACATAGATGTCTCTCTAGGAGCTGGAGCTCAGATCATGTCAGTCAGCACTGTCCAAAACCCGCTTATCAACGTGTCCGCAGTGGCCGTTTGGAAGGCTGCTGATGCAGCCAAGGAAAAAGAAGCCGCTGCCAAGGCGCCGGCTCTGGAAACCAAGGCTGCCGAGCCTACGGTCACTGAGGGCGTGAAGGTGGTCATTTCCGGTGCGGGGATGGGCATGGCCTCGGCAGCGAAATCCTCCAATAGCGATATTGATGAAAGCAGCCTGAGCGACAGCGCCAAGCAGCTGTTGAAAATGATCCGCGAATTGAGAAAGCAGCTGGCCGAGAAGATGGCCGAACTCTCTGCGGCCATGGCTGACACCTCCCTGAGCCCCGAGGCGCGCCAGGCCAAGGTGGCCGGTTTGCAGGGCGACGTGGCGACCATCCAGTCCGGCTTGATGACAGCCCAGACGCAATTGGCCAAAGTCCTGAAAGACGAGCCGCCTCAGGCTCAGATGGAAGCCATGAGCCTGATGGCGAAGTAACACTCAGATAACCCTGGAGAAGCGCTGCCGGTTCTGGTGTTCGAGGTAGGCATCGAACACCATGCACACCGAGCGCACCAGCAGGCGTCCAGCCGGCAATACGCGGATGCCTAGTGGGTCGAGTTCGATCAGCCCGTCCTCGGCCATTGCCTCCAGTTGTGGCCACAGCTCATCGAAGTAACCACGAAAATCGATGTTGAAGGCCTGTTCGATTTTCTCGAATGCCAAGCTGAAATTGCAGATCAACTGCTGAATCACTTCCCGCCGTAACCGGTCATCCGTGGTGCACAACAGCCCACGACTGGTGGCCAGCTGCGCGCCGGCCAGGGCGTTCTGGTAGTGGTTCAGGTCGCTGCTGTTCTGGCAGTACAGGTCGCCAATCTGGCTGATCGCCGACACCCCAAGCCCGATCAAGTCGCA
The DNA here is from genome assembly GCF_900105735.1 of Pseudomonas yamanorum. Classification (NCBI taxonomy): domain Bacteria; kingdom Pseudomonadati; phylum Pseudomonadota; class Gammaproteobacteria; order Pseudomonadales; family Pseudomonadaceae; genus Pseudomonas; species Pseudomonas yamanorum. Next base: position 1,585,868 of record NZ_LT629793.1, on the reverse strand, counting down.
ATGCCCATGGGTGGTGTAGCCCTGGAAGTTGCGTTGCAGCCTGCCTTCCTCCTGGGCGATGGCCAGTTCGTCATCCGGCAGGGCGAAGTGGTCCATGCCGATGTAACGGTAGCCGGCCTGGGTCAACTGCTCGATGGTGGTTTGCAGCATCAGCAGCTTTTCCGCCGGGGTCGGCAGGTCTGCGGTGTTGATCCGCCGTTGGGGCATGAAACGTTCCGGCAGGTGTGCGTAGTTGAACACCGAGAGCCGGTCCGGTTGCAGGCTGATCACTTCCTCCACCGTGCGCGCAAAATTCAGCGGTGTCTGCTTGGGCAGGCCGTAGATCAGGTCGATATTGATCGAACGAAACTGCAGGGTGCGCGCTGCGTCGATCACTGCCCGGGTTTCTTCCAGGCTTTGCAGGCGGTTCACCGCACGCTGCACTTCGGGGTCCAGGTCCTGCACGCCAATACTGACGCGGTTGAACCCCAGCTCACGCAGCAGGCCCATGGTCGCCCAGTCGGCTTCCCGTGGGTCGATTTCAATCCCGTAGTCGCCGGAGTCATCGTCCAGCAGGTTGAAGTGCTGGCGCAGCCGGCCCATGACCTGACGCAGCTCGTCATGGCTGAGAAAGGTCGGGGTGCCGCCGCCGAAATGCAGCTGCTCCACCGGTTGCCTGGGGTCGAGGTGGCAGGCCACCAGCTGGATTTCCTGCTCCAGGCGTTGCAGATAGGCGTGGGCCCGCCCACGGTCCTTGGTGATGACCTTGTTGCAGGCGCAGTAGTAGCAAATATTCGCGCAGAACGGCACATGCACATACAGCGACAATGGCCGTGTGGCCTTGCGACTGTCACGCAGGGCGTGGAGCAGGTCGAAGGTGCCGACCTGGCTGTCGAATTGTACGGCGGTGGGGTACGAGGTGTAGCGCGGCCCCGCCAAGTCGTAGCGGTGAATCAGATCAGTGTCCCAACGAATGGCGTCGAGCATGCGGGCGTTCCCCCGGATAGGCTAGTGGGCCGAGTCTAGGGGCTGGGTGCAGAGGCCATCTTGATTTGCATCAACGGGGAGCGGCGCTATGCCACATGGCCTTTTAATGGCCCATTAGCCAGTGCTGGTGCGGCCCGGGCAAGGTCCAGATGCCGAACAGGATGACTAACAGGCCTCCCGTCATCCGCACGCTACGTTTACGCAATAACGCTGTTACTCGATCAGCGGCTAACCCCGTGGCCAGCAGCACCGGCCAGGTGCCGAGGCCGAAGGCGAGCATCAGCAGTGCACTGTCCAGCGCATTGCCCTGGCTGGCTGCCCACAGCAGGGTGCTGTAGACCAACCCGCACGGCAGCCAGCCCCAGAGCGCGCCCAGCAGTAACGCCCGGGGCAGGCTGGACACCGGCAGCAAACGGTTGGCGATCGGCTGGATATGCCGCCACAGGCCGCGCCCGAGGCTTTCGATACGGGTCAGGCCGCTCCACCAGCCGGCCAGGTACAAACCCATGCAAATCAGCAACAGTCCGGCGAGGATGCGCATGAACATCGCCGCCGGGCTGTTGGCCACGGCCCAGCCGGCCAAGCCGATCAACAGGCCGGCGGTGGCGTAGCTGAGGATGCGTCCCAGGTTATAGGCCAACAGCAGGCGAAAGCGCCGACTGCGTTGCTCCTTGGGAATCGCCAGGGTCAGCGCGCCCATCAGGCCGCCGCACATGCCCAGGCAATGGCCGCCGCCCAGCAGGCCGAGGATCACCGCCGAGACCAGCAGGGGCGCGAGTTCAAGCATGGGGCGGGTCTTTGGGCTTGGGCGGTTGCTCAGGGCCGTTGGCTTCGTCGACGGCGGCCAGGTGATTCGGGTCCTGGTCGTCGAACAGCACACTGTGGGCCGGGCCATCGAGGTCGTCATACTGGCCGCTGTCCACCGCCCAGAAGAAGATGTAAATGGCGATGGCCACGATCAACAGCGCCGCCGGGATCATCACGTAAAGAGCTGGCATCTGCACTCCATGCCCGCGCGGCTCAAGCCGGCAGCGGACGGGTTACGGGGGCGGCGCTCGCGGCTGGCGTGCTCGGCAGGCGAGTCAGGCGCAGGGCGTTGAGCACCACGGTCAACGAACTGAGGGACATGCCGATCGCTGCCCAGATGGGGGTGATCCAGCCGAGGGCGGCAAACGGCAACATCAGGCCATTGTACAGCCCGGCCCACAGCAGGTTTTCAATGATTACCCGGCGAGTGCGCCGGGCCAGGGTAAAGGCTTGTACCAGGGCGTCGAGGCGGTTCGACAGCAGTACCGCGTCGGCACTGGTCTTGGCCAGGTCGGTGGCCGAACCCATGGCCACGCTGATATCGGCGGCGGCCAGCACCGGCACGTCGTTGACGCCGTCACCCAGCATCAGCACCCTGCGGCCTTCCTTGTGCAACTGTTGCAGCATTTGCAGCTTGTCGTCAGGGCGCAGGCCGCCGTGGGCCTCATCGATGCCCAGCTCAAGGGCGACGCTGGCGACCATTGGCGAGCTGTCGCCCGATAGCAGTAAGGTGCGCCAGCCGCAGGCCTTGCAGGCGGCGAGCAAGGCGGGGGCGTCGCTGCGCAGGCGATCATCCAGGACAAACCAGGCCAGGGCGCCGTCGGTGTCCCCCAGCAGTAACCATTGCCCGGCTTCCGCTGGCGAGGCGGGAAGGGCGCAGCCGCTCAATTCGCAGACAAAACCCGGCTGGCCAATGCGCAACCGGCGTTTACCAACAGTGCCTTCCAGCCCCAGTCCCGGTGTGCTGAGCACCTCATCTGCCGCCAGGGGGGCGCGGCCGAATGCGCGGGCAATCGGGTGTTCCGAGCGTTGCTCCAGCGCGGCGGCAAGGCTCAGGCATTCATCGCTGCCCAGCACGCTCAACGGACGGATGGCACGCAAGGCCAGACGGCCTTCGGTGAGGGTGCCGGTCTTGTCGAAAATCACTGTGTCGATCTGGTTCAGGCCTTCCAGCACGTGGCCCCGGGTCAACAGCAGGCCGAGTTTGTGCAGGGTGCCGGTGGCTGCCGTCAGGGCGGTTGGCGTCGCCAGGGACAGGGCACAAGGGCAGGTTGCAACCAGCATCGCCAGGACAATCCAGAACGCCCGTGACGCATCCAGCTCCCACCACACCAAACCGATCACAGCAGCGGCGATCAACGAACATAACAGAAACCATTGGGCGGCGCGGTCGGCGATTTCCGCCAGCCGGGGTTTTTCCGCCTGGGCCCGTTCCAGCAGGCGCACGATGGCCGACAGGCGCGTGTCGTGGCCCAGGGCGCGGACTTCGACGGTCAGCGCGCCTTCGACGTTGAGGGTGCCGGCGGTCACCGCATCGCCGACCTGGCGCGGCTGCGGCAGGTACTCGCCGGTCAGCAGGGATTCGTCGATGCTCGACTGGCCGTCGAGGATGATGCCATCTGCCGGCAGCACCGCGCCCGGATGCACCAGCACCCGGTCGCCCAAGGCCAGTTCGCTGAGCAGGATCCGTTCACTTTGCCCATCGGCACTCATGCGCAGGCACGAAGCCGGCAACAGGTTCACCAACTGCGCGGTCGCCGCCGCCGTACGTTCCCGGGCGCGGCGCTCCAGGTAGCGTCCGGCCAACAGGAACAGGGCAAACATGCCGACGGCATCGAAATACAGTTCGCCGGTGCCGGTGATCGCGGTCCAGATCCCGGCCAGGTACGCACCGCCGATTGCCAGCGACACCGAGACATCCATGGTCAGGTGGCGGGTACGCAGGTCGCGCATCGCACCTTTGAAGAACGGCGCGCAGCTGTAGAAGACGATGGGCGTTGTAAGAAACATCGCGACCCAGCGCAGGATTACGTGCAGCTCCGGGCTCAGGTCGATATTGAATTCCGGCCAGGTGGCCATCGTCGCCATCATCGCCTGGAACCACAGCAGCCCGGCCACGCCCAATTGACGCAGCGCCAGGCGGTTTTCGCTGGCCAGTTGTTCGGCGGCACGATCAGCTTGGTACGGGTGGGCGGCGTAGCCGATATGGCGCAACTCGCCGAGCAGTTGGCTCAGTGGCAGTTGCCCATCCGCCCAACGCACGTGCAGGCGGTGGTTGGACAGGTTCAGCCGCGCTTCGGCCACGGCGGGCAGGTTGCGCAGGTGTTTTTCGATCAGCCAGCCACAGGCGGCGCAACTGATGCCTTCCATCAACAGGGTGGCTTCCGACAGATCACCGTCGTGGCGCACGAAGGGCTTTTGCACATCCGCACGGTCATACAGCTCCAGCTCGTCCACCAGTTGCACCGGCAGCGCCGCGGGGTTGGCCGAGGCTTCGCTGCGGTGCTGGTAATAGCTTTCCAGTCCACCGGCGACAATCGCCTCAGCCACCGCCTGGCAGCCCGGGCAACACAGCTCGCGGGACTCGCCGAGGATCACCGCAGTGAACCGGCTGCCGGGCGGCACGGGCAGGGCGCAGTGGTAGCAGGGGGTTGGGGTGGTCATGGCTCAGTTCCGATGATCGTCCCCATGCTCTGCGTGGGAACGCTTCGTTGGACGCTCCGCGTCCGCTCTTGTGACGCGGAGCGTCACGGAATGCATGCCCACGCAGAACGTGGGAACGATCAAACAGGTGCCGCTCTATTTTTTCAGGTCTTCAGCACCCTGTAGCGGCTCGTCACCCAGCAGCAAGTCCTTGTCATGGCTGACCTGTTCTTCTTCAAACATGCGCCAGGTCCTGTCGCCTTCCACACCCAGCAATTCGACGAAGCGGCGGCCTTCGACCTTGTCGGTCACTTGGCCGATGTAGCGGCCAGGTTCGCTGTCGCTGCGGGTCAGGATGATCTTGCGGTCCTTCTCCGGCTGGGTCGGCGAAATCAGGTTCAGTTCCAGGGTGCCGGGCCCGCTGTTGCCGGTCAGGTGCACTTCGACTTCGCCGGTCAGTTCGTCCAGATGCACCTTGGCCCGCAGTTGCAGGGTCTGGGCCAGTAACTCGCGGTCCAGGGAGCGGTTGATGCCTTTACCCGCCTCGTAGTAGTTGTCGTTGACCAGATTGTCGGGGTTCTTCACCGCGATGGTCACCATGGACAAGGTCAATGTCACCGAACAGGTCAGGATCCCGATGATGATCCAGGGCCAGAGGTGCTTGTACCAGGGGCTTGCGGCAGTAGCTGCGGGCATTGTTCGGCTCTCTATTAACGGACTTGTGGGCCGATGAATCGGCTCTTGGCTTCAATGTGAACGCTGTCGTCATCGGCATCCTTGAGGATGAATTTCACCTCGTTGGTGCTCGACGGCAGTTGCTCCGGTGCGCTCGACAGCTCCACCGGCATGCTGAAGATTTCCCCGGCGGCCACCTTGATCTCGCGCCGGCCTTGCAGCTTGAGGTCCGGCAGGCCTGCGGCTTCCAGCACGTAAGTGTGGTCGCGCTGGTCCTTGTTCATGATCTTCAGGCTGTAGACGTTTTCGATCCGGCCTTCGGCGTTTTCGCGGTACAGCACTCGGTCCTTGCTGACGTCGAAACCCACCAGCGAACGCATGAAGAATGCGCCTGCCAACAGGCCTATCATCGCCAGCAGCACCAGGGCATAACCGATCAGGCGCGGTCGCAGCTTATGGGTTTTCTGCCCCGACAGGTTGTGTTCGGTGGTGTAGCTGATCAGGCCGCGGGGGTATTCCATCTTGTCCATAATGTTGTCGCAGGCGTCGATACAGGCCGCGCAGCCGATGCATTCGATCTGCAGGCCGTCACGGATGTCGATGCCCGTGGGGCACACCTGCACGCACATCGTGCAATCGATGCAATCCCCCAGGCCCTCGGCCTTGTAGTCGATACCTTTTTTGCGCGGGCCCCGGGTTTCGCCACGGCGTGGGTCGTAGGAAACAATCAGGGTGTCCTTGTCGAACATCACGCTCTGGAAGCGCGCATATGGGCACATGTAGATGCACACTTGCTCCCGTAGCCAACCGGCGTTGCCGTAGGTGGCGAGGGTGAAGAAGCCGACCCAGAAATACGACCAGCCATCGGCCTGGCCGGTGAAGAAGTCGAACACCAGCTCACGGATCGGCGAGAAGTAGCCGACGAAGGTCATGCCGGTGACGAAGCCGATGATCAGCCACAGGCTGTGCTTGCTGAATTTGCGCAGGAACTTGTTGGCGCTCATCGGCGCCTTGTCCAGCTTGATGCGCTGGTTGCGGTCGCCTTCGGTGACCTTTTCGCACCACATGAAGATCCAGGTCCACACGCTTTGCGGGCAGGTGTAGCCGCACCAGACGCGGCCGGCATACACGGTGATGAAGAACAGGCCAAACGCCGCGACGATCAGGATGCCCGACAGCAGGATGAAATCCTGGGGCCAGAAGGTCGCGCCAAAAATGAAGAATTTACGCTCCGGCAGGTTCCACCACACGGCCTGGTGGCCACCCCAGTTCAGCCACACGGTGCCGAAGTAGAGCAGGAACAAACCGGCGCCACCGAGCATCCGCAAATTGCGGAACAAACCGGTGAAGGCGCGGGTGTAGATTTTCTCCCGTGATGCGTAGAGATCGACAGTGTTGCTTGATTTTTTGGCAGGCGGGGTAACGTCATGTTCCGGAATCTGGTTGCTCATCATTGCATCCCACGGCAGTGGAGATTTGCCTCGGCCAGTACGTGCCAGCCGGGGTCAAAATAGGGGTGTTGCAGTGGCCTAATGATACGCCCCAGATACCCTTTGACGGGTGCGACCTTTGGTCGCGTTGGGGGAAGTCAATTGATGGTGTACGTGATCTGGATCAATTGACTTGTGAAGTATGGACGGTTTTTGCTGTTGCGGTGGGTGGGCAGGTCCTCAATGCAGTCAGCCAAGAGCCCCGGATCTTCAAAACAAGGCAGGTCTGATGTGGGAGCGGGCTCGCTCGCGAATGCGCAGTGTCAGTCAACTTATTGGTTACTGATACACCGCATTCGCGAGCAAGCCCGCTCCCACATTGGATCTTTGGTGGTTTCAAAAACGGCTCTGTCAGCTTCCGCTGACAGAGCCGTTTTTATGGCCGTTTTGCCTTACTCGGCGTCCGCCGGCTTGTCCCCATGGGACAGGCTGTAAACATACGCCGCCAGCAAATGCACCTTGTCATTGCCCTGCAATTGCTCCTGCGCAGGCATTTGGCCCTGACGGCCATAACGGATGGTCTGCTGCAGTTGCGCGAAGCTCGAACCGTAAATGAAGGCGCCCGGGTGGGTCAGGTCAGGTGCGCCCATGGCGGGTGTACCTTTACCGGCGGGACCGTGGCACGCCACGCAGTTGGCGGCGAAGAGTTTCTCGCCGTTGGCCACGTCAGCCTTGGCGCCTTCCGGCAGTTTACGGCCATCGAGATTGGTCACCACAAAGCCGGCCACATCGGCCACGCCTTGCTCGCCAATGACTTCGGCCCAGGCCGGCATCACCGCGTGGCGACCTTTCATGATGGTTTCCTTGATGGTGGCCGGGTCGCCGCCCCAGCGCCAGTCGGCGTCGGTCAGGTTGGGAAAGCCGTAGGCCCCCTTGGCGTCGGAACCGTGGCACACCGAGCAGTTGGAGGCGAACAGGCGGCCACCCATCTTCAAGGCTTGCGGGTCCTTGGCCACTTCTTCAATCGGCATCGCGGCGAACTTGGCGAAGATCGGCCCGAACTTGGCGTCCGACTTGGCCATTTCCTTTTCCCATTCGTGCACGCCGGTCCAGCCGGTCTGGCCGTTGGCGAAAGGGGTTTGCTTGTCGTTGTCGAGGTAGTTATAGCCCGGCAGCAGGCCTTTCCAGTTGCCCAAGCCAGGGTACAGCGCCAGGTAACCGAGGGCGAAGATGATGGTGCCGACAAACAGCATGAACCACCATTTCGGCAGCGGGTTGTCGTACTCCTCGATGCCGTCGAACGAGTGGCCGACGGTTTCATCGGTTTGCTCGGCGCGCTGGCCCTTGCGGGTCGACAGCAGCAGCCAGGTCAGGGCGAAAATGGTACCCAGACTGAGGACTGTGACGTACAGACTCCAGAACGTAGTCATTCTTTGTTACTCCTAGACGCTTCTACGACGTGCTTGATGGCTTCGGGATCATCCGCGAAGGGCAGCAACGTCGCGTCTTCAAACTCCGACTTGCGCTTGGGGCTGAACACCCACAACGCCAGGCCGATAAAAGCCACCATCACGACAACGGTGCCCAGGCCTCGAATCATCCCGATATCCATCGTGATCACCGTTTGCTTTTGATGATGGTGCCAAGGCCTTGCAAGTAGGCCACCAGTGCGTCCATTTCGGTCTTGCCCTTCACGGCAGCTGCCGCCCCGGCGATGTCTTCGTCGGTGTAGGGCACGCCGAGGGTGCGCAAGACTTCCATCTTCTTGGCGGTGTCCTTGCCGTCGAGTTTGTTTTCGACCAGGAACGGGTACGCCGGCATTTTCGACTCGGGCACGACGTTGCGCGGGTTGTACAAGTGCGCACGCTGCCAGTCATCGGAGTAACGACCGCCGACACGGGCCAGGTCCGGGCCGGTACGCTTGGAACCCCACAGGAACGGGTGGTCCCACACGCTTTCACCGGCCACCGAGTAGTGGCCGTAGCGTTCGGTTTCGGCGCGGAACGGACGGATCATCTGCGAGTGGCAGCCGACACAGCCGTTGGCGATGTAGACGTCGCGGCCTTCCAGTTCAAGGGCGGTGCGCGGCTTCATGCCTTCCACCGGTTTGTTGGTCACGTCCTGGAAAAACAGCGGAACGATCTGGGTCAGGCCGCCGATACTCACGGCGATGACCATGAAGAAGGCCAGCAGGCCGATATTCTTCTCGACTACTTCATGCTTCATCAGTGAGCTCCCACAACGGCGATCTGGCTGGCGGCTTCGGCTTCTTTAGGGTCGGAGGCACGCACGGTGCGCCAGACGTTGTAGGCCATGAAGAGCATGCCGCTGGCAAAGATCGCACCGCCGAGGGCGCGCACGATGTAACCCGGATGGCTGGCTTGCAGCCCTTCGACGAAGGAGTAAGTAAGGGTGCCGTCGTCGTTGATCGCACGCCACATCAGGCCTTGGGTGATGCCGTTGACCCACATCGAGGCGATGTAGAGCACGGTACCGATGGTGGCCAGCCAGAAGTGCGTGTTGATCAGGCTGACGCTGTGCATCTGCGCACGGCCGAACAGTTTCGGGATCATGTGGTACAGCGCACCGATGGAGATCATCGCTACCCAACCGAGGGCGCCGGCGTGTACGTGGCCGATGGTCCAGTCGGTGTAGTGGGACAGCGAGTTGACGGTCTTGATGGCCATCATCGGGCCTTCGAAGGTCGACATGCCGTAGAACGCCAGGGATACCACGAGGAACCGCAGGATCGGGTCGGTGCGCAATTTATGCCAGGCGCCCGACAGGGTCATCATGCCGTTGATCATCCCGCCCCAGCTTGGCGCCAGCAGGATGATCGACATGGCCATGCCCAGGGACTGGGCCCAGTCCGGCAACGCGGTGTAGTGCAGGTGGTGCGGACCGGCCCAGATGTACAGGGTGATCAGCGCCCAGAAGTGCACGATGGACAGGCGATAGGAGTAGATCGGACGCTCGGCCTGTTTCGGCACGAAGTAGTACATCATCCCCAGGAAGCCGGTGGTGAGGAAGAAGCCTACGGCGTTGTGGCCGTACCACCACTGGATCATCGCGTCCGTCGCACCGGCGTAGGCCGAGTAGGACTTGAAGAAGCTCACCGGCAAGGAGGTGTGGTTGACGATGTGCAGCATCGCCGTCACCAGGATAAACGCCCCGTAGAACCAGTTGCCGACGTAGATGTGCTTGGTCTTGCGCTTGACGATGGTGCCGAAGAACACCACCGCGTAGGTCACCCAGACAATCGCCAGCAAAATGGCGATCGGCCATTCCAGCTCGGCGTATTCCTTGGTGGTGGTGTAGCCCAGCGGCAGGGTGATGATCGCGCCAACGATGACCGCTTGCCAGCCCCAGAAGGTAAAGGCAGCCAATGCATCGGAAATCAGTCGCGTTTGGCAGGTTCGCTGCACGACGTAGTAAGAAGTGGCAAACAGTGCACATCCACCGAAGGCAAAAATCACCAGGTTGGTGTGCAACGGGCGCAGGCGTCCAAACGTCGTCCATGGCAGGCCAAAATTCAACTCTGGCCAAACCAGTTGCGAGGCGATGAAGACACCGAGCCCCATGCCAAGGATCCCCCAGACCACCGTCATGATGGCGAACTGGCGGACTACCTTATAGTTATAAGCAGTCGGACTGATTGCTGTGCTCATTCTAAGGTTCCACGGTTTAGGTTTTTTTATAGGGTAAAAATCGGTCGCAAGTATGGAGAAAGCAAGATTCCATTGCAACGCAAGGTGACCTGCGTCAATGCGTTCCAAACCAGATTCTGCGCCCTTTCCATGTTTGGCGTAAGGACAAAATTCAGGGTTAAAAGCTGACGACTTGGACAGGATTTTAAGCGGGTCGAAGGTACTTGTAACTGAGTGTGTGTAAACAAGCCGCTCGGGTGACGAGTGGTCAGTGGCACGACAGCCGGTAAGTACCAGCCTTTGCGCCTGTCATCGAGCAGAAATGTTTCAACCCATCGAGTGCAAGTCGGCCATCGACCGGCCAATGCCGGTCCACTGTGCAAACAAGCGTAGACCCGAATGGCAGGAGGGGAAAGTCGCTGATCGGAAGGGTGCGACAATGGGTCGCAAAAAAGCCGCACCTGAAGCAGGCGCGGCTTTTGGGGAGTGCAGGATTACTCGGGTTGGCTGTCAGGCGTTGCGCCATCGGCGTTATGGGACAGGCTGTAGACGTAGGCCGCAAGCAAATGCACCTTGTCATTGCCTTGCAGCACTTCCTGCGCGGGCATCTGGCCTTGGCGGCCGTGGCGAATGGTCTGCTGCAACTGTGCCAGGCTGGTGCCGTAGATAAAGCCGCTGGGTTGCGTCAGGTTCGGCGCACCCATGGCTTCCACACCATGGCCTTGTGGACCGTGGCAGGCGACACAGGTGGTGCTGAACGCCACTTGGCCCGCCGCAACGTCAGCGGTGCTGTCCGCCGGCAACGGCAGGCCCGCCAGTTCATGGCGCACATAGGCCGCGACGTTTTTCACCCCGTCTTCACCCAGCACTTCACCCCAGGCCGGCATCGCTGCATGACGGCCATTCATGATGGTCATCTTGATTGCGTCGGCTGAACCGCCCCAGCGCCAGATGTTGTCCGCCAGGTTCGGGAAACCGTAGGCGCCCTTGGCGTCCGAGCCGTGGCACACCGCGCAGTTGGAGGCAAACAGGCGACCGCCCATTTTCAGCGCCTGCGGGTCCTTGGCCACTTCTTCCACGGGCATGGCTGCGAATTTGGCGAAGATCGGCCCGAACTTGGCGTCGGCCTTGGCCATCTCCTTGTCCCATTCCTTGGTCTGGGTCCAGCCGTCTTCATAGCCCGGCAGCACGCCCTTCCAGTTGCCCAGGCCCGGGTAGAGGATCAGGTAGCCGACGGCAAACACCAGGGTGCCGGCGAACAGCATGAACCACCATTGCGGCAGCGGGTTATCGTATTCCTCGATCCCGTCGAAGGCGTGGCCCATGGTCTGGTCCACGCTGCCCTTGGTCTCGCCCTTGCGGGTGCCGATCAACAGCCAGGTCAGCCCGATCAGGCTGCCGAGGGTCAGTACACAGATCCATGTACTCCAGAAGGTAGTCATGGCCGGTTGCTCCTTGTTGCAGGCTCTTCTTGAGCGTCGGGGGTTGGCGGTAGCGGTTCATCGGCAAACGGCAGCAGGCAGGCTTCGGCGAACTCCGAATTGCGCCGGGAGTTGAACACCCACAGCGACAAGCCGATGAAGGCGATGGCCACGACCAGCGTGCCAAGCCCGCGGATGGTTCCAGCATCGAAATCAAATCCCATGGCTCACCTCTTGCTCTTGATGGCAGTGCCGAGCACTTGCAGGTACGAAACCAGCGCGTCCATCTCGGTCTTGCCCTTGAGGGAGGCCACGGCGCCGGCGATGTCATCGTCGGTGTACGGCACGCCGAGGGTGCGCATCACTTTGAGCTTGGTCTCGGTGTGGCTGCTGTCGACCGGAGCGGTGACCAGCCATGGGTACGCCGGCATCTTCGATTCCGGCACCACGTTGCGCGGGTTGTACAAGTGCGCGCGGTGCCAGTCGTCCGAGTAGCGCGCGCCGACGCGGGCCAGGTCCGGCCCGGTGCGTTTGGAGCCCCATAGGAAGGGGTGATCCCACACGCTTTCACCGGCCACCGAGTAGTGGCCGTAGCGCTCGGTTTCGGCGCGGAACGGGCGGATCATCTGCGAGTGGCACTGTACGCAACCTTCGCGGATGTAGATGTCGCGGCCTTCCAGTTGCAGCGCGGTGTAGGGCTTCATGCCTTCCACCGGCTTGTTGGTCACGTCCTGGAAGAACAGCGGCACAATCTGGGTCAGGCCGCCGATACTCACGGCGAGCACCATCAGCAGCATCAGCAGGCCGACGTTCTTTTCAATGGTTTCGTGTTTCATCATCGACTCCTCAGGCCATCTGCGCCGCAGCGGCGACTTCGGCGGGTTGTGCCGAACGCACGGTGCGCCACGTGTTGTAAGCCATCAGGAACATGCCGCTGAGGAAGATCGCCCCACCCACCAGCCGCACGATGAAGCCTGGGTGGCTGGCCACCAGGGTTTCGACGAAGGAGTAGGTCAAGGTGCCGTCTTCATTGACCGCACGCCACATCAGGCCCTGGGCAATACCGTTGACCCACATCGAAGCGATGTAGAGCACGGTGCCGATGGTGGCCAGCCAGAAGTGCGCGTTGATCAGGCCGAGGCTGTACATCTGCTCGCGACCGAAGATTTTCGGGATCATGTGGTACAGCGCGCCGATGGAAATCATCGCTACCCAACCGAGGGCGCCGGCATGTACGTGGCCGATGGTCCAGTCGGTGTAGTGGGAGAGGGCGTTGACCGTCTTGATGGCCATCATCGGCCCTTCGAAGGTCGACATGCCGTAGAACGCGAGAGACACGACAAGGAAGCGCAGGATCGGGTCGCTGCGCAACTTATGCCAGGCGCCCGACAAGGTCATCATGCCGTTGATCATCCCGCCCCAGCTCGGTGCCAGCAGCACCAGCGACATCACCATGCCCAGAGACTGTGCCCAGTCCGGCAACGCGGTGTAGTGCAAGTGGTGGGGGCCGGCCCAGATGTACAGGGTGATCAGTGCCCAGAAGTGCACGATGGACAGGCGATAGGAATACACCGGACGTTCGGCCTGTTTCGGCACGAAGTAGTACATCATCCCAAGGAAGCCTGCGGTGAGGAAAAAGCCTACCGCGTTATGCCCGTACCACCACTGCACCATGGCATCCGTCGCACCGCCGTAGGCCGAGTAGGACTTGGTCCAGCTCACCGGCAGGGACGCGTGGTTGACGATGTGCAGGATAGCCACGGTGATGATGAACGCACCGAAGAACCAGTTACCGACGTAGATATGCTTGGTGTTGCGCTTCATCACCGTGCCGAAGAACACGACGCCGTAGGCCACCCAGACCACGGCGATGAGAATGGCGATCGGCCATTCCAGCTCGGCGTATTCCTTGGAGGTGGTGTAGCCCAGCGGCAAGCTGATCGCGGCCAGCACAATCACCAACTGCCAGCCCCAGAAGCAGAACTGCGCGAGTTTGGGCGCGAACAGCTGGGTCTGGCAGGTGCGTTGCACCGAGTAGAAAGAGCTGGCAAACAGCGCGCAACCGCCGAAGGCAAAGATCACCGCGTTGGTGTGCAGCGGGCGCAAACGGCCGAAACTGGTCCAGGGCAAATTGAAGTTGAGTTCGGGCCATACCAACTGGGCAGCGAGAAAAACCCCGAGCCCCATGCCGACGATGCCCCACACCACCGTCATAATGGCGAATTGGCGGACCACCTTGTAGTTATAGGCGGTACTTAAAGTAGTGTTCATGGTTCCCCATCCACGGTTCAACCCAAGCAAATGCGGCACTTGGGCTGGAGTTATAGGCAGACTAAAAAGCGAGGCAAGCATGGGCAAAGAGCACAAGGCCAGTATTGACGGGGATCAATGGGCGCAGTGTGTGCGGGAACGCGGCTGGTTGTGGGATGTCGCCACAGGGTCTATCGCGCGTACGCCCGCGACGTTGATCCTGGCCCACGGCGCGGGTGCGCCGATGGACTCGGGCTTCATGAACGACATGGCTGCACGCCTTGCCGGGCATGGCGTGAACGTGTTGCGCTTCGAGTTTCCGTACATGGCCCAGCGCCGTGTGGACGGCGGTAAACGCCCACCCAATCCTGCCCCGAAACTGCTGGAATGCTGGCGTGAGGTGTATGCCGAGGTGCGACGTCATGTCGCTGGGAAACTGGCGGTTGGCGGCAAGTCCATGGGCGGGCGGATGGCCAGTTTACTGGCGGATGAATTGGGCGCGGATGCGCTGGTGTGCCTGGGTTATCCGTTTTATGCGGTGGGCAAGCCGGAGAAACCCCGAACCGAGCATCTGGCCGGGCTGAAGACGCCGACGTTGATTGTGCAGGGCGAGCGGGATGCGCTGGGCAATCGGGCGGCGGTGGAAGGGTATGTGTTGTCGCCGAGTATCGAGGTGATGTGGCGGGTAGCGGGGGATCATGATTTGAAGCCGTTGAAGGCTTCGGGGTTTAGTCATGAGCAGCATCTGGAGGCTGCGGCGGTGAAGGTCTCAAGCTTTCTTGCTGGCCTTTAGGGCCTCATCGCAGGCAAGCCAGCTCCCACATTTTGATGTGTGAACACAGTCAAATGTGGGAGCTGGCTTGCCTGCGATAGCGATTTACCGGTTAAAGCGTTCTACCAGCGAGTACTGGGTATTGGCGGTATGCGTCAGCTCTTCACTCAACTGCGCCGAGTTCAACGCCTGTTCCGAAGTCTGATCCGCCAGCAACGCAATGGTGCTGATATTACGGCTGATCTCTTCAGCCACCGAGCTTTGCTCTTCGGTCGCCGCCGCAATCTGCGCCGTCATGTCAGTGATATGCGCTACCGCTTCACTGATCCCGATCAGCGCCTGGTCCGCCTCCATCACCCGCGCCACACCTTCCTCCGCCTGGCGATGCCCGGCGTCCATGGTCTGTACGGCGGCGTTGGCGGTCTGTTGCAGCTTGGCGATCAGCGCGTGAATCTGCCCGGTGGACTCGCTGGTACGCTGGGCCAGTTGCCGCACTTCGTCGGCCACCACTGCGAAGCCCCGGCCCATCTCGCCGGCACGGGCCGCTTCGATGGCCGCGTTCAGCGCCAGCAGGTTGGTCTGGTCGGCGATGCCTTTGATCACATCCACCACGCCGCCGATCTCATCGCTGTCCTTGGCCAGTTGGGTCACGGTCACACCGGTTTCCCCGACCGCTACCGACAGGCGCTGAATCGCCTCGCGGGTTTCGCCGGCGATATCACGGCCACGGCCGGTCAGGCGATTGGCTTCCTGGGTGGCATCGGCGGTGCGTTGCACGTGGCTGGCGACTTCCTGGGTCGTCGCGGCCATCTGGTTGACCGCAGTGGCCACCTGTTCGGTTTCCACACGTTGGCGTTCAAGACCGCTGGAGCTGTTATGCGCCAGGGTATTGGACTGTGCCGCCTGGGAGTTGAGGTGTTCAGCCGTGTCCTGCAAACGGGTAAGACACGTCTTCAGGCGCGCTTCCTGGCTGAGGATCGACATCTCCAGGCGTGCCTGGGCGCCGCGGCTGTCGGTGTACATCTGCGCAATCAGCGGGTCGGACGTGGTCTGCTCGGCCAGGCGCAGCAAACGCTTGAGCCCGCGCTGTTGCCAGCTCAGGCCCAGCAGGCCCAGCGGTACCGACAGCGCGGCGGCCAAGGCAAAGCCCCAGTGGGAATTGAGCCAGACGCCAATCAGAAAGCTCAACTGGCTGACCAGGATAAACGGCAGCCAGTCCTGCAACACCGGCAGCCACTTGTCGCGGCGCGGGATGGCCGGCTTGCCCTGGTTGATGCGCTGGTAAAGCGCCTCGGCACGGCGAATCTGCTCGGCGGTGGGCTTGACCCGAACCGACTCGTAGCCGATCACCTGATTGCCGTCGAAGACCGGTGTCACATAGGCGTTGACCCAATAGTGATCACCGCTCTTGCAGCGGTTCTTGACGATGCCCATCCATGGCAAGCCTTGTTTGAGCGTCGACCACATGTGTGCGAACACTGCCGCCGGAACATCCGGATGACGAACCAGGTTGTGCGGGGCACGCAACAGTTCGTCATGGGAAAACCCACTGATCTCGACAAAGGCGTCGTTGCAGTAGGTGATCACGCCTTTGGCATCGGTGGTGGAGATCAACCGTTGCTGAGCGGGGAAGGTACGTTCGCGCTGGGTAACGGGTTGGTTATTACGCATGATTGTTCAATCCGCAAGGCTTTGATGGGTTGTCGGCCGCTGCGGGGTTTTATTTAACTTATTTTTGCAACAATCGGCTCAGCCTCAGCCCGCCAGCATCGGATAGGTAAACAACCCGAAATGCAGCAGGTTCAAGCCGAAGTGCGTGACGATCGCCGCGCCCAACCCGCCAAAGCGATACGCCAGGCCGTATCCCAGGCCGGCGATGGTTGCCAGCAGGGTCCACTGCCAGCCTGCGCCCAGGTGGACCAGGCCGAACAAAAGCGCTGCCAGTAACAGCGCGAGGTTTTCACCATAGGGCAACTGCTTGAAGCGCCGGCTCAGCCCGCCCTGGATGTAACCGCGAAACAGCGCTTCCTCCACGAGAGTCACCAGCAGCAGGTTATTCAGCACCCACAGCCATGCCTGTTCCGGCCACTTCGGCGCCCAACTGATAACCCCCAGCAACGCAGCACCGCCCAGTGCGGCAATCGCCGTCAGGGTCAATGCCAGCGCCGTGGCATAGATCGACAGGCGCAATGACCGGCGCGCAACAATCCACGGGCAGGCCAGCAGCAGCCAGAAGCCGATCAGCGGCTTGTCCTGGTTCAAGTACATCGAAAACGGCACGGCATCGTCAGTAAAGCGCTGCGGGGCGATCCCGCGACCGTTGTAGAAGCCCGGCAGCCAATGCATCGCCAGCCCCAGCGCCAGCACGATAAACAGGCCGTGGCCGAGATAGCGCACCCATGGATTTCGCTGCTGGCGCACGGCAAACCCGGCCAGCAGCAACATGGCGACGGACAACGCCGCCATCAAGCCCAATTGCCCGTAGCTCAAGGCGAGTACATAGCCGATGGAAAGAAGCGCCAGGTACAGCCATGGCAGAGCAAGCATGGGGAATCCTTGTGACTATCGAAATCTGAGGGCGGCAGTATAACGAGCGTCACCGACGGTAAAAATGAAAACACCGCCTGGGAAGGCGGTGTTTTGTGTAGCGCGTGTCAGTTACGAGGCAATCAGCTGCCGCAACACGTAGTGCAGGATCCCGCCCGCCTTGAAGTACTCGACCTCATTCAGCGTATCGATGCGGCACAGCACCTCGACCTTCTCGCTGCTGCCATCCTCACGGGTGATCACCAGCGTCAGGTTCATGCGCGGCTCGATCTCGGCGTTGGTCAGCCCGAGGATGTCGATCTTCTCTTTGCCGGTCAGCTTGAGTGCCTTGCGGTTCTGGTCCAGCTTGAACTGCAGGGGCAGCACGCCCATGCCTACCAGGTTGGAGCGGTGAATCCGCTCGAAGCTCTCGGCGATCACCGCCTTGACCCCCAACAGGTTGGTGCCCTTGGCGGCCCGGTCGCGGCTTGAGCCGGTGCCGTACTCCTGACCGGCGATCACCACCAGCGGAGTATCCGAGGCCTGGTACTTCATGGCCGCGTCGTAGATCGGCATTTTCTCGCCGGTAGGGATGTAGATCGTGTTGCCGCCTTCCTCACCGCCGAGCATTTCGTTGCGGATACGGATGTTGGCGAAGGTGCCGCGCATCATCACTTCGTGGTTGCCGCGACGCGAGCCGTAAGAGTTGAAGTCCCGCGGTTCGACACCTTGCTCGCGCAGGTATTTGCCGGCCGGGCTGTCGGTCTTGATGTTACCGGCGGGGGAGATGTGGTCGGTGGTCACCGAATCCCCCAACAGTGCCAGCACGTTGGCGCCCTTGACGTCTTCGATCACCGGCAGCGGGCCGCCGATGTCGTCAAAGAACGGTGGGTGCTGGATGTAGGTGGAGTCCTTTTGCCAGACGTAGGTCGCGGCCTGCGGCACTTCAATGGCTTGCCACTGTTCGTCGCCGGCAAACACTTCGGCGTATTCCTTGTGGAACATCCCGGTGCTGACTTGGGCGACGGCGTCGGCGATTTCCTTGCTGCTGGGCCAGATGTCCCGCAGGTACACCGGTTTACCGTCAGAGCCGGTGCCCAGTGGTTCGCTGCTGATGTCCATGCGCACGGTGCCGGCCAGGGCGTAGGCCACGACGAGGGGTGGGGAGGCCAGCCAGTTGGTTTTCACCAGCGGGTGCACCCGGCCTTCAAAGTTACGGTTGCCCGAAAGCACCGACGCTACCGCCAGGTCGGCTTTCTGGATGGCTTTTTCGATCGGCTCGGGCAGCGGCCCGGAGTTGCCGATGCAGGTGGTGCAGCCATAACCCACCAGGTCGAAGCCCAGCTTGTCGAGGTATTGGGTCAGCCCCGCCGCTTTGTAGTAGTCGGTGACCACCTTGGAACCAGGCGCCAGGGACGTTTTCACCCATGGCTTGCTCTTCAGTCCTTTCTCCACGGCCTTTTTCGCCACCAAGCCCGCTGCCATCATCACGCTGGGGTTGGAGGTGTTGGTGCAGGAGGTAATCGCGGCGATCACCACCGCGCCGTTTTTCAGGCGATAGGTCTGGCCTTCGAAGTCGTAGTCGGCTTCACCGATCAGGTCGGCGTTGCCCACCGCAACACCACCGCCGCCTTCGCTTTCCAGGCGGCCTTCTTCCTTGTTGGTGGGTTTGAATTGCAGGTCGAGGAAGTCGCTGAAGGCCTGGCCGACGTTCGGCAGGGAAACACGGTCTTGTGGGCGTTTTGGCCCCGCGAGGCTGGCTTCGACACTGCCCATGTCCAGTGCCAGGCTGTCAGTGAAGATGGGCTCCTGACCGGCGTTGCGCCATAGGCCCTGGGCCTTGGTGTACGCCTCTACCAGTTTGACGGTTTCCGCAGGACGGCCCGACAGGCGCAGGTAGTCCAGAGTCACGTCGTCCACCGGGAAGAAGCCGCAAGTGGCGCCGTATTCCGGGGCCATGTTGGCGATGGTGGCACGGTCGGCCAGTGGCAGGTCGGCCAGGCCATCACCATAGAATTCGACGAATTTCCCGACCACGCCTTTTTTGCGCAACATCTGGGTGACGGTCAGCACCAGGTCGGTGGCGGTGATGCCTTCTTTCAGCTTGCCGGTGAGCTTGAAGCCGATCACTTCCGGGATCAGCATCGACACCGGCTGCCCGAGCATCGCGGCTTCCGCTTCGATCCCGCCCACGCCCCAGCCCAGTACGCCGAGGCCGTTGATCATGGTGGTGTGGGAGTCTGTGCCTACCAATGTGTCGGGGAAGGCGTAGGTGCGGCCGTCTTCATCCTTGGTCCACACGGTGCGGCCGAGGTATTCCAGGTTGACCTGGTGGCAGATGCCGGTGCCCGGCGGTACTACGCTGAAGTTGTCGAAGGCGCTCTGGCCCCAGCGCAGGAAGGCGTAGCGTTCGCCGTTGCGCTGCATTTCGATGTCGACGTTTTCCTGGAAGGCGCCGGTGGTGGCGAACTTGTCGACCATCACCGAGTGGTCGATCACCAGA
Source organism: Pseudomonas yamanorum (assembly GCF_900105735.1). Lineage (NCBI taxonomy): Bacteria > Pseudomonadati > Pseudomonadota > Gammaproteobacteria > Pseudomonadales > Pseudomonadaceae > Pseudomonas > Pseudomonas yamanorum. The sequence goes on along the minus strand of NZ_LT629793.1, from coordinate 1,566,228 downwards.
TCCACCGGTGACAGCGGGTTGATGCGCTGCGGGTCACCGCCGGCCTTGGCCACGGCGGCGCGCATGGCGGCCAGGTCGACCACGGCGGGCACGCCGGTAAAGTCCTGCATCAGCACCCGGGCGGGGCGGTATTGGATCTCGCGGTCGGAGCGGCGCTCCTTGAGCCAGGCGGCAATGGCCTTGAGGTCGGCGCCGGTGACGGTCTTTTCGTCTTCCCAGCGCAGCAGGTTTTCCAGCAGTACCTTGAGGGACATCGGCAGCTTGTCCAGATCACCCAGGCTCTTGGCGGCTTCGGGCAGGCTGAAGTAGTGATAGGTCTTGTCGTCGATCTGTAAGGTTTTAAGGGTTCTCAGACTATCAAGGGATGACATTACATGACTCCTTATGGTCCGCACGGCTACGGACCTGACGGGACGAACAGAGCTTACAAATTAGCCCTGTTTTAAGTAGCTGGCTAATTACTGGACTCTATCAATAAGTCCAAGGTTCCGAACTCGGCTATCATGCGCGCGTTTTCATGACAGGCATTGCGCTATAGCAAGCCCGTGATCCAGGAGAGTTGATGAACACCCTTTTTATGCACTGCCGCCCGGGTTTTGAAGGCGAAGTCTGTTCCGAGATCGCGGAACACGCCGCTCGCCTGAACGTTTCAGGCTACGCCAAGGCCAAGACCGGCAGCGCCTGCGCCGAATTTGTCTGCACCGAAGAAGACGGCGCCCAGCGCCTGATGCGCGGCCAACGCTTTGCCGAGCTGATCTTCCCAAGGCAGTGGGCGCGCGGGGTGTTCATCGATTTGCCGGAAACCGACCGCATCAGCGTGATCCTGGCGCACCTGCGGGATTTCCCGGTGTGCGGCAGCCTGTGGCTGGAGATGGTCGACACCAACGATGGCAAGGAGCTGTCGAACTTCTGCAAGAAATTCGAAGTGCACCTGCGCAAAGCGTTGATGGCCGCCGGCAAGCTGGTGGAAGACGCCAGCAAGCCGCGCCTGTTGCTGACCTTCAAGAGTGGCCGCGAAGTGTTCATGGGCCTGGCCGAGTCGAACAACTCGGCCATGTGGCCGATGGGCATCCCCCGCCTGAAATTCCCGCGGGACGCGCCAAGCCGCTCGACCCTGAAGCTGGAGGAGGCCTGGCACCACTTCATCCCCCGTGATCAGTGGGACGAGCGTCTGCACAGCGACATGACCGGCGTCGACCTCGGCGCAGCGCCTGGCGGCTGGACCTGGCAACTGGTCAACCGTGGCATGCTGGTGACCGCTATCGACAACGGCCCGATGGCCGAAAGCCTGATGGACACCGGCCTGGTGCAGCACTTGATGGCCGACGGCTTCATCTACACCCCCAAGCAGCCGGTGGACTGGATGGTCTGCGACATCGTCGAGAAACCGGCGCGTAACGCGGCCCTGCTGGAAACCTGGATTGGCGAGGGACATTGCCGCGAGGCGGTGGTCAACCTGAAGTTGCCGATGAAGCAGCGTTATGCCGAAGTGAAGCGCTTGCTTGAACGCATCGCGGAAGGCTTCAAGGAACGGGGTATTCGAGTGGAGATTGGCTGTAAGCAGCTGTACCACGACCGTGAAGAAGTGACCTGCCATTTGCGCCGGTTGGATGTGAAGAAGCCAAAGGCCCGGTAAACTGGCGGCCTGTTTCAGGAGTGAATGATGAGCGACATTTTTGACACCCCGGTCGATGGCACCCTGGACGCCACCGGCCTCAACTGCCCCGAGCCGGTGATGATGCTGCACCAGCACATCCGTGACCTGGCGCCCGGCGGCTTGCTCAAGGTGATCGCGACCGATCCGTCGACCCGTCGCGATATTCCCAAGTTCTGCGTGTTTCTCGACCATGAACTGGTGGGCCAGCAGGAACAGGCGGGCACCTACCTGTACTGGATCCGCAAGAAGTCCGCTTAGGCCCGGCGAATCCGCTTGCGTGCACTGCGCACCAGGCGGATCACCAGCATCGCCGCCGCACAGCTCAGGCCCACGATCAGCCCCTGCCACAAGCCGCTCGGGCCGCGCGCCTGGCCCAGCCACTCGGTCAGCCCCAGCGCGTAGCCCACCGGCAAGCCCACGCCCCAATACGCAAACAGCGTCAGCACCATGGTCACCCGTGTGTCCTGGTAACCGCGCAACGCGCCGGCGGCCGTGACCTGGATCGCGTCCGAGAACTGAAACAGCGCCGCAAACACAATCAGCATCGCCGCCACCTGGATCACCAGCGGATCCTGGGTGTAGATGGTGGCGATCTGTTCCCGAAACAACAGCATCAGGCTGCAGGACAGGCAGGCATACACCAGCGCCGTGCCCATGCCGACACCTGCCGCGAAGCGCGCTTCACGGGGTTCGCCGCGGCCGAGGGCCTGGCCGACGCGCACGGTGACCGCCATGCTCAGGGAATACGGAATCATGAACACCAGCGAGCTGAAGTTCAGCGCAATCTGGTGCCCGGCCACCACCGTGGCGCCGAGGCTGCCGATCAGCAGCGCGATCACCGCGAAGATGCTCGACTCGGCAAACACCGCAATCCCGATGGGCAAACCAATGCTCAGCACGCGCTTGATCACCGACCATTGCGGCCAGTCAAAGCGCTTGAACAGCTCGCTGCTCTGATACACCGGCGCCCAGCGGGTCCAGGCGGCCAGGCCGAGCATCATCACCCACATCACGATCGCCGTGGCCCAGCCACAACCGATGCCGCCCATGGCCGGCACGCCGAAGTGGCCGTAGATGAACACATAGTTCAGCGGAATATTCAGCGCCAGCCCGCACAGGCCCATGACCATGCTCGGCCGCGTTCGGCCCAGGCCGTCGCTGAAGCAGCGCAACACGTAATACAGCGCAATGGCCGGCATGCCCGAGGCGATGCCGTGCAGGTAGCCCATGCACGGCTTGATCAGTTCGGGATCGACCTTCATCAGGTGCAGGATCGGTTCGGCGCTGATCAGCAACAGCAGCGCGGTAATTCCCACCACCAACGCCAGCCACATCGACTGGCGCACCAGCGGGCCGATTTCACCGTGGGTGCCGGCGCCAAAGCGTTGGGCAACTTTCGGTGTGGTGGCCAGCAGCGTGCCGGTCATCAGCAGGTACACCGGGATCCAGATGGAGTTGCCCAGGGCGACCGCCGCCAGGTCCCGGGAGCTGACACGCCCGGCCATCACGGCATCGACAAAGCCCATGGCGGTGGTCGCCAGTTGCCCGATCATGATCGGCAGGGCCAGGGCCAGCAGATTGCGCACTTCAAGGCTGACGCGGGCGGGGCGGGAGAGGGCGGTGGTGGTTGTGGCAGTGTTCACGTACGGATGTCCGATAGGGGGAGCGCAGGACGGCGCATTCTACGCCTTGACGTGTTGGTCAGGAAAAAACCTGTGTTGTGGATTTGTAAACACAGCCCAGCGCAAGTGTTGCTTTTTGTGGCGAGGGAGCTTGCTCCCTCACCACAAGGAAAACCGCTGTACACTGCTGATCCGCGAAAGGAGCCTGCCATGCTGATTGTTGCCGACGAAAATATCCCGCTGCTCGATGCATTCTTCGAAGGACTTGGCGAGATTCGCCGGGTTCCAGGCCGGTCCATCGACCGCGCGACGATCGAACAGGCCGATGTGCTGCTGGTGCGTTCGGTGACCAACGTCAACCGGGCTTTGCTCGAAGGCACACCCGTGCGGTTTGTCGGCACCTGCACTATCGGCACCGACCACCTCGACCTTGATTACTTCCAGCGCGCCGGCATCCAGTGGTCCAGTGCCCCCGGCTGCAACGCCCGTGGCGTGGTCGACTATGTGCTGGGCAGCCTGCTGACTCTGGCCGAAATCGAAGGCGCCGACCTGGCCCAACGCACCTATGGCGTGGTGGGTGCCGGTGAAGTCGGCGGGCGTCTGGTCAAGGTGCTCAAGGCGTTGGGCTGGAAGGTGCTGGTGTGCGACCCGCCCCGGCAAATCGCCGAGGACGGTGATTACGTCAGCCTGGAGCAGATTGTCGAGCAATGCGATGTGATCAGCCTGCACACGCCGCTGAACAAATCCGGCAACGGTTCCACCTGGCACTTGTTCGACCGCGAGCGCCTCAACCAGCTCAAGCCCGGCGCCTGGCTGATCAACGCCAGCCGTGGCCCGGTGGTGGACAACGCCGCCCTCAAGGAGGTGCTGCTGGAACGCGAAGACCTGCAGGCCGTGCTGGATGTGTGGGAAGGCGAGCCCCAGGTGGACGTCGACCTGGCCGACTTGTGTGTGTTGGCCACCCCGCATATCGCCGGCTACAGCCTGGACGGCAGGCAGCGCGGTACGGCGCAGATCTACCAGGCGCTGTGCCGGTATCTTGGCCAGGAGGCGATCATTCAACTCAGCGACTTGCTGCCGGAACCGTGGTTGGCCGAAGTTACCCTCAACGCCAATACCGACCCGGCCTGGGCGCTGGCGGCCCTATGCCGTGGCGTTTACGACCCGCGCCGTGATGACGCGGATTTTCGCCGCAGCCTGGTAGGCACCGTGGACGAGCAGCGCAAGGCGTTTGACCAACTGCGCAAGCTCTACCCGCCGCGGCGCGAGATTGAGGGTTTGAAGGTGCGAATCAGCGGCGACTCTGCGGCCTTGTCTAACATCGTGGCGGCATTGGGCGCGCAGGCAATCTGAAGGCATAAAAAACCCGGCCATCAAGGCCGGGTTTAAAAGAGCGTGGGCGATTCAGCCTCGCTTGGCAGGCTTGACCAATTTCTGTTCCAGTTCGGCGCAGGCGCTCTGGATCATCTCTTCGGTGATTTGCACTTCGCGGCCTTGAGCGTCGATGTACGAGCAAGGCAACTGCTGCGGTTGGCGGATCACTTCAATTTTGGCGTTGCTGCTGTTTTGCAAGGACATGGCCCGTCTCCTCATCAGGTTGTGTACCTACCTTAAAATCACTGCGTGACCGCGTTGTTACAACTCCTTGCGCGGTCAGCAGATCGAATGCCCAGTCCAGCAGAAACCGATACAAATTTCCAGCCAGGCCTTAGACCGATAGCCTCTAGGGGCTAGGTTCGGTAAGCATAATTAACCTGACTCATTGTGATTCGCTCAAGTTCCCCCCATGTAGTTACGTAGGTTCCCGTCTCCCACCCTCAGGTGAAACTCGCCATGCTCTCAGCCCGTCAACGCCGCGCGATTCGCCTGGCCAGCCGCTTCGTCGCTCCCTACCGCTGGCAGGCCCTGGGGGCCTTGTTGGCGTTGATCGTCACCGCTGGCATCACCTTGTCCATGGGGCAGGGCATTCGCCTGCTGGTGGACCAAGGCTTCATGACCCAGTCGCCGCACCTGCTCAACCAGTCCATCGGCCTGTTCATGATTCTGGTGCTGGGCCTGGCGGTGGGCACCTTTACGCGGTTTTACCTGGTGTCGTGGATCGGCGAGCGGGTGGTGGCCGACATCCGGCGGCAGGTGTTCAACCACTTGATCTACTTGCATCCGGGTTTCTACGAAAACAACCGCAGTTCGGAAATCCAGTCCCGGTTGACCACCGACACCACCTTGCTGCAATCGGTGATCGGCTCCTCGCTGTCGCTGTTCCTGCGCAACGCCCTGATGGTGATCGGCGGGATTGTGCTGTTGTTTGTCACCAACCCCAAGCTCACCAGCATCGTTGTGATCGCGCTGCCGCTGGTGCTGGCGCCGATTTTGATCTTTGGCCGCCGGGTGCGCAGCCTGTCGCGCCTGAGCCAGGACCGCATCGCCGACGTGGGCAGCTACGTGTCCGAGACCCTTGGCCAAATCAAGACGGTGCAGGCCTACAACCACCAGGTGCAGGACGAGCGGCGCTTTGCGGTGACAGTGGAGGAGGCGTTCACCACCGCGCGCAAACGCATCCTGCAGCGTTCGTGGCTGATTACCCTGGTAATCATGCTGGTACTGGGCGCCGTGGGCGTGATGCTCTGGGTCGGCGGCATGGACGTAATTAGCGGGCGGATTTCCGGTGGTGAACTGGCCGCGTTCGTGTTCTACAGCCTGATCGTCGGCAGTGCCGTCGGCACCTTGAGTGAAGTGCTGGGCGAGTTGCAACGAGCGGCCGGTGCAGCAGAGCGGATTGGCGAGTTGCTGCAGTCGAGCAACGAGATCAAAGCGCCCGAGGCAAACGTCGTCAAGCTGCCGGAGCGGGTCAGCGGCCGCCTGGAAGTCCAGGATTTGCGTTTCTCCTATCCGTCGCGCCCGGATCGTTTTGCTATCGACGGCTTGAGCCTGAGCATCAATGCCGGTGAAACCCTGGCCCTGGTCGGCCCGTCGGGCGCGGGAAAATCGACGATCTTCGATCTGTTGCTGCGTTTCTACGATCCTCAGCAAGGCCGCATCCTGCTTGAAGGCCACCCGCTGACCGAACTGGACCCGCTGGACCTGCGCCGCTGTTTCGCCCTGGTGTCCCAGAGTCCGGCGCTGTTCTTTGGCACTGTCGAAGAGAACATCCGCTACGGCAATCCATCGGCCACCTTTGCCCAGGTCGAAGAAGCGGCGCGCATCGCCCACGCCCACGATTTCATCCTGCAAATGCCCGACGGCTACCAGACCCACCTGGGCGACGGCGGCATGGGCCTTTCCGGCGGCCAGCGCCAACGCCTGGCCATCGCCCGGGCCTTGTTGGTGGATGCACCGATCCTGCTGCTGGACGAAGCCACCAGCGCGCTGGACGCCCAGAGTGAACACTTGATCCAGCAAGCGCTGCCGCAGTTGATGGAAGGGCGCACCACCCTGGTGATCGCCCACCGGTTGGCCACCGTGAAGAACGCCGACCGGATTGCCGTGATGGACCAAGGCAAGCTGGTGGCGGTGGGGACGCATCAGCAACTGATTGCGAGTAATCCACTGTACGCACGGCTGGCGGCGTTGCAGTTCAGTGATGGTGAATCGAGCAGCCACTAAATTACCGCCCATAAAAAATGCCCGCATCTCTCAATGCGGGCATTTTTTATGGGACAGCGTTACTTACTGATCATCAAAATACCGCTCATGCCAATCCACCAGCGGCTGTGGCGCATTGAGCTTCTGCCCGTAGATCACCGAATAAGACAGCACGTTCTGCACATACTGACGGGTTTCGTCGAACGGGATGCTTTCCACCCACACATCGAAACTCAGGTGATCGGCGCCGCGCAGCCATTGGCGTACACGGCCCGGGCCAGCGTTGTAGGCAGCGGTGGCGAGCACGCGGTTGCCGTTGAACTGGGCATGGACCTGGCTCAGGTACGCCGCGCCGAGCTGGATGTTCTTGTCCGGGTCGAGCACTTGCTGTTGCGAGGCCAGCGGGATGCTGAACTTGCGTGCGGTCTCTTTGGCGGTGCCCGGCATCAGCTGCATCAGGCCGGTGGCGCCGACGCCGGAGCGCGCATCGTCCATGAAGGCGCTTTCCTGGCGGGTGATCGCAAACACCCAGCTTGAATGCACGCCGCGGACCTTGGCTTCACGCACCAGGGTGTCGCGGTGGGCCATCGGGAAGCGGATATCCAGGTCATCCCAGTATTGCGCCTGGCTGATGGTGCGGATCGCCGGGAAGTACCACTTCATGTCATAGGCCAGCTTGGCCTGGGCGACCATTTCGTCGCGGTTGAAGTGCCGGCTCACGTGGTACCACTCGCGACGGCCATCAACGATCTGGCCGCGGGCGTAGAACTCCAGGGCGCGGCGTACGCCCGGGGTGTTGCGCACCTTGTTCATCAGCGCCTGGCTCATCACCAGCGGCTTGTTGGTCAGTTGGTACGGCGACTGGGAGCGATCCGCCGCCAGGAAGCCGTAGAAGTCACGTTCCTTGGCCAGGCCCTTGTACATCACCAGGGCTTGCGGGTTTTTCGGCTCTGCCAGTTCCAGGCTGCGGGCCTGCCAGTAGCGCCAGCGGTTGGTGGTGGCCAGGTCCTGGGGCAGCTTGCGCGTCAACTGGTAGGCGTCTTCCCATCGCGCCAGGCGCAGCAGCAGGCGCAGGCGCCATTCGGAAACGGTGTTGTCCCGCAGTTCCGGATCGTATTTGGTCATCACGTCGAGGGCGCGCGGGTCGTAGCGGCGCGCCAGGGTCAGGCCGATTTCCCGGGCGATCGACACTTTTTCGTCACGAGAGAAGTGCATGCTGCTGGCATAACCGTCGAGCAGGGCCATGGCCTTGTCCGGGTCCTGGCGGGCCAGGCGGCGAAGGCCCAGGCCGACGGCGTCGGACATCGCCTCGTTGGCCGGCAGGAAGCGCGACGGGTCGCTGAGCATGTCGGGCTTCTGCGCCACGTCTACCATCAGGCGGCCTTGGGCGCCGAGGGTCGGCAGGGTTTTCACCAGGCTGTTGGCCAGCGGGTAGTTGCGCGCTTCGGCGGCCAGCTTGGCGCGGTCCCAGATTTTTTGTTCGGTCAGTTGGCCGTCGGCGGCCCACTGGCCAAAGGTGGCATCACAGGCAGCAGGCTGGGATTTACCGGTCAGCCACAGTTTCTCGGTGGTTTTATAACCTTCGGCTTTTTGGTTATGGGTCAGCTGGAACTGTCCGTGCAGGCAGTCCAGTTCGACGAAATTGAGTTTTGGGTCGTAGTACTTTTCAAAGGTTTGCCAGTCGCCACGGTCGGCCAGCCAGCGCAACCAGCGCAGTTTCATCCAGTTGGCCTGGGGCAGGTCGCCGTTCTTGGCGAGGAATTGTTCGATTTCCTCGTTGCTCGCGGTTTTAAGGCGCGCGGTCAGTTCGTCGTAGGCCAGGTATGGCGTCAACGGGTAGTCGGCCAGGGCCTGGCTGTACTGGAAATACGGGCCGCTGTCGCCTTTGGCGAGGGCTCGTTTGGCTTCATCGTAATATTGACGTTGGGTGGTGAGGTCCACGGCCTGGGCGGATTGAACGGCGGTGGCAGAAAGAAGCAGACAAGATAAAAAGCTGAAAAGGCGACTGCGCATGAGACGTCCGTGCAGAGGAATCTGGACTAGTGCCGACGTCGCCGACACTGATTGCCCCTAGCTTAGCCTTTTGGCTGCAACCGGTGAAAGCTTTGCCGGTCGCTTCGTTCAAGTTCATCTGAAATGTCCAACAGAACATGTCAACGGCGAAAATGCCGGCCGCCTCGCGCCCTAAGTCAGGTAGAATGCGCGCCCAGTTTTTGGAGAAGCGTATGACCCTGCTCAAATTCAGCGATGTGTCCCTTGCTTTCGGCGCTATGCCGTTGTTGGACAAGGTGTCCTGGCAGATCGCCCGTGGTGAGCGGGTGTGCATCATCGGCCGTAACGGCACCGGCAAGTCCAGCATGATGAAGCTGGTAAAAGGCGACCAGAAGCCCGATGACGGCTCTGTCTGGCGCGCACCGGGCCTCAAGATTGGCGAATTGCCGCAAGAACTGCCGGTGGCCGACGGACGGACAGTGTTCGACGTGGTTGCCGAAGGCCTTGATGGCGTGGGCGCATTGCTCGCCGAATACCATCACCTGGCACAGAACTGCGTCACCGAAGAAGACCTGGACAAGCTGATGCACGTCCAGCAAGACCTCGAAGCCCGTGACGGCTGGCGCCTGCAGCAATTGGTCGACAGCACCCTGAGCCGCCTGCAACTGCCGGCCGACAAGACCCTCGCCGAATTGTCCGGCGGCTGGCGTCGCCGCGTCCTGCTGGCCCAGGCCCTGGTTTCCGAACCGGATCTGCTGCTGCTCGACGAACCGACCAACCACCTGGACATCGGCGCAATCGCCTGGCTTGAAGAAGCCCTCAAGGATTTCCAGGGCGCCGTGCTGTTCATCACGCACGACCGTTCTTTCCTGCAAAACCTCGCCACACGCATTCTCGAACTGGATCGTGGCGGCCTGATCGACTGGAATGGCGACTACGCCAGCTTCCTGGTGCATAAAGAAGCTGCACTGTCCGCCGAAGAAACCGCCAATGCGCTGTTTGACAAAAAGCTGGCTCAGGAAGAAGTCTGGATCCGCCAGGGTATCAAGGCCCGTCGCACCCGTAACGAAGGCCGCGTACGCGCCCTGAAAGCCTTGCGCGTTGAGCGCAGCGAGCGTCGTGAGCGCACCGGCAAGGCCAACATTCAGCTGGATACCGCCGACAAGTCCGGCAAGCAAGTGATGGTCCTGGAAAACGTCAGCTTCCATCACCCGGACGGCCCGTTCCTGATCAAGGACTTCTCCATGGTCCTGCAGCGCGGCGACCGTATCGGCCTGCTCGGCGCCAACGGTACCGGCAAGACCACCTTGCTCAAGCTGATGCTCAATGGCCTGCAACCGACCAGCGGCACAGTGGAAGAGGGCACGCGCATCGACGTGGCCTACTTCGACCAGTTGCGTCACCAGTTGGACCTGGAAAAAACCGTGATCGACAACGTCGCCGAAGGTCGCGACTTTATCGACATCGACGGCCAGAGCCGCCACGTATTGAGCTACCTGGGCGACTTCCTGTTCAGCCCGCAGCGTGCACGTACACCGGTTAAAGCCTTGTCTGGTGGTGAGCGTGCGCGCCTGCTGCTGGCCAAGCTGTTCAGCAAACCAGCCAACCTGCTGGTGCTCGACGAACCGACCAACGACCTCGACGTTGAAACCCTGGAACTGCTGGAAGAGGTCTTGCTGACCTTCAACGGCACCGTGCTGATGGTCAGTCACGACCGGGCTTTCCTCGACAACGTGGTCACCAGCACCCTGGTCTTTGAAGGTGAGGGCAAGGTGCGTGAATACGTCGGTGGTTATCAGGACTGGCTGCGTCAGGGCGGTTCGCCGCGCCTGCTGGGCGTGACCGAAAGCAAATCCGGCAAGGCTGACCTGACCTCGGCCGTGGTTGCCCCGGTGGCTGCTGCTCCTGCCCCTGCGCAAGAAGCGCCTGCGGCCAAGAAGAAGCTCAGCTACAAGCTGCAACGCGAGCTGGAAGCACTGCCGGGCGATATCGATGCCAAGGAACAGCAGATCGCTGCCGTTGAAGCTGAAATGGCGGACGCGGGTTTCTATCTGCGCCCTGCTGCCGAAACCGCCAAGGTGATTGCATCCCTCGAGCAGTTGAACAGCGAGCTGGAAGCCCTGGTTGAGCGCTGGGCCGAGCTGGATGCCTGAGTGATTCAAGCGCAATAAAAAACCCGGCGCTCATTTGTATGAGCGCCGGGTTTTTTGTATGAAACGCGGTTCAAATGTGGGAGCGGGCTTGCTCGCGAAGGCGGTGTATCAGTCGCTATCTTCATTAACTGACCCACCGTATTCGCGAGCAAGCCCGCTCCCACACAAGCCCGCTCCCACATTAGATTGCTGTTGGTCTTACGAGCTCTTTACCAGTTTCACCGCCAGCACATCGCAAGGTGCGCCGTGCAGCACGTCATTGGCGGTGGAGCCCAGCAGCAGGGCCAGCCCGTGGCGGCCATGGCTCCCGACCACGATCAGGTCGCAACCTTGTTCCTTGGCCAGGTGGTGGATTTCCTGGCGCGGCTGGCCGTAGGTCAGGTGGCTCTGGTCTTTTTTCAGGGCGGGGTACTTGTTGATCAGTCGATCAAGGCGTTCCTTGGCCTGGTCGAACTGCTGCTGTTGCAGCTGGGAAAGGTCCATTGGCACGTCGCCACCAAAGGCCATGGCCATCGGTTCGACGATATGCACCAGGGACAGCTTCACCGAATCGCCTGCAAGGCCTACGGCCCGCTTGATCACGGGGTCGCATTCTTCGGTCAGGTCCACGGCGACCAGAATATGTTCGTAGGGCATGAGGAGTTTCTCCAAAGGAAAGCGATAAGTTCAGTATGGCTTGTTTCAAGCGGATGGGGTTGCGTCGGGTCAAATCCGCTCATCAAGAAATTCGGGAGTACACATATGACGGTCTGGATAGTGGTGTCAATCCTTGCGCTGGTTTTGAGTCCGCTGGCGTGGCTGCGTCCTTCGCGCCATTCGAGCGGGCGCATGGCTTTGCGCATGGAGGCGCGGCGCATCGGTTTGGCCATGCAACTGACACCTCAGGAGTGGCCGCACTGGCTCAAGCACGAGCCGCCGAGCCCGTGCGCGCAGTATCACCGGCCACGACGCGGCACCAAGCTTGTGACCTGGAGTTATTGGCAGTTGGAACCGGGGATGTGGGTCAATCAGTGGCAGGAAATCTGCGTTGATGAAAAGTTGTTGCCGCATTTTGCGACGCTGCCTGAGAACGTCTACAAAGTCGAAGCCGACAAGCAAATGATCACCCTGTACTGGGGCGAAAAGGGCGAGTTGAGCGTGTTGCAGGACATTGACGCGGTGCTCAAGGCGCTGGCCTGAGATTCCTGCGGGCATTAAAAAGCCCGAAAGCATCATCGGGCTGGAGTTGGCCAGGCAGGCCGGTAATTCGTTTTACGTGCCGCTAGCCTAGCCGCATATTCGGTTCTGTACAGCCCTTTAAATCATATTTCTCATTATTGATTTCGCGAATGATTAAACATTGGCGGGGCGATGCCGGCTGCTTCGGGTTCTGAAATGACTGAAAAGTCGCGTTTTAGCGGCCCTTTCGAGCGATTGACAATTCATCGGATTTGGCTGAAGGTGACGTACCCAAATCAAACGGGCGTATGAATTGAGCGTTTGTCTTTCAGACCGTTCGTACAGAATCCCGACTATCGCGTTGGCGGGTGTGCCTGGCAAATTGGCGTTAGCATCGACGGTAACGTCAGTGTCTACGCTGAATCCTGCGTCCGACGTGTACTGTTCAGCTTCCATATCGTGGAGATCAGTTGATGATTTACGAAGGTAAAGCCATCACGGTTAAGGCTCTTGAAAGTGGCATCGTCGAATTGAAATTCGACCTCAAGGGTGAGTCCGTCAACAAGTTCAACCGTCTAACCCTGAATGAATTGCGTCAGGCCGTAGACACCATCAAAGCAGATGCATCGGTCAAGGGCGTGATCGTCTCCAGCGGCAAGGACGTGTTCATCGTCGGCGCTGACATCACCGAATTCGTCGACAACTTCAAGCTGCCCGATGCCGAGCTTGTGGCTGGCAACCTCGAAGCCAACAAGATTTTCAGCGATTTCGAAGACCTCAACGTGCCGACCGTTGCCGCGATCAATGGCATCGCCTTGGGCGGCGGTCTGGAAATGTGCCTGGCCGCCGACTTCCGCGTGATGTCTGCCACCGCGAAAATCGGCCTGCCGGAAGTCAAGCTGGGTATCTACCCAGGCTTCGGCGGTACCGTGCGCCTGCCGCGCATCATCGGTGCCGACAACGCCATCGAGTGGATTGCCGCCGGCAAGGAAAACCGTGCTGAAGACGCGCTGAAAGTCGGCGCCGTGGATGCCGTGGTGGCTCCCGACAAGCTGGCAGAAGCCGCACTGAACCTGATCAAAGGCGCCATCAGCGGCGAATTTGACTACAAGGCCAAGCGTCAGCCAAAGCTGGAAAAACTCAAGCTCAACGCCATCGAACAAATGATGTCGTTCGAAACCGCCAAAGGTTTCGTGGCTGGCCAGGCCGGTCCGAACTACCCGGCGCCGGTCGAAGCGATCAAGACCATCCAGAAGGCCGCGAACTTCGGTCGCGACAAGGCCCTGGAAATCGAAGCTGCCGGCTTCGTCAAACTGGCCAAGACTTCTGCGGCGCAGAGCTTGATCGGTCTGTTCCTGAACGACCAGGAACTGAAGAAAAAGGCCAAGGCCTACGACGAAATCGCCCGCGATGTGAAACAGGCTGCCGTACTCGGCGCCGGTATCATGGGTGGCGGTATCGCCTATCAGTCGGCGTCCAAAGGCACGCCGATCCTGATGAAAGACATCAACGAACACGGTATCGAACAGGGTCTGGCAGAAGCCGCGAAACTGCTGGTAGGCCGCGTGGATAAAGGCCGCATGACGGCAGCGAAAATGGCTGAAGTGCTTAACGGCATTCGTCCTACGCTGTCCTACGGCGATTTCGGCCACGTCGACCTGGTGGTCGAAGCGGTTGTCGAGAACCCGAAGGTCAAGCAGGCGGTACTGGCTGAAGTTGAAGCCCAGGTTAAAGAAGACACTATCCTGGCTTCCAACACCTCGACCATTTCCATCACCTTGCTGGCCAAGGCCCTCAAGCGTCCGGAAAACTTCGTCGGCATGCACTTCTTCAACCCGGTGCACATGATGCCGCTGGTGGAAGTGATCCGTGGCGAGAAGTCCAGCGAGTTGGCCGTTGCCACCACCGTTGCCTACGCCAAGAAAATGGGCAAGAACCCGATCGTCGTCAATGACTGCCCGGGCTTCCTGGTCAACCGCGTACTGTTCCCGTACTTCGGCGGTTTCGCCAAGCTGGTCAGCGCCGGTGTGGACTTCGTGCGCATCGACAAGGTCATGGAAAAATTCGGCTGGCCAATGGGCCCGGCGTACCTGATGGACGTGGTCGGCATCGACACCGGCCACCACGGTCGCGACGTAATGGCTGAAGGCTTCCCGGACCGCATGAAAGACGACCGCCGCTCGGCGATCGACGCGCTCTACGAAGCCAAGCGCCTGGGCCAGAAGAACGGCAAGGGTTTCTACTCCTACGAGACCGACAAGAAGGGCAAGCAGAAGAAAGTGGCCGACCCGTCGGTTCACGAAGTACTCGCGCCGGTCATCTACGAACAGCGTGAAGTGTCCGACGAGGACATCGTCAACTGGATGATGATCGCCCTGTGCCTGGAAACCGTGCGCTGCCTGGAAGACGGCATCGTTGAAACCGCAGCCGAGGCCGACATGGGCCTGGTCTACGGTATTGGTTTCCCTCCATTCCGTGGTGGTGCGCTGCGTTACATCGATTCCATCGGTGTGGCCGAGTTCGTTGCCCTGGCTGATCAATACGCTGATCTGGGCCCGCTGTACCACCCGACTGCGAAGCTGCGTGAGATGGCCAAGAACGGCCAGAGCTTCTTCGGTTAAGTGCCCAGACGACTAGAGCGAGAATATTTATGAGCTTGAATCCAAGAGACGTCGTGATTGTCGACTTCGGTCGTACGCCGATGGGCCGCTCCAAGGGCGGCATGCACCGCAACACCCGCGCTGAAGACATGTCGGCGCACCTGATCAGCAAATTGCTGGAACGCAACGTCAAGGTCGACCCGAACGAAGTCGAAGACGTGATCTGGGGCTGCGTCAACCAGACCCTGGAGCAGGGTTGGAACATCGCCCGCATGGCTTCCTTGATGACGCAGATCCCGCACACCGCTGCCGGCCAGACCGTCAGCCGCCTGTGTGGCTCGTCCATGAGCGCGTTGCACACCGCTGCCCAAGCGATCATGACCGGTAACGGTGATGTGTTCGTGGTCGGCGGCGTGGAGCACATGGGCCACGTCAGCATGATGCACGGTGTCGATCCGAACCCGCACATGTCCCTGTACGCGGCGAAAGCCTCGGGCATGATGGGCCTGACTGCGGAAATGCTCGGCAAAATGCACGGCATTACCCGCGAAGCCCAGGATGCATTCGGCCTGCGTTCCCACCAGTTGGCCCACAAGGCGACCGTGGAAGGCAAGTTCAAGGATGAAATCATCCCGATGAACGGCTACGACGAGAACGGTTTCCTGAAACTGTTCGACTACGATGAAACCATTCGTCCGGACACCACCCTGGAAAGCCTGGCGGCCTTGAAGCCTGCCTTCAATCCAAAGGGCGGCACCGTGACAGCCGGTACTTCGTCGCAGATCACCGACGGTGCTTCGTGCATGATCGTGATGTCGGCCCAGCGTGCCCAGGACCTGGGCATCCAGCCGATGGCCGTGATCCGTTCGATGGCAGTCGCAGGTGTGGACCCGGCAATCATGGGCTATGGTCCAGTACCGGCCACACAAAAAGCATTGAAGCGCGCGGGCCTGACCATCTCCGATATCGACTTCTTCGAGCTCAACGAAGCTTTCGCCGCACAGGCCCTGCCAGTGCTGAAAGATTTGAAAGTGCTCGACAAGATGAACGAGAAGGTTAACCTGCACGGCGGCGCGATTGCCCTGGGTCACCCGTTTGGGTGTTCCGGTGCTCGTATCTCCGGCACGTTGCTGAACGTGATGAAGCAAAATGGCGGCAACCTTGGGGTTGCGACCATGTGCATTGGCCTCGGCCAAGGCATCTCCACCGTCTTCGAACGTATCTAAACGTTTCGCTGACGGAAGCCGGGGCCCAGTGCCCCGGTTTTTGTTTTTTGGAATTTTTTATATTTTTTTTAACAAATTTTGTAAGAGGGCCAGAGCATGAAAGTCGAACCAGGGCTCTACCAGCATTATAAAGGTCCGCAGTACCGCGTTTTTAATGTGGCGCGGCATTCCGAGACCGAAGAGGAAGTGGTGTTTTACCAAGCACTGTATGGCGATTACGGCTTTTGGGTGCGTCCCTTGAGCATGTTCCTGGAGACCGTCGAAGTTGACGGCGAACAGGTCCCGCGCTTTGCTTTGATCCAGGTCGAACCCAGCCTTTTTTCCGCGCAATAAAGGCAGGCCGCGCAGAATGCTGCGCTTGACCTCACCTTGTTGCCACTATATATAGCGTTGCCGCGTCAGGCGCCAACCGCCTTTCACTTCTCGAATTCAGGAATTTTCCGATCCATGGGCAAATCGCTGGTCATTGTGGAATCCCCGGCTAAGGCCAAGACCATCAACAAGTACTTGGGTAACGAGTACGTGGTGAAGTCGAGTATCGGCCATATCCGAGACCTGCCCACCAGCGGTTCGGCTAGCGCCAGCAAGGAGCCTGCCGCCAAGCGCGGCAAGGCGGCTGCGGGCGAAGGTCCGGTGCTCACGCCTAAAGAGAAAGCGCGCAAGCAGCTGGTCTCGCGCATGGGTGTCGATCCCGATCATGGCTGGAAAGCCAAGTACGAGATCCTCCCGGGCAAGGAAAAGGTCATCGAAGAGCTGCGCCGGCTCGCCAAAGATGCTGACACCATCTATCTCGCAACCGACTTGGACCGCGAAGGGGAGGCTATTGCCTGGCACCTGCGGGAAGCCATCGGTGGTGACGACAGCCGCTACAAGCGCGTGGTGTTCAACGAAATTACCAAGAAGGCGATCCAGGAAGCCTTCTCCAAGCCGGGCGAACTGGACATTGACCGCGTCAATGCCCAGCAGGCCCGTCGCTTCCTCGACCGCGTCGTGGGTTACATGGTCTCGCCGCTGCTGTGGGCGAAGATCGCTCGTGGCCTGTCCGCCGGCCGTGTGCAATCGGTTGCGGTAAAGCTGGTGGTGGAGCGTGAGCGCGAGATTCGTGCGTTCAACCCTGAAGAATATTGGGAAGTGCACGCTGACCTGGGCACTGCCAAGGGCAACAACGTGCGCTTTGAAGTGGCCCGCGAGAAAGGCGAGGCCTTCAAGCCGCTCAACGAAGCCCAGGCCATGGCCGCGCTGGAGAAGCTCAAGGCTTCCAGCTACAGCATCGTCAAGCGTGAAGACAAGCCCACCAGCAGCAAACCGTCGGCGCCATTCATCACGTCCACCCTGCAACAGGCTGCGAGCAACCGCCTGGGCTTCGGGGTGAAGAAGACCATGATGATGGCCCAGCGTCTGTATGAAGCGGGCTACATCACGTATATGCGTACCGACTCCACCAACCTGTCGCAAGACGCGGTGGCGATGGCGCGCACTTATATTGAAAGCGAGTTCGGCAAGAAGTACCTGCCGGAGAAGCCGAACGTCTATAGCAGCAAGGAAGGCGCACAAGAGGCTCACGAAGCGATTCGTCCCTCCGACGCCAACACCGAGCCAAGCAAGTTGAGCGGCATGGAGCGCGACGCTGAGCGCCTCTACGAGCTGATCTGGCGCCAGTTCCTGGCGTGCCAGATGCTGCCGGCGCAATATCTGTCGACGACTGTCAGCGTGGGGGCTGGTGACTTCGAGCTGCGTGCCAAGGGCCGTATCCTCAAGTTCGACGGTTACACCCGCGTGATGCCGCAAATTGCCAAGCCGGGCGACGATGACGTGCTGCCGGACATGGCCCAGGGCGATGTGTTGAAGCTGATCAAGCTCGACCCGTCCCAGCACTTCACCAAGCCGCCGGCGCGTTATTCGGAAGCCAGCCTGGTCAAGGAGATGGAAAAACGCGGTATCGGTCGTCCTTCGACCTATGCGGCGATCATTTCCACCATCCAGGACCGCGGCTACGTTGCCTTGCACAACCGTCGTTTCTACTCGGAAAAGATGGGCGACATCGTCACCGAGCGCCTGTCCGAGAGCTTCTCCAACCTGATGGACTACGGCTTCACCGCCGGCATGGAAGAGAATCTCGATGACGTGGCCCAGGGCGAACGCGACTGGAAAAACGTGCTCGACGAGTTCTACGGCGACTTCAAGAAGAAACTCGAAGTGGCTGAAAGCGCCGAGAACGGCATGCGTGCCAACCAGCCGGTGATGACGGACATTCCGTGCCTCACCTGCGGTCGTCCGATGCAGATTCGTACCGCGTCCACTGGTGTGTTCCTCGGTTGCTCGGGTTATAGCCTGCCGCCGAAAGAGCGTTGCAAGGCCACCGTCAACCTGGTGCCAGGCGATGAAATCGCTGCCGATGACGAGGGTGAATCCGAGTCGCTGGTACTGCGTGGCAAGCACCGTTGCCCGATCTGCAGCACGGCGATGGACGCCTATCTGCTGGACGAGAAGCACAAGCTGCACATCTGCGGTAACAACCCGGATTGCAACGGCTATGAGATCGAAGAAGGCACTTACCGCATCAAGGGCTACGAAGGTCCGAGCCTGGAATGCGACAAGTGCGGCAGCGAGATGCAGCTCAAGACCGGCCGTTTCGGCAAGTTCTTCGGTTGCACCAACCCGACGTGCAAGAACACCCGCAAACTGCTGAAAAGCGGTGACGCGGCGCCGCCGAAGATGGACCCGGTGAAGATGCCTGAACTCAAGTGCGAGAAGGTCAACGACACCTACATCCTGCGTGATGGCGCTTCGGGGCTGTTCCTGGCTGCCAGCCAGTTCCCGAAAAACCGCGAAACCCGTGCTCCGCTGGTGATCGAGATCGTGCCCCACAAGGACGAGATCGATCCGAAGTACCACTTCCTCTGTGAAGCGCCGAAGAAGGACCCGGACGGTCGCCCGTCCGTGATCCGCTACAGCCGCAAGACCAAGGAGCAGTACGTGCAGACCGAAGTGGAAGGCAAGCCTACCGGCTGGAAAGCGTTCTACGACGGTGGCAAGTGGAAGGTCGAGGACAAGCGCCAGGGCGCTTGATACGATCAGCCATATGAACAAAGGCCGCCTTTATAGGCGGCCTTTTTTTGCGCTTGCAGTGGACTTGGCTGATCCGTGACACTGTTCAGCCAGCATCACGCCTTATTCGTTGTGGAGACTGCCTTCATGGCCAACGAACTCTATACCCGTACCAACCAGAAAATTTACTTCGCGGGTTTGTCCCTGGAAGCCCTTGGCCGCGCCGAGGAAGGAAAGGAGATGAACGCTATCGCGCTGGTGCAGGCCGGGCGTGAAGCGGCGCTGTTTCACCTGTATGGCGCCTTGCTTGGCTTGTGCCATGAAATTGCCGGGTTCTACCGCTTGCCTCAGGCCGGTTCACCGCGTGCAGAGATGATCATCAACCGTGATGTGCTGGAGTCCATGGCCATTCCGGAGTTGGCCGAGCTGGTGGAAATGGCGCAGAGCCCGGACAGCTGGTTGGCACGCTTGCTGGTAGCTCACGCCGAGATGTTCCAGCCGCCTCGTGTACCTCACAAGCCCAAGGGGGATGTGACCCAGCCGCTGATCCTGGCCGTGAGCCTGGAAGAAGAGGGGCCTGCGCCATTAAGCCGTGAAGAGCTGGAAAGCTGGCGACAGGAGTTGAAGAAGTTGGCCATTCGTTTTCGGGATGGGCTGAACGAGTGCTGAGTTAAGTCAGGCACCATTCATCAAGCCGTAAAGAAAGCTGTTCAGATCCTGAGCGAGGCCGCGCTGATGACTGATATAATGCCGGCCTTTCGTGGAGAACAGACTTTTATGCCAACGTCCTTTCTGGAAATTGTTGAACTGCCCGACGGCCGAATTGAGCTGCGCCGGGCTGAGGACGAGGGTTCTCTGGTAATTTTGGATTTTTCCGAAGATGCAAAAGCATTCCTGCAGGGCCAGCACGTGGAAGTGGCAAAAGCCATGTTGAGCGTAGGTGTGCAGATGGCAGGGCGCCTGGCTGAGGGCGAGCCGGAGAAGGAAGACGGCCCACGGATTCTTCACTGAGTCCGTTTGTCGGCTTTTTTGTAAGCTTTAGTCGTGCAGATCGGCTTCTCAAGCCTGAAGAAGCCTCGCGTCATGGCGGATCCTGACAGAGTCAGTTATCCGCGCATCGTTTTATCCCAACCGAATGTTCAAGCTCTGCGCATCGCCCGTACGTGCGGCGCTGATCAGTTGCTGCTTGGCCGCTGTTGTCAGCGGGTTCAGCCAACTGACTACCGTGTGGCTACGGCCCAGGCGCAAGGCTTCGCAGGTCAGCTGCTGGGCACTTTGGGTGCCGCGGGGTTGCAGCAACAGGATGCGCTCGCGGTTAAGGCCGGCGTCCCGTAGCCAGGCCTGGGTCAGGCTGGACGGTGGGGCGATCAGCGTCAGCCAGCGTGCATCCTGTTCCTCGCTCAATTCGCGAAGGATCGGCGCCAGCAGGCTCAGGCAGCTCCCGGCAGCACCGCGCAACGACAGTTCACTGAACGCCTCGGGTTCGGCACTCCAGGGCGCTTCGACCGTTTCCTTGAGGATGGGCGCAAGGGGCTGGGCCATAAAGGCCTCAAACAGCGATAGCTGAGTGTGTTGTGGGGTCTGTAGGAACTGCATGATGCCTCCGTTAGCGGCGAATAACGCCGACGCTTAAGCCTTCAATCACCAGGTCCTGATCCTTCAGGTTCACTTCAATCGGCGCAAACTCAGGGTTCTCGGCCAGTAGCCAGACCTTGCTGCCTTCGCGCTTGAAGCGTTTGACCGTCACTTCATCGCCAATACGGGCGACGACGATCTGGCCATTGCGGGCTTCACGTGTGGTATGGACGGCCAGCAGGTCGCCGTCGAAAATACCCACGTCCTTCATGCTCATGCCATGGACTCGCAGCAGGTAGTCGGCACGGGGATGGAAGAACGTTGGGTTGATGTTGCAGGATTCCTCGACGTGCTGTTGCGCCAGGATCGGCGCACCGGCTGCGACCCGCCCGATAATCGGCAGTGTCGACTCGTCGGCCTTGGCTTCGAAGCCAGGGATGCGAATGCCCCGTGAGGCACCTGGGGTCATCTCGATCGCACCTTTGCGGGCGAGGGCCTTGAGGTGTTCTTCAGCGGCGTTGGGCGACTTGAATCCCAGTTCCAGCGCAATTTCCGCTCGGGTCGGCGGGTAGCCGTTGTCATCGAGGCAGCGCTTGATAAAAGCCAGAATCTCAGCTTGGCGTGGCGTCAGTTTTAGCATGTTGATCGCTCTGTCTTTTTATACAGTGACTGGGATTATATACAGTGGACTGCGCTTGGCAATCATCGTTTTCAGTCACTCCGCTGGACGGTCGTTTGTCATACGTCCTACAGGCTGAAAACAGCGCTGCCTACAGACCTTGGCGAATGTGATTAAATGGCCATGAAATAGCTGACCGACCAGCCGCAAACCGACCTGCAGGCTTGACAAGACATAGCTTGAAACGTATGTTTCAAACAAGTGTTTGTCAGGCGGAGTAGCCATGGCCCAGTCGGAAACCGTTGAACGCATTCTCGATGCTGCCGAGCAGTTGTTCGCGGAAAAAGGATTTGCTGAAACCTCATTGCGGCTGATTACCAGCAAGGCCGGGGTCAACCTGGCAGCAGTGAACTACCATTTCGGCTCCAAGAAGGCGCTGATCCAGGCCGTGTTCTCACGTTTCCTGGGGCCTTTCTGTATCAGTCTCGACCGTGAGCTGGAACGTCGCCAGGCCAAGCCTGAAAACAAGCCAAGCCTGGAAGACCTGCTGGAAATCCTCGTCGAGCAAGCCCTGGTGGTCCAGCCTCGCAGCGGCAACGACCTGTCGATCTTCATGCGCCTGCTGGGCCTGGCGTTCAGCCAGAGCCAGGGTCACCTGCGTCGCTATCTTGAAGACATGTACGGCAAGGTGTTCCGCCGCTATATGTTGCTGGTCAACGAAGCGGCACCGCGTATTCCGCCGATCGAACTGTTCTGGCGCGTGCACTTCATGCTCGGTGCTGCTGCGTTCAGCATGTCCGGGATCAAGGCCCTGCGTGCGATTGCCGAGACCGACTTTGGCGTGAACACCTCCATCGAGCAGGTGATGCGCCTGATGGTGCCGTTTCTCGCCGCTGGCATGCGTGCCGAAACCGGCGTCACCGACCAGGCCATGGCCGCCGCCCAGTTGCGTCCCCGCAGCAAGTCGGTACCCATCCCGGCCAAGGTTTAACCCGGTCCGGGTGTGCGCGGCCGCTTGCATCCGCTAAGCTAGCCGCCCATGCCGATTTCAGCTATTTACCCACAGCCCGTTGCTCCCGCTGAGCGTCCGTTTCCAGGTTCAATCCTGGCGATGCGATCTCGCGAGGGCTCCGGGCTGCGTGCGTTATTTAAGGAAGCTTTATGACCCAAGCCCTGCAAGGCTCTTTGATGGTGGACGTCGCCGGTACCTGGCTCACGGCTGAAGACCGCCACTTGTTGCGCCAGCCCGAGGTGGGCGGCCTGATCATTTTTGCGCGCAATATTGAGCATCCGCGTCAGGTGCGTGAGTTGAGCGCCGCGATTCGCGCCGTGCGCCCGGACCTGCTGCTGGCGGTCGATCAGGAAGGCGGCCGGGTACAGCGTTTGCGCCAAGGGTTCGTCCGCCTGCCGGCGATGCGCGCCTTGGCCGACAACCCGAATGCCGAGCAACTGGCCGAGCGGTGCGGTTGGATCATGGCGACAGAAGTACTGGCGGTCGGCCTGGACCTGAGCTTCGCGCCGGTACTGGACCTCGATTACCAACGCAGCGCAGTCGTGGGCACGCGCGCATTCGAAGGCGACCCCGAGCGCGCCGCGGTGCTTGCCGGTGCCTTTATTCGCGGGATGAACAGCGCTGGCATGGCCGCTACCGGCAAACACTTCCCCGGCCACGGCTGGGCCGAAGCCGATTCCCACGTCGCGATTCCCAATGATGAGCGCAGCCTGGAACAGATTCGCGCCAATGACCTGGTGCCGTTCGCACGCCTGAGCAAGCAGTTGGCGGCCGTCATGCCGGCCCACGTGATTTATCCACAGGTCGACGCGCAACCGGCCGGCTTTTCCCGGCGCTGGCTGCAGGACATCCTGCGCGGTGAGTTGCAGTTCGATGGGGTGATCTTCAGTGATGACCTGTCGATGGCTGGCGCTCACGTGGTCGGTGATGCTGCGAGCCGTATCGAGGCGGCGCTGACTGCAGGCTGCGACATGGGCCTGGTGTGCAACGATCGCGCTGCCGCTGAATTGGCCCTGAGTGCTGCCCAGCGCATGAAGGTCACGCCATCGGCGCGTATTGCGCGGATGCGTGGACAAGCTGTGGTTTCGACCGAGTACAAGCAGGATCCGCGTTGGTTGGCAGCGTTGGGTACGCTGCGAGATGCTCAGTTAATCGACTGACAACTGCGGTGCGCCCTTCGCGAGCAAGCCCGCTCCCACATCCGACCGCATTCCTCCAGGGTATATGCGGTCAAGTGTGGGAGCGGGCTTGCTCGCGAAGGCGATCTAACAGTCAGCGCTTTTCCTGCTTATGAGGCAACGGCGCAAACAGCGCCTCGATATCCTCATTCCCCAGCTTCCAATCCCCCGTCGTCCGCCCATCCAGAACGCCTGCCGCCAGATCAGACTTTTCCTTCTGCAAATGCTGGATTTTCTCTTCCACGGTACCCCGGGCAATCATCTTGTAGACGAACACCGGCTTTTCCTGGCCAATGCGATACGCACGGTCGGTCGCCTGGTTTTCCGTGGCAGGGTTCCACCACGGGTCGTAGTGAATCACCGTGTCCGCTTCCGTCAAGTTAAGCCCGACGCCACCGGCCTTCAGGCTGATCAGAAAGATCTGCAGCTTGCCGCTCTGGAAATCCTTCACCGGCGTGCGTCGGTCCCGGGTTTGCCCGGTCAGCAGCGCATAGGCAACGCCACGCTTCTTCAGCTCAGACTCAATCAGACTCAGCATCGAGGTGAACTGGGAAAACAGCAGAATCCTGCGGCCTTCGGCAAACAGCTCGTCGAGCATCTCCATCAAGCTGTCGAGCTTGCCCGAGCTGCTGCCCTTCGCCGGCAACGTCGCATCATTGACCAGACGCAAATCACAGCACACCTGGCGCAACTTGAGCAGCGCTTCCAGGATGATGATCTGGCTACGGGCCACGCCTTTGCGGGTAATCTCGTCGCGGACTTTCTTGTCCATCGCCAGGCGCATGGTCTCGTACACGTCGCGCTGGGCTTCGTTGAGGTCGACCCAATGAATGATCTCGGTCTTGGGCGGTAATTCCGTCGCCACCTGCTCCTTGGTACGGCGCAGCAGGAACGGCTTGATCCGACCATTAAGGTGCTGCAATCGCACATCGCTGCCGCGTTTTTCGATTGGCACACGGTAATCGCGGTTGAAGCTTTTCACATCCCCCAGCCAACCCGGCAGCAGGAAGTGGAACAGCGACCACAGCTCGCCCAAGTGGTTTTCCAGCGGTGTACCGCTAAGGCACAGGCGCTGGCGGGCGTTCAGCTCGCGGGCAGCCTGGGCGGCCTTGCTGTTGGGGTTCTTGATGTACTGCGCTTCGTCGAGGATCAGCACGTGCAAGGGCAGGGCAGCCAGTTGCTCGATGTCCTTGGGCAGCAGGGCGTAGGTGGTCAGCAGCAGGTCGTAGTCCTGCAACTGAGGGAAATGTTTCTTACGCCCGGCGCCGTACAACGCCAATACTTTGAGCTGCGGTGTGAAGTGCGCCGCTTCGTCGAGCCAGTTCGGGATCAGGCTGGTGGGCATCACCACCATGCACGGCCGGTCCAGGCGCCCGGCGATTTTCTCGCTGAGAATATGCGCCAGGGTCTGCAGGGTTTTACCCAGGCCCATGTCGTCCGCAAGAATCCCGCCGACGTCGAGCTGGCGCAGCGACTGCATCCAGCTCAGGCCTTCCAACTGATAAGGACGCAATGTGGCGTTCAAGCCCTCGGGCGCTTCGCAGCTGAAATCTTTGATGTCCCGCAGACGCTGGGCGAAGTTGCGGATCTTTTCGCCGCCTTCCCACTGCAGCGGCAAGTCTTCCAGCGGGTTCAGGCGAATGGCGTCGGCCTTGGCCAGGCGCAGCGCAGTGGTGCCCGGCTCTTGCAGGTAGAACTCGCCCAGGGTCGCCAGCACCGGTTTCAGCCGCCCGTAAGGCAGTGCCACTTGCAGCGGGCCGTGGCCGTTAGGCAGGCCGGGAATGTTCACCAGGATCAGTTCGTCATCGCGGCGCCGCGCGAGTTTTTCCGGGTTGAGAATCTCGGTGTGGGAGCGCATCAGGTTCAACAGAATCGGCAGCAGGCTCAGGCGTTCGCCGTTGACGATGATCCCAAGTTCCAGATCAAACCAGTCGCGCTCCGGCATTTCGTCGACGCTGGCGTACCAATCGTCGACGGTGCTCAGGTCGAAGCCGAAATCTTCATCGATCTGTAGTTCCCAGCCCTGGGCGCGCAGAGTCGGCGATGCATTCAGGGTGAAGTTCAGCCAGGCGCTGTCATTGACCATCTCGAACAGCTCGCCGGCGCTTTCCGGCAGGGCCTTGCTCTGGCGCGTGGCGATCTTGAAGCCCAGCAGGCGCAGTTGTTCGCGAAACTGCTGCTCCACCTCGGGGTGGCGCTTGATCCGCAGGCTCTGTTGTTCCTGGCGCACGATGATGTCGGCGTTCTTCTGACCGCTGACGTAGTTGCCCAAATAGTTGAAGGACAATGCTGCGCGATGCTGGATATAACGCTGCATTTTGCCGTTGCGCGGCTCGAAGGCGCTGAACTCGATACTCGCCAGCCATAGGCGCGGCACCGGTTGGACGTCTTCCATTACCACTTGCGGCAATACCACGCGGTTATCCAGCACCGCCTGGAGCTTCTCCAGCAACTCGGCATCCTGGGCCGCCGCCGGGTAGGCCAGGGTTTCCTGGACCTTGAGCAGCACCGCCGCGATGTGTTTGCAGTTGGTGTGCACGGGGCAGGTGCAGCGGCTGTCCACCAGGATCAACGTGCCCTTGGCGGATTCGCGCAGCGAAATGGTCTGGCGGTAGACGTTGCCGCCCGAGCCTTCGCAGCTGGCAATGATGGTGCTGTCGCCGGACTCGACGATCCGCACGCGGTTTTCCAGGGCGTAGCGCCGGCCGCGCTCAAGGCTTTGCTCTTTAAAGCGATTGGCCCACGAAGGGGCCAGGGGTTTGGTCAACGACGACGTCAGGGGCATGGTGCTGGATCAGTCCTGGACATCGGGCGGTGGTGCGCTGGGCGGCTTGGCAGTCAGCGAAGTGATCTTGATCAGCAGGGCGAGGTGGCCGCCGTCCAAGTAGTTGAGCTGGTTGTTCTTGGTGCGCACGTCTTGCTGGCTGAGGTGTTCGCTGGCAATGACGCTGCCGTTGGCGTCGAACTGGTTGACCCAGAAGTCCGCGTCGATATCGGTGAAGCGCCCAAGCTGCAGGTTGAGGGTGCCTTCGATAGGGAACTGGCCGAACTGTTCCTGGCCGTCGCTGATGGCCAGCTTCACCGGTTGTTCACCAAGATTCTGTTCCCAGGACTTGTGCAGCAACACGGTGTAGTCGCTGCTGGCTTGGAGCTTCTCGACAATATTGCCCAGGCGCGGCGGGCTCATTTTGTCGGTCCCCAGGCGTGGCGCGCCCGCGTCCCAGTTTTCCGGCGCCGCACGGCTATTGATCGCCGGCTCGGCGTTCTGCCGCACCAGGATCATCTCCACCAGGTACGGGCTGTCGGCAAACGCCGAAGGCGCAACGACCACCAACAACAAGCTCAAAATGCGGAACAGGCGCATTGGGGCGTCCTTCAAGCAGATTTCGGGATGAGGCGCTCAAACAGCGCCTCCAGTGTATTAAAGCGTTCTTCGGCGCGTTCCATCGGCACCATGAATTTGAACAGCGTAGCCCCTTCGAACTTGTAGCGATTGGGCTGGCCCTGAATCAGCTTGATCAGCACCAGTGGGTCCACCGGCGTCTGGGCTTCGAACTCGATACGCCCGCCCTGCGGCCCGGCGTCGACCTTCTTGATACCCAGTTGCTCGGCCTGCAATTTGAGCAGGGTCAGGCGTACCAGGTTCTTGGTCGGTTCCGGCAACAGGCCGAAGCGGTCGATCATCTCCACTTGCAGGTCCTTGAGGCCGTCTTCGTCGGTGGCCGAGGCGATGCGCTTGTACAGGATCAGGCGTGCGTGCACATCCGGCAGGTAGTCTTCGGGAATCAACGCCGGCAAGCGCAGGTTAATTTCCGGGCCGCCACCCAGTGGTTGGTCGAGGTTCGGTTGTTCGCCCTTGCGGATGGCTTTTACTGCCCGTTCGAGCATTTCCATATAAAGGGTGAAACCCACGGCCTGGATTTGCCCGCTCTGGCCGTCCCCCAGCAGTTCGCCGGCACCACGGATTTCCAGGTCGTTGGTGGCCAGCACAAAGCCGGCGCCGAGGTCCTGGGTGTTGGCGATCGCTTCCAGGCGCTTCTCGGCGTCGGAGGTGATCTGTTGGCGGGGCGGCGTCAGCAGATAGGCATACGCCTGGTGGTGACTGCGCCCGACCCGGCCGCGCAGCTGGTGCAGCTGGGCCAGGCCGAACTTGTCGGCGCGCTCGATGATGATGGTGTTGGCGCTCGGCACGTCGATGCCGGTCTCGATGATCGTCGAGGCGATCAGCACGTTGAAGCGCTTGTGGTAGAAGTCGCTCATCACCTGTTCGAGTTCGCGTTCGCGCATCTGCCCGTGGCCGATGGCGATCCGTGCTTCCGGTACCAGCTCGGCGAGGTCGGCGGCGCATTTCTCGATGGTTTTCACATCGTTGTGCAGGTAGTACACCTGGCCGCCACGCAGCAGCTCACGCAGCAGGGCTTCCTTGACCGTGCTTTTGTTCTGCTCCATGACGAAGGTGCGCACCGACAACCGGCGCGCCGGCGGCGTGGCGATGATCGACAGGTCGCGCATGCCTGACACTGCCATGTTCAGCGTGCGCGGGATCGGCGTGGCGGTAAGGGTCAGGATGTCGACTTCACTGCGCAGGGCCTTGAGCTGTTCCTTCTGACGGACACCGAAGCGGTGCTCTTCGTCGATGATCACCAGGCCCAGGTTTTTGATCTTCACGTCATCCGACAGCAGCTTGTGAGTGCCGATGACAATGTCGATCTTGCCTTCCGCCAGGTCGGCGATGGCTGCGTTCACTTCCTTGGCCGACTTGAAGCGGCTCATCACTTCCACGGTCACCGGCCAGTCGGCAAAGCGGTCGCGGAAGCTGTTGTAGTGCTGCTGGGCGAGCAGGGTGGTCGGCACGAGGATCGCCACTTGCCGGCCGCCGTGCACCGCAATAAACGCCGCGCGCATCGCCACTTCGGTCTTGCCGAAGCCCACGTCACCGCACACCAGGCGGTCCATTGGCTTGGGCGCCAGCATGTCGGCGCGCACGGCGTCGATGGTGGTTTGCTGGTCCGGGGTTTCTTCGAAGGCGAAGCCCGCGCTGAAGGTGGCGTAGTCGGCTTTCGGGTCGGCGAAGGCATAACCTTCGCGGGCGGCACGGCGGGCATAGATGTCGAGCAACTCGGCGGCCACATCGCGTACCTGTTCGGCGGCCTTGCGCTTGGCTTTCTGCCAGGTCTCGGAGCCGAGGCGGTGCAACGGCGCGAGGGCGTCGTCGCTGCCGGTGTAGCGGGCGATCAGGTGCAGGTTGGCCACGGGCACGTAGAGCTTGGCGCCCTCGGCGTATTCCATGGTGAGGAATTCGGCGACCTGGTTATCGATCTCCAGGGTTTGCAGGCCCAGGTAACGGCCCACACCGTGGTCGATATGCACCACCGGCGCGCCTTCGCGCAGTTCGGTGAGGTTCTTGATCACCGCGTCGTTGTTGGCGTCGGCGCGCTTTTCGCGGCGGCGACGCTGCATCACCCGTTGGCCGAACAGCGGGCTCTCGGCAATCAGTGCCAGGGCCGGGTCGTCCAGCAGCAGGCCTTCGTCCAGCGGTGCGATGGTGATCGCCAGGCGATCCTTGCTCGCGACAAAGTCCGGCCAGCTGTCGACGGTTTTCGGCCGTAGCTTCAGGCGTTCCAGCAACTCCAGCAGCACCTCGCGGCGCCCGGCGGACTCGGCGGTAAACAGCACGCGGCCGGGAAAGTCACCGAGGAAATTCGACAGCGCTTCCAGCGGCTGGTTGGCCTTGGCTTCAATCGCCAGGTTCGGCAGTGCTTGCGCCGGGAAGCGCTCGCGGCCGGCACCAGCGTCCACATCCTGTTGGCTGGCGACTACCCGCGGCCAGTTTCTCAGGCGGGCGAAGCAGTCTTCCACCGGCAGGAACAGTTCGGCCGGTGGCAATAAAGGACGGGACGGGTCGACGCGGCGTTCTTCATAACGGTTGCGTACGTCATTCCAGAAGTTCTCCGCCGCCTGTTCGATGCCCGGCAGCGAGAACACTTGGGTGTCCTGGGGCAGGTAATCGAAGAGGGTGGAGGTTTCGTCGAAGAACAGCGGCAGGTAGTACTCGATACCGGCGGGCGTAATCCCGCTGCTCAAGTCCTGGAAGATCGGGCAGCGGCGGAAGTCCACGTCAAAGCGCTCGCGGAAACGCGCCTTGAAGCGCGTGACCGCGTCTTTTTGCAGCGGGAATTCCCGGGCCGGCAGCAGCTTGACCGAGTCGACCTTGTCGATGGAACGCTGGTTTTCCGGATCGAAGGTACGCAGGGTTTCGATTTCGTCGTCGAGCAGGTCGATCCGGTAGGGCAGTTTGCTGCCCATCGGGAACAGGTCGATCAGCGCGCCACGCACAGCGAACTCACCGTGCTCATACACCGTGTCGACGCAGCGATAACCACTGGCCTCAAGCCGGGTGCGCATCTGTTCCACGTCGAGCTTCTGGCCGATATCCAGCACCAGGCTGCTGCCCAGCAGGAACTTGGTCGGCGCCAGGCGATGCAGGGCCGTGGTGATCGGCACCACCAGCACGCCGTGGGCCAGTTCCGGCAGGCGGTACAGGCTGGCGATGCGCTGGGAAATGATGTCCTGGTGCGGCGAGAACAGGTCGTAGGGCAGGGTTTCCCAGTCCGGGAAATGCAGTACCGGCAAATCGGGGGCGAAGAAAGTCAGCTCCTGTTCCAGCCGCTCGGCACTTTGGCTGTCGGCGGTGAGCAGCAGGGTAAAGCGCTTGGCAGCGCTGGCAGCCTCGGCAATGGCCAGGCTCAGGGCGGCACCGGGCAGATTGCCCCAGTGCTGTTTACCTGCCGCGGCAGGGAGAAGCGGTAGACGCAGAACGGGCACGGAAGGTTGAGCTCCAAGCGTTGCGACAAAGTCGGTAATTGTAACGGCCCGGAGTGCCGCCTGTCAGTTGCTGACTGAGCCTATTACGGTTTGTAGGAAATGTAGTGGCTAAGACAAACAAAGGCGCCTTTTGACTCATTATGTAGTGCCGAAATCGGTGTATGTTTCGGAGGGTTACGGACACTTTGTCACAATGGCTCAGAAGGGGGTGCGCTGGAAGCCACGTATTTACTGGGCTCCAGCGGGGCGATATTTTTTTGCAAGGAGTTTTGTTGTGGGTCGCGCATTGCTCCGAGGGCAGTCGGGCGGCATAATGTAGCCCCTTTTTTCTGCCCCTACATGTGGAAGGTTCCCGTGACTCAGAAGCCCGACCAGTGTCTTGGTGAATGGATCGACCGTGAAGCACTCGCTGAAGCGATGATTCCGCTTATCGGTCAGCTCTACCGCAATAACAACGTGGTGAGCTCGATCTATGGCCGCAGCCTGATCAACCAATCAGTCATCGCGATTCTCAAGGCTCATCGCTTTGCTCGCCATCGTTCCGCCGACGACAGCGAACTCTCCGTCCACGAAACATTCCCCCTGCTTAAAGCCATGAGCGAGCTCAAGCTCGGCGCGGCCTCGGTAGACCTGGGCAAGCTGGCCTATAAATTCCGCAAGGAAGGCGCTGGCCGTACCGCCGAGCAGTTCGTGCGTGAAGAAATGGCCGACGTGGTTGGCCAGCAAAACGCTGCTGCCCGCAAAGGCACCGATGTTGTGCTGTACGGCTTCGGTCGTATCGGCCGTCTGCTGGCGCGCATCCTGATCGAAAAAACCGGTGGCGGCGACGGCCTGCGCCTGCGTGCCATCGTGGTGCGTAAAGGTGCAGAAAACGACCTGACCAAGCGTGCGAGCCTGCTGCGTCGTGACTCGGTACACGGTCCATTCAACGGCACCATCGTCATCGACGAAGAAAACAACACCATCACCGCCAACGGTAACCTGATCCAGGTGATCTACGCGAAGAACCCGTCTGAGGTGGATTACACCCAGTACGGCATCAAGGACGCACTGCTGGTGGACAACACCGGTGTGTGGCGTGATGCCGAGGGCCTGGGCCAGCACCTGGCGTGCCCGGGTATCGACCGCGTTGTCCTGACGGCGCCTGGCAAGGGCAAGCTGAAGAACATCGTGCACGGCATCAACCACGGTGAAATCACCGCTGACGACAAGATCGTGTCCGCCGCTTCCTGCACCACCAACGCCATCGTGCCGGTGCTGAAAGCCGTGAACGACAAGTTCGGCATCGTTAACGGTCACGTTGAAACGGTTCACTCGTACACCAACGACCAGAACCTGATCGACAACTTCCACAAAGGCGATCGCCGTGGCCGTAGTGCCGCGCTGAACATGGTAATCACCGAGACCGGTGCTGCCACTGCTGCTGCCAAGGCCCTGCCTGAGCTGGCCGGCAAGCTGACCGGTAACGCGATCCGTGTGCCGACGCCGAACGTGTCGATGGCCATTCTCAACCTGAACCTTGAGAAAGCCGCCACCCGTGAAGAGATGAACGAGTACCTGCGCTACATGGCGCTGCACTCCGATCTGCATAAGCAAATCGACTTCGTCAACTCGCAGGAAGTGGTGTCCACCGACTTCGTTGGCTCGCGCCACGCCGGTGTAGTGGACGCTGAAGCGACCATTACCCAAGACAACCGCGTTGTTCTGTACGTTTGGTACGACAACGAATTCGGTTACAGCTGCCAGGTGGTTCGTGTGATGGAAGACATGGCCGGGGTTAACCCGCCAGCATTCCCGCGCTAAGCATCAGCGGTAAATGAAAAAGCCCCGACGAGTCGGGGCTTTTTTATGTCTGTAGGTTTTGTATTGTTTGTACCGGCCTCATCGCAGGCAAGCCAGCTCCCACATGTTGATGTGTGAATACATTCAAATGTGGGAGCTGGCTTGCCTACGATAGCGATCCATCAAGCGCCGCCGACTATCGAAGCCTGCGCGGTACGCAGTTCATGCCGGTTGCCCTTGAACAGGATCAGTGTGGCGATCAGGCCCAGCACCGCTGCGCCGCTCAGCCAGATGCCCGGTGCCGCCTTGTTGTCCAGCACGTGGATCAGGTAGGTGCAGGCCGCTGGTGTGAAACCACCAAAGGTCGCCGTTGCCAGGCTATAGGCCAGGGAGAAGCCGGTGGTGCGCACTTCTACCGGCATGATCTCGGTCAGCGCTACAACCATCGCACCGTTGTACGAGCCATACAGGAACGACAGCCAGAGCAGCACGATCAACAGATGGCTGAAGCTCGGGTTGGCCACCAGCCAGGACAGCGCCGGATACGCGGTGAGGATCGCCAGAATCGTCGCCCCCAGCAGCAGGGGTTTACGCCCGATCTTGTCGGACACAGCCCCCATCACCGGCAGCCAGATGAAGTTGGAGATGCCGACGCACACGGTTACCAGCAACGCGTCGAAGTCCGACAGGTGCAATTCGGCCTTGCCGAAGGTCGGGGTGTAGGCGGTGATCAGGTAGAACGACACGGTGGTCATCACCACCAGCGCCATGCCGGCGATCACGATGCCGAAGTTCTGGCCGATCGAACGGACGATTTCCTGCAGGGTAGGGCGGTGTTTACGCGCCTGGAATTCCGGAGTTTCTTCCAGGGAGCGACGAATAACGAAGATCACCGGCACGATCAGGCAGCCGATCAGGAACGGCACGCGCCAGCCCCAGTCACCCATTTCTTCCGGGCTGAGCCAGTGGTTCAGGCCCACACCCAGCAGGCCGGCGAATACCACGGCGGCTTGCTGGCTGGCGGACTGCCAGCTGACGAAGAAGCCTTTGCGGCCTGGAGTGGCGATTTCCGCCAGGTACACCGACACGCCCCCCAGCTCGACACCGGCGGAGAAGCCTTGCAGCAGGCGACCGAACAGCACGATCAGTGGCGCCGCGACACCCAGGGTGGCGTACCCGGGAACGCAGGCAATCAGGACGGTACCGGCAGCCATCAGTGCCAGGGTGATCACCAGGCCCTTTTTACGGCCGTGACGGTCGATGTAGGCACCGAGGAAAATCGCGCCCAGCGGACGCATCAGGAACCCGGCGCCAAAGGTCGCCAGGGACAGCATCAGGGACGCGAAAGCGCTGTCGGTGGGGAAAAATGTCTTGGCAATGGCCGTGGCGTAGAAGCCATAGACCATGAAGTCGAACATCTCGAGGAAGTTACCGCTGACAACGCGAAAGATCGCCTTGCCCTTGCCCGTTGTAGTGGACATGTCATGCACTCATTTTGGCTATCTTATTAGTAATCCCTGGTCGCAACCGTCCTTGCTGTTAAAGCTTTGGCACGAGGCTGGCGCTGAACAGTTTTGTAACGATATGTGTATAAGCCACCACAGGCAACAAAAAACCGATGGCAAGCTGGCAAATTGCCGCAGGCCCCCGGGCGATGAAAATCCAATGTGGGAGTGGGCTTGCTCGCGAAAACGGTGTGTCAGTCAGCTAATGAGTCACTGATACACCGCATTCGCGAGCAAGCCTGCTCCCATAGGGTTTTTGCGATCAGTTGAGGAGGGTATTACGCAGGCTGTCGGACAAGCCTTTTGGTGCCAGCCAGATTCCCAAGTAAGCCTTGGCCAATTCGTCATTGCGACTGCTGAACACCACCGTGCCGTTGATTTCCAGGTTCAGGCCGCGCTGAGGCTGGAAGTCCAGCGCATAACGGTCGCCGCTGCGGATGTCGCGAAAGCTTTTGTGCAATTGCTCCAGTTCAGGTTTCAGGCGGGCGAGGGCGGCGGGTGTTTGCTGGCGTTCAAGGGTGGCGGTGGCGGCCTTGATGACATCGTTGCGATCGATATCGCGAAAGTAATACAGCTCCAGGCGCAGGTCTTTTTGCCGGTCCAGCGCCTGTTTGGCGCTCAAGTCAGCTTGGGCGAAGAGTGCGGCTGCATACACATCTGCCCACAGATAGGTCAGGACGGCCTGGTTTTTCAGCACCAGTTGATGAGATTGCGCCGGAAAATCGGCTTGTTTGAGGCGATCAGCCTCATTCGCCAGCACCGGGACCGACAACATCAGCAATAAACAAACAATCACATGTCGCATAATGGCCCGTCCTGAAAGGTGCTTGCCTAGAGGTTAATTCAATTACGAACACCCTGTAGTAAAGGCAAAACTGGCCTACGACGCGACCAAGGGTTAATGTGCGCGACGTTGAGCGTTCTATAGACTGTGCCCCGGCTCACACACTTGAGCCACATTGATCCTTCATGACCGCTGGCCGCGGCATGATTTAGCCAGGCGTCCAACCGTGCGCCCTGGCCTGTTCTGAGGAGTACGCATGGCTGTCTACAACTACGACGTAGTGGTACTGGGTTCCGGCCCAGCTGGAGAAGGTGCGGCGATGAACGCCGCCAAAGCAGGGCGCAAGGTGGCGATGGTCGATAGCCGTCGCCAGGTCGGCGGTAACTGCACCCACCTGGGAACCATCCCGTCCAAGGCCTTGCGTCACTCGGTGCGCCAGATCATGCAGTTCAACACCAACCCGATGTTCCGGGCCATTGGTGAGCCGCGCTGGTTCTCGTTCCCGGACGTGCTCAAGAGCGCTGAAAAAGTCATTTCCAAGCAGGTTGCATCGCGTACCGGCTTCTATGCCCGTAACCGCGTCGACCTGTTCTTCGGCACCGGCAGCTTCGCCGACGAGCAAACCGTCGAAGTGGTCTGCGCCAACGGCGTGGTCGAGAAGCTGGTAGCCAAGCACATCATCATTGCCACCGGGTCGCGTCCGTATCGCCCGGCGGATATCGATTTCCACCACCCGCGTATCTACGATAGCGACACCATCCTCAGCCTGGGTCATACCCCGCGCAAACTGATCATCTATGGCGCCGGCGTGATCGGCTGTGAATACGCCTCGATCTTCAGCGGCCTGGGTGTATTGGTCGAGCTGGTGGATAACCGCGACCAGTTGCTGAGCTTCCTCGACTCGGAAATTTCCCAGGCGTTGAGTTACCACTTCAGCAACAACAACATCACCGTGCGCCACAACGAAGAGTACGAGCGGGTCGAAGGCCTGGACAACGGCGTGATCCTGCACCTGAAATCCGGCAAGAAGATCAAGGCCGACGCCTTGCTGTGGTGCAACGGCCGTACCGGCAACACCGACAAGCTGGGCATGGAAAACATCGGTGTGAAGGTCAACAGCCGTGGCCAGATCGAAGTCGACGAGAACTACCGCACCTGCGTGACCAACATCTACGGTGCCGGTGACGTGATCGGCTGGCCAAGCCTGGCCAGTGCCGCCCACGACCAGGGCCGTTCGGCCGCTGGCAGCATTGTCGACAACGGCAGCTGGCGCTACGTCAACGACGTGCCGACCGGGATCTACACGATTCCCGAGATCAGCTCCATCGGCAAGAACGAGCATGAACTGACCAAGGCCAAGGTGCCTTATGAAGTCGGCAAGGCGTTCTTCAAGAGCATGGCGCGTGCGCAGATCGCCGGTGAGCCCCAGGGCATGCTGAAGATCCTGTTCCACCGCGAGACGCTGGAAGTGCTCGGCGTGCATTGCTTCGGCTATCAGGCGTCGGAGATCGTGCACATCGGCCAGGCGATCATGAACCAGCCGGGTGAGCAAAATACCCTCAAGTATTTCGTCAACACCACGTTCAACTACCCGACCATGGCTGAAGCCTATCGGGTAGCGGCCTACGACGGCCTCAACCGGCTTTTTTGAGCGGCTCCGGCCGGTGGCCTGAGCCGGCCGGGGAGACCGATTTCAGTAATTCCCGAGGGTGGCAGTGGCCAAACCGGGAAAGTCTGTAATCAGGCTATCTACGCCGAAGTCGGCGAGCCTGCGCATCAGCGCGGGTTCGTTGACCGTCCACACGGACACGTGCAAACCCTGGCGCTGGGCTTTTTCCAGACGTTCAGGGGTGCACAGCGTCCAGTTCAACGCCAGAATCTCACAGCCATAGTTGGCCGCGACCTTCAATGGGTCGAGCCAGGCGTATTCGGCTACCAGTCCGCGGGACAGGTCCGGGGTGAGGTCCAGCGCTGCCTTCAACACTTCCCGCGAGCTTGAGGTCACGGTGACCTTGTCCATCAGCCCGAAACGCTGAGCCATTTCACGGATCGCCAGCACGGTGGTTGCCGCGCGGGTGCGCGATGCGCTTTTGACTTCCAGTTGCCAGTGGTCGAAATCGCATTTTTCGAACAACTCTTCCAGGCGTGGGATCGGGCAAGGATTGACCCAGCCCGGGCCGCCTTTGCGCGCGTCCATCTTCACCAGGTCGGCAGCCGAATACTCGACCACCTTGCCGCGCCGGTCGGTGGTGCGCTTGAGCGTCGGATCGTGAATGACCATCAGCTCGCCGTCCATGGACAGGTGCAAGTCCAGTTCGCAGCGGCGCACGCCGTGCTTGAGGCATTCCTGGAAGCTGGTCAGGGTGTTTTCCGGTGCTTCGCCTTTGGCACCGCGGTGGCCATAAATCAGGGTCACAGTTGCTCCTTTACGCCAGGATTGCTGGCTGGATGGATGACGCGACGCGCCATTCAGTGTTCGTATTCAGGTGTCGGATTCGTCGCTTTTTTCCCGCGCCAGACGCCGTTCCTGGGCCTGTTTCTGCAGGATATAGCGCGCCAGCAACTGCCGTTGGGCATCGGTCATGGCTTCGAATTCCGTGCCGATTTCAAAGCCGCCGGTCTTGGCGTCGCAATGGGTGACCTTGGCCCTCAGCAACAGGCCGAGGGCTTGTGGCATCAGCACCAGCTTGACCGCCAGATGGCTGTCGGGCTGGATCGCCGTGGGGTTCAGGAACTCGATGCCGCCTTCGGAAATGACCACGGGTTGCGGCGTACCGATCTCGCCCAGCAGGCTTTGCGCCATGATCTGGCTGAGCAAATCCATGCGTTTGTTCTGCACTTTGAGGAAGGCGGCCAGGGTTCGGTCCCGTTCGCCGATCTGGCGCAGCAGGTGCTGGGATTCGAATTCACTCAGGTGCAACTCGCTGAGTAGATTGAACAGCGGCGAATCATCCAGCAACACTTCCTTGCTCAGCGCTTCCGGGCCCGACAGCGGGGTAATTTCCAGTGCGATCATGTCCTCGATACGGTAGTATTCGCGGCGATCTTCTTCATCTAATGTCGACATGGCGAACCCAAGGCAGCGGTGATGGTCTGAGTGTAAAGCTGCTTACCTGACCCCGCCACAAGGACGTCTTCTTTTCCTCCGAACAAGCCCCGACATGTTCAGACCTC
This sequence comes from Pseudomonas yamanorum, assembly GCF_900105735.1. Classification (NCBI taxonomy): domain Bacteria; kingdom Pseudomonadati; phylum Pseudomonadota; class Gammaproteobacteria; order Pseudomonadales; family Pseudomonadaceae; genus Pseudomonas; species Pseudomonas yamanorum. Next base: position 1,528,736 of record NZ_LT629793.1, on the reverse strand, counting down.
TCTTCGTATTTATTGGCACGCGTTATACCCGTGCAAAACGTCGCAATCATTTTGTGTCGTTCATTTCCTTGACCTCGATGATCGGGCTCGCCCTTGGCGTTGTCGTGATGATCGTGGTGCTGTCGGTGATGAACGGCTTCGATCATGAGATGCGCACCCGCGTGCTGGGCATGGTGCCCCACGCGACCATTGAGTCGGGTGAGCCCATCAGCGACTGGCAAAGCTTGGCCGCCAAGGTCAAGCAGAACCCCAAAGTGCTGGCGGTTGCGCCCTTCACCCAGATGCAGGGCCTGTTGACCAACGACGGCAAGGTACAGAAAGTCCTGCTCAATGCCATCGACCCGGCGCAGGAACGCAACGTCTCGATCATCGATAACTTCATGCAACAGGGCAAACTGGACGACTTGTCGCCCGGCAGCTTTGGCATCGCTATCGGCGACAAGGCCGCGGCCAAGCTCGGCGTGGGCATCGGCGACAAGCTGACCTTCGTTGCGCCGGAAGTCACCGTGACCCCGGCCGGCATGTTCCCGCGTATGAAGCGCTTTACCGTGGTCGGCATCTTCCATGTCGGCGCCGGTGAGATCGACGGCTACCTGGGCCTCACCAACCTGACCGACCTGGCCCGCCTGCATCGCTGGAAGCCGGATCAAGTGCAGGGCCTGCGCCTCAAGTTCAACGACCTGTTCGACGCGCCGCGCACCTCGTGGGAAATCGCCCAGCACCTGGGTGAAAACCAGTACTACGCTCGCGACTGGACTCGCACCCACGGCAACCTGTACCAGGCCATCCGCATGGAAAAAGCCATGATCGGCCTGCTGTTGCTGCTGATCGTCGCCGTCGCCGCCTTCAACATCATTTCCACCCTGGTAATGGTGGTGAATGACAAGAAGGGCGATATCGCCATCCTGCGCACCCTTGGCGCCACGCCGGGGCAGATCATGGCGATCTTCATGGTCCAGGGCACGGTGATCGGCGTGGTCGGTACCTTGATCGGCACCGCGGTGGGGATTCTCGCCGCGCTGAACGTGAGTGCCGCCATCGCCGGGCTGGAAGTGTTGATCGGCCACAAATTCTTGAACTCCGACGTCTACTTCATCGACTACTTGCCGTCCCAGGTGCAGAGCCAGGACGTGTTGATGGTCGGCGCCGCTGCGTTGGTCCTGAGTTTCCTTGCCACCCTGTATCCAGCCTGGCGCGCGGCACGTACCCAGCCGGCGCAGGCTTTACGTTATGAGTGAATCGGGCATGAGTGAAAAAGCAATCCTGAGCTGCCGCAACCTGGGCAAATCCTACGAGGAAGGCCCGGAATCCGTGGTAGTGCTGTCCAACCTGCAACTGGAACTGCACCCGGGCGAGCGCGTGGCGATCGTCGGCAGTTCCGGTTCCGGTAAAAGTACCTTGCTGAACCTGTTGGGCGGCCTTGATACGCCGTCCCAGGGCAGCGTCTGGCTGGCCGGCGAAGAACTGTCGGCCCTGGGCGAGAAGGCCCGTGGCCAGTTGCGCAACCGTTCGCTGGGTTTTGTGTACCAGTTCCACCACTTGCTGCCTGAGTTCACCGCCCTGGAAAACGTCTGCATGCCGCTTTTGATCGGCAAGACCGCGATTCCCGAGGCACGTCAGCGTGCCAAGGCGCTGCTGGAGCGGGTCGGCCTGGGCCATCGCCTGGAGCACAAACCGGCTGAATTGTCCGGCGGCGAGCGCCAGCGTGTGGCGATTGCCCGTGCCCTGGTCAACAACCCGGGCCTGGTGATGCTCGACGAGCCCACCGGCAACCTCGACTCCCACACCGCCCAGGGCATCAAGGACTTGATGCTGGAACTGAGCACCCAGATGCGCACCGCGTTCCTGGTGGTGACCCATGACATGAGCATGGCCCGCCAGATGGACCGTGTGTTGCACCTGCAGGAAGGTCATCTGGTCGCCATCTGACCTGTTTCAAGCCCGGCACCTGACGCCGGGTTTTCTATTTTTTCAACGGTGCCCGCGAATGTTCAGACCGTTATCGATTTTCATCGGCACGCGCTATACCCGCGCCAAGCGCCGCAACCGTTTTGTTTCGTTTATCTCGATGACCTCGATGATCGGCCTCGCCCTGGGCGTGCTGGCGATGATCGTGGTGTTGTCGGTAATGAACGGTTTCCAGCGGGAAATGAGCTCACGCATCCTCGGCATGGTGCCCCACGCGACCATCGTTGGTGTGAAGCCCATCAGCGACTGGCAGCCAGTGGCGGATGCGGCGATGAAGAATCCGGAAGTCACCGCTGCCGTACCGTTCACACAGATGGACGGCATGCTCTCCTACAAGGGCGCGATGCAGCCGATCGAGATCAGTGGTGTTGATCCGGCCCAGGAAGGCAAGGTGTCGATCGTGGCCCAGCACATTGTCCAGGGCCACCTTGAAGACCTGAAACCGGGCGAGTTCGGTGTGGTGATCGGTGAGATTACGGCCCGGCGTTTCCGCCTGAACGTTGGCGACAAGCTGACCCTGATCGTGCCGGAAATCAGCAGCGCACCGGGTGGCATCACCCCGCGCATGCAGCGCTTGAACGTGGTCGGTGTGTTCAAGGTAGGCGCTGAGCTGGATGGCTCCATGGCCTTGATCCACATGGCCGACGCCGCCGAGATTCAGCATTGGGAACCGAACCAGGTACAAAGCGTGCGCCTGGCGGTGAAAGACTTGTATGCCGCACCCAAGGTCTCGGCGGATATCGCCGCCAGCCTCGGCGCCGACTACAAGGCTGACGACTGGACTCACACCCAGGGCAGCCTGTTCAGCGCAATGAAGATGGAAAAGACCATGATCGGCCTGCTGTTGCTGATGATCGTCGCGGTGGCCGCGTTCAACATCATCGCGACCTTGATCATGGTGGTGAACGACAAGGGCGCCGACATTGCGATCCTGCGCACTATCGGCGCCACGCCACGGCAGATCATGGCGATCTTTATGGTGCAGGGCACGGTAATCGGGATCGTCGGTACCTTGATCGGCGGCATCCTGGGCGTGATTGCGGCGCTGAACGTCAGTGAACTGGTGGGTTGGCTGGAGCGGGTGACCGGGCAGCATATCTTCAGTTCGGACGTGTATTTCGTCAGCAACCTGCCTTCGGAACTGCAGGGCGGGGATGTGTTGCTGATTTGCTCGGCGGGGTTTGTGTTGAGCTTTTTGGCGACGATCTATCCGGCGTATCGGGCGGCGAAGATTGAGCCGGCGCATGCCCTCAGGTATTCGTAATTCTTAAGACCGCTATCGCAGGCAAGCCAGCTCCCACATTTGACCGCGTTCGCCAGAACAACTCAGTCTAATGTGGGAGCCGGGCTTGCCCGCGATGAGGCCGGTGCAGCTTGCATCAATACCCTCGCGGCAACTCCATCACAAACCGCGTCCACCCCGGCCCCGACTCACAGAAAATCCGCCCTCCGTGGGCCCGCACAATCGACTGGGTAATCGCCAACCCCAGCCCCGCATGCTCGCTGCTCCCTTCATGACGCGCCGGATCTGCCCGGTAAAACCGGTCAAACAACCTTGGCAACAACGCCTCCGGAATACCTTCCCCGGTGTTTTCCACACTCAACGTCACGCCTTGTATACCTTCGATAATCCTCACGCTGACGTCACCACCGGGTGGCGTGAACCGCAGCGCGTTATCCAGCAGGTTGGAAATCGCCCGGCGCAACATGCTGCGGTCACCTGAAGTGTTGGCGCCACCTTCCCGAACCAACCGCACCTGGACGTCCTCCGCCAGCGGCGCGAAAAATTCCAGCAATGCATCCACTTCGTTCGCCAGCAACAGGGTTTCGCGCTTGGGCGCCAGCAGTCCGTGGTCGGCCTTGGCCAGGTACAACATGTCGTTGACCAACTGTGCCATCCATTGCAGTTCTTCCAGGTTGCTGTGCAGGGCTTCGCGGTAGTCCTCCAGCGCCCGTGGTTGCGTGAGGATGACTTGGGTCTGTGTCAGCAAATTCGACAGTGGCGTGCGCAGTTCATGGGCGATGTCGGCAGAAAATGCCGAGAGCCGCTGGAAGGCATCGTCCAGGCGACCAAGCATCGCGTTGAAGGACTGGGCCAGTTCCGCCAGTTCGACGGGCATTTGTTCCTGGGGCAGGCGCTGGGTCAGGGAGTGGGCAGACACGCCACTGGCGACTTCGCTCATGCGCCGCAGTGGCCGCAACCCGCTACGGGCGGCCCAGGCGCCGAGCAGGGCAGTGGCCAGGGCGGAAAGGCCGACGGTCAACCAGATCAGATGCTGCATGCGTTGCAGGAAATGTTGGTGGTGGGTGATGTCGAGCATCAGCGTCAGTCGTGGCGAGTCAGCGTTACCAGGAATCAGTGGCGCGTTGTACACGCGGTAATCGGTGCCGGCGTTCTGCACGCTGTGCAGGCCAGGTCCCTGGGGCAAGGCGACGCCGGGGGCGCCGTCGAACCAACGCTGATCGCCGGCGGTGATGCGCAGGGCCAGGTCGGGCTGGCGATTGAGTTCCTCTCGCAGCGTTGTTTCTCGTAAGGCAAATCGTTCGGGCGTGTCGGCACCTTGCAATGTGCTGCGCAGCGCTATCAGCTTGCCGTCGAGCAGTTGCTGGTCCAACTCGATAAAGTGCGCCTCGCTGGCATGATTGAACAGCACGCCAGCCAGCAATGAAACCACGGCGGTACAGCCAGCAAACAGCAGCGCCAGGCGGCTGGTCAGGGAAATCCGTTTCATCAAGCGAACCGCTCCTCAAGCACGTAGCCCATGCCGCGTACGGTATGGATCAACTTGTTGGGGAAGTTATCGTCGACCTTCAGGCGCAGGCGGCGGATCGCGACTTCGATGATGTTGGTGTCGCTGTCGAAGTTCATGTCCCACACCTGAGAGGCAATCAGCGACTTGGGCAGTACTTCGCCCTGACGGCGCAGCAGCAGTTCCAGCAGGGAAAACTCTTTGGCCGTGAGGTCGATGCGCTGGCCGTCGCGCTCTACCCGGCGGCGGATCAGGTCCATGCGCAGGTCGGCCAGTTGCAGGCTGGTTTCCTGGGGCGGGCTGCTGCCACGGCGCAACAGGCTGCGCACCCGGGCCAGCAGTTCGGAGAAGGCGAAGGGCTTGACCAGGTAATCGTCGGCGCCCAGTTCCAGGCCATGCACCCGGTCTTCCACGGCGTCCCGCGCGGTAAGAAACAGTACCGGGATGTCGAGCCCGGCGTTGCGTACGGCCTGGAGGATCTGCCAACCATCGCGACCCGGCAGCATCACATCGAGGATCAACAGGTCGTAGTCACCGGTCAGCGCCAGATGCTGGCCGCTGGTGCCGTCAGCCACCAGTTCGGTGTTGAACCCAGCCTCGGCCAGGCCCTGGCGCAGGTAGTGGCCAGTTTTCGGTTGGTCTTCGACGATCAGCAGTTTCATGGGCGGCTCATGGTTTTACGTAAACACAGACTTTATACAGCGCAGGTCCTACGGCAGGCTCAAGCTGACAAAGTTGTAATCTGGCCGTCAGCTGGCTGGCAGCGGCGCGTTCGTAAAGTGTCCCACAGACTGATTCCGAACCTTTGGAGTGTGACCATGTTTTTGCGTAAATCCTGGCTGTTGACGGGCTGCCTTATGGCGCTGAGTTTTCCGGTACTGGCATCTCCGGCTGAAACCTTCGCTTTCGGTGAGGCTGCACCCGCTGCCAAGGCCACGCGCACCGTGGAAGTGGTACTGCAGGACATTTCCTTTTCGCCCAAGGCCATCGATGTAAAAGCCGGTGAGACTGTGCGCTTCGTATTGATCAATAAAGGCCAGTTGCTCCACGAGTTCAACCTCGGTGACGCTGCGATGCACGCCGCGCATCAGCAAGAAATGCTCAAGATGCAGGCCAGCGGCATGCTGACGGCTACCGGCATGGGCAAAATGGACCACAGTGCGATGGGCCACGGCGACATGGCCGGCATGAAACACGACGACCCCAACAGTGTGTTGGTAGAGCCGGGCAAGACCGCCGAACTGACCTGGACCTTCACCAAGGCCACCGGCCTGGAGTTTGCCTGCAACATCCCCGGCCACTATCAGGCGGGCATGGTGGGCAAGCTGACGGTCAGCCAGTAAGCAACTGGGATGCAAAGGCGGGTAGAATAGGCGCGTTTATTTAGCCAGGTTTCCGCCATGCATCCCGCAGCCGAACATTCGCCGCTGGGCAAGTCCAGTGAATACATCTCCACCTACACCCCGTCGTTGCTGTTCCCGATTCCCCGCGCCGCCAAGTGGGCCGAGCTTGGCCTGAGCGCCGAGACCTTGCCGTATAAAGGCGTGGATTTCTGGAACTGCTTCGAACTGTCCTGGCTCCTGCCCTCCGGCAAGCCCGTGGTGGCCATCGGTGAGTTCAGCATCCCGGCCGACTCGCCGAACATCATTGAGTCGAAGTCGTTCAAGCTGTACCTCAACTCGCTGAACCAGACTGCGTTTGTCGATGTGCAGAGCCTTGAGGCCACCTTGCGCACCGACCTGAGTGCCGCTGCCGGCAAGCCGGTTGGCGTGCGTATCCGCAGCCTGGGCGAGGTTGAAGCCGAAGGCGTGGTCGCGTTGCCGGGTGTGTGCATTGATGACCTGGACATTACCGTCAGCAACTATGAGCACCCGCGTCCGGAGCTGCTGCGTTGCGACGATTCGCGCGTGGTGGAGGAGAGCGTCCACAGCCATCTGCTCAAGTCCAACTGCCCGGTGACCAGCCAGCCTGACTGGGGCAGTGTGGCGGTGGAGTACCGCGGCGCGGCGCTGGATCACGCCAGCCTGCTGGAATACCTGGTGAGCTTCCGCCAGCACTCGGACTTCCATGAACAGTGCGTGGAGCGGATCTTTCTCGATCTGCAACGCTTGCTCAAGCCGGAAAAGCTGACGGTGTATGCGCGGTATGTGCGGCGTGGCGGGCTGGATATCAACCCGTATCGCAGTACTGAAGAGCAGCAGTTCCAGAACCTGCGTCTGGCTCGACAGTAGCCTTCACACAAAATAAATGTGGGAGCGGGCTTGCTCGCGAAAGCGGTGTATCAGCCAGCCTATTTATCAGCTGACGGACCGCATTCGCGAGCAAGCCCGCTCCCACATTTGAGAGGTGTCGGGCTGTTAAATCCCGATGTTACCCAGGGTCACCACAATATTGCGCAAGGTCCCGGCAATGCCCGGGTGGTCCAGTTCGAAGCGTTCTACCGCCAGGTTCACACCGTCGGCGATACTTGGGTCCTGAATAGCACCTTCCAGCGGCTCCTGAACTTCCAGTTCAGCGATCAATGTTTGCAGCTCTTCGCGCTTTTCGAGGGGCATTTCTGGATTCTGATCCAATTGCTCGCGCAAAATTTTGACCTGTTCTTGCAGTTGTTCGCGGGCAGGCATGGCGTTCTTCCTTTTATCGATAGGCACTGGCATAGACCGCGGCACGCCGGGAAAGGTCTATGGGCTGACCTGTAGATTAATCCACTGGCGCCGACTGTGCATGATCTCGATCAGGGCTTCTCGCCCTTGAGCTGGCGCAGACTGATGTCGGCCAGGCAGGTGTGCAGTTCGCCAAGGTGGTCAATCACCGAATGCACGCCCAGGCCATAGAGCGCGACGGTGGCTTTGGCGCGTTTATGCTCGCGCTCCTTCTCGGTAAGTGCTTGCCATTGCTCCGGGGACAGCCCGCACAGTGAGCCGCAAGACGCCAAGCCGATGGTCCACAGCCCGGCGTTGAGCCCCGATTGCAGCAGGCGGGGTTCGCCGCTGACCAGGACGCAGCCTTCCAGGCGTTCGATATTCAGTTCCATCAAGGCCTGCCAGCAGGCGTGGGGTGCCGGCCAGCGGGTGGAGGAGGGCTTGGTGGCCTTGATCCAGCGGGGTAGCCCGGCGGCCAGGGGCTTGGAAACGGACGCCGGCAGCTCATCCAGCCATGCACAAGGCACGCCCTGTTCTTCGAGGCTGCGCAGAATCTTCAGGGCGCCGACAGTGGCATGGGTGTCGCTTGAAGGCGCGGAATCGGCGCGGGCCTGGGAACCAAAGTCCACCAGGCAGCCACTAAGCCCGAACAGTACGGCCGTCAGGGACGGGGCGCTGGCAGTAACAATTTCGGCGTGTGGCATTTCGACGTCCCTGAAATAGCAGTGACGCTATCGAACGCGGATGACAAGCAAGTTACATCTGCGGCATTTGTAGGAATTTTGTGCATTTGCTGAATGACATTTCTGCAAGGCTGCCTAATCTGGCACTTCCGGCATATACTGACGGCCTCATTCAGGGCATAGCGCCCATGACAGACCATTCAAGGAGTTCAAGCTATGCGCTGGAGCCAATGTCTAGCTCAGCTATCGGTATGTGCGAGTATTTTGCTGGTGCCTTTCGTGGCCCAGGCGGCCTCGGAAGACGATCCATGGGAAAGCGTCAACCGTCCTATCTTCACCTTCAACGATACCGTTGACACCTACGCCCTCAAGCCATTGGCCCAAGGCTATCAGTTCGTGACCCCGCAGTTCGTGCAGGACGGGATCCACAACTTCTTCCGCAACATCGGTGACGTCGGCAACTTCGCCAACGACGTGTTGCAGCTCAAGCCTCATGCCGCCGGCGTCGACACTGCCCGCTTGCTGATGAACACCACGTTTGGCGTGCTGGGCTTCGTTGATGTGGGCACCAAAATGGGGCTGCAACGCAACGACGAAGACTTCGGCCAGACTCTCGGCCACTGGGGCGTCGGCAGCGGCCCTTACGTGATGCTGCCACTGCTGGGCCCAAGCACCCTGCGTGACGCACCGTCCAAGTATGTGGACAGCTACACCCAGCCGTACCGCTACATGAACGATATCGGCTGGCGCAACAGCACCTTCGGCCTGAATATCGTCGATACACGTGCCAGCTTGCTGTCCTCCGAGAAGCTGATCAGCGGCGACAAATACACCTTCATCCGTAACGCTTACCTGCAGAACCGTGAGTTCAAGGTCAAGGATGGCAAGGTTGTAGACGATTTTTAAGCTTCTGGCTTAAATGAAGAAGGCGGCCCTCGGGTCGCCTTTTTCGTGGGCAGGATTTGAGGTTTATCCGTGGGTTACGTCCTTACTTTAAGTCGCGGTTTTATACGTTCTTATAACTACCGGTGATTTGCGATGTAAAGACGCCCGGCGACCATCGCCATGAGCTTGAAACCCCTGGCGGATGGGAGTACCGTCTGCGCCTTAGAAGGGCACCTCTGCTTTACCTTTGTGCATGGGCAATATCCCGGCACTTTGTAGGACAGAGAGGCTAGAAAGCGAATCCAGTAGTACGCCCGGCCATTGTCGAGCTGCCTACGCCAACCTAATTCTGGCGCCGTTTGCCCACATGCAGAAAACCAGTGCCACGCTGCTGATAATCGATGACGACGAAGTAGTGCGCGCGAGTCTCGCGGCCTATTTGGAAGACAGTGGCTTCAGCGTCCTGCAGGCCAGCAACGGCCTCCAGGGTCTCCAGGTATTCGAGCGCGACAAGCCCGACCTTGTGATCTGCGACCTGCGCATGCCGCAAGTGGGCGGCCTCGAGCTGATCCGCCAGGTGACAGACCTGTCCCCGCAGACGCCGGTGATTGTCGTGTCCGGTGCCGGTGTGATGAATGATGCGGTCGAGGCCTTGCGCCTGGGCGCCGCCGACTACCTGATCAAGCCCCTGGAAGATTTGGCCGTACTGGAGCACTCGGTGCGCCGTGCCCTGGATCGTGCACGGTTGCTGCTGGAAAACCAGCGTTACCGTGAAAAGCTCGAAACCGCCAACCGCGAACTCGAAGCCAGCCTGAACCTGCTCCAGGAAGACCAGAACGCCGGTCGCCAGGTGCAGATGAACATGCTGCCGGTGAGCCCGTGGAGCATCGACGAGTTCAAGTTTGCCCACCAGATCATCCCGTCGCTGTACCTGTCGGGTGATTTCGTCGACTACTTCCGCGTTGATGAGCGGCGTGTCGCGTTCTACCTGGCCGACGTTTCCGGCCACGGCGCCTCCTCGGCATTCGTGACCGTGTTGTTGAAGTTCATGACCACACGGCTGTTGTTCGAATCCAAGCGCAATGGCACCTTGCCGGAGTTCACCCCTTCGCAAGTGCTGGGCCACATCAACCGGGGCCTGATCAGCTGCAAGCTGGGCAAGCACGTGACGATGGTCGGCGGCGTGATTGATGAAGAAACAGGTCTGTTGACCTACAGCATTGGCGGTCACCTGCCATTGCCGGTTTTATACACTCCAGACAGTGTGCGCTACCTGGAAGGGCGTGGTTTGCCAGTGGGCTTGTTCAATGAAGCCACCTACGAAGACCACATCCTGGAGCTGCCGCCGACCTTCAGCCTGACGCTGATGTCCGACGGTATCCTGGACCTTTTGCCAGAGCCTACACTCAAAGAGAAAGAAGCCGCCTTACCCCAACGGGTCAGGTCGGCGGGCGGCAGCCTGGATGGCCTGCGGCAGGTTTTTGGATTGGCCACGCTAGGGGAGATGCCGGATGATATCGCCCTATTGGTGTTGAGCAGGAATCTTTGATGAGTACCGGAAGAATCCAATTCGCCGAGCAAGACGGGACGTTTGTCCTGAAGTTTGTCGGTGAAGTGCGCCTGACCTTGTGTTCGGCGCTGGATGCGACGATTGAGCGGATCTTCACAGCCTTGAATTTCTCGGCGATCGTGATTGATCTGACCGAAACCCGCAGCATCGATAGCACCACCCTTGGGCTGTTGGCCAAGTTGTCCATTCTGTCTCGGCAGAAGGTCGGACTGCTGCCGACCGTCGTCACCACCCACGAAGACATCACCCGTCTGTTGCAGTCCATGGGCTTCGATCAAGTGTTCAACATCGTTGACCGCCCGATCCCGTGCCCGGAATGCCTGACCGACCTGCCATCCCAGGACCAGTCCGAGGAAGTGGTACGGGTCAAGGTGCTGGAAGCCCACAAGATCCTGATGGGCTTGAACGACTCCAACCGCGAGGCGTTCCACGACCTGGTGAATGCGCTGGAGCGGCACTAATTTCCAGATGAAACACTGTCAAAGTGTGGGAGGGGGCTTGCTCCCGAAAGCGGCGGGTCAGTAGTGAATGTAGCGACTGACGGCCTGTATTCGGGAGCAAGCCCCCTCCCACATTTTTAACTGAGTTCGGCTCGAAATCGGCTAATACAAAAAAAGGGCGGCACCCTCACAGGTGCCGCCCTTTTTGTCGCCGCCGTTTTTAGAGCTTGGCGGCCAACAGCGCTTCGAGTTTTTCCTGGTCGCGGGCGAACTGACGAATGCCCTCGGCCAGTTTCTCGGTAGCCATCGCATCTTCGTTGGATTCCCAACGGAACTGCGCTTCGGTCAGGTGCACACGCGCCTCACCGGCATGGCCTGGCGCCAACTTGCGCTCGAGCTTGCCATTGTCGGCAGCCAGTTTTTCCAGCAAGTCCGGGCTGATGGTCAGGCGGTCGCAACCGGCCAGCTCTTCGATCTGGCTCAGGTTACGGAAGCTCGCACCCATTACCACAGTCTTGTAGCCATTGGCCTTGTAGTAGTTGTAGATGCGCGTCACCGACTGCACGCCCGGATCGTCGGAACCGGTGTAGTCGTTGCCGTTGGCCTTCTTGTACCAGTCGTAGATCCGGCCCACGAATGGCGAAATCAGGAACACACCGGCTTCAGCGCAAGCCACGGCCTGGGCGAAGGAGAACAGCAGCGTCAGGTTGGTCTGGATGCCTTCCTTTTCCAGCTGCTCGGCAGCGCGGATGCCTTCCCAGGTGGAAGCGATCTTGATCAGCACGCGGTCGCGGCCAACGCCGGCCTTGTCGTACAGGTCGATCAGACGATGCGCGCGCTTGAGTACGGCGTCAGTGTCGAACGACAGGCGGGCATCCACCTCGGTGGAAATGCGGCCGGGTACCACTTTCAGGATTTCCTGGCCGACGGCTACCGCAAAACGGTCGCTCGCCAGGCCTACGTCGCCGTTGCAGTCGGCAACAGCCTCGTCCAGCAGCTTGGCATAGCCTGGGATCGACGCGGCCTTGAGCAGCAGGGAAGGGTTAGTAGTGGCATCTTGCGGCTTGAGCTTGGCGAGGGTAGAAAAATCGCCGGTATCGGCTACTACAGTGGTGAATTGCTTGAGTTGTTCCAGCTTGGAAGTCATGGGCGTGCTCTGTCCTGTGGGTCTGATGACATTACCCGAGCGCTGACAGCCGCTCAAGGGCGCAAATGCATTCGATCGTTTGCGAGGGCAACAACCTGAAAACAGCCGTTTGAATCACCGGCCAATGCTCAATAGGAGGCCAAAACAGCCGGCAGGTTCAACCCAACTGCCCGATGACCACCCGATCAAACGGTGAGAGCAGCCTTCCCTCTGCAGCCACCCCCCATCTTCCTGACATCCCCCCATCCAAATGTGGGAGCGGGCTTGCTCGCGAAGGCGTAGTGTCAGCCACCCAATAAACCCACTGACACCCAAATCACCGCCCCTCCAGCAACTCCCCGGCCTTATCCAGCAACGCCAACGGATCACTGGCCTTATGAATATCCACCGACAACAACTGCCGAAACTTCCGCGCCCCCGGAAAACCCGTCCCCAGCCCCAGCACGTGGCGCGTGATGTGATGCATCGATCCACCGGTCGCCAAGTGTTCGGCTATATAAGGACGCAACTGCGCCAGCGCCTCGGCGCGGGAGATCGCAGGTGCCGTGCTGCCAAACAGCTGCTGATCCACCTCGGCCAGCAAATACGGATTGTGATAAGCCTCGCGGCCCAGCATCACGCCGTCGAAGGTCTGTAGATGTTCCTGGCACTGTTCGAGCGTCTTGATTCCGCCGTTGAGGATGATCTCCAGTTCAGGGAAATCTTGCTTCAACTGGGCGGCGACGTCGTAGCGCAGTGGCGGGATGTCCCGATTTTCCTTCGGTGACAGCCCTTCCAGAATGGCGATTCGTGCATGCACGGTGAAACTGGTGCAGCCCGCGTCTTTCACCTGGCCGACGAAATCGCACAGCTCGGCATAGCTGTCCCGGCCGTTGATGCCGATGCGGTGCTTAACCGTTACCGGGATCGAGACGGCGTCCTGCATCGCCTTTACACAATCCGCCACCAACGCAGGGTGGGCCATCAGGATCGCGCCGATCATGTTGTTTTGCACCCGGTCGCTTGGGCAGCCGACATTGAGGTTCACTTCGTCGTAACCGGCGTCCTGGGCCATGCGCGCGCAGGCGGCCAGGTCGGCGGGGACGCTACCGCCCAACTGCAGGGCGAGTGGGTGCTCGGCCTCGTTATGTCGCAGGAAGCGTTCGTGGTCGCCGTGGAGGATTGCGCCGGTGGTGACCATCTCGGTGTAGAGGAGGGCGTTTTTGGAGAGAAGGCGCAGGAAGTACCTGCAGTGCCTGTCAGTCCAATCCATCATCGGAGCAACAGAGAAGCGACGGGAAAGCGATGGCGTTGGTGCTATAGGTGAGGACATTAGGATCTGAAATGGATAAGGCGAAGGGCCGACAGTTTAACAGCAATGGTCCTGGTCCCGTGGTGGTCAGTGCCAGAGCTTCAGCCACCCTGGCACGGTTTTCAGCTTATTTCTTCTTTTTGTCGGGCGCTTGCGTCAGCGCTGAAGCCGCCACCGACTTCACATCCGGCGGAGTGGTTGGATCCGCCAGCAGCTTGGCTGCTTTTGAAGCGACGCTTTCACTGGTTTTTTCGTCTTTAGCCATTACTTGAGCTTCCCTCTACGTAGACCGCCGGTTCATCTGAATTGATAACTGGTCGGCTTTAATATGTAGGGGCTAGCTGGTGATATCGCCAATCAGAATATGTGCCGGGATAATTCGTCGCCAAAACGACATCAACCTGAACCGATCCTGTCCCTCGGCAAAGTTTCATAATTCCCACCGGCATTGAGGCCTACGCTCAGTCCATAAGCCCAAAGGGAACTGAAAAATGATCTCCAATCTCGTCAAAGTCGTGATGGTCGCCGGCACGTTGCTGTTGGCCGCTTGTTCGACGGGTTCGTCGGACGTGAGTAGCGACCCGTGTTTTTCAGGGGGATGCCAGGCCTTTGGGGACCATAGCCCCAGCAAGGCCGCCAAGATGAATTTTGGGGGCAACGCGCTGGGGAGCAGTTACGGGGAGTATGGTTCGGGGTTGATGCATGATGACTGAGTGAGTGGGTGGGGCAGTCATTTACTTGGTGACTGACCCACCGCTTTCGCGAGCAAGCCCGCTCCCACATTGGATCGTGGGTGGGCTTTAGTGACCGCCTTTCATACGTCGGGCGATCAGGTAGATGCCCAAGCCCACCAGCGCCGTGGCAGCGCCAATGTAGCCCGTGCTAGTCCAACCATACCCGGCTGTAATCGCCATCCCGCCAAACCACGGCCCCAGCGCATTCGCCAGGTTGAACGCCGCGTGGTTGGACGCCGCCGCCAGGCTCGGTGCCTCATGCGCAATGTCCATCAAGCGGATTTGCAGTGGCGCGGCCATGGCGATCATGGTGCCGACCAGGCCGATGCCCAGCAGTACGCCCCACAGCGAACTCGCGGCGAAGGTGAAGAAGATCAGCACGGCCATCGACCACACCATAATCCAGCCCACGGCGCGAAATTGCAGGCGATCAAACAGTTTGCCGCCGGCGATGTTGCCGATGATGCCGCCTACGCCAAACGCGGCCAGACCGAAGGGGATCCACTGCGGCGAGACTTTGGTCACTTCGAGCATGGTCGGCGCCAGGTAGCTGAACACGCAAAACATCCCGGCAAAACCAATAGCACCAATGGACAGCGCCATCCACACCTGCGGTTTGGTGAAGGCACGCAGTTCTTTGCGCGGGTCGCTGCGGGGTTCGTCGCGGCGGTCCGGTACGAATTGCCAGACCAGCGCGATGGTGCACAGGGCGATGGCGCTGACCAGTGCGAACGCCGAGCGCCAGCCCAGGTGTTGACCGAGGAAGGTGGCGATGGGGTTGCCGAGCAGCATGGCCAGGGTCAGGCCCATCATCACCCGCGCGACGGCGCCGGCACGTTTGTCGTTGGGCACCATGCTGGAGGCGACCACGGCGGCGATGCCGAAGTAGGCGCCGTGGGGCAGGCCGCTGATAAAGCGGAAGGCCACCAGCGAGCCGAAGGTTGGGGTAAACGCGGTGGCCAGGTTGCCGAGGGCATACAGCCCCATCAGCAGCAGGAGCATGTGTTTGCGCAGCAACTTGGCGCCGAGGATGGCCAGCAGCGGCGCGCCGACCATCACGCCCAACGCATAGGCGCTGATGGCATGGCCCACTTGCGGCTCGCTGAGGTTGAGGTTGTGGGCGATGTCGGGCATCAGGCCCATGATGGCAAATTCGCCGGTGCCGATAGCGAACGCGCCCACGGCCATGGCAGCTTCCATTTTGGCGGCGCTGCGCGCGGGCAACACGTGCCCGGGTGTTTGGTGGATAGACATGGATCGCTCTGTTTGGATGGATGACACGGTGGAGAGCCGCCGATGCTACGCAAGCAGCGACGAAGGTGTCTAGAACAGCCTTTTTCGGCAGAGTTCCATCCCTGTGACCCCACGTCGCGCCTGCCGAGCTTGACACTGGGACGTTAAAACCCGCGATTTAGAGCTGTCAATTGGCCAAACAGCGCATACCGGCGGTTTGCCGTGATATTCTGCGCGCCGTCTTGGTCTAGTCTTTCTCCGGTGCGTACACCCGTATACGTCCCGGCGGTTGGCTGTCGCCCAGGTAGCTGAAGCCAATAATGATAAGAAGTCAGCGCAGAAGGGACATAAAAGTGAGGTCGATACGTCGGCCTTGTGTGCCCACCCTGCGGTCCCCGAATGAATGTGCAAACCCCGCGGTGCGTTGCCTGGCGCAGCGTGATTGAGGGTTGCCCATGATCAGGGGCGGTGGGGCGGATGGCGTTTTATCATAGGTGCTACTGATGTTTAAAAAAGTAAACACTGCCCTGCTGGGGCTGGCTTTGTCGATGGGGATCACTTCCGTTCACGCGGAAGAGGCAAAGAAAGTCGATGTGCTGCTGATCGGCGGCGGCATCATGAGTGCAACCCTGGGTGTGTGGCTCAATGAGCTGCAACCGGATTGGTCGATGGAGATGGTCGAGCGCCTTGATGGCGTGGCCGAAGAAAGCTCCAACGGCTGGAACAACGCCGGTACCGGTCACTCGGCTTTGGCTGAGCTGAACTACACCCCGGAAGACAAGAACGGCAACGTTGAAATCCCGAAAGCGGTCGAGATCAACGAAGCGTTCCAGATCTCCCGTCAGTTCTGGTCCTGGCAGGTTCAGCAGGGCGTCCTGAAGAACCCGCGTTCGTTCATCAACTCCACTCCGCACATGAGCTTCGTGTGGGGCGATGACAACATCAAGTTCCTGAAGAAGCGTTACGAAGCGCTGCAAGCGAGCCCGCTGTTCGCCGGCATGCAGTACTCCGAAGACCCTGCGCAAATTGCCAAATGGGTTCCGCTGATGATGGAAGGGCGTGACCCGAATCAGAAAATCGCGGCCACCTGGACCCCGATCGGTACGGACGTGAACTTCGGCGAGATCACCCGCCAGTTCGTCGCTCACCTGCAAACTACGCCGAAGTTCGACCTGAAACTGTCGAGCGAAGTGCAGGACATCACCAAGAACGCCGACGGTTCGTGGCGCGTCAGCTACAAGAACCTGAAAGACGGCACCAAGACTGAAACCGACGCCAAGTTCGTGTTTATCGGCGCGGGCGGCGGTGCACTGCACCTGCTGCAGAAGTCGGGCATTCCTGAAGCCAAGGAATACGCGGGCTTCCCTGTTGGCGGTTCGTTCCTGGTAACCGATAACCCAACGATTGCCGAGCAGCACCTGGCCAAGGCCTACGGTAAAGCTTCGGTTGGCGCACCGCCGATGTCGGTTCCGCACCTGGACACCCGCGTGCTGGATGGCAAGCGCGTGATTCTGTTTGGCCCATTCGCGACTTTCTCGACCAAGTTCCTGAAAGAAGGCTCGTACCTGGACCTGCTGACCAGCACCACCACCCACAACATCTGGCCAATGACCAAAGTCGGTATCCGCGAATACCCACTGGTCGAGTACCTCGCCGGCCAACTGATGCTGTCGGATGACGACCGCTTCAAGGCGCTGCAAGAGTACTTCCCGAACGCCAAGAAAGAAGACTGGCGCCTGTGGCAAGCCGGTCAGCGTGTGCAGATCATCAAGCGTGACGAAGAGCAGGGCGGCGTCCTGAAACTCGGTACCGAAGTGGTCAGCTCGGCTGACAACACCATTGCAGGCCTGTTGGGTGCATCGCCAGGCGCGTCTACCGCGGCTCCGATCATGCTGACCGTGCTGCAGAAAGTGTTCAAGGAACAGGTTGCTTCCCCGGCCTGGCAGGAAAAGCTGCACCAGATCGTGCCTAGCTACGGCACCAAGCTGAACGACAGCCCGGAAGCTGTGGCTAAAGAATGGGCCTACACCGCCAACATTCTGCAGCTGACGCCTCCGCCAGCGATTCCGCAACTGACTGCTCCAAAAGCCACCGAGGCTGCCAAGCCTGCGGCTGAGCCGAGCAAGCCAGCTTCTGACATCGCGCTGTAAGACGTTGGCGAGGTCCTGATTCAGGATCAACCCGATGTAAAAAAAGCCCGCTGAACCGGTAACGGTCAGCGGGCTTTTTTGCAGGGGTTACCAGCGCGCGGGCAACTCGACCTGGCGCTCTGCAGCCGCCAACGCTGCCTTCAGTCCTTCTTTATCCAGAGGTATGCAGTACGCCGGCTTGGCGCGTTCAAACCGCCAGCTCTCATCCAGTCCGCCGGCATCTACGGCGTCGAAGCCGATCTCGTCCAGCAGGGCGATGACTTGCGCCTTGGCCGCCGGGTCATCCGCTGCGACCGGGAGCGCACGCCGGTCCGGCGCACCGCGGGTGCGGGCGTCCTGAGTCAGGTCCGGCGCCAGGATGGCATTGAACACTTTCACTACACTCGACTGCGACAGGTGCTCAGCCACCAATCGGCTGGTGGTGGTTTCAAAACGGTCGAGCACGGGAATATGGCCGTCGCGATTCGGGTAGTAGTTGTTGGCATCCATCACGGTTTTGCCTTCCAGCCACTGCGCCGGCACGCTGCGGTAGTGCTCGAACGGAATGGCCAGCAGCACTGATTCGCCAAATTGCGCCGCCTCTTGCGCGGTGCCCACTTGAACCCCGCGAATGCCGCTCAGCACGCTGCTCATGGACTGCGGGCCACGGGAGTTGCTCAACATCACTTCATGGCCGGCGGCCAACGCCAATTGCGCAACAGCGCGTCCGATAAAGCCTGCTCCGATGATGCCAATTTTCATGTCGGTGCTCCTTCGTTGAAAGAGCCGTTATGATGATTGGCTACTGGATGGGGATAAATGCCCGTTCGGGTCTGGGTGTTGTTACTGGGAGTGGTGAATGATGGATCGCCTTTCAAGCATGAGTGCCTTTGTGATGGCTGCCGAGCTGGGGTCCTACGCCCGGGCCGCCGAGCGCCTGGAAATGTCGCCGCAGATGGTGGCCAAGCATGTGGCGGCCCTGGAGCAGCGGCTGGGCGCGCGTTTGCTCAACCGCACCACACGCCGGCAAAGCCTGACGGAACTGGGAAGCGCGTACTACGAACGTTGCAAACATATCCTGACGGAAGCAGAGGCGGCGGACTCCCTCGCGCAGATCATGAACGACACGCCACGGGGCAAGCTCAAGGTCAGCGCTCCCGTGACCTTTGGCTCCTACAGCCTGATGCCACTGGTAACCGAATTTTTACGGGACAACCCCGAGGTGGAAATCGACCTGCACCTGACCGACCGGTTTGTCGACCTGGTAGAGGAGGGCTACGAGGTGGCGTTTCGCATCGGCCCGCTGGCGAACAGCAGTCTTACCGCCAGGCCGCTGCAGCCCTACCGCCTGGTGGTCTGCGCGTCCCCGGAATACCTGGCCGAGCGAGGCACGCCAGTGACGCCCGCAGACCTTGAACACCACGAGTGCCTGGGATACGCCTACTGGTCACGCCCGGCTGATCGCGAATGGTCGTTCTACCAAGGCGCTGTCTTGCACAAGGCCCAGGTCGCCAGCCGCCTGCATGTGAATGAAAGTCGGGCGTTGATGACTGCGGCGCTGGATGGTTTTGGGATTGTCCTGGGGCCAGAAGATTTTTTACGCTCGGCCCTGAAGCGTGGCGAACTGGTGCGCTTGCTGCCAGAGTTTGAAGCGCCAAGCCGGCAGATGCATCTGCTCTACACGGCAAACCGCCAGCGCACCGCCAAGCTGCGGCGATTTGTCGATGCGGTGCTGCTGCGTTTCGGCCCGCCCTAGACGCTGAAGCCGGCTTTGACCTGCTCATACAGGTGCAGTGCCAACAGGTTGCTGCTGTCGCACAGCAAATACAGATGATGCATCGGCAACGGCGGCAATTCGGCCCCGGCAATCACCCGCGTCAATCCCTTGCCCATCCGGCTCTCTTCCACCAAGCCCACCGCCATCCCGCTGCGGATGCAGGCTTCAACGGCCGGCGAACTCGCGCTTTCCAGCAGCACCCGATAGTAAGTGCCGTGCTCTTTCAGGGCCCGAATCGCTGCGGCGCGATAGGGGCAACCTGAGAGTTGCACGGCAATCGGCAGGGGCGCCTGCGGTGGATAGCTGAAGTGTTCGGCGGCGACCCACAGCGGCTGGATTTCCCCCAGGCGCTCGCCTTGCTCCAAGGGCTGCGCGCTGACAATCAGGGCCAGGTCTAACTGCTTGCTGCTGAACAATGTCAGCAGTTCGCCACTCGAGCGCGCTTCTACTTCCAGCTCCAACAGTGGGTTGTCGGCGACCAGGCGGGGCAGAAATTCCTGCATGAAGTCCGGGGCATATGAATCAGGTAGACCCAGGCGGATTTTGCCCTGCATGCGTTGCGGCGTGAGCGAGGCCAGCAAGCGGTCGTGGCTCTTGAGAAACTCGGTGGTTTCGCCCAGAAGTTTCCTGCCGTACATGGTCAGCTCAACCCCTTGGTTGCTGCGGTTGAACAGGCGTTGGCCGACCTGATCTTCGAGCTTTTTGATTTGCGTGGTCACCGTCGAAGCACTGCGGTGCACGTGATTGGCCGCTTCGTTGAATCGCTGAAAGCGGGCAACAGCGTGGAAGGTACGCAGTAGATCGATGTTCAGTTGTTTGCTCATGATTCCACTTTTCAGGATTAGTGGTGCAGCTTATTCAAATATACAGAATCATGCGCGGCCCTTAGCCTTTTGGTCAATCAAGCGAACCGGAGGCTCAATGAAACGATCGACCTTAGGGCTGCTGCTGTTACAGATGGTGTTCGTCCTGTCCTGGAGTTCGGGCTTTATCGGCGCGAAATTGGCGAGCCAGAGTGACGGCATTTTCAATGTGCTGTTCTGGCGTTTTTTACTGGTGTCGTTGTGCCTGGCGCTGTTTTTGAACGTGCGGCTGCTGAAAATTTCCTGGGCGCAGATCCGCCATCATGTGGTGATTGGTTTCCTCTCGCAGTTTCTGTATTTGACCTGTGTCTACGTGGCGATCCAGAACGGCTTGCCGCCGGGGATAGCGGCGATCATCGCGGCATTGCAGCCGTTGATGACGGCAGCGCTGTCATCGGGCAGCGTGGTCGAGCGCAGTGGTGGCTGGCAATGGCTGGGGTTGATGATCGGTTTTACCGGCGTGTCGATTGTGATCGCGGGTCAGTACCGCAACAGCGGGGTCGAAGTCGGGTTGGTCATGTATTTACTGCCCCTGGTGTCGGCGCTCGGTCTGACCTTGGCCACGCTGTACGAACGCCGGTCGGCCCAGACTCAGTCCGGTGACCTCGGCCTGGCGCTGTTTATTCAGTCATTGCTGACCTTGATCGGATTTGCGGCGGCAGTGCTTTACACCGATACGCTGAGCATTCCCCGGGCTCCCGATGTGTGGGTCTCCATCATTTGGCTGACGGTGTTTTCAACCTTCATGGCGTACCTGAGTTTGTGGATGTTGCTGCGGGTCATGACAGCCACCCATGTGGCGGCCCTGGTGTACCTGGAGCCACCGGTGACACTGGTGTGGGCTGCTCTCATGTTTGGCGATGTGATTTATGCATCGACGTATATAGGAATCGCCGTGGTGGCGGCGGGGCTGATTTTGGTGCGTTTGAAGCAACCGGCCGCGGCGTGTACATCCTGAAAAGGTCAGTTTTTCTTTACCTGCCGTCCACCCGTGGGTTCAGCAAGCTGACAGTTGGCACCTGTTAAAAAGTCTTATAGCCAAGCAGGAGCGCGGCTGGAACAAGGGGGCATTTTTTCTGGTGTAAACGCTGGGCGGTGACGCCCGAGGATTCTGTATGTTGTTACGTTATGCGGCATTGGCGGCTCTGGTCGTCGCGGCTTCCGGGTGCGTAGAGGAGCGGGTCGTGCATGATCGACGACCGGTGCAGCGTGAATATGTAGAAGTCGTCGCGCCGCAACCGCCGCCGGTGCAGGTCATTGAGGTCGAGCCGGAAGGGCGGCCAGGTTACCTGTGGTCGCGTGGCTACTGGCGTTGGGAAGGTGGGCGTTATGTGGCAGTGCATGGTCACTGGGAGCCGGAGCGCCCGGGTTATCGCTATGTGCATCCGCACTGGGTACAGCGCAATGACGGCTATCACTGGCAAGGCGGCGGTTGGGTTCGCTGACCGATTTCCAATGGCTTAAATCGGCTTCTTTGTACCCAGAAGCCGAACTTCCCTGAGCAGCGCCGCGCCCAACTGGCCGGTGCCAAGCTCCTTGTAACCTACAGCTTTAACATCGCCATTCTCTTCCGCCTGGATGAGGATCACTGGTGTTTCCTTGCCGGTGCCTTCGTCGACATGCATGGCGTACTGCGGGATATCCAGCTTGATCGGCGTGCCTGCCGCCTTGCCCTTCACATTGATCAGAAACGCCGCACAACCGGTGTCCACATCCTGACTGGTAGCGGAACGCCCGCTGACGAAGCAGGTGTCGGGCAGGTCGGGCCAGGTGATGGCTTCGGCGAGGGCGAGGGAGGGCATCAGCGTCAGGAAAAGTAGCGGAAGTTTGCGCACTTTGGTTCTTCCAGATTTGGGTCAGTCGTCATGCATATGACGTGGATAGGCCAAAGGTTACGCGAACCGTGAAAGAGAGTTCCAGCCAGCCAGGAGGATTTTGATGCCTGCTTGGCGCAGGCGTGTGTCATTTGATCAATGCTGATCGGTTTGTCGAGGCAACGAATCAGACCTTATCAGCGCTTGAACGCTGACTGTTGTGGGTTGAGGCTCAGGTTTGTTGTTCATTGACCAGGTTCCTTGGGCAAACTTTTGGATGCGCTGAGTAGCGCCAGGCGGTAAAAAGATAGCCCAACCGCTTTCTTCCCGGCATCGAATACTGCTGCTCAAAGAGATACAACATATGACCGACCGCCACCTCATCATCCCTACCTCCATGCACCCCATCGTCGAACGCGCCGGCTACGTCCCGGCGGTAAAAGTCGGCAAGACCTTGTACTGCGCTGGCCAGGTCGGCCGCACGGAAAACCTGGAAGTCATCACCGACCCCGAGGCGCAGTTCATCGCAGCCTGGGAGAGCCTGCGGCTGGTATTGGAGGAGTGTGGGTGCACCTTCGAAGACGTGGTCGACATGACTACCTACCACGTGAACCTGAGTGAACACATGGCGGTTTTCCGTGAGGTGAAAAACCGCGTGTTCCCCCGAGGGTTGTGCGCCTGGACGGTCATTGGCGTATCAGAACTGGCCAATCCAGGCTTGCTGCTGGAGATCAAGTGCGTAGCGGTTCAGCGCTGACTCACTGCACCACGCGGTAGCACGGCACGTAGGCGGCGCCGCCTGGCAGTTTCATCCGGTGCTGCTCCACAAACGCCTTCAGCAACTCGTCCAGCGGCTTCATGATCGCCGGGTCGCCATGGATCTCATACGGCCCGTTCTGCTCGATCAGGCGGATGCCCTTGTCCTTGACGTTGCCCGCCACAATCCCCGAGAACGCTCGGCGCAGATTGGCCGCCAGTTCATGGGGCGGCAGGGCGTGGCTCAGTTGCAGGCTGGCCATGTTGGCATGGGTCGGATCGAACGGGCGCTGGAAGCCTTCGTCGATCTTCAGCAGCCAGTTGAAGTGGAACGCGTCGTTGCGCTCACGGCGGAACTGTTTGACCGCTTTCAAGCCGACGGTCATCTGCCGTGCTACTTCAGCCGGGTCGTCGATGATGATCTGGTAGTGGGCTTGGGCCGCTTCGCCGAGGGTTGCGCCGACAAACGCGTGCAGCTGTTGCAGGTACGGCGCGGCGTGTTTCGGCCCGGTGAGGATCACCGGAAACGGCACGTCGTGGTTGTCCGGGTGCATCAGGATGCCCAGCAGGTACAGGAACTCCTCGGCAGTGCCGGCGCCGCCCGGGAAGATGATGATGCCGTGGCCGACGCGCACGAAGGCTTCCAGGCGCTTTTCGATGTCCGGCAAAATCACCAGCTCATTGACGATCGGGTTCGGCGCCTCGGCGGCGATGATCCCGGGCTCGGTCAGGCCCAGGTAGCGCCCGCCGGTAATGCGTTGCTTGGCGTGGGAAATGGTCGCGCCCTTCATCGGGCCTTTCATCACGCCGGGGCCGCATCCGGTGCACACGTCGAGGCTGCGCAGGCCGAGTTCGTGGCCGACTTTCTTGGTGTATTTGTATTCTTCGGTATTGATCGAGTGCCCGCCCCAGCACACCACGATCTTCGGCTCGACGCCCGGGCGCAGGGTGCGGGCGTTGCGCAGCAGGTGGAACACGTAGTCGGTGATGCCCTGGGAACTGCTCAGGTCGATGCGCTGGCTGTCCAGTTCGTTTTCGGTGTAGACGATGTCACGCAGGGCGCTGAACAGCATTTCCCGGGTGCTGGCGATCATTTCGCCATCGACGAAGGCGTCGGCCGGGGCGTTCAGCAGTTCCAGGCGCACGCCACGGTCCTGCTGGTGGATGCGCACTTCGAAATCTTTATAGGCGTCGAGGATGGTCTTGGCGTTGTCGATGTGCGCGCCGGTGTTGAGAATGGCCAGGGCGCATTGACGGAAGAGGGTGTAGATGCTGCCGGTACCGGCTTCGCTCAGTTGCTGGACTTCACGTTGCGACAGCGTTTCAAGGCTGCCTTTAGGGCTTACGGAGGCATTGATGACTTGTCTTTGGGGCATTCTGATTCCCTGAAAGCACGGCCACCGGACCATGCATGGCCAGTGGCTTGAGGATAGTGCGCGCCGTTTTCGGTCGCATTGGACTGGCATTTTCCCCGGCACTGGAGCCGAGCGCAAACACCGTCGCGCACCATCATGCCGCAGAAGTTACTGAATCAGCTTCCAGTTTTTGTAGAAAAACCGCCGCAAGGTAAAGACCGCTCCGGCAAAGCCCGCGATCAGGCCGTTGAGCAACGACGGCACCAGGGTTGGCCGCACGATATCGATGAACAGGCAGTAGCGCTTGGCGTCGTTCTTGTTGAAGGAGGCGTGCATCAGCGTGTCGTCAAAGATAAACAGCGGGTCATCGTGCCAGTAGTGCTTGTGCTTGCCGACCTGGATATAGACGCCGTCGTGATGGGGCGCCGGTGCCATGTTGTAGAGCACGCGGAACATCATGCGCAGCGGGCCGAAGTGAAACGAGGTGGAACGGTTTTCGTTGAACACCGACACGCCGATGGTTTTCACGTAGGGCAGTTTTTCCCGCAGTTGCGGGATATCCAGGGTGGTCTCGATCGGGCGGCCGTACCATTGGAAAAACAGCATGCCGCGTTTTTTCTCGGCCATGCGCTCATCCAGGTACTGGATGATCTCGTCTTTGTTGGCCATGGCGTCGTCGATCACCTTTTGCAGGTCTTCGCGCCAGGCCGGCGGCAGGTCGTTCATTTTATAAACGTGCCGATTACGCTGGCTCAACAAATCGAACAGCGTGTTGAACGGTGCCAGCAGCCAGGTATTGCGCCCGTTGCCGATGAAATACTTCTTGATGGTCGCGCTGTCATACAGGCCATTGCGCAGGAAGTCATACAGTCCACAGAACACCACCAGCAGCAGAAACACCAGTGTGGTCTTCGGGAAGCAATAAATGAACAGCAATACGCCAAGGACCCAAGCGGCGGATGCCAGGCGTTTGCGGATGACACTCTTACTCATGAAACTGGGCTCCATCGGACGGTTTTCGATTGCTTCAAAACCGTCCGCGATTGACTGGCAGGCCAGGCAAAGGCGTCAGTCAACCCGTGGGCATCATGCCCGAGCCGAAACATATCGAAATAATATGGTCATGATAGGGTGTTATCGCCCTCACGTGGCGTTTTAAATGCTGGAAATTTGTGAAGTCGCAGCACAGATTTTTACCGTTGTCCCCCTAAAATGCCTCGGCGGATGGTCAGGTCGGCGGTGTTGCGGATAGCATTTTGTGAACAGAAGATTTGCGACTATCGTGACGCTTCGGTTTTCCGGGCGTCATAGACCGGTACGATTGACGCTGTAATGGCCACCATTGGCCTTCGGCACCTTGGAAGAGGCAGAAATTTTATGATCATCAAACCGCGGGTTCGTGGCTTTATCTGTGTGACCGCTCACCCGGTTGGCTGTGAAGCGAATGTCAAAGAGCAGATCGACTACGTGACCGAACACGGTGCCATTGAAGGCGGCCCGAAAAAGGTGCTGGTCCTCGGGGCTTCCACCGGCTACGGCTTGGCTGCGCGCATCAGCGCTGCCTTTGGCTGCGGCGCCGACACCCTGGGCGTGTTTTTTGAGAAAGAAGGCGAAGAAGGCAAGCTCAGCTCTGCCGGCTGGTACAACAGCGCCGCCTTCGAGAAGTTTGCGCTGGAAAAAGGCCTGTACGCCAAGAGCATCAACGGCGATGCGTTCTCCGACGAGATCAAGCGCCTGACCATCGAAACCATCAAGAAAGACCTGGGCAAGATCGACCTGGTGGTCTACAGCCTGGCCGCGCCACGCCGTACCGACCCGCAAGGCGTGGTGCACACCTCCACCCTGAAGCCGATCGGCAAGGCCGTGACCCTGCGCGGTATCAATACCGACAAGGGCATCGTGGTCGACACCACCCTTGAGCCGGCTACCCAGGAAGAAATCGACGGCACCGTGAAAGTCATGGGCGGCGAAGACTGGCAGCTGTGGATCGACGCCCTGCGTGACGCCGACGTGTTGGCCGAAGGCGCCAAGACCACTGCGTTCACCTACCTTGGCGAGAAGCTGACCCAGGATATCTACTGGAACGGCTCCATCGGCGAAGCCAAGAAGGACCTCGACAAGAAAGTCCTGACCCTGCGCGAAAACCTGGCGGCACTGAAGGGCGATGCCCGTGTGTCGGTACTCAAGGCCGTAGTGACCCAGGCCAGCTCGGCGATCCCGATCATGCCGCTGTACCTGTCGCTGCTGTTTAAAGTGATGAAAGAGCAGGGTACCCACGAAGGTTGCATCGAGCAGGTCTACGGCCTGTTCAAGGACAGCCTGTATGGCAAAGAGCCCAAGCTCGACGCCGACGGCCGCCTGCGTGCGGACCTCGCGGAACTTGAGCCGAAGGTTCAGGACGCGGTAGCGGCCCTGTGGAATCAGGTCTCTGACGACAACGTCAACGAGATCAGCGATTTTGCCGGCTACAAGGCGGAGTTCCTGCGCCTGTTCGGTTTCGAGATCGACGGCGTGGACTACGACGCTGACGTCAATCCGACCGTGAAGATCAAGGGCCTGGTTCAGGCTTAAGCGCTTGCGGTAACGAAGAAGCGGCCTCCAGGGGCCGCTTTTTTGTGCGCGTCATGCCAGACTGCGGCCGTTATCACACCCACGCTAACGGAGGATCTACATGACGATTCGTGCAGTCGTTTTTGATTTCGGCGGTGTCCTGTTCGACTGGAACCCGCACCATCTCTACCGCCAGCTGATTGCCGACGACCATGAGCGCCAGCAGTTCCTGGACACGGTCTGCACCCAGGCCTGGAACACCGAGCAGGACGCCGGGCGCAGCCTGGCCGAGGCGACCCGCACGCTGATTGCCGAGCATCCACAGCACGAACCCTTGATCCAGGCGTACTACGACCGCTGGCACGAGATGCTGCGGGGCGCATTGCCGGAGGGTGTGGCGATCCTCGAAGCCTTGCATGAGGCGAAGATGCCGCTGTTCGGCCTGACCAACTGGTCCGCCGAAACCTTTCCCTATGCCCGGGCCAACTACCCGTTCCTGCAATATTTTCGCGACATCGTGGTGTCCGGCGAAATCAAACTGATCAAGCCCGATCCCGCGATCTACCACGCCAGCCTGGCTCAGGTGCGCGCCCATCTGCCGGATATCCAGCCGGGTGAAGTGGTGTTTATTGACGACGTAGCCGGCAATATCGAGGCGGCCATTGCGCTTGGTTGGCAAGGGGTTCACCACGTATCTGCCGCGCAGACCCGTGAGCGCTTGATCGAACTGGGGGTGAGCCTCTAGCGCGCCCATTTCTCCATGACGAAATCCACAAAGGCCCGCAGCTTGGGCAGGCGATAGCGGTCCTGGGCGTAGAGCAAGTGCATTGGTCGGCTGGGCAGTTGGTAGTCCGTCAGTAATGCCACCAGTTTCCCGGCCCGCAAGTCTGGCTCGACCAGGGCGTCAGGCAACATCACGATGCCCATGCCTTCCAGGGCAGCCTGGCGCAAGGCCTGCGAACTGTTGATGGTCAATGAGCCGGAAACCGGAATTTCCACTTCGCCCTCTGCGCCGCGCATTCGCCACAACTTGTCGGCGTTGCGCCAATCGTCGGTCGACGGGTAAGCGAATGCCAGGCAGTCATGTTGTTGCAGATCATCGGGGCGTTGAGGTGTGCCACGGCGCGCCAGGTACTCCGCAGAGGCGCAGAGGGTGATGGTGTAATCCTGCATGGGGCGGGCAATCAGGCTTGGAGCGTCCAGCTCGCCCAAGCGGATGGCCACGTCGAAGCCGCTGTCGACCATGTCCATCCGCTGGTTGCTCAGCACCACGTACAGCTTGATCTGTGGGTAGCGCCGGGAAAATTCGCTGAGCGCCGGTGCCAGGCGTTCGGTGCCAAAGGCCGGGGGGGCGGTGATCCGCAGCAGGCCCTTGGGCACGTCACTGTTGGCTTGTTCGGCCATCTGCTCGGAGTCGGCCACCAGGCCCAGCACCTCCAGGCACCGCTGGTAATAAATCCCGCCAAACTCGGTCAGGCTTTGCTTGCGGGTGGTGCGCTTGAGCAGGCTGACCCCCAGGCGTTGCTCCAGGGCGCGCAGGTGATTGCCGACCATGGTGGTGGACATGCCGCACACCTGCGCCGCCGCCGTCATGCTGCCGGCTTCCACCACTTTCACGTACACCGTCATCGCCTGGAACAGATCCATTATCAAGCCCTGATTTAAAGTGATCGCAGTGTTGCGCAGTTTATCCAGCTCAGGTGGCTAACGATACTGGTGCCATCACTACGATGCACTGGAGCCTGATGCCATGACCGCCGCCTGCCTGATGACCACTTATCAACCGTCGCCCCTGAGCTTTACCCGTGGCCTTGGCACGCGCCTGTGGGACCAGCAGGGCCGTGAATACCTGGACGCGGTGGCCGGTGTGGCGGTGACCAACGTCGGTCATTCCCACCCACGGCTGGTGGCGGCCATCAGTGAGCAGGCGGGTTTGCTGCTGCACACCTCCAACCTCTACAGCATCGACTGGCAGCAGCGGCTGGCCCGACGGCTGACCCACCTTTCCGGTCTGGACCAGGCGTTCTTCAACAACTCCGGTGCCGAAGCCAACGAGACGGCACTGAAACTGGCCCGGCTGCATGGCTGGAAAAAGGGCATCGAACAGCCGCTGGTGGTGGTGATGGAGAATGCCTTTCACGGGCGCACCCTGGGCACCATGTCCGCCAGCGACGGGCCTTCCGTGCGGCTAGGGTTTCAACAGTTGCCGGGGGATTTTATCAAGGTTGGCTTTGGGGACTTGAAGGCCTTGGAAGCCGTGACCCAGAAGTTTGGTGCGCGGATTGTGGCGGTGCTGCTGGAGCCGATCCAGGGCGAAAGCGGTGTGCAGGTCGCGCCGCCGGGTTATCTGAAAGCCTTGCGCGAGCACTGCACCCGGCAAGGCTGGTTGTTGATGCTTGATGAGATCCAGACCGGGATCGGCCGCACGGGTCGCTGGTTTGCTTTCCAGCATGAAGGCATCTTGCCGGACGTGATGACTTTGGCCAAAGGCCTGGGCAACGGCGTGCCGATTGGCGCGTGCCTGGCGCGGGCCTCCGTTGCGCAGCTGTTCACCCCCGGCAGCCACGGCAGCACCTTTGGCGGCAACCCGCTGGCCTGTCGCGTCGGGTGTACGGTGCTGGAAATCATTGAAGAGCAAGGCTTGCTGGACAATGCGGCGCAACAGGGCGAGCGGCTGCTGGCGCGCCTGCGGGTGGAATTGAGTGAGCATCCCCAGGTGCTGGCGATTCGCGGGCAAGGGCTGATGATCGGCATCGAGCTGGCAAGCCCGCATCGCGACCTGGCCCTGCGTGCGGCGCAAGAGCATGGCCTGCTGATCAACGTCACGCGGGGCAAGATCATTCGCCTGCTGCCGCCGCTGACCCTCGATGCCAAGGAAGTGGAAATGATCGTGCGCGCACTTTCCCGGTTGCTGGACTAGACATGGATGAGGCTGACGCGGAGCGTCACTGGCTGCATTCCCACGCAGAGCGTGGGAACGATCAGTCAAACGGGGTAGCCGGAGCCCACCTGCACCCCGTTCAGCCATTCCTGATTCAGGGTCTCGGTATCCCCCAGGTAATCCAGCAACCAGGCCATGGCCGGCGACAGTTTGTTCTGCGCCCACGCCACGCACGACGGGCTGGCGGGGAAGGGCCGGGACAGTTGCAGGGCACTCAGCTCGCCGCGGTCGATCCATGGCTGCACCAGGTGCGCCGGTGCCATGCCGACGCACAGGCCGTCCCGCAGGCAATCAATCGCCGAAGCCCAGTGCGGCACCACCAAGCGACGCTGGTTATCCAGGGTCCAGGTGTCGCGCTTGGGCAGGTTGCGCGAGGTGTCGGTCATGCACAGGGAGGCGAAGGGCCGCAATTGGTCATCGCTGAGCAGGCCTTCTTCCGCCGCCAGCGGATGGCGGCTGCTGACCACGCACAGCCAGTTCAGCAGGCCCATGTCGCGAAACGTGAATTGACTGGCCACCGGCACCGCGCTGGTGGCGCCGATCACGATATCGGTGCGGTCATCGGCCAGGGCATCCCACACACCGTTGTACACCTCGTATTCCATCAGCAATTCCACCTCCGGGAACTGCCGATAGAAATCCAGCACCAGTTGCCGACAGCGCTGCTGTTTAACGATGGAATCCACCGCGACCTTCAACTGGCCACTCCAGCCATTGGCCACTTGCTGGCACAGCCGGCGGGTGCCGAGCATTTTTTTCATGACGCCACGAGTTTCGTCGACGAACAATTTACCGGCGGGCGTCAGCTCCACGTCCCGATGACGTCGGACAAACAGCGGCACTGCCAGCCACTCTTCGACTTGCCGCACGGTGTAGCTGATGGCCGATGGCACGCGGTGCAGTTCCTGGGCGGCGGCGCTGAAGCTGCCGTGGCGGGCCACCGCATCCACGACATCCAGGGAGTATTCAGACCACATGGGGGTTGCCTTCAAAAATATTGATAAGAGTGTTCAATTATTATCGCTTCACAGGGAAATGCTCAGCTTCATAATAGGCGCCAGTCAGCAAATAGTTTGATGGCAGTTTATACAAGGCTTCAATGAAAAATTCTTTTGGATTCACCTGGTACCTGGCGGGGCTGAGCATGCTCGGCTATCTGGCCATGGATATGTACTTGCCGGCGTTTGGCGCCATGGGCGAGCAACTGCAGATTTCCCCCGGCGCAGTGGGCGCAAGCCTGAGTATTTTCCTCGCCGGCTTCGCTGTCGGGCAGTTGCTGTGGGGGCCGCTGTCCGACCGGCTCGGGCGCAAGCCGGTCCTGCTCACTGGCCTCTCCCTGTTTGTGCTCGGTTGCCTGGGCATGTTCTGGGTGGAGACCGCACCGCAACTGTTGGCCTTGCGTTTTGTCCAGGCGATTGGCGTGTGTTCCGCCGCTGTCAGTTGGCAGGCGCTGGTGATCGACCGCTACCCGGCGGACAAGGCCCATCGTGTGTTCGCCGGCATCATGCCGCTGATGTCTCTATCACCGGCCCTGGCGCCGCTGCTGGGGGCGCTGATGTTGAATCACTGGGGCTGGCAGGCGATCTTCGGTGTGTTGTTGGTGGTGTCGTTGCTCCTGCTGCTGCCTACGTTGTTTCTCAGACCGCTGCCGAAACGCCTGACAACCGATGCCGAACGTTCCCGGCTCGGCTATGGGCAATTGCTCAAGTCGCGGGTGTTCACCGGCAACGTGATGATCTTTGCCGCGTGCTCGGCCAGTTTCTTTGCCTGGCTCACCGCCTCGCCGTTCATCCTCGGCGGCATGGGCTACAGCCCCAATGACATCGGCTTGAGCTACGTGCTGCCAACGCTGTCGTTCCTGATCGGTGGCTACAGTTGCCGCAGCGCGTTGCAGCGGTTCCAGGGCAAGACCTTGTTGCCGTGGTTGCTGCTGGCGTACTGCATCAGCATGGTCGCGTTGTACCTGGTCGCGACCTTGACCGTGCCGACGCTCGCCACCTTGCTGATTCCGTTCTGCCTGATGGCGCTGGTCAATGGCGCCAGCTATCCGATCGTGGTGGCGAATGCGCTGATGCCGTTTGCAGAAAATTCCGGCAAAGCGGCAGCCTTGCAGAACACCTTGCAGTTGGGCCTGTGCTTTCTAGGGAGCCTGATTGTGTCGTCGATGATCGACCAGCCGCTGTTGATCACCGCGATCGTGATGCTGGCGACCGCGCCATTGGCCGTGTTGGGCTATTGGCTGGCGCGGCCGAAGGTTGACGATGCGGATGCCGACCTGGTGCGCGCCCGCTAGAACGTCACTTCCATGTTCACCGTCGGCGTTGATGTGCGGCTGCCCCGGCCGCCGTCTACGCCGAACTTGTTATGCCAATACTCGTAACCCACCCCCAGATACAGGTTCGGCTTGACGCTCTTTCCCGGGCGTACCGCCACCATCAGCGCGGCGCGCATCAGGGTTTCCGGCGCCGTATCGCGACCATGGAAGTCCTCGCCCTTTTCCCCGACGTGATTGATAAACCCCTGAAACTTCGCCCCGTGGTTGCCGATCTCGAAAGGCCGCATCCAGGCCAGGTTGAGCATGTAGGTATCGTCGAAGGTATGGTCGGGTTCTTTCGCGCCGGGAATGCCGGAATGGTTTCTTTCCTTGTAGTACATCAGGCTCAGGTCCAGCACGCCGACGGTGTTGAACTTCAAGGTCGGGCCAATCACCAGTGCACGTTTTTTCGCCGAGGCCAGGTTGTTGTTGCGGTTGGCGTCAAAGCCGAAGGTGAGGGCGTAATCCTTGATCACCCCGGTGCCCAGCGGCACATCGAATACCCGTGAGGCATACAGCTGATGTCGGTACACGGCATACACTTCGCTGCCGCCGTGGTCGGTGCCCTTGCGTGGGTCGCGGCTGTCGGACAGGAACACATCGAGGTTCAGGTAGTTGCTGCCGTACTGGTAGCCGCTGGCGTGGGTGAAGCTGTAGATACGCTTGCTGAATTCATCCGGGTTGTTCGGATTGGTGAACTGTTGCCCGTAGCGAAATCCTACGCTGTTGTTCATCCATTCCAGCGCGACAGCCTCCCCGCCGCCGAACAGTGTGAGTAATACGGTTGCGCCGTGCAGTGCCTTTTTCATTGTTTTAATTCCTTTGGCGTTTTGGCTCATGGCGACCGCGCAAGGGTCGCCGGGCGCAGTATCGGCACATCCGATGTGGGTTCCAAAGAACAGAATCTCGCCTGGGCCGATGCCGAAACGGCAGCACTGAAGCTGGCCTGAGAGTCAGGAAATACGCGGCGCCGAGGGCGTTTCGCGCAAGTTGATTTCTTCACTGAGCAGATGGGCCATCGCTTGTACCGCCATCGGCAAGTCCCGGTCTTTGCGGGCGTACAAGCCGAGGTCGCTGAAGATCCCGCCCTGGTCGCTGAGTGGGATGTGCAAGAGTTCGCCACGGGCCAAATCGGCCTCCACGCCAATGCGCGTCTGGAACGCGATGCCCAGTTGCTGGCGCGCCAGTTGCCGGGCCAGTTCCATTGAGTTGCTTTGCAGCAGCGGCTTGTTCGCCGCCGCCGCACGCTTTTGCAGCGGCGCGATCAGGTGATGAACCGAGAGTTCGCTCTTGGCCTGGATCACCCCGTGCTCGCAACAACGTGCATAACTCACGCTGGCCTCGCCAGCCAATGGATGCCCCGGCGCCATCAGCGCACCCAAGCGGAAATGGCCGACACACACCTGGATGGTTTCGCTGCTGCGCGGTAACGCAAAAGCCAGCCCCAAGTCAGCTTGGCCGTTGACCACTGCGCCGGGAATCGACTGCGAACCTTGCACCGTGACGCCAATGGTCACTTTCGGATAGCGCTCACGCATGCGCTTGAGAGCGGCGGGCAGCAGTTCCACGGTGGCGCCTTCCACCGTGGCGATTTCCACATGGCCGGTCTGCACGCCGTTCAAGCCATCCAGTTCGCCGCGCACGCGCTCCACATCCTGCAACAGAACACTCACGTGACGGGTCAGGATCTCGCCGGCCGCCGTCAGGCGCAGCCCGCCGGGCAGGCGCTCGAACAGCGCCGCGCCCACTTCGTCTTCCAGCTTGAGGATCTGCCGGTTCACCGCCGAAGACGCCACATTCAGGCGGCGTGCGGCTTCGCGGATAGAGTGGCAACGGCGAACCATGTCGAAGTAGTAAATCGCCGGGGCGTGAATGCGCAGCTTGCGGTTGAGCATTTTTTTCAAGTCCTTGTGCGCAGTGCTTCGAGCCACGGGGCAGGGCGGCTGAATGGATTTTTGTAACGCCGTTGATGATCTCTTTGTGAAAATGATTGTATACAACTCTATGGACATCCAATCTTTCTATTGCATACAGTGAGTGCACAACAAAAACAGAGAACCCCTCACCATGACTATCCCGAAGGCGTCACCACAGCGGCCAGAAGACGAGAATCTCGGCGTCGCGGCCAACATGGCTTACGGCCTGCAGCATGTGCTCACCATGTACGGCGGCATCGTGGCCGTACCGTTGATCGTCGGCCAGGCGGCCGGGTTGTCCCCGGCCGATATCGGCCTGCTGATCGCCGCCTCGCTGTTCGCCGGAGGCCTGGCAACGCTGTTGCAAACCCTGGGGTTGCCGTTCTTCGGCTGCCAGTTGCCGCTGGTGCAAGGTGTGTCCTTTGCCGGGGTGGCGACCATGGTGGCGATCGTCGGCAGCGACGGTGCGGGCGGTATCCCGGCGATACTCGGGGCGGTGATGGCCGCGTCCTTGATCGGCTTGCTGATCACCCCGGTGTTCTCGCGAATAACCAAATTCTTCCCGCCGCTGGTCACCGGGATTGTGATCACGACCATCGGCCTGACCCTGATGCCCGTCGCCGCCCGCTGGGCCATGGGCGGCAACAGCCGCGCGGCGGATTTCGGCAGCATGCCGAACATCGGCCTGGCGGCGCTGACCCTGGTGCTGGTGTTGCTGCTGAGCAAGATCGGCAGCGCGACCATCTCGCGGCTGTCGATCCTGCTGGCGATGGTGATCGGTACGGTGATCGCGGTGTTCCTCGGCATGGCTGACTTTTCCAGCGTGACCCAGGGCCCGATGTTCGGCTTTCCCACGCCATTCCATTTCGGCATGCCAACCTTCCATCTGGCGGCGATCATTTCCATGTGCATCGTGGTCATGGTGACCCTTGTGGAAACCTCGGCGGACATTCTCGCAGTGGGTGAAATCATCGACACCAAGGTCGACTCCAAGCGCCTCGGCAATGGCCTGCGCGCGGATATGCTGTCGAGCATGTTTGCGCCGATCTTCGGTTCGTTCACCCAGAGCGCGTTCGCCCAGAACGTCGGGCTGGTGGCGGTGACTGGGGTCAAGAGCCGCTACGTAGTTGCCACCGGCGGGATATTCCTGGTGATCCTCGGCCTGCTGCCGTTTATGGGTCGGGTGATTGCGGCAGTGCCGACTTCAGTGCTGGGCGGTGCCGGGATCGTGCTGTTCGGCACCGTGGCTGCCAGTGGTATCCGGACCTTGTCCAAGGTTGATTACCGCAACAACATGAACCTGATCATCGTCGCCACTTCCATCGGTTTTGGCATGATCCCGATTGCGGCACCGAGTTTCTATGACCACTTCCCGAGCTGGTTCGCGACCATTTTCCATTCAGGGATCAGTTCGTCGGCGATCATGGCGATCCTGTTGAACCTGGCGTTCAACCACTTCACCACCGGCAACTCGGACCAGCAGTCGGTGTTTGTTGCGGGGACTGAGCGCAGCCTGTGCTTCCAGGATGTGGCGGCGTTGCGGGACGGGGATTACTTCAGCGGCGGCAAGTTGTTTGATGCCGAGGGCAAGGAGATTCCGTTGCTGGAGGAAGTACCGAAGAAAGCGGCAGTGCACGGCAGGGCACAGACCAGCGAGGTGTAACAGACACAAAGAGTCCAATGTGGGAGCGGGCTTGCTCGCGAAGGCGGTGTGTCAGTCGCTAAATATGCTGACTGATCCACCGCCTTCGCGAGCAAGCCCGCTCCCACATTTTGATCTCAGCCAGTCTTGAGCGTTCTGTGGGGCACCGAGCACGCCTCATCCAAAAACTGCACCACCGTCCCCATGCACGCCTGCCGCTCTTCAACATGGGGCATGTGGCTGGAGTCTTCGAACAGCGCCCAGCGCACGTCGGCAATCTCATCCAGGAACGGCTTGACCACCAGCGGCGTGGCCTCGTCATGCCGGCCGGAAATCACCAGGGTCGGCACATTGACCTTCGACAGACGGCCAATCACGTTCCAGTCTTTCAAACTGCCAATCACATGGAATTCCGTCGGGCCGCTCATGGCGTGGTACACCGTCGGGTCGGAATCCACCTGGGCGAAGGTGCGGGCGACTTCTTCCGGCCATGGATTGACCCGGCATACGTGCTGGTCATAGAAAATCCGCGAGGCGGCCAGGTATTCAGGGTCTTGGTAGGTGCCGGCCTGTTCGTGCTTGAGCAGGGTCTCGTGCACGCCTTCTGGCAGCAGCTTGCGCAGGCGGTTGGCCTCGGCGACCCAGGTCCGCATGCAGGTCGGCGAGTTGGCCGGGATAAACGCACGCAGGCCCTTGGGTTGCAGGATGGCGTGTTCGCTGCCGAGCATGCCGCCCCAGGATTGCCCCAGGATTGCGTAGTTGTTGCTGATCTGCAGGTGGTCCAGCAGGTTGTCCAGTTCTTCCAGGAACAGGCCGACGGTCCAGAATGAAGGGTCTTTATCGGGCAAGTGCGTGGAACGGCCGTTGCCCAGTTGGTCGTAGTGAATGACCGCGTGGCCGCTGGCAGCCACGTCCTTGTAGGCGTCGACGTAATCATGGGTGCAGCCCGGGCCGCCATGGAGGATGACCAGCGGCGTCAGGCCGCTGTCCAGGTCGCCGGTGACTCGGTACCAGGTCTGGTAGTCGCGAAAAGCCGCATAGCCTTCGCGGATGGTGTCGATGAATTCCATTTCGTGCCCTGCCCTGAGAAAAAGTGATCAGGTACACGATAGTCGGCACAGAAAGTTTAAGTAACTAGCAAAACAGCTAGGTTTTTCCTTCGAATCAGTCTTCCAGCAACCGGTAATGGGTGGCGCGCACGACCGCTTGTACCCGGTTCTTGGCCCCCAGCTTATGCATGGCCGACGCCAGGTGCAGGGTGACAACGGCCAGGGAGCGGCTCAATTGCGTGGCGATTTCGGCGGCGGTCAGGCCGTCGGCGGCCCATTTCAGGCATTCGCGCTCACGCTTGGTCAGGCGGATATGCGGGTAGGAGCGCAGTTCCTTGCTGAACAGCGGGTAGGCCGCTTCCTGCAAGGCGTGGGTAATCAGGTTGAAATCCGACAGGGTCTGGCGGGCGTCCTCCAGCACCGTGCTGGCCTTGCCGGTGCGCAGTCCGGTCAGCGAGGCGAAGCCGCCCCGGGGCAAATGGATCGGCACGCTGACGCCGCAGGTCATCTGCCGGTCGTGCAGGTAGCTGGAAACGGGGGCGTGGCAGGGGTCGATGATCTTTTGCAGTGCGGTGTCGGCCTTGGCCTCGTAGGACCAGACAAAGGGTGAAACCGTCGACAGCGCGAGGTGTTGCACCGGGTCGATCTGATAAAAACCGGAGCTGCACCACAAGCTGTACCAGTCTGGCGGCGTATTGCGCAGTTGCAGCACAGACGGGGTGATCAGTGCACCATTATGGTCAATGGGCACGGGGGTGTAGTCGTAGACCAGCGCATCAAAACCCAGGTCCTGGGCCAATACGAGGGTGTTGTCCATCTGTTCATCCAGGCTCCTGCCGGGGATGAGACGGTCATTAAAGGCAGTTAACCTGGCCAGCATCCGTTCTGCTCCCGAATTCGTTTGAATCTCGTCTTGCTGCAAGTAGAATGCCACGCCCCGGCGAAGGACTGCCAGACCAAACCTATAAGAATTACCAGGTTATGGACGCGCGGCATCCTCGGTAGTGTTGGCCTTTAAACGGCCACTATCCCCAGGGCCGACACACAACAAGGAATGTATGCATGTGGCGTGAAATTGCCCCCGACCAGCGGTACAACGTGCAAGTCGATGGCCATAACCTCGTGGCCTACAGCTTTGGCGAAGGCGATGAAGTGTTGCTGTGTCTCAATGGCGGCCCGGGGCTGCCTTGCGACTACTTGCGCGACGCCCATGGCTGGCTCAAGGACAACGGCCTGCGAGTGGTTGCATTCGACCAGCTTGGCACCGGCGCATCAGCCAGACCGACCGATGTTTCGCTGTGGGAAATCAGCCGTTATGTCGAAGAAGTCGAGACGGTGCGCCAGGCCCTCGGCCTGGGGCGCGTGCACCTGCTGGGACATTCCTGGGGCGGATGGCTGGGCATCGAGTACGCCATTCACTATCCCGACGCGCTGAAAAGCCTGATCCTGGAAAACACCGTCGGCGACATTCCGCACCTGTCCCTTGAGCTGGAACGCCTGCGCGGCGCCCTCGGTAGCGAGACCGTGGCGATGATGCAACGCCACGAAGCCATGGGCACCCTCGACCATCCGCAGTACCAGGCCGCCATCACCTTGCTCAATTACCGCCACGTCTGCCGCCTGGACGAGTGGCCGGCGCCGGTCCAGCGCTCCCTCGGCGACTGGAACATGGGGCCCTACGAAACGATGCAGGGCCCCAACGAATTCCTCTACATCGGCAACCTCAAGGACTGGAACCGCATCCCCGAGATGGCCGAGTTCAAGATGCCGATACTGATCACCACCGGCCAGCACGACGAACTGACCCCGGCCTGCGCCATGCGGATGAAAAGCGCGGCCAGGCACGCTGAATTGCACGTGTTCCCCAACAGCAGCCATATGCCGTTTTACGAAGAGCCCCAGGCTTACTTCCCGGTGCTGCTGGACTTCCTTGCTCGTCACCGAGGCTGACGGATGAACCTGGCGCGTTACCGTTTTGTGCTATCCCGGCCACTGCAATTGCTGCCGGTGCTGTTTGGCATCAGCCTGATCACCTTTGTACTGGTGCGTTCGATTCCCGGTGACCCGGCGCGGGCCCTGCTGGGTTCGCGCAGCACCCCGGACGCCTTGCTGAAGATCCGCGCCCAGTACGGTCTCGACCAGCCACTGTGGCTGCAATATTTCTACTTCCTGAAAAACCTGCTCAAGGGCGACCTCGGCCAGTCCCTGCTGTACAAGGTCGACGCGCTGAAACTGATCGTCACCCGCATCGAGCCGACCCTGTTCCTGGTGCTCGGCAGCGTGCTGCTGGCGCTGTTGATCGCCGTGCCGATGGCCACCGTGGCTGCACGTAATAAAGGCGGATGGGCGGACAACCTGATCCGGTTGTTCACCACGGTCGGCCTGGGCATGCCGGCGTTCTGGCTGGGCCTGATGCTGATTCTGTTGCTCAGCGTGCAATGGGGCCTGTTCCCGGTCTCCGGGTATGGGCGCACTTGGCTGGACAAGGCGCACCACATGGTTCTGCCGTGCCTGACCATCGCCCTGGCCCTGTCGGCGGTGCTGGTGCGCAACCTGCGGGCGAGCATGTTGATGGAATTGCAGGCCGATCACGTCACCGCCGCCCGGGCCCGCGGCTTGTCGGAGGCGGCGGTGTTTCGTCGCCATGTGCTGCCCAACTCCCTGGTGCCGGCGGTCAACCTGCTGGCGGTGAACATTGGCTGGCTGATCAGCGGCACGGTGGTGATCGAAAGCCTGTTCGCGATTCCCGGCATCGGCCAGTTGCTGGTGCGCGGGATTTTCACCCGCGACTACATGGTGGTGCAGGGCGTGGCGATGGTGCTGGCCTTTGCCACCGTGCTGGTCAACTTTGTTGCCGATGTGGTGACGGTCGCGCTGGACCCGCGAGTGAAGATGCAATGAGCAGTCGCCCCTTGATTGCCCCGTGGCGCTTGCGCCTGCGCTTTGGTTTCCGCAATGGCCGGCTGACGGCGGCCTGGGGTCTGTTGATCCTCGTGACATGGTTGGCGCTGGCCGTGTTCGCCCCGTGGATCGCACCGTTCGATCCGATTGCGCAAAACACCGACATCAGTTTGCTGGGCCCCAGCCTCGCCCATCCATTTGGCACGGACAACTACGGTCGAGACATTCTTTCGAGGGTGATCTGGGGCGCGCGCATCGACCTGCAACTGGCGGTGGTCGGGGTGATCTTTCCTTTCCTGATCGGCACCTTTGTGGGTGCGGTGTCCGGTTATATCGGCGGGCGTTTCGACAGCTTCTGCATGCGGGTGATCGACGTCATCCTCGCCTTTCCGTTCCTGGTGCTGATGCTGGCGATCATGGCCATTCTCGGCCCGGGCTTGAAAAGCTTCTATATCGCCATGGCGCTGGTGGGCTGGGTGTCCTACGCGCGGCTGATCCGCTCACAGATCCTGGTGCTCAAGGAAAGCGACTTCGCCCTGGCCGCCAAAAGCCTGGGCTTTGGCCATGGGCGCATTCTGTTTCGACATTTGTTGCCTAACGCGATGTTCGGCTCGATTGTGTTCTCGATGTCTGACGCGGTGCTGGTACTGCTCAACGGTGCAGCCGTCAGCTACCTCGGCCTGGGCGTACAGCCGCCGACCGCCGAGTGGGGCACCATGGTTGCCGAAGGCCAGGCGTTTATCACCACCGCCTGGTGGATTTGCACCTTCCCGGGACTGGCCATCGTGACATTGGCCATGGGTTTCAGCCTGTTGGCCGATGGCGTGGCGCAAGTGCTGGGGGATCGCTCATGAGTCTTCTGCAAGTGCAGGACCTGAGTGTGATCGCCAACAACACCGGGCGCGATGTGACCCTGGTGGACCGGGTGTCCTTCAACCTGGCCGAAGGTGAAATCCTCGGTCTGGTGGGCGAAAGCGGTTCGGGCAAGACCATGGCCTGTCGCGGGCTGATGCGTTTGCTGCCGTCCCCGAGCCTGCGGGTGCAGGGCGGTTCGGTACGCCTGGCGGGCAAGGACCTTCTGGCACTGGATGACGCGGGCATGCGTGCGGTTCGTGGCGGGCAATTGGGGATGATTTTCCAGAACCCCAGCAGCCACCTTGACCCGCTGATGCGCATTGGCGAGCAGATCGCCGAAGGCATCCGCCTGCATCAGGGCGCGTCGAAAAAAGACGCGCGCTTGCAGGCTATCGAGGTGCTGCGCCAGGTTGGTATTCCCGATCCCCAGGCGCGAATTGACAACTATCCTCACGAGTTTTCCGGCGGCATGCGCCAGCGGGCGATGATCGCCGTGGCCTTGGGCTGCAACCCAAAGGTGCTGATCGCCGATGAGCCGACCAC
The DNA here is from genome assembly GCF_900105735.1 of Pseudomonas yamanorum. NCBI lineage: Bacteria > Pseudomonadati > Pseudomonadota > Gammaproteobacteria > Pseudomonadales > Pseudomonadaceae > Pseudomonas > Pseudomonas yamanorum. The sequence goes on along the minus strand of NZ_LT629793.1, from coordinate 1,487,988 downwards.
CGCCCTCGACGTGACTGTGCAGGCCCAGATCCTGCGCTTGTTGTTGGACCTGCGGGACCAGCGCGGCCTGTCGATCATCATGATCACTCACGACCTGGGCGTGGTGGCGCAAACCTGTGACTCCATCGCCGTGATGTACGCCGGGCGCCTGTGCGAGCACGGCAGCAAATACGAGCTGCTGGCGCACCCGCAACACCCGTACACCGCCGGACTTATCGAGTGCCAGCCCGCCACCAGCAGTGGACACGCGTTGTTGCGCACTATTGCCGGGCAACCGCCGTTGCTCGATGCCTTGCCCAAGGGCTGTCGGTTCAACCCGCGTTGCCCGCAAGTCGGCAGCTTGTGCACCGAGCTGTTGCCGGAAGGCGCGCGGGTTGCCTGCCACTATCCCCTGGGAGTTCGCCCATGACGTTGTTACAGGTGAATGACCTTGAAGTGCGTTTTGCCGCCGCTGGCAGTGGCCTGTTTGGCCTGAATAAACAGTGGGTGAGGGCGGTCAACGGCGTGTCGTTGACCCTGGCGGCCGGCGAAACCCTTGGGTTGGTGGGTGAGTCCGGCAGCGGGAAAAGCACACTGGGGCGGGCGATCCTGCACCTCAACCCGATCAGCGCCGGGCAGGTGGTGTTCGACGGCATCGACATGGCCCACGCCGGGCCTGTCGACATCGCGCGTTTGCGGCACGAGACGGCGATGATCTTCCAGGATCCCTATGCGGCCCTGAACCCGCGTCTGACGGTCGGCGAAACCATCGCCGAAGTCCTGCGGGTGCAGCGCAAGGTGGCGTCAGAAAACATTCCACGCCGGGTCGACGAATTACTCGACCTCGTAGGCCTGCGCCCCGAACTCGCCACCCGCAAGCCTGGCTCTCTCAGCGGCGGCCAGTGCCAGCGCGTCGGCATCGCCCGGGCGCTGGCGGTGGAGCCTCGGCTGATCATCGCCGACGAATGCGTGGCTGCCCTGGATGTGTCGATCCAGGGCCAGATCATCAACCTGCTGCTGGAACTGCAACAGCGCATGAACCTGGCGATCCTGTTTATCGCCCACGACCTGGCCATCGTCCGCCGCCTGTGCGACCGGGTGGCGGTGATGTACCTGGGGAAAATCGTCGAGGAAGGTCCGGTGGAGGCGGTATTCACTACGCCGCGCCATCCCTACACCGCAGCGTTGATCCAGGCTATCCCGGAGATTGATCCGTACCGCCCGTTGCCCAGCGAACCGTTGCCGGGCGAGCCGCCGAGCCCGCTGAAGCTGCCCAATGGTTGCGCCTTTCACCCGCGTTGCCGACATGCACGAGCCGTGTGTGCCGAGGTATTGCCGCCGACTCACGTTGTGCAAACGCATCGGTACAGTTGCGTGCTTGAAGAACCTTTGCTTTGAACCCTTCCTGCCGATCATGAACAACCGCCGTTATAGACAAGGAGTTATGACATGCAATCCCGTCACTTGAAGTTGCTCGCCGCCGCCACACTCACCGCGTGGTCGCTGACCGCCGGTATCGCCCACGCGGCCGGTGTACTCACCATCGGTTGCCGCGAAGACAGCACCACGTTTGACCCGATCAAAAGCGCGCAGAACCGCGACACCTGGGTGTTCGCCAACGTCTACGACACCCTGGTGCGCGTGGACAACCTGGGCACCAAGATGGAACCGGGGCTGGCCGAAAGCTGGGACATTTCCAAGGACGGCCTGACGTACACCTTCAAACTGCGGGCTGCGAAGTTCTCGGATGGCTCGCCGATCACTGCTGACGACGCCGCCTTCAGCCTGTTGCGCATTCGCGACAACAAGGCCTCGCTGTGGAGCGACCCGTTCAGCCTGATCAACACCGCCAAGGCTGCTGATCCGCAGACGCTGGTCGTGACCTTGAAAACCCCGGCGGTCGCCTTCCTCTCGCAACTGGCTTCGCCGACGGTGTCGATCCTGTCGGAAAAAGCCATGACCAAGATGGGCGAAGACGCCTACTCGGAAAACCCGGTGACCTCCGGCGCGTTTACGGTGGACGAGTGGCGCAAGGGCGATCGGGTGATCCTGAAGAAGAACCCGAACTTCTGGCAGGCCAGTCACGTGAGCCTGGATGGCGTGGAGTGGGTGTCGGTCACCGACGACAACACGCGCATGCGCATGGTGCAGAACAACGAACTGGACACGGCGATCTTCGTCCCGTTTTCCCGGGTTGAAGAGCTGAAAAAAGACAAGAACGTGGTGGTCCACTCGGACCCGTCGACCCGTGAAGATCACCTGTTGATCAACCATGCCCACGGCCTGCTGGCCAAGCCGGAAGTGCGTCAGGCGCTGGACATGGCCATCGATAAACAATCGCTGGTTAAAACCGCCACCTTCGGCCAAGGCACCGTGGCCTATTCCTACATCCCAAAAGGCTCGCTGTACCACTACGCCAACAACCTGCAACGCCCGTATGACCCGACCGAAGCCAAGAAGCTGCTGGCTGCGGCCGGTGCCCAGGACTTGAAGCTCAACTATGTGGTCAATGCCGGCAACGAAGCCGACGAGCAGATTGCGGTGATGATCAAGGATCAGTTGGCCAAGGTCGGCGTGACAGCCAACCTGCAAAAGGTCGACCCGACCCAAAGCTGGCAGATGCTGGTGGACGGCGAATACGATATTTCGGTGATGTACTGGACCAACGACATCCTCGACCCGGACCAGAAGACCACCTTCGTGCTGGGCCACGACACTAACCAGAACTACATGACTCGCTACAAGAACGACAAGGTCAAGGACCTGGTGGCGGCCGCACGGATCGAGGCGGATCCGGTCAAGCGCGAGCAGATGTACGTCGACCTGCAGAAAATGGCGAAACAGGATGTGAACTGGATCGACCTGTACTACAGCCCGTACATCAACATCTCACGCAAGAACGTGAGCAACTTCCTGCAAAACCCGTTGGGGCGCTTCACCCTTGAGGAAGTGGTGAAGAACTAAGTTTTTAGCCGCACCACAAACCAATGTGGGAGCTGGCTTGCCTGCGATGCCGGCACCTCGGTGTTTCAGTTACACCGCGGTGATGCTATCGCAGGCAAGCCAGCTCCCACACAGACCGTGTCAGCTGTTATTGCGCGTCAAACGCCTGCCCATTGATGCCCGTACTGTCCGGCCCCATCAGGTACAGGTACACCGGCATGATTTCTTCCGGTGTCGGGTTATCGGTCGGGTTCTCCCCTGGATACGCCTGGGCTCGCATGCTGGTGCGGGTGGCGCCCGGGTTGATGCTGTTGGCACGCACCGGTGCGACGTTGTCCAGCTCGTCCGCCAGGGTTTGCATCAGGCCTTCGGTGGCAAACTTCGACACCCCGTACGCCCCCCAATAAGCCCGGCCCTTGCGGCCCACGCTGCTGGAAGTGAACACCACCGATGCATCCTGGGACAGCTTGAGCAGCGGCAACAGCGTGCTGGTCAGCATGAACATCGCGTTGACGTTCACGTGCATCACCCGCATGAAATTCTCACCGGACAACTGCTCGATGGGCGTGCGCGGGCCGATGATCGAGGCGTTGTGCAGCAGGCCGTCGAGGTGGCCGAATTCCTTTTCGATCATCGCTGCCAGCTCATCGTATTGATGGGGCAGGGCGGTCTCCAGGTTGAACGGGATCACCACCGGCTGTGGCTGGCCAGCGGCTTCGATTTCGTCATACACCTGGGCCAGGTTGGCTTCGGTCTTGCCCAGCAACAGTACGGTGGCGCCGTGGGCCGCATAGGTTTTTGCCGCTGCGGCACCGATTCCGCGACCGGCGCCGGTGACCAGGATGACCCGGCCCTTGAGCAGTTCTGGACGTGCGGAGTAATCAAACATAAACAACCTCGACAAAGTTCACAGAAAATCCATGTGATTAATTGCGGCTAAGGCTGGCTAAGGCTTCTGTGGCGAGGGAGCTTGCTCCCGTTCGACTGCGCAGCAGTCGCGAAAAGCGGAGCTGCTTCGCAACCCAACGGGAGCAAGCTCCCTCGCCACAAAGTTGCATCTACCTCAGGCAGTCCCAATCAGCAGCTGCACAGCGCGCTGTCCAGCACTTTGCGCAATTCCAGCGGGTGATCCACCACCACGTCGGCACCCCAGTTGCGCGGGTTGTCGTCCGGGTGGATATAGCCATAGGTGACCGCCGCGGTGCGGGTGCCGGCGTCGCGGCCCGATTCGATGTCCCGCAGGTCATCACCCACGAACAGCACGCTCGCCGGGTCCAGGTCGAGCATCTTGCACGCCAGGATCAACGGCTCCGGGTCCGGCTTGCTGTTCTTCACGTGGTCCGGGCAGATCAACAGTGCCGAGCGTTCCGCCAGGCCCAGTTGCTGCATGATCGGTTCGGCAAAGCGCAGTGGCTTGTTGGTGACCACGCCCCAGATCAGCTTGGATTTCTCGATATCCACCAGCAGCTCTTCCATGCCTTCGAACAGCTTGCTGTGAATCGCGCAGCCCTTGAGGTAACGCTCCAGGAATTCCTGGCGCAGCTCTTCAAAGCCTGGGGATTCGGGGTCCATGGAAAAGGTCACGGCAACCATCGCCCGGGCGCCGCCGGAGATTTCATCGCGGATGTGCTGGTCGTTCATCGGCGCCAGGCCGCGGTCAGCCCGCATGGCCTGGCAGATGGCGATAAAGTCCGGCGCGGTGTCCAGCAGGGTACCGTCCATGTCGAAAAGAACCGCTCGCAACTTCACAGGCTTACTCCTCGCGCAGGGTCTGGATCATGTAGTTGACGTCAACGTCGCTGGCCAGCTTGTAGTGCTTGGTCAGCGGGTTGTAGGTCAGGCCGATGATGTCCTTGACGGTCAGCCCGGCCTGGCGGCTCCAGGCGCCCAGCTCGGAAGGGCGGATGAATTTCTTGAAGTCATGGGTGCCGCGAGGCAGCAGCTTCATGATGTATTCGGCACCGATGATCGCGAACAGGTAGGCCTTCGGATTGCGGTTGATGGTGGAGAAGAACACCTGGCCACCGGGCTTGACCATACTGAAGCAGGCGCGGATCACCGAGGATGGGTCCGGCACGTGCTCGAGCATTTCCAGGCAGGTGACCACGTCGAACTGCCCGGGCATCTCTTCGGCCAGCTCTTCAGCGGTGATCTGCCGGTATTCAACGCTCACGCCGGATTCCAGCTGATGCAACTGGGCCACGGCCAATGGGGCTTCGCCCATGTCGATACCCATCACGGTGGCGCCGCGTTGGGCCATGGATTCGCTGAGAATCCCGCCGCCGCAACCTACATCCAGTACCTTCTTGCCGGCCAGGTTGACGCGCTCGTCAATCCAGTTGACCCGCAGCGGGTTGATGTCGTGCAGGGGTTTGAACTCGCTTTCGCGGTCCCACCAGCGATGGGCGAGGGCTTCGAATTTGGCGATTTCAGCGTGGTCGACGTTGCTCATGGGGAATCCTCTAAATCTGATAAAACGTTTTGCCGGCCCTGGCATGCGCTGCCAGGGTGGGCGTTATTCGCTGTGTCCGCTGATGCGCTGGCCCCAGGCGATGGCCGTGGCGCACACCTGTTGTTCATCCAGGCGGGTCAGTTGCCGGTCGTCGAGCAATTGCTTGCCGCCGACCCAAAGGTGTTTCACACAATCGCGTCCGGTGGCATATATAAGCTGTGAGACCGGATCGTAGATCGGTTGTTGCGCCAGGCCCGACAGGTCGAAGGCCACGATATCCGCGGCCTTGCCGACTTCCAGCGAGCCGATTTCACTTTCCAGGCCCATGGCCCGGGCGCCGTTGAGGGTGGCCATGCGCAAGGCGCGGTGGGCATCCAGGGCGGTGGCCGAGCCGGCGACGGCCTTGGCCAGCAACGCGGCGGTGCGGGTTTCGCCCAGCAGGTCGAGGTCATTGTTACTGGCGGCGCCGTCGGTGCCTACTGCCACATTGACGCCGGCTTGCCACAGGCGTTCCACCGGGCAGAAGCCGCTGGCCAGTTTCAGGTTGGATTCCGGGCAGTGGATCACGCTGGTGTTACTTTCTACCAGCAAAGCCAGGTCGTCATCGCTGATTTGGGTCATGTGAACGGCCTGGAAGCGCGGCCCCAGCAAGCCGAGGCGTCCAAGCCGTGCCAGCGGGCGTTCACCGTGCTGTTCAACGGACTGCTGCACTTCGAAGGCGGTTTCATGCACGTGCATGTGGATCGAGGCGTCCAGCTCCTCGGCGATCATGCGGATTTTTTCCAGGTTTTCATCGCAGACGGTGTACGGCGCGTGGGGGCCGAAGGTGATTTTGATCCGTGGGTGATGCTTGAGGTCGCCGAACAGCTCGACGCCCTGGCGAATCGCCTCGTCGGCGTCAGCGGCACCGGGAATCGGGAAATCCAGGATCGGGATGGCGATTTGCGCACGGATGCCTGCGTTGTGCACGCGTTCACTGGCGACTTTCGGGAAGAAGTACATGTCCGAGAAACACGTGATACCGCCTTTGATCTGCTCGGCGATCGCCAGGTCGGTGCCGTCGCGCACGAAGGCTTCGTCGACCCACTTGGCCTCGGCGGGCCAGATGTGGTTTTCCAGCCAGGTCATCAGCGGCAGGTCGTCGGCCAGGCCGCGAAACAGCGTCATGGCCGCGTGGCCGTGGGCGTTGATCAGGCCGGGGCTGAGCAGCATGCCCGGCAGTTCGCGCACTTCGGTCGCTGCGAGCTTCAGGGCCGCAGCGCGTGGGCCGATAAACGCAATGCGTCCGTCACGAATGCCCAGGCCGTGCTCCTTGAGCACTACGCCGGCAGGCTCGACAGGTACCAGCCAGGTGGGCAGCAGCAATAAGTCGAGCGGGGCGGCAGTCGGTGTCATCGAGGGCAGTTTCCCAAGCATCTATAAAGAACGGCGAAGTATACCCGAGCGTCCTGGCTGGCGGATCGCTATAATCGGCGGCTTTTGTTCATGAGTGCGGGGTGAGGGATGCGCGATCGACTGTTGGCAGCGGAGAAAGTGAAGGCCATCGACTGGCGTGATGGCGCACTGCACCTGCTCGATCAGCGTGTTTTGCCATCTGCGCAAACCTGGGTCGCCTGTACCAGTGCGGCGCAAGTGGCCGAGGCCATTCGCTTGATGGTGGTGCGCGGTGCACCGGCCATTGGGATCAGTGCGGCGTATGGTCTGGTGCTGGCCGCCCGTGCTCACATCGCTGAGGGCGATGACTGGCAGGCCGCCTGGGAAGAGGACTACGCGCTGCTGGCGGATTCCCGTCCGACGGCATCGAATCTTTTCTGGGCGATGAAGCGTATGCGCGATTGCCTCGATCGGCTCAAGAAACACGCCGACCCGCTGGCGGTACTCGAAGCCGAGGCGGTGGCAATTCACCAAAGCGACCGCGAAGCCAACCTGACCATGGCGCAACTGGGTGTGGAACTGATCCGCAAGCACCAGGGCAACGTCCAGGCGATCCTGACCCATGGCAATGCAGGCGCGCTGGCTACGGGCGGCGTGGGTACCGCCCTCGGCGTGATTCGCGGGGCGTTCCTGGAAGGCATGGTGGAGCGGGTCTACGCCAACGAAACCCGGCCCTGGCTGCAAGGCTCGCGGCTGACGGCCTGGGAGTTGGCCAATGAGGGCATCCCCGTCACCGTGAATGCCGATTCGGCCGGCGCGCATATTCTCAAGACCAAGGGCGTGACCTGGGTGATCGTCGGTGCCGACTGCATTGCGGCCAATGGTGACGTGGTCAGCAAGATCGGCACGTATCAGTTGGCGGTGTGCGCCATGCACCACGGCGTGCGCTTCATGGTGGTGGCAGCCAGCTCCACCATCGACCTGATGGCGGCCAGTGGTGATGACGTGCCGCTTGAAGAGCGCGACGCCCGGGAGCTGCTGGAAGTCGGCGGCACCCGTGTAGCCGCCGATGTAGACGCCTTCAATCCGGTATTTGACGTGACGCCAGCGGACCTGATTGATGTGATCGTCACTGAAAAAGGCATCGTCGAACGCCCGGACACGGCGAAGATGGCGCAATTGATGTGTCGTAAACGCCTGCATTAAGGCAATTCGCCTCCAAAAAACGCCCTGGATTCATTTCTAAGCCCCTCTCGTCGCCGTCAAGCCTGTCATCCGTCAACTTACTATGCTCCATGCGCATCAGGGGGATAGGTGCGTGGCGGCGATTGTGATAACATCCGGCGGTTTCCAGGGTCACCCCAAGGGGTAACCTTTAATGCGCAGATCCGTGTCATAACTCGTTGATTTGTCGTAAGTCGTTGCCAGGCATCATGCCGGCAGCGGCGAGCTTCGTTCGTCCCATAGGATGTGACGAGGTTTCACCCGAAAAAGGAATCAGGCTTCTCATGGGCGAACTGGCCAAAGAAATCCTCCCGGTCAATATCGAAGACGAGCTGAAACAGTCCTACCTCGACTACGCGATGAGCGTAATTGTCGGTCGGGCACTGCCTGATGCGCGCGATGGCTTGAAGCCCGTGCACAGGCGTGTGCTGTTCGCGATGAGCGAGCTGGGTAACGATTGGAACAAGCCGTACAAGAAATCTGCCCGTGTTGTCGGTGACGTGATCGGTAAGTATCACCCTCACGGCGACACTGCGGTGTACGACACCATCGTTCGGATGGCCCAGCCGTTTTCCCTGCGCTACTTGCTGGTAGACGGCCAGGGTAACTTCGGTTCGGTCGACGGCGATAACGCTGCGGCTATGCGATACACCGAAGTGCGCATGACCAAGCTGGCGCACGAGCTGCTGGCGGACCTGCACAAGGAAACCGTGGACTGGGTGCCGAACTACGACGGCACCGAAATGATCCCGGCGGTCATGCCGACCCGTATTCCTAACCTGTTGGTCAACGGCTCCAGCGGTATCGCCGTGGGCATGGCCACCAACATCCCGCCACACAACCTCGGTGAAGTGATCGACGGTTGCCTGGCCCTCATCGACAACCCCGAGCTGACCGTCGATGAGCTGATGCAGTACATCCCCGGCCCGGACTTCCCGACGGCCGCGATCATCAACGGTCGTGCCGGCATCATCGAAGCTTACCGTACCGGTCGTGGCCGCATTTACATGCGCGCCCGCTCGATCATCGAAGACATCGACAAGGTCGGTGGCCGTCAGCAGATCGTCATCACCGAACTGCCTTACCAGTTGAACAAGGCGCGTCTGATCGAGAAGATCGCCGAGCTGGTTAAAGAGAAGAAACTGGAAGGCATCACCGAACTGCGCGACGAGTCTGACAAAGACGGTATGCGCGTGGTGATCGAGCTGCGTCGTGGCGAAGTGCCTGAGGTGATCCTCAACAACCTCTACGCCCAGACCCAGCTGCAAAGCGTATTCGGTATCAACGTGGTAGCGCTGATCGACGGCCGCCCGCGCATCCTGAACCTCAAGGATCTGCTGGAAGCCTTCGTGCGTCACCGCCGCGAAGTGGTGACCCGCCGTACCGTGTTCGAACTGCGCAAGGCCCGTGAACGCGGCCACATCCTGGAAGGCCAGGCGGTTGCGTTGTCGAACATCGACCCGGTCATCGCCCTGATCAAGGCCTCGCCGACCCCGTCGGAAGCTAAAGAAGCCCTGATCAAGATGCCGTGGGAATCCAGCGCCGTAGTGGCGATGGTTGAACGTGCCGGTGCCGATTCGTGCCGTCCGGAGACCCTGGACCCACAATACGGCCTGCGCGACGGCAAATATTTCCTGTCGCCGGAACAGGCCCAGGCCATTCTGGAACTGCGTCTGCACCGTCTGACCGGCCTGGAACACGAGAAGCTGCTGGCCGAGTACCAGGAGATTCTCAACCAGATCGGCGAGTTGATCCGCATCCTCAATAGCGCCGTGCGCCTGATGGAAGTGATCCGCGAAGAACTGGAAGTGATTCGCGCCGAATACGGCGACGTGCGCCGCACCGAGATTCTCGATGCCCGTCTCGACCTGACCCTGGGTGACATGATCCCGGAAGAAGATCGCGTCGTGACCATCTCCCACGGTGGCTATGCCAAGACCCAGCCGTTGGCTGCGTACCAGGCCCAGCGCCGTGGCGGTAAAGGCAAATCGGCTACCGGCGTCAAGGATGAGGACTACATCGCTCACCTGCTGGTCGCCAACAGCCACACAACGCTGCTGCTGTTCTCCAGCAAGGGCAAGGTGTACTGGCTGAAAACCTACGAAATCCCGGAAGCGTCCCGCGCCGCCCGTGGTCGTCCGTTGGTCAACCTGCTGCCGCTGGACAGTGATGAATACATCACCACCATGCTGCCGGTGGACGAGTACACCGAAGGTCACTTCATCTTCATGGCCACTGCGAAAGGCACCGTGAAGAAGACCCCGCTGGAATCCTTCAGCCGTCAACGCAGCGTGGGCCTGATCGCCCTCGAACTGGACGAAGGCGACGTGTTGATCAGCGCAGCCATCACCGACGGCGAGCGTGAAGTCATGCTGTTCTCCGACGGCGGCAAGGTCACGCGCTTCAAGGAATCCGACGTTCGCGCCATGGGCCGTACCGCCCGCGGTGTGCGCGGCATGCGTCTGCCGGAAGGGCAGAAGCTGATTTCGATGCTGATCCCGGAAGAAGGCAGCGAGATCCTCACTGCTTCCGAGCGTGGTTATGGCAAGCGCACCGCTATCAGCGAGTTCCCGGAGTACAAACGTGGTGGCCAGGGCGTTATCGCCATGGTCAGCAACGACCGCAATGGCCGTCTGGTCGGCGCGGTCCAGGTGCTCGACGGCGAGGAAATCATGCTGATTTCCGACCAGGGCACCCTGGTGCGTACCCGGGTTGATGAAGTGTCGAGCCTGGGGCGTAACACCCAGGGCGTGACCTTGATCAAGCTGGCCAAGGACGAAAAACTGGTCGGCCTCGAGCGTGTCCAGGAGCCATCGGAAGTGGAAGGCGAAGAGCTGGAAGGTGAAGAGGGGATTGCACTCGAGGGGCAAGTGATCGGCGATGCCGATGACGGCGTCGACGAGCCAACACTCGACGCTGCCGCAGACGAAGAAGAACCGCAGGAATAAGCGGACACACAGGGGGCGGATGAAGATTCGCCCCCTTGTTGTTTGTCCCTTTTGAAAATGTTGAAACCCCGAATTATTGCACCACCCCACCAGATCAGAGTGAGATTGGATGTGAGCAAGAGAGCCTATAACTTCTGTGCCGGTCCCGCGGCGCTTCCTGAAGCAGTCCTGCAGCGCGCGCAGGGTGAACTCCTCGACTGGCATGGAAAAGGCCTCTCCGTGATGGAAATGAGCCATCGCAGCGATGAGTTCGTGTCCATTGCCACCAAGGCCGAGCAGGATATGCGCGACTTGCTGGACATCCCATCTGACTACAAAGTGTTGTTCCTGCAGGGTGGCGCGAGCCAGCAGTTTGCTCAGATCCCGCTGAACCTGCTGCCGGAAAGTGGCACTGCCGACTATATCGATACCGGTATCTGGGGGCAGAAGGCTATTGAAGAGGCGTCCCGTTACGGTCACGTCAATGTGGCGGGCACTGCCAAGCCTTACGACTATTTCGCCATCCCCGGGCAGAACGAGTGGAAGCTCTCGAAAGACGCGGCCTACGTTCACTACGTAGCGAACGAAACCATCGGCGGCCTGGAATTCGACTGGGTGCCGGAAGTGGGCGATGTTCCGCTGGTGTGCGACATGTCCTCGGACATCCTTTCGCGTCCTATTGATGTGTCCAAGTACGGCATGATCTACGCCGGCGCGCAGAAGAACATCGGCCCGAGCGGCATCCTGGTCAACATCATCCGTGAAGACCTGCTGGGGCGTGCGCGCTCGCTGTGCCCGACCATGCTCAACTACAAGGTCGCGGCCGATAACGGCTCGATGTACAACACCCCGCCGGCCTTCGCCTGGTACCTGTCGGGCCTGGTGTTCGAATGGCTGAAAGAGCAGGGCGGTGTGGCTGCCATGGGCAAGCTCAACGAAGAGAAGAAACGTACCTTGTACGATTTCATCGACAGTAGTGGCCTGTACAGCAACCCGATCAACCTGACCGATCGCTCGTGGATGAACGTGCCGTTCCGTCTGGCTGACGACCGCCTGGACAAGCCATTCCTGGCCGGCGCCGACGAGCGCGGCCTGTTGAACCTCAAGGGCCACCGTTCGGTAGGTGGCATGCGCGCCTCCATCTATAACGCTGTCGATATCCACGCCGTCAAGGCGCTGGTGGCTTACATGGCAGAGTTCGAAAAGGAACACGGCTAATGTCTGAGCAAGAACTCAAGGCGCTGCGCGTACGCATTGACAGCCTGGACGAGAAAGTCCTGGAGCTGATCAGTGAGCGCGCGCGGTGCGCCCAGGAAGTTGCACGGGTGAAAATGGCGTCCCTGGCTGAAGGCGAAGTGCCGGTGTTCTACCGGCCGGAGCGTGAAGCCCAGGTGCTCAAGCGCGTGATGGAGCGCAACAAGGGCCCGTTGGGCAACGAAGAAATGGCGCGGTTGTTCCGTGAAATCATGTCTTCGTGCCTGGCGCTGGAACAGCCGCTGAAAGTGGCTTACCTGGGCCCTGAAGGCACCTTCACCCAAGCCGCGGCCATGAAGCATTTCGGCCACGCGGTGATCAGCAAGCCGATGGCAGCGATCGATGAAGTGTTCCGTGAAGTGGCAGCCGGTGCGGTGAATTTTGGCGTGGTGCCGGTGGAAAACTCCACTGAAGGCGCGGTCAACCACACCCTCGACAGCTTCCTTGAGCACGACATGGTGATCTGCGGCGAAGTTGAGCTGCGTATCCACCATCACCTGTTGGTGGGTGAAAACACCAAGACCGACAGCATCAGCCGCATCTATTCCCACGCCCAGTCCCTGGCCCAGTGCCGCAAGTGGCTGGACGCGCACTACCCGAATGTGGAGCGCGTGGCAGTGTCCAGCAACGCCGAAGCGGCGAAGCGGGTCAAGGGTGAGTGGAATTCGGCGGCGATTGCCGGCGACATGGCCGCTGGCCTGTACGGCCTGACGCGCCTGGCCGAAAAAATCGAGGACCGCCCGGATAACTCCACGCGCTTCCTGATGATTGGCAGCCAGGAAGTGCCGCCGACCGGCGACGACAAGACGTCGATCATCGTTTCCATGAGCAACAAGCCTGGCGCGCTGCATGAGCTGCTGGTGCCGTTCCACGACAACGGGATTGACCTGACGCGAATCGAGACGCGTCCTTCGCGCAGCGGTAAATGGACTTATGTGTTCTTTATCGACTTCGTCGGCCATCACCGCGACCCACTGGTCAAGGGTGTGCTCGAGAAAATCAGTCAGGAAGCCGTGGCACTCAAGGTGCTGGGCTCTTACCCGAAAGCGGTTTTGTGAGGCTTTAACATGAGTGGCAACTTCCTCGCCCTGGCACAGCCGGGCGTGCAACAACTGTCGCCTTACGTTCCGGGCAAGCCTGTGGACGAGCTGGCGCGTGAGTTGAACCTGGATCCGTCGAAGATCGTAAAACTGGCCAGTAACGAAAACCCGATGGGCCCAAGCCCCAAGGTATTGGCTGCGATTCGTGACGCGCTGGCTGAGCTGACTCGGTATCCGGACGGGAACGGTTTTGAGCTCAAGTCCTTGTTGGCGGAAAAATGCCGCGTTGAGCTGAATCAGGTGACCTTGGGTAACGGCTCCAACGACATTCTGGAGCTGGTCGGCCGTGCCTATCTGGCGCCGGGCCTGAACGCTGTGTTCAGCGAGCATGCATTTGCGGTCTATCCGATCGTCACTCAGGCCGTTGGTGCCGAGGCGCGCGTGATTCCTGCGAAAGACTGGGGTCATGACCTGCAGGGCATGCTGGCGGCCATCGATGAGCAGACCCGCGTCGTGTTTATCGCCAACCCGAACAACCCGACCGGTACCTGGTTCAGCGCCGAGGTGCTGGACAACTTCTTGCAAGACGTGCCGGAGCACGTGCTGGTGGTGCTGGACGAGGCTTACATCGAGTACGCCGAAGGCAGCGACCTGCCGGATGGCCTGGACTTCCTCGCGGCTTATCCGAACTTGCTGGTCTCGCGTACGTTCTCCAAGGCTTACGGCCTGGCGTCGTTGCGGGTCGGCTATGGCCTGTCCACCCCGGTGGTGGCCGATGTGCTGAACCGCGTTCGCCAGCCATTCAACGTCAACAGCCTCGCGCTGGCGGCCGCTTGCGCTGCGGTGCAGGACGCTGAATACCTTGAGGAAGGCCGTCGCCTCAACGAAAGCGGCATGCTGCAGTTGCAGGAAGGCTTCCGTGAGCTGGGTTTGGGCTGGATTCCTTCCAAGGGCAACTTCATTTGTGTCGACCTGGGTCAAGTGGCCGCTCCTGTGTTCCAGGGCCTGTTGCGTGAAGGTGTGATCGTGCGTCCGGTGGCCAATTACGGCATGCCGAACCACTTGCGCATCACCATTGGACTGCCTGCTGAAAACAGCCGCTTCCTCGAGGCGCTGGCCAAGGTTCTGGCTCGTGGTTGATGTCACTGCATTGCAACCTGCTGTGCCTATGATCGGTCGCCTGGTGGTGGTCGGTCTGGGATTGATCGGCGGCTCCTTCGCCAAGGGCCTGCGGGAAAGCGGCCTGTGTGGCGAAGTGGTCGGTGTGGACCTGGACCCGCAGTCGCGCAAGCTGGCGGTGGAGTTGGGCGTGGTGGACCGCTGTGAGGCGGACCTCGCCGTTGCCTGTCGGGGTGCGGATGTCATTCAGTTGGCGGTACCGATCCTGGCCATGGAGAAGTTGCTGGCGCTGTTGGCCGGCATGGATCTGGGTCAGGCGATCCTGACCGACGTCGGCAGTGCCAAGGGCAATGTGGTGCGTGCGGCGCGGTTGGCCTTTGGTGGCATGCCTGCGCGGTTTGTGCCTGGGCATCCGATTGCCGGGTCCGAGCAGAGCGGCGTTGAGGCGTCCAATGCGCAGCTGTTCCGTCGTCATAAAGTGATTCTGACGCCGCTGGATGAAACCGATCCTGCGGCATTGGCCGTGGTGGATCGGCTTTGGCGCGAGCTGGGGGCGGATGTCGAGCATATGCAGGTCGAGCGCCACGATGAAGTGTTGGCGGCGACCAGCCATCTGCCGCATTTGCTGGCGTTTGGCCTGGTGGACTCGTTGGCCAAGCGCAACGAGAACCTCGAGATTTTCCGTTACGCCGCCGGCGGTTTCCGTGATTTTACCCGGATCGCCGGTAGCGACCCGGTGATGTGGCACGACATCTTCCTCGCTAACCGCGATGCAGTACTGCGTACCCTGGATACCTTCCGCAGCGACCTCGACGCCTTGCGCGACGCAGTGGATGCGGGCGACGGGCATCAGTTGTTGGGCGTGTTCACCCGTGCGCGGGTGGCGCGGGAGCATTTCAGCAAGATTTTGGCGCGTCGGGCTTATATGGATGCGGCTGCAAGCGCGGATGACCTGGTGTTTCTCGCCAGTCCCGGTGGTCGCTTGAGCGGGCAGATTCGGATGCCTGGGGATAAATCGATCTCCCATCGCTCGATCATGCTCGGCTCTCTGGCGGACGGTGTCACCGAGGTAGAGGGTTTCCTGGAGGGGGAAGATGCCTTGGCGACCTTGCAGGCGTTTCGCGACATGGGGGTGGTGATTGAGGGGCCGCACCATGGGCGCGTCACCATTCACGGGGTTGGTCTGCATGGGTTGAAGTCGGCGCCGGGTCCGATCTATCTCGGCAACTCCGGCACCTCCATGCGGCTGTTGTCCGGTTTGCTGGCGGCTCAGAGCTTTGACAGTGTGTTGACGGGTGATGCCTCGCTGTCCAAGCGTCCGATGAATCGCGTGGCCAAGCCATTGCGCGAAATGGGCGCGGTGATCGAGACCGGGCCGGAAGGGCGCCCGCCGCTGACCATTCGCGGTGGCCAGGCACTTAAGGGGCTGACCTACGCATTGCCGATGGCCAGTGCTCAGGTTAAATCCTGCCTGTTGCTGGCTGGGTTGTACGCCGAGGGTAAAACCTCGATTACCGAACCGGCGCCGACCCGTGACCATACCGAGCGGATGTTGCGTGGGTTTGGTTATCCGGTGGAGGTGGCGGGCGCTACGGCTTCGGTCGAGTCCGGTCACGCGCTGACCGCAACCCATATCGAAGTACCCGGGGATATTTCCTCTTCGGCGTTCTTCCTGGTGGCGGCGTCGATTGCCGAAGGCTCCGAGCTTTTGCTTGAGCATGTGGGCATCAATCCGACCCGTACCGGGGTGATCGATATCCTGCGGTTGATGGGCGCGGATATCACCCTGGAAAACCAGCGGGAAGTGGGTGGCGAGCCGGTTGCTGATTTGCGTGTTCGCGCGGCGCCGTTGAAGGGGATCGAGATTCCCGAGGCGTTGGTTCCGCTGGCTATCGATGAATTTCCGGTGCTGTTCGTGGCGGCGGCATGCGCCGAAGGCCGAACGGTATTGCGCGGGGCGCAGGAGTTGCGGGTCAAGGAGTCCGACCGGATCCAGGTCATGGCCGACGGTCTGCTCGCCCTGGGCGTGAAGTGTGAACCGACACCTGATGGGATTATCATCGACGGTGGCGTTATAGGCGGCGGCGAAGTGCATGCCCATGGTGATCACCGGATTGCCATGGCCTTCAGCGTGGCCTCCCTGCGAGCGGCTGCGCCGATTCGTATCCATGACTGTGCCAACGTGGCTACGTCTTTTCCGAATTTTCTTACACTGTGTGCCCAAGTCGGCATTCGTGTTGCCCAAGAGGCTCAATTGTGAATATCAAAGCACCGGTGATTACCATCGACGGGCCAAGTGGCTCGGGCAAAGGCACGATCGCCGGCATCCTGGCCAAGCGCCTGGGCTGGTGCCTGCTGGACTCCGGGGCGCTGTACCGCTTGCTGGCCTTTGCCGCACGTAACCATGGCGTCGACCTGACCAACGAAGAATCGCTGAAGCTGCTGGCTGCGCACCTCGACGTGCAGTTCGTCGGGGCGACGGAAGGTCATCCTCAGCGCATCATCCTGGAAGGGGACGATGTGACCGATGACCTGCGTAACGAACAGGTCGGTTCCTGGGCTTCCCAGGTCGCCGCATTGCCGGCGGTGCGCGACGCTCTGCTGCAGCGCCAGCGGGCTTTTCAGGAGCCGCCGGGTCTGGTGGCCGATGGCCGCGACATGGGCACGGTGGTGTTTCCTGAGGCGCCGCTGAAGATTTTCCTGACTGCCAGTGCCGAGGAGCGGGCCCGCCGCCGTTACTTGCAGTTGAAGGGCAAAGTCGATGGTGTTAGTCTGTCGAGTCTGCTAGATGAGATCCGTGCACGCGATGAGCGTGATACCCAGCGTGCGGTAGCCCCGCTCAAGCCGGCGGCTGACGCCATACAGCTGGATTCCACGGAGTTGTCCATCGAGCAGGTGCTGGAACGCATCTTGAGTGAAATCGCCATTCGCGATATCGCCGGGTGACCAAGAAGGCCGCAGGGGACCAGTCATAGTCCTGTGGTGCTTCTTTTAATTGAAACTGACCCACACCGTCTGGGGTGTGGAGATGGGCGTATTCTTCGCCCTTATCAACAGGAATTAAAATGAGCGAAAGCTTTGCGGAACTCTTTGAAGAAAGCCTAAAAACCCTGAACCTTCAGGCAGGCTCCATCATCACCGGTGTTATCGTTGATATCTATTACCAAGCTCGCTGGGTAACCGTTCACGCTGGTCTGAAGTCTGAAGCTCTGATCCCGCTGGAACAGTTCTACAACGATGCTGGTGACCTGACTATCAATGTCGGTGACGAAGTTCACGTTGCTCTGGACTCGGTTGAAGACGGTTTCGGTGAAACCAAGCTGTCCCGTGAAAAAGCCAAGCGCGCTGAATGCTGGATTGTTCTCGAAGCAGCCTTCGCAGCTGAAGAAGTGGTCAAGGGCGTTATCAACGGTAAGGTTAAAGGCGGCTTCACTGTCGACGTTAACGGCATCCGTGCGTTCCTGCCAGGTTCTTTGGTCGACGTTCGTCCTGTGCGCGACACCACGCACCTGGAAGGCAAAGAACTCGAATTCAAGGTCATCAAGCTCGACCAGAAGCGCAACAACGTTGTCGTTTCCCGTCGCAGCGTCCTGGAAGCAGAGAACTCCGCCGAGCGTGAAGCTCTGCTGGAATCCCTGCAGGAAGGCCAACAAGTCAAAGGTATCGTCAAGAACCTCACCGATTACGGCGCATTCGTCGATCTGGGTGGCGTCGATGGCCTGCTGCACATTACCGACATGGCTTGGAAGCGTATCAAGCATCCATCGGAAATCGTCAATGTTGGCGACGAGATCGATGTCAAGGTTCTGAAGTACGATCGTGAGCGCAACCGTGTCTCCCTGGGCTTGAAGCAGCTGGGCGAAGATCCATGGGTCGCTATCAAGGCTCGTTACCCAGAAAGCACCCGCGTCACCGCACGTGTTACCAACCTGACCGACTACGGCTGCTTCGCAGAGCTGGAAGAAGGCGTGGAAGGCCTGGTACACGTTTCCGAAATGGACTGGACCAACAAAAACATCCACCCTTCGAAAGTCGTACAAGTCGGCGACGAAGTGGAAGTTATGGTTCTGGACATCGACGAAGAGCGTCGTCGTATCTCCCTCGGCATCAAGCAGTGCAAATCTAACCCATGGGAAGATTTCTCTGGCCAGTTCAACAAGGGCGATAAAATCTCCGGCACCATCAAGTCGATCACCGATTTCGGTATCTTCATTGGTCTGGACGGCGGCATCGACGGCCTGGTTCACCTGTCCGACATCTCCTGGAACGAAGTTGGCGAAGAAGCTGTTCGTCGTTTCAAGAAGGGCGACGAGCTGGACACCGTTATCCTGTCGGTTGACCCAGAGCGCGAGCGCATCTCCCTGGGTATCAAGCAACTGGAAAGCGATCCGTTCTCCGAGTACGTTCAAGAGAACGACAAAGGCGCAATCGTTAAAGGCATCGTGAAGGAAGTTGACGCTAAAGGCGCCATCATCACTCTGGCCGACGATATCGAAGCGACTCTGAAAGCCTCCGAAATCAGCCGTGACCGCGTTGAAGACGCGCGCAACGTTCTGAAAGAAGGCGAAGAAGTAGAAGCCAAGATCATCAGCGTTGACCGCAAGAGCCGCGTAATCCAGCTCTCCATCAAGTCGAAAGACGACGCTGAAGAGAAAGAAGCCATCCAGAGCCTGCGCGACAAGCCAGCTACCTCTGAGCCTTCTGCTGGTCCTACCACTCTGGGCGACCTGCTGCGTGCACAAATGGAAAAACAGAACTAAGTTCTGTCAGACCATAGAAAAAGGGCGACTTCGGTCGCCCTTTTTTGTGCCTGGAATTTGGTGTTGTGTGCAACGTCGCCTTGGCGTTATGCGGCTGAGGCGCTGTCGTCTCGCTGGCAGTTTATTCGACCTCGTAGGCTGTATCTGACAGTGAATGCGCTGAAGTGGCTCCAGCGAGGCTGAGCGAGAGCTGGCTGTCGTAGTGCGTAATGCCAACTCTCTTCGAGTTACACCCCAAGTCTTTGAATATAAGTCAATACATGGGCTGTTCAAATTCCTCCGGTCATGCTAAAACCTTCGAAGCGCTTTTCCTAGCTGCTTGAAAAAGAAGGGAAAAATATGACGAAGTCGGAGTTGATCGAACGAATTGTCACCCATCAAGGGCTGCTCTCATCCAAAGATGTGGAGCTAGCCATCAAGACTATGCTTGAACAGATGTCGCAGTGCCTGGCCACCGGCGATCGGATTGAGATTCGTGGGTTTGGTAGCTTTTCGCTGCATTACCGGGCGCCGCGTGTGGGGCGTAACCCGAAGACTGGCCAATCCGTTAGCCTCGATGGCAAGTTCGTGCCTCACTTCAAGCCGGGCAAGGAATTGCGGGATCGGGTGAACGAAGATGAGGAAGAAGGCGTCTGAGTGTTTTTGGGGTAGGAGAAGGTTATGCGTGGGGTTAAGCGCGTTGCAGTTGTGCTGGCGGTGCTGATTGTAGCTTTGGTAGTAGTGGCATTTGTGCTGGAGAATCAGCGGAACGTGTCCCTTTCATTCCTGGGATTTGCTACTGGGCAGGCACCGGCGTCGGTATTTATTGTGGGCGCCTTTATTGTTGGAATGTTGATCGGGCCGCTATTGGGGGCTTTGTTTCGCAATCGCCGCCGTAAGGCCGTTGCCGCGGGAAGGATCTAGTCGCGTTTCCAGATTGCTTTGCAAAGGCTTGTGAGGGTGTTGGGTACCGTTCGTCAGATAATTTTATTTAAATTGAGTCTCGATCGATGCATGGTGCCGTATTGATGAGGTCACTGTAGGAAGTTATGCGGACGTTACATTCAGTGTTGTCTCGTCCATTCAGAATTTTTTCCCTTTTTTGTTCTCCTCGAACGAAGCCAGTGAGGGTTTCCCCTAGTGCCGTAGGAGTATTCCTACGGATATGTCAAGACTTGTAATGTGTCGGATAGCTGGCAAACTGAGATCAGTTCTCGAAACGGGCAATTGTGCGCTAAAAACTTGGCAGAGACGCTGGGACTTAGCGGCTAGATAAACAGAATAAAAGAACCCACACAATTAAGTCTGCATAACGAGCCAGCAGTTTCTCTTTGAAGGCAGGTCTTTGTTGTGAGTAGTAGTTTTCGCGCTCCACCCGTACCACCGTCTGACGAAATCGATATCGTCGCGCTATTTCAAGCGATTTGGCGGCAAAAAAAGCTCATCATGATCATGGCGGCTGGCACTGGCTTGCTGGCTGGCATGTATGCCTTCACGGTCACTCCGGTGTATCAGGTAAGTAGCGTCTTGCGCCCTGTTGCGATCAACGAGCTGGATGCGCTGAACCGGTCAGAGGTTTATACGCTTCCTCCCAGTGCTGCGCTTTTAAAGGTCGGAACTTCGCTGGAGTCTTATGAGACAAGGCTCGGGTTCTTTCGTGAGAATCAACAGTTATTCAAGGCCTTTGTACGTCCAGGGCGGAGCTTGGAGCAAAGTTTCGAAGAGTTTAATCGGAACTCCATCAATCTTTCCACATCGAACACAAAAAATACCGACGCCTTAAGTTCATTTCTAAAACTTGAGATGAATTACCCTGAAGGCGTTGATGGTGTTTCTATTCTTAATGGTTTTGTAGCCTATGCCGTTGCCGTCGAGCGCAAGCAAGTTGCCGCGGATATTGATGTGATTGTGAAAAATCGGCTCAGAGAGCTGCAAGGTAAGTTGGAGGCGGCACGCTCAGGTTATTTAAATGATAAGCAGAGCAAAATTGCTTCTTTGCAAGAGGTTGACGTTTTGCGTCGTTCTCAGTTAATGGATGAGCTAAAAGCCCTTCGTGAGCAGTTGAAGACCCAGCGCACTTACCGTGTAGCCCAGTTAGATGAGGCTATTGGTATCGCGCGTTCGTTGGGGATTGTTAAGCCGACCACGCCTACGTCTTTGGGGGACTCGGCGGGTTCGAGCGTTAGTGTTATGCGAACAGAAATAAACAATCAGCAAATCCCCCTTTACTTTATGGGTGTGGATGCACTAAAGGCTGAACGCGCGGCGTTGATGGCACGCAAGTCAGACGATTTCACCGAGGGGCGTATCTCGCAAATAGCAAAAGAGTTGCAATTGCTCAAGTCAAATCGACAAATTGAAGTGCTAAATCAGCGTAAAAATGAAGATATTTTTCTTGCGGGCATAGAGCCGTTACGCGCCGAAATCGCCCGGTTGAAGAACCTTAATGTCAACTTGGACAATCTCAAGCTTGTCGTTATTGATCGGCAGGCCCTGGAGCCATTGCAGCCGGTGAAACCGAAAAAAACACTGATCATTCTGTTTGGCCTGATTGCGGGCGGTCTTCTCGGTGGGGTCATCGCGCTTACGCGTGGCTGGGCGGCCAGTCGTCCTGCGATGGTGAGTCTTCCCATGAGGGTGGAAAGTCCCCAGGTTAAGTGATTCCTTTTGCGGCTATATGCTCGTATTTACGGCTGATCCAGGTTCTCCTGCGAACGCGTTTTATTCTTCCTGAGGGTGCTGGAGGAGAGCGTTTTCGTTGCCTTCATGTGGGAACTCAGGAGATAGGAGAGCGTCCTATGAGCAATCGATGCGCTTGGGTGTTCGCGTGAGAGGCCTAGCGTCTCGCTCAACCCAATATTGAAGTCTGAGTGGTCTTTCTCGTCCCTGGGGCTTTTGAGTGCGGAGCAACGATAAAAACGGTAAAATCTCGAGTCAGAATTTTGTCATTTTGTCTTGTGCCGCCTTAATAAATGGAGTCACATCGGATGGACCCTACGTTCAAACCAGTTATTTCTTCGGGGGTTCCGGAGAGTGCTCGTCAACTGTTTTGGGAGGTTTTTTTTTCCTCCAGAGGGCGGGGAATCGACCTTCTCACCCATTTTCCTTGGATGTCGTGCGTCGAAAAGGTCTCTTGTGTCGAAATCAAGGACTCATCAGTCTCTGATGAGACAATTGCTGCGTTAGTCATTAGAACCCTGGATGTCAGCAAAGACGTTTCTGTTGGGCTCATAGGTTTAGTCTGTGTGGATGAAAAATCCCGTGGAAAAGGCTTGGCTTCGAGCTTAATGAGCAGCGCAATAAAATTTGGCGAGCACCAAAATCTGGCTGCATTGATCCTGTGGACGCAAAAGCCGGAGGTTTATACCGGTCAAGGGTTTATCACCGATGAGCGAGACCGCTTCGGCCATATTCAGTTGATGCAAGAGCAACGCAGCACGTTAGCGTACACGACGCGCGACTGGCCCGACTCATCATATGCCGGCGAGGCTGAGCGTGGCCTTCCTCCTTTTGCGACCGGCGGGCAGATGATCTCAAGCGAGAACGCGGGAATCATCGTGCTCGTAGCGGGTGGAGGACTGAGCATAGCGGACTGGTTTGGGAGGGAAAAAGATGTTGTCGATTTGATCAGGGCATCCATGTCGGATCGCTGTTCTCTCAACGTTGGTGAAGAGGATTCTTTAATATCCGAGTTGGAAGAACAGGGCCTTGAATTTGATTTAAGTCCAGCGGCCATTAGGATGGTTAGATATTTGGGCGTCGCTGCTCCTGTTGAACTACCCAAAATTAAATTTCTTGATCGGATCTGAAAAATGTCAAGTGAAGCCTCACCTATTCCTCTTGTTAAAGTCGCGATGCCCCCACGTGAAGCTCTCCTTCCTGCTCTGGAGTCTGTTCTGTACAGCGGGATGATCTCTGAAGGGGAGTTCGTTTATCGTTTTGAAGATGTATTTGCCAAGATGTTCAGGCTGAATAACGTGCTGGCCACAAGTAGTGGCACAGCCGCTCTGCACTTGGCGATGCTGCTTGCCGGTGTAGAAGCCGGGGAGGAGGTCATCACCACATCAATG
This sequence comes from Pseudomonas yamanorum, assembly GCF_900105735.1. Taxonomy (NCBI): domain Bacteria; kingdom Pseudomonadati; phylum Pseudomonadota; class Gammaproteobacteria; order Pseudomonadales; family Pseudomonadaceae; genus Pseudomonas; species Pseudomonas yamanorum. The sequence goes on along the minus strand of NZ_LT629793.1, from coordinate 1,464,867 downwards.
ACTGCGGAGCCGACCAACACGACTATTCTGCAAATGGGGGCCATTCCTGTCTTCGCAGATGTGGACCGTCTCACCGGAAATCTTTGTCCGAAAGCAGTGGAAGCTGCAATTACGGAAAAAACCAAGGCTATCTGTGTTGTGCATTACGCCGGTTACCCTGCGTGCTTGAAAGAGCTGAGAGAAATTGCAGATCGGCACGATGTTTCGTTGATTGAAGATTGCGCCCACGCATTGGGAGCCGAATACAATGGACAACCTATTGGTACAATAGGCGATTACGCTATTTATTCCTTTCAGGCAATCAAGCATATGACGACCGTCGACGGCGGCCTGCTGATGATGAAAGATTCGAGCCAAATGGGTGAGGCGCGTAAATTGCGTTGGTTTGGTCTGGCCAAAGGTGTTCCCCGCACTGAAGTAGATATAACGAGGGTAGGTTATAAATACAATATGCATAACGTCGCTGCCGTTATTGGCCTAAAACAATTGGAAGTTGTTTCCCCTTTGTTGCAGCGGCATTACGAAAACGGTCGTTATTTTGATCAGGCTTTGCAAGGTGTAGCGGGCTTGTCTCCAGCTCCCGTACAGGCGGGAGTGAAGCCTGCTTATTGGCTCTATACACTTCTAGCAGACGACTCGGATGAAGTTGAGAAGCTACTGGCAGCCAACGGCATTATGGCCTCGAAGCTACATCGTCCCAATCATTTGCATTCCATTTTCAAGCCGTTCGCCGGCCCCATGCCTGGGCTAGAGAGTTTTTATAAGCGCCTGGTTCATATTCCATGTGGTTGGTGGGTGTCCGATGATGACCGTGACCGTATCGCTGGCATACTAAAGCGAGGTTGAAGAGAGAAATCAATTATGTCCAAGATTTTTCCGTTGTATGGCGTGGTCAGTACTCCTGAGATGGAAGAGATCGCGCTGAATGTATTACGCTCCGGTAGGATTGCGGGCGGAGAGTGGGTCGAAAAGTTTGAGCAGGGCCTAAAAGGGGTAGTTGGTCTGCCTCATGTAGTATCGACGGTAGACATGACGAGTGCGCTCTTTCTTGCTCTGCATCTTGCGGGTGTACAGGAGGGAGATGAGGTTCTGACTACGGCTTTCGCATGCCTTTCCACAAACTCAGCAATTGCTCAATTGAAGGCCATGCCTGTTTGGGTAGACGTAAGCGTTGGCACGGTATCTATGGATGTCGCCGATCTCGAATCAAAGATCAGCAAAAAAACAAAAGCTGTAGTTCTGTATCACGTTGCTGGTTATCCGGGACCCGCGAAAGAGGTTGCTGACCTGTGTAAAAAACATAATCTCGTGCTGATAGAAGATTGTGACAATGCGCTCTTGGCAACACGGGATTCTTTACCTGTCGGCTCACAGGGTGACTTTGCCATCTATTCGTTTTATCCAAATCGGCAAATTAATGCGACTGAAGGTGGTGCCTTGGCCTGCCGCACGGAGGCCATGGCGATAAAAGCGCGTCGTTTGAGGCGCTTCGGTATTGATTTTTCCACCTTCAGAACGAACGCCGGAGAGATAAACCCATTATCTGATATTCCCGAGATTGGTTGGGGTATGACGATGAATAACCTGTGTTCTGCCTTAGGGGCCTCGCAGTTATCCACGTTAAAGGAAAGGTGGGAGGCAACCGTTAGAAACGTTCAGAAATTGCGCGCTCTTATCTCCGGCGTAGCAGGCTTGACGCCTGTGCCGGTTCAGGACACCGAAGTGCCCGCATATTGGGTATTTTTGCTATTCGTTGACGAACAAGAGCGCGTATTAGGTGAGTTGAAAAAGAACGGAGTTATGGCTTCGCGGGTGCATCAGCGTAATGATATATATAGTGGCTTTGGCGGTCAGACCTATAAGCTGCCCAATACTGACTACCTACAAGCCCACATAATAGGGGTGCCTTGCGGTTGGTGGCTCGAAGAGGCTGATTTGATTTATATTGCCGCTACTTTAAAAAACGCCGCAGCAGTGTCCGTCATCGATAGAGCCGATGGACATTCATGAACTGGCGAACTCATGTGATTGGTCGAATGTTGATGCTGTACGCAGGGAGGTCGTCCAGTCTGTTGGTCGCCTTTTTGTTTTTGCCTTTATATAGTCGTTTATTGGGCAGTGCACAATTTGGCGTTGTTGCGGTAATACTTTCTCTTCAGGCGCTTCTGGTCATGATGGACTTGGGCATGTCTACGTTGACCGGAAGAGAGGTTTCTGTCGCCAGCAGCACAGACAACTCACTATTGACGCTGGTGCGCACTGCAGAACTAAGCTTGTCAGGGTTTTATGCGTTATTATTCTTCATCGCGGTAACGTTAAAGCTGTTCTACTTTGCTCAGTCTGTATCTTGGTTGGTTGTGATTGGCGCTGTGGTTCTGTTCTGGTTGCTGGTAATGCAGAATCTTTATTATTGCAGCTTGATAGCACGGCGTAGCTATACGTTAGGCAGTGGTATACAAATAGTTGGGTTGGTTGTCCGTGCGTGTGCAACGGCTGCTGCTTTAAGTTATATATCGGCAACGCTTGAAGTTTTTATCGTTACGCAGTTGGTGATTACCGCGGTGCATTGGTGGATTTCTCGACGCGTTTTTATCTCCGTGATTTCGGAAGGCGTTGACTCAAGCGCCCCGATAAAGTCGCCCACGGTTACTGACGCATGGGCTTTGACTAAAATGGGCGGAGCACTGGTTTTGTTCTCTGCGGCAGGCGCTGCAGTGACTCAACTGGACAAACCTATAATCTCAATGTTTGCTTCCGCCAGTAGCGTCGCGCCTTACTATTTGGCCAGTTTGTTATGCATGACGCCCATTTCTATTTTGGCTGGACCGGTTAGCCAATATTTTCAACCGATTTTCTTGCGTGAGGCGGCCCAGGACGGCGGCCGGAAAAAAGCGCAAAAAACAGTCTCCAGATTTGCACTGTCGGTTTTTGTCGTCACAGCGCTACCCACCTTTATTTTGTGGTGGTTTCGCGTACCGATTATCGATCTCTGGATGGGGCCAGGTGAGAATAATGGCATTATCGCAACCTACGTTGCGATATTGCTACCTGGTTTGGCCATCGGGGCATTTGGATTTATACCCTACAGTCAACTGATTTATGCGAAAGATTACCGGTTTCAGGCTGTGATGTCCGCGTGCTTGACGGTCATAACGTTGGCGTTGGCCACTCTCGCCGCGGTAGGAAAGAATGTCGAGGCTGTATGCTATATCTACTCTGCATACCATACGGCATCAACCTTGGTCTCTTGGATTCGTGCTTCGATGCTGCCTGAAGTGGGCTCATACGCTAGGAGTACTGCGTTACTGATATCGACGCTTGTGCTGGCGTCTTTCACGGTTTTTGGACTGGCTTTATATATATTTATTTGATGGATGGGTTCGATAATGTTTGATAACAAGGTTTTAATGATAACGGGCGGTACCGGCTCATTTGGTAATACTGTACTGAATCGTTTTTTGAATACGGATGTTAAAGAAATTATCGTATTCAGCCGAGATGAAAAAAAGCAAGAAGACATGCGAATTGCTTTGAATAATCCCAAGGTCAAGTTTCACATCGGTGATGTAAGAAGCTACGAAAGCATCAGTCGCGCGATGGCGGGAGTAGACTATGTATTTCACGCAGCGGCATTGAAACAAGTACCGTCGTGTGAATTTTATCCGATGGAAGCAGTGTTGACTAACGTTAACGGAACTGAGAACGTTCTGAACGCAGCCATTGATAATAATGTCCAGCGGGTGGTTTTGCTAAGTACTGATAAAGCCGTTTACCCGATCAATGCAATGGGTATCTCTAAGGCGATGGGCGAGAAAATTTTGATCGCCAAATCTCGGACTGTTCGCGAAGGTGGCCCAGTCCTCTGTGCTACGCGTTACGGAAACGTAATGGCGTCGAGAGGTTCGGTTATTCCTCTTTTCGTGGAAAAGATTAAAGCAGGCGTACCCCTTACTGTAACCGACCCCAAGATGACCCGGTTCCTGATGAGCCTGGAGGATTCGGTTGATTTGGTGCTTCACGCATTTGAGCATGGGGAACAAGGAGATATCTTTGTTCAGAAAGCACCCGCCAGCACCATTGGCGATTTGACCGTAGCACTAAAAGAATTGTTTTCCAGTGATGTGCCGGTAAACATAATTGGCACTCGTCACGGTGAAAAGCTTTATGAGTCTCTTGTGTCTCGTGAGGAAATGGCAAAAGCCAAAGACATGGGGCGCTACTATCGCATCCCGGCGGATAACCGCGACTTGAACTATGACAAGTTCATTATTCAAGGTCATCCGGAGGCGAATGCAATTGATGATTACACCTCGCACAACACTGACTTGCTCAATATTGAGCAAATCAAAGAGTTGCTTCTTACTTTGGCATATATCAAACATAGTATCGACTGAGACGTATGACATTATTAAGTGTAATTATACCAACCCATAATCGGGCAAAGTATGCAGTTCAGTCAATACGGTCAATTCTGGAGCTTTCAGATGATATCCAGGTAGTCGTATGTGATTCCAGTCCCATAGATGATATTTCCGGGCAGTTTCTGGGGGAGTATCCGGAGTCACGATTGAAACTGGTCAGGTCGGGCCAGGGTATAAGCGTGGTCGATAACTTTAATCTCGGCCTGAGATCTGCCGATGGTGATTATCTTGTTTTCATTGGCGACGACGATTTTGTGTCGTCGGAGATAGTCAAAGTCGCTGCGTGGGCTAAATCAAAACACGTGGATTCGCTAAAGTTTAACTTTCCTGCCTTATATTATTGGGATGATTTCAAGCACTCTACTCGAGGTGACTCATATTTCGGAACGTTGCATATTTCTCCGTATGATGGTGGTGTAGTTGTTCATGATCTAAAAGGTTCTATGAACTATGCATTGGATAATTTTGGTGGTGGCGTATTCAATATGCCGCGTGCTTACGCGGGAATGATTTCTTCTGATTTGGCTCGAAGGATCGAGCGTAAGTATGGCGGATTGTTTGGTGGCGTCAGCCCGGATATCTACAGCTCTTTCCTGATCTCTAACGAGTCGCAGAGCTGTTTTTTAATTGATTATCCGGTGATCATTCCTGGCGCCTCCGGCGTCAGTACTTCCGGGCAAAGCAGTTCCGGGGGGCACTACGGCAAGCTGCGAGACAATGCTCACATCGCACCGTTCAAGGATCTTGTATGGGACAGCCGTGTACCTGAATTTTACTCTGTGCCAACAGTATGGTCATTTTCACTTTTGAAAGCTGTTGAAAAAGTTGAAGAGAGCAGCGGTGTCAGTCTAAACCCAAACTTCGGCCGCCTTTTTCTGAAGTGTTTTGTTTATTTTCCGCGATCGTATCGAGAAACGTTGTTTTCCTTCCGTAAAACATGCTCCTTATATGGTGCTGGAAAAATGGTAGGTCAGTTATTCGGGTCTGTCTGGGGAGAGTTTTTGTGGGGGGCATCCCGCATCATTAACAGATTTCGTGCTCGTCATGTAACCAATACTATTGAGGTCGTTTCCGGCCTGAATACCTCCTATATGGCTAGCCAGGAATTGGGGAAAGTATTAAAGCAGCGTGCAGTTGATATAAAACTCCCAGATTGAGTTTTGCGGGCTGGGCGACGGTTTTACTTGTTGTGGCTACGGCGGTGTCGTAGCCAGACCTTTTGTGATTGGAAACATTAAATGGTTACTGAGCCGGGTATTAAAGATTCAAGTGTCGCCCGAGTAAGCGTTGTTATCCCGAGTTATTGCTGCAAGGATACAATACGGCGAGCCGTTGAATCCGTATATCAACAGTCGTTGCGCCCTGCAGAAGTTATCATTGTCGATGATGCAAGTCCCGACAATACGTTGAGTGTTTTGTCGGAGCTCGCCAAAGAATATCCTGAGGGTTGGATTAGCATCATTTCTTTAGCAGTGAACGCTGGGCCAGGAACTGCGAGAAACCGCGGGTGGAATCTGGCAAACCAACCTTACGTGGCATTTTTGGATTCCGATGATAGCTGGCACCACAATAAGATCGAGCTTCAATATGGCTGGATGCAGAAAAATCCTGGCGCTGCGCTGACCGGACAGACAGGTCTTACGATTGATATATCTTCGGATATAAAAACTAAATTGCATCGTGAAGGTGATGTGCGTTTTTCACGGGTATCGAGTCGCGATTTGCTGCTTTCCAATAGGTTCTCCACTCCGTCAATCATGTTACGGAAAGATTTACCGAGTCGTTTTCCTGAAGGAAAGCGTTTTTGCGAAGACTATGAGCTTTGGTGTGATCTGTGTTGCTCCGGCTTCCAATGCTACTCCATAGATGTGCCTCTAACGTTTTGCTATAAGCCGTTGTATGGTCATGCAGGGTTGAGTGGGAACTTATGGAAAATGGAACAGGGTGAATTAGGCGTATACGCTGCTTTACGTGGGAAAAGGAAAATTGGTCTTTTTCTATATGGCTGCCTGAGTATTTGGTCATTGGTGCGCTATGTCCGTCGAGCAGCGAAATTAAAATTTGGTCGTGGTTCAGAATGATATACATATTTGGCTGGATCATTCTGCTCACAGCATTGCTGTTAACGGCGTTGTCGGGTTATAGGACTCGACGGTTTGCAGGTTTTGCATTGCTGTTTTTTTTGTTCATCGCTGTCTTTCGCGGCGCTGTCGGGACTGATACGGATACCTACGAAACCGTAGTCAGCCGCTTGATGGATGGGATATCCTGGACTGGAATGGAGCCGGGCTTTGTTTTTATGAGTTGGATACTGGTAGAACTTACCGGCACAGCCTCAGTTGCTGTCAGACTCGTCAGTGTCATTATATTTGTTATTTTGTTTTTGTATCTTTTTCGTTCTGATAAGAATGAAAAGTTTCTATTGTTATCTTATATGCTGCCTGCTTTTGTCTATCAGTACACCATGAATGGACTGAGGATCGGCATCGCCGCTATGTTACTCCTGCTGGCCGTGCAAAAGCTCAGGCGAACAGAAAGACTATCAGGTCTAGTCCTTGCGGTATCGGCACTATTTTTTCATTATTCATCGCTAGTCTCTTTGGTGTTCATCTGGGCTTCACAGGCGCGTTGGACGAGGGCTTCAAATATCCTAATCGTCCCTTTCGCGTGTGTGATGATATTGGCCGTGTTCAGCATTAACGGAGATTACTTTGTTGCGAAATTGCTTTCGTATCAAGACTCTGAATCACCGAGCCCATTATCAGGGCTAGGAAAAATTGCAGTTTTGTTGGTGCTGGTGTTGGGGGTGGGGTTGTCAAGGCTACCTAGCACGGAAAAAACTAAACTTGTCTTTCTAGGCGCCGGATTTACCGTATTTTTCTGGCTGGTTTCAAGTATTTCGTATGCAGGTTTGAGATTTCTGGATTTGGTTTCATTTGCCTACCCCCTTGCGATATTGCTCACCTATAGCAGGTGCCGGTTGGATTTTGACCGTGCCATCAAGCTTATTTTGATTTTTGCCGGGTTGCTAGCGGCGGTGAGTGGTTATAGGAACTTTGTATTCGAAGAGGGGGAGGGGCCATCGCCCTTTTTGCCTTACCACCTTAGCGAACAATTCTTCGAGCTATAACTGAATGAAACTTAGCGGTTTGCTCAATGTCCGTATTTTACATTCCACGTTAAGTGGGTTCTTAGGGAAGCGGCAGTTGTTAATTCTGTCCAGAGGTGGCATGTGAGTGTTTGTGTAACTGGTGGCACAGGTTTTATCGGTAGCCCGCTCTGTGCATTGTTATTGAGCCAGGGTGAGACGTTAAGAATGCTTTCGCGAAAAGTACAGCCTGTGTTGCCTGGGCGAGAGGTATTTGCCGGGGATTTGTTGCAGTCGGATGAAGCACTTCTGGACTTCGTCGATGGATGCAGCACGCTATATCACTGCGCTGGTGAAATTAAAAACACTGGCTTGATGTATGACCTGCATGTTCGAGGTACGGCCAACCTCCTCAAGGCGGTGAGTGAGAAGATCAAACTGACCGGGAAGCCTTTCCACTGGGTGCAGTTGAGTAGCACAGGTGCTTATGGCAAGCGGGAGGTTTCCAAGCATGATGCTGCAGTCTCCATAGACGAAAGTTACTCGCCTGCGCCAGTGGGTGAGTATGAGGTGACCAAAACTATTTCTGATGAGTTGGTTATTAGTTTTGCTAAGATCGAGCCCCTCTTCACCTACACGATTTTACGTCCCTCGATTGTGGTCGGCGCCCACATGCCCAATCAGTCGTTTTTTCAGCTATCTGCTATGGTCCGTAAAGGTTTATTTTTTTATATAGGGTCCAAGCAAGCGTTGTCGACTTATGTTCATGTTGATGATGTTGTCCGCGCTTTGGTAATGTGCGCCACCGATACGAGGGCCAAAGGGCAGATCTTTATACTGTCCAATGATTGCTTGTTGTCGGAGGTCATAGAGTCAATGGCGGATACTTACAAAGTACCCAAGCCAAAACTGAGAGTTCCTGAAGGTATGTTACGGCTCTTGGTGAAGCTTACCTCGCCGTTTCTCCGGCTGCCGCTGACGGACGAGCGCATAGATGAGCTCGTCAAGCGTGTAGGATATAGCTCGGCTAAGATTGAAAGAACTGTTGGCTTTGAGTTTCAGTCATCAATACCACAAGCGATGTACGAACTGTTAAGCCAATTTATCAGCGAATCAAATTCTAAAGCTGTGGTTAATAATGACTGAACAAAAAAAGATATGTGTGGTCGCTACTGTTCCGGTCGCGCTAAGAGTGTTCATGGTTGAGCATATTAATAAGCTTGCTGAGAAGTACAGTGTCACGGTAATGGCGAATGCAGAGGCGGAAGAAATTTATCTGTTTTTGGATAAGCGTATAAAATTCATACCTCTGCCGATACAGCGCAAGGTCTCGTTGTTTAGTGACGTTGTGTCTTTGACAAAGCTAATTAGAATATTCACCGTTGAAAAGTTTGATTGTGTACTTTCGATTATGCCTAAGTCAGGCTTGCTGACGATGCTGGCGGGCTACCTGGCGCGTGTTCCTCAACGCATCCATATTTTTACTGGACAAGTCTGGTACACCAAACAAGGTTTTTCGCGGTTTGCTTTGAAGAAACTGGATCAACTTCTTGCTTTTGCAGCAACGCATCTGCTCGCTGACAGTCCCTCGCAACGGGATTTTCTGATAACGGAGCGTGTGGTGAAACCAGCAAAAATCGAAGTACTGGGTAAAGGTTCTATCAGCGGAGTAGATCTTGCGCGCTTTAAACCGGATCCTACGGCGCGCGCGCGTATTCGGCATGAATTAGGGTTGGATGACTCAGCGCTGGTTTTTCTATTCATGGCGAGGTTGACCCATGCCAAGGGGATCGTCGACCTGGCTCGCGCGTTTTCCAGCGTTGCTATGCGCGCGCCTAATGCCCATCTGTTGATCGTCGGGCCTGATGAAGATGGTGTTGAGGGGATGATTACCGAGTTGAGTTCGAAATTCAAGGGGAGGTGCCATCGTGTTGGGTTCACCACCGACCCGGAAGGTTATATGGCAGCCGCTGATATTTTTAGTTTGCCTAGTTATCGTGAAGGCTTTAGTTTGGCGACTATTCAGGCGGCAGGTGTAGGTCTGCCGGCTATCGCTTCGCGGATATATGGTTTAAGTGATGCGGTTCAAGAGGGTGTGACAGGACTTCTTCACCGCCCTGGCGCGATTGATGAGATGAGTGAGGCGATGGTGAGGCTTTACTCTGATGGAGATTTGAGATCTTCCCTGTCTGAGGCAGCACAGCACCGGGCGCACACTGAGTTCGCCCAACCGATAATTATCGAAGAAATGTCGCGGTATATTGACCGACTGTTAGCTTAACTTAATGGCGGACGGCTTTTCGCTTAAACTGTTGACAGTGGAAGTTCAGTTTTAAATTTGGCTCTGGGGTATTTATAGATGCATATATTAGTCACTGGCGCGTCCGGATTTGTAGGGAGTCGATTGGTCGAGGTTCTGACGGCTAAAGACGGCGTTCAGGTAACCGGTGCTATACGGCGTCAGCCTGCCGGGGGCAATAAGGCGGTGACACAAATCAATGTGGGTGAGCTGTCTCCCGAGACTAATTGGTCTGAGGCGTTATCCGGCGTTGATGTGGTCGTTCACACGGCTGCACGCGTTCACGTGATGAATGATGTTGAGTCTGACCCTTTAGCAGTTTTTCGCAAGGTCAATGTCGAAGGGACTTTGAATCTCGCTCGTCAAGCTGTAGCGGCGGGCGTCACTCGGTTCATTTTTATCAGCTCCATCAAGGTAAACGGTGAGGGCACGGTTTCCGGCCGTCCCTACACCGCGGACGATGTGCCCTCGCCAGCAGACCCTTACGGAGTTTCTAAAATGGAAGCCGAGGCTGGACTGCGAGATATTGCAGCCTCGACTGGCTTGGAAGTCGTCGTCATTCGGCCTGTATTAGTCTATGGGCCCGGTGTTAAAGCAAATTTTTTGAATGTAATGCGCTTGCTGGATAAAGGTATTCCGCTACCCTTTGGTGCGATTTATAATAAGCGTAGTTTGGTAGCGCTGGATAATCTTGTTGATCTTGTAATCACGGCTACTGTGCACCCATCGGCGGCCAACCAGATATTTTTAGTCAGTGATGGAGAGGATCTCTCTACAACTCAACTGTTACGCAGAATAGCGGAAGCCTTAAACAAGAAGGCTCTTTTATTACCAGTGCCCAGCGCGTTACTGAGTTTCGGCGCCGCGCTACTAGGGAAGAAATCGCTATCTCAACGCCTGGTCGGATCTTTGCAGGTCGATATTGAAAAGACACGCTCATTGTTGTCTTGGGTACCGCCCATCTCGGTTGAGCAAGGGTTAAAACTGGCGGCTTCGCACTATATTAAAAGAGATAAATAATGATCACCGGATGGTTGATACTCTTAGCTGTTTTTTTATCATTTTTTTTGACGGCAGGTTTACGCCGTTATGCTCTTGCGAAAAGTATTATTGATGTTCCTAACGCGCGCAGTTCTCACTCCATACCTACCCCCCGTGGTGGCGGTGTGTCTATTGTCCTGACGTTTCTTTTCTCGCTCTTGTTATTGGGCATTGCGCAGCTTGCCCCCTTACCTGTTTTGATCGCATTGGGCGGCGCTGGAGCGTTGGTCGCACTCATTGGTTTTATGGATGATCATGGCCACATTGCTGCCAGGTGGCGGTTGCTAGGCCATTTCACTGCTTCTATTTGGGCGCTTTTTTGGTTAGGAGGGTTGCCTCCATTGAGTTTTTTTGGGGTGAGCGTCGACCTTCAATGGTTTGGTCACTGTGCGGCCGTTTTATATCTCGTGTGGATGCTGAATCTTTATAACTTCATGGATGGAATCGATGGGATAGCCAGTGTTGAAGCTATTAGTGCTTGCCTGGGGGCCTGCCTGCTCTACTGGCTGACCGGTTTCGACAGTTTGATTTGGCTCCCGATGCTTCTGGCTGCTGCCGTACTAGGATTTTTATTCTGGAATTTTCCACCGGCACGGATATTCATGGGGGATGCCGGAAGTGGTTTTCTTGGCATTATCTTGGGCATACTCTCGGTTCAGGCGGCCTGGGCATCATCTCAATTATTGTGGTCGTGGCTGATTTTGCTCGGGGTATTTGTCGTTGACGCGACCTACACATTAATCCGTCGTCTTTTGCGTGGGGATAGGGTATACGAGGCTCATCGTAGTCACGCTTACCAATTTGCCAGCAGGCGATTTGGTCGTCACCTGCCGGTCACATTATTTGTTGCGGCTGTAAATTTGTTCTGGCTGCTACCGATCTCAGTGTGTGTCGCATATTTCGGGTTGGCTGGTGCCTTGGGTCTGGTAATCGCGTACCTTCCGCTGATTGTCATGGCGGTGAAATTTCAAGCTGGCGCACTTGAGGGTACAGATGAACACTGATCTCCGAATAGATCGAATTTTAAATGAACCGTGGTCTATTTAAAGCGTAAATATCCGCGTTAAAAAACTGTAGGAGAAGTCACAGGTGGGGCGAACGGCTATGGATAGATTGCGAGCATTTTTGGTCGGGTTACCACGTCGAAAAAAACGATTGATTCAAGTCGGTACCGACATATTTGTTGTCTGGGCTGCTTTATGGCTTGCTTTCGTCGTACGGCTCGGGGTGGACGAGATGGTTAATCCCCTCCGTGCTCACGGCTGGCTGTTTATCGCCGCACCCGTAGTGGCGATACCTTTGTTCATCCGCTTTGGGATGTACCGGGCGGTCATGCGCTACTTCGGTAATGATGCCCTGATAGCCATCATCAAGGCTGTCAGCTTATCGTCTCTTATTTTGGGTGTGTTGGTGTATTGGTATGGAAACCACCAAACAGTGGTTCCGCGCTCCATCATTTTCAACTACTGGTGGCTCAGCCTGATTATGGTGGGTGGACTGCGTCTGGCCATGCGCCAGTACTTTCTGGGCGATTGGTTCGCCGCAGCGCAACATGTGCCGTTCACCAGCCGGGAAGATGGTCTGCCGCGAGTTGCGATCTACGGCGCGGGAGCTGCCGGCAATCAATTGGTTGCCGCGTTGCGAATGGGGCGGGTGATGCGTCCGGTCGCATTTATCGACGACGATATCAGCATTTCAGATCGTGTCATTTCAGGCTTGCAAGTCTATAAGCCCAAGCACATCCAGCGGATGATCGACGTTACGGGCGCTCAGGAGATCCTGCTCGCAATCCCGTCTTCGAATCGCGGCCGTCGCCGAGAAATCCTCGGCTTTCTTGAAGGCTTTCCGCTCCACGTACGAAGCGTTCCGGGTTTTATGGACTTGGCCAGCGGTAGGGTCAAAGTGGATGACATTCAGGAAGTGGACATCGCCGACCTTCTTGGTCGCGACGCCGTGCCTGCCCAGTCCGAGTTGCTGGAACATTGCATCAAGGGTCGGAACGTTCTAGTAACTGGCGCCGGCGGTTCCATTGGTTCTGAGCTTTGCCGGCAGATTCTCGCCCTTCGGCCATTAACGCTCCTGTTGTTTGAGCACAGTGAGTTCAACCTCTACAGCATCTTTTCTGAACTTGAACAGCGTATTACCCGTGAGTCGTTGCCTGTAAAGGTATTACCGATACTGGGCTCGGTTCGTAATCAGTCGAAATTGCTGGATGTCATGAAAACCTGGCGTGTCGACACGGTTTATCACGCAGCTGCTTACAAACATGTGCCGATGGTTGAACACAATATCGCCGAAGGCGTGTTGAACAATGTGATGGGTACATTGAATACAGCCCAGGCCGCCTTGCAGGCTGGGGTGGCTAATTTTGTGCTGATCTCTACTGATAAGGCTGTTCGTCCAACCAATGTGATGGGCAGTACGAAGCGCCTTGCGGAGTTGACTCTCCAGGCCCTGAGCCGAGAACTGGCCCCTGTGCTCTTCGGCGATAAATTGAACGTGTCGCGGGTCAACAAAACCCGTTTCACCATGGTTCGATTTGGTAATGTGCTGGGCTCGTCCGGTTCAGTCATTCCGCTGTTTCACAAGCAAATCAAATCGGGTGGTCCACTGACTGTGACTCACCCTAAAATCACCCGCTACTTTATGACTATCCCCGAAGCTGCTCAGTTGGTGATTCAGGCCGGGTCCATGGGGCTGGGTGGGGATGTGTTTGTGCTTGATATGGGGGAGCCGGTAAAGATCATTGAGCTTGCCGAGAAAATGATCCATCTGTCCGGTCTGAGTGTTCGCTCCGACAAAAATCCTCACGGTGATATTGCTATCGAATTTTCCGGCCTGCGCCCTGGAGAAAAGTTGTATGAAGAATTGCTGATTGGTGACAACGTGGTGGCCACTCAGCACCCGATGATCATGAGCGCCAATGAAGATCACCTGCCTTGGGATGTGCTCAAGGGCAAGTTGACTGAGCTTCTCGCGAGCGTTGAGCAGGATGACTACACCCGCGTTCGCCAGTTGCTTCGCGATACCGTAAGTGGCTACGCGCCAGACGGTGAAATTGTCGACTGGATCTACCAGCAACGGCGCCTCGAACCCTGACTACTGATTTCGCGTTGTGGACGCCGCATAGAGCCTCAACGATCTTGTATGACTCACCAATGCACGGTGCAAGACTTGGAGGCTCCCGGTTTCGAAGCATAGCCAGTGCCGCACCGTCCTTCAGTCAGCAGCTGTCACACTTACAAAGCACTAGAGATAACTGCTTAGTCTGTGTGACGCGCTTGTTGAGAACGAATGCACTAGGACGCTGGCTAGTGCGACCCGGTGCGTTTTATCGTTCGCAATACACCGCGAAATCGACTGATAAGGGCGCGTAATAGCTTCTTTCCAGTTTTCAGACTGCTAGCAATCCTGCTAATGAGTGGTAAAGCCTTTGATGGCTGGGCGAAGGCTTCGATGTTTAGTGCTATCGCCAAAGGCGTGACGGCAAGCACAAAGGTCTACAGCTTTGTCTAGATCACGAAAGCCGGCCCTGCACTTGCTGCTCAGGTGGGGGGGCGGCCGCGCCAGGCCAGATCATCAGACTTTGAAACTCCCTGCCACGGACCCGACGACAGAAAGCGCCATGCCCTCCAATCTTGCGTTAGGTGAGATTTATGCGCACATAAGCCTCCTCTAGCTGGTATCGCTTGCGGCACAGCAAGCCTGGACGCTGGCTGCACAGGTTTCCCGTAAAATCAGCACCTGCGCGCTATCAATATTTGCTGCCTTGTCATGTGATAAAAACCCCTTTCGTGGTAACGTTGGCCATATTTTTATAGTTTTTACTTGATAGTTCTTAAAGTTTTAAAACTTTTAGGTCGATTGTCAAGTAGTGAATGGGTTGTGATGTTTGCCGATTCATTTATCTCAGGTATCGCGACTTTGGTAGTCGAAGGTGTTAAGCCAAATAGACTTTTAGCGGGGGCTTAATAACCAATGACAGGGCTTGCATAGTTTTTATTAGAGAGTCTGAGATGGATTTTTTCCCTTGTTTTTTATCCGTGGTATTTGTTGTCCGTAATCGCTCGCAGGAAACTGAACGGGTGCTTCGTGATCTTGCGTCTGTTATTGCGCCGATCGTCAGTGACTATGAGTTGATTGTTGTCGATAACGCTTCGAATGATGACAGCATCTGTGTGTTGAAAAGACTGACCGAAGAGACTGGATTAGCCAATCTTCAGGTTTACGCCCTAACTAAAGAGGTAGACGCCGATACGGCATCCTGGGTAGGGCTGGAAAACGCACTTGGGGACTTCGTCGCGGTTATAGACCCGCTATCTGATGACATTCAGTTCATACCCAAGATGCTCGAACATGCCTTGAGTGGTGCAGATGTGGTTTTCGCGAATAACGCGCGGAAACCCAAGCAGAGCCTCGCATACCGTTGGGCGAATAGTATTTTTCATAATTTATATAGTCACTTCAACGGTGTGCATTTGGCCACAGAGGCGCCTCAATATAGAATTCTTAGTAAGCGAGTAATAAATTTTATTCTTCAGCACCCCCAGCCTGCAATTTCCTATCGCCATCTACCCGCTACTGGCGGATTTGCGAAAGCTCATTTGAGTTATAGCGCGGAGCCAAAATGCTCAGAACCAAAGCGCTTGGGGGAGAGTATCGATCGGGGGATGCGTTTACTGGTCTCAACAACCCGGGCGCCGATGCGATTGGTGACGTCGCTTTCATTGTTTGGTGCGGTTGCCAATCTGTTGTACTGCTTTTATATTGTGGCGGTGGGTGTTTTGAAAACCAATGTGGCTCCAGGATGGATCAGTTTTTCATTGCAGCAGTCTGGGATGTTTTTTCTGATTTCATTAGTGTTACTGGTTCTCGGGGAGTATATCTTGAATATGGCGAGCTTATCGAACGAGGGGCCCCTTTATCATGTGGCCCAAGAGTTTAATAGCTCTCGCATCACCCGTCTGCAAAAACTTAATATTGAGGAAGTGGTGTCGGGGCGTTCTGATACTGATTCAGCTAAAAGTGAACGTATTTTGTGATGGCTTGCGAGAACCCACAAAGCACAGACTATGATGCAGTAGTTATAGGTGGCGGCTTTTATGGGGCAACTATAGCGCTTTATCTCGCAAATCAGAGAGGGCTTAAGCGAGTTCTATTAGTCGAAGCTGAGTCAGCTCTTCTGTCAAGGGCGTCTTATAATAATCAGGCTCGCGTACATAATGGTTACCATTATCCGCGTAGTTTTACAACCGCTTATCGAAGTCGCGTAAATTTGCCAAAATTTGCAAGGGATTGGCCGCAAGCGATAAGACAGGATTTTACCAAGCTTTACGCCATAGCGCGGCGTAATTCTAAGGTTACCGCAAAACAATTTGAGCGATTTTGCCACAGCATAGACGCTCCAATCTCCTCTGCCAGCCCTGAGTTGCGCGCTCTTTTTGAGCCTCGTTTGATCGAAGATGTTTTCCTAGTCCAAGAGTACGCATTCGACACAATAAAGTTGGCTAAGTGGGCCGAAAGCGAGCTAAGCGTGAGCGGTATCGAGGTGCTCTGTAACACTCGCGCGGCAAAAATTTTTAAAGGCTTGTCTGTGCCTTTAAACATTGTGCTAAAAGCAACGGAAGGCTGCGAAAGGCTTCTCTCGACCCGACTAATCTTCAATTGTACCTATAGTGGTCTCAACCAACTATCGGGTGGGTTTTGTGGCGTTCGTAGCGGTTTAAAGCAAGAAATTACAGAGATGCCGTTAATGAAGATGCCTGACTCACTTTCGGGGTTAGGAATTACGGTGATGGATGGGCCATTTTTTTCGATGATGCCGTTTCCAGCTCGTGGGCTGCACAGTTTGTCTCATGTGCGTTATACACCCCACCTGCACTGGACTGATCAACAAGGTGTTGATCCGTACGAAAAGTTAGGAAATTATCAGAAAGAGTCTCGCGTGGATCGAATGATAAGGGATGCTGGACGATACGTTCCCGAAATATTAAAAGCCGAGTATAGACACTCATTGTTTGAGATTAAAACCGTTCTAACCAGGAATGAGAGTGACGATGGACGCCCGATTCTCTTTGAGAGACATTTGGAGTTGCCTGGATGTTTTTCAATCCTTGGTGGAAAAATTGATAATATTTATGATGTGTTGGAGAAGATGGATGAAAGTTTTTAATGAAAGAGTGGAGTATCTCTTTCTTAAGAATCTTGTGCTTTTTATTTTTTGATCCTCTTGGCATTAATTTTTAACGTTAGATTGGTAGATGCTGTTTATGAGGTGAATGCTTCGTCAATGTTTATTTCGTGAAAGTCGAGTGTTGGTGTCGGGGCATGTGATCAATATCCTGCACTCCAAAAAAATGGAAATATTAAAATGAATGCATTAATCGGATTTTCAGGGTTTGTAGGTAGCACACTGTTGAAGCAGTGTGCTTTTGATCAGATTTATCGCTCAACAACTATTGGCGAAATCGATAATAAAAGTTTTGATTTGGTGGTATGCGCCGGAGCGCCAGCGAAAAAGTGGATGGCCAACAAAGATCCTGCGGCTGACCTTGAAAAAATTAACGGGCTTATTGCTCACCTAAAAAATATTCAGTGTAAAAGATTTGTCTTAATTAGTACCGCGGATGTTTTTAAAGACGCGGTAGGTGTCAACGAAGATTCGCCTGTCGATGAGCATGACCTTCATGCGTACGGTTTGCATCGCCGACTGCTGGAAAAATTTGTTGAAGAGAACTTTCCTGATAACCTGATTGTTCGGTTGCCTGGTTTGGTTGGTCCTGGGCTCAGGAAAAATATAATTTTTGACTTTTTAAATAGTAATAATCTGGATGCGGTAGACAGTCGGGGGATTTTTCAGTTTTATCCGATGGTTAATCTTTGGTATGACATTCGGACGGCGATGGCAGCCGACTTAAAACTAATTCATCTTACAGCAGAGCCTATTAGTGTTGGTGAAGTTTCTATGGAGGGTTTTGGTAAGTTTTTTTCTAATGAGCTACCTAACGACTATGCAACTTACGATTTTCAAAGCAAGTATGCGGCGCTTTTCGCAGGGCGAGGAGGGTATCAATATAGCGCACGCGATACGCTCCAGGCAGTTCGATCCTACGCCCAATCGGAGCCACATATAGCTAGCGTAGTTCGGGGGGGAGCGTCATGAGACTTGCCGTATCCAATATCGCCTGGGATGTGTCGGAAGATGAAAAAATTGCGGCGCTTTTATGTCGCAATTCTATAAATGCTATTGACATCGCGCCAGGTAAATACTTTCCGATTCCTGTCGCTGCGCTGGATGAGGATATTGCTCGTGTAAAAGAATGGTGGGCGGAACGGGGCATCGAAATTACTGGTATGCAGGCCCTTTTATTCGGAACCACAGGGCTAAATTTATTTGGATCTGTTGAAGCCCGGGAGAGGATGCTGGCACATTTGGCGGCGGTATGCCGTATAGGTGCTGGACTTGGCGCGACTCGATTAGTATTTGGTTCGCCAAAAAATCGTGACCGGGTTGGGTTGGACCATCAACAGGCCATGGAGATCGCAGTGCCTTTTTTTCGGCAATTGGGTCATATTGCTTGTGCCGCGGGTGTAACGATTTGTCTTGAGCCTAATCCTGCTTGTTATGGTGCAAACTTCATGATTGATAGTGTCGAGACTTCCGAGGTGGTCCGACAGGTTGCGCATCCTGCTATTCGAATGCAGTTAGATAGCGGTGCGCTGACGATCAATGGTGAAGAACCTTCGGTGATTTTGAGCGATTGTGCTGATTTGATCGGGCATATTCATGCCAGCGAGCCTGATTTACTCCCTTTGGGTGATGGTAGCACCGGGCATGAGTTGATGGCTTTGGCGATTAATCAATATCTTCCGGCGCGGATTGTCACTATCGAGATGGTTGCGACTAAGGATGAGCCGCATGAAGACTCGATTGAGAGGGCAATCAAAGTAGCCAAGTTTCATTATCGTACGAGGCCAGAGGTAGGTATATGAGTCTCAAATGGTTGATCCTCATTCTGGGTATTCTTTCGAACGCATCCGCCAGCGTGTTGGTAAAAATGGCGATGATACCGCCTCGTAAGTTTCCCTCTTTTAGTGACCCGATTGGAGCGCTGTCCAATTGGCCATTTTGGCTGGGTTTAGGGCTATATGGCGGTGCGTTTCTATTTTATGCCGCCGCCCTCGCGCGGCTTCCATTAAATGTCGCACATCCCATCCTAACCGCGGGTGCGGTTGCAACTGTTGCGTTGTTTTCTGTCATATTTTTCCGTGAGACATTCCATTGGACGACTGGCGCAGGAATAGTCTTTGTGATTTTTGGTGTTTTTTTAATTACCGCCCGTGTGGCTTGAGGGTAACAATAAAATGAGTTGTTCTGGTACACGTGAAGCCTGGGAGGTTCCGTCTTTTGAGACACCGCTGTGGCTCGGTCGTAAGTATTCGTGGTGTGTGGTTATTCCGGTCATCAATGAAGGTAGTCGGATAGCGAGTCTTTTGTCGAGGATGGCTGCGCTGGAGATCTCCAGCGTTGCGGATATCATCATTGTCGACGGTGGTACCACTGATGGTTCTCTGGAGCTTTCGGCTTTACAAGGCCTTTGTGTGAGAGGGCTGTTGGTCAAGACTGGTCCAGGAAAACTGAGCGCACAGTTGCGGTGTGCTTACGCCTTCGCACTCGATCAGGGCTATGATGGCATCATCACAATTGATGGTAATGACAAAGATGATCCTGCTGCTATTCCAGCTTTTATAAACGCACTGGAAAGGAAGGTAGACTTTGTACAGGCTTCACGTTTTGTGAAGGGTGGCATCGCGGAGAACACACCGCCTTCCCGGCATTTCGCTATCCGCTTTATTCATGCCCCGATGCTCAGTTTGTTTTCTGGGTTTAAGTGGACGGACACTACCCAGGGCTTTCGAGCCTACAGTCGTAGATTGCTATTGGACGCCAAGGTCGCACCCTTTCGGAATGTGTTCACGACGTATGAGCTCTTGGCATACCTTTCTTACCGTGCTCCTAAGTTGGTTTACAGTTGTGTTGAGTTGCCGACCGTAAGGCGTTACCCCAAAGGTGAGGTACCGACGAAGATAAGTAGTGTAAAAGGAAATCTCTCAGTGTTGTCAACTTTGTTCAAGGCTTGTTTTGGCTTCTATAATCCATAACGCTCTGCAAGTTGGCTGCGCAGCGGAATGAATACCTGATTTATGTATTTGCAAACTGCCATTCGTTTCAGTAACAAATCTCTGTGAATGGCAGAGTTCTATTGCGCCATTATTTTTTAGTTGATGCTTGTGCTAAGGATTCGGTGGGTTAGCTGTGTTATACGTCTTCGAAGTTGTGTCGATGGCCTTTTTTTCGGATAGGATGTTTATCATTATCACGATTGACAGTGTGGTGACATAGCACAGCCAGTATACATATCGGAAGTCAGACGCCGGTGTTATCGGTAGGTAACTTATGGCGTAAGAAAGTCCCGACATTGGTAGAAGCCAAAGTGTATGGGGCCGAAGGTTGGACTTTAGCCATAAATACAGAGTCAACCCCAACGAAATGAGTATCCAAAAATAGGGCTTGTAGAGTCCGGGGAAAAGCTTGCTGCTTGTTTCTACATATTGTTCCACAAGTATTTCGGTGCTGGACGGCTGTCGGAATCCAGAGCCCACCGTAAAGGGTGAATTAATTACATGGAATTCACTGTAATAGTACGGGGGCAGGCTGGGAGAACGGGTGAGATTGAGAAAGGCATCTGTTCTGAATGAAATGTAGGTGGAAAAGTTTTTGGGGACGCTATCAATCCAGGCGGTTTTCAATTCCTGATAATGCTCTTTGGTGATGCTCGCAAATTTCTCGTCGCTTAAACAGAAGGCGGCTCCTATTTTGTGCACATCAAGATATTCGCAATGCTCAATAGTCATCATGTCCTGCGAACTGAGGAAGCTTGTGGGAACATCGACACCTTTTAGCTTCAAGGCCACTACATCGTCGAACATAACGTAGCTTACCGAGTTGGCTTTCTGTGCCCCGAGTAGTGCTACCACCGACAGGTGAGCGGAAATCACTACCACGCAGCTAAGAATCATGAGTATTACGGTGCTTTTGATGGACTTTGTTTTAAAAATAGTTGCACATAGGAAGGGGAAAAGAAAAATCGTACCACTTAGTGAGTTTGTGCGTACAAGCGCACCGAAGATAAATAAGGTTAGTACTAAAGTCGCTGCAACCTTTGGAAATTTATCGTGGTTTTTGAAGTAAAGACATATGGCAATGGCAAGCCCCCAAGCGTACGCCATATTGACATCCTTCCAGATTGCAAATTGGAAGTTCATCACCCAAGGCAGGATGGGGAGTATCAAAAAGCATGCGCCAAAACGGTAGCCTTCTTTGATGCACCATTTGTACAATGTCAGCGCGGTGGCCCATAGTAAGGTGAATTGAAAGATCAGCATGCCGCCAGGGCCATCGATTACCTGAATTAACAAACTCCATAGGAATGCCATCGCCGGGGGTTGCCAATCAGTATAGGTTGCAGCCCTTGCTTGTCTCAGTTGATCCATGCTGTCCCATGTCATGACACCAGGATAAAATGAGGAAAGGGCGATAATTGAAAAAGCAATTGATATCAGGCCTATAGGATTCAAGTAGTATTTCTTCATGTTTAACCTTGGCCAGCCTCATAAAAGTTGCTCATTTTAATTCTCAATTTGGTACAGCTGCCTTGCCATTAACAGTTGCCTATCATGAGAATCCATTTTTTGTATTGTATGATTTTTCCGAGTTCTATTAAATATCTGATAGGTCCAGCCATGAAAACGGTGGGGCGGCGTGTTTTCAAGGTGCGCTCCTCATGAGTGGAGATATTGTTCACTATTTGGGAAGAGTCCTCTGTCCGGGGCTCCAAAAGCCGTCCAAAAGGCGATACCTGTTTTGCTTGAGGCGCAGGCTTGGCGGTCAACATTCACACCCTGTAACTCACCCATTTTTGACTCTCCCCAAACATCACCTAAGTTTGAAAAGCAGCTTCGGAAAAGCTGCTTTTCCCTTATCGATGTCATGGAGCGTCACCAATGCATAAAGCGTATTTCTCCTCCCTCATCTTCGCCTTCCTCACCAGCCTCTCGCTAGCCACCACGGCCGCACCCGCCCCCAAACCCGAGACCCCAACCCCCATCGCCGCCCAAATGACCAAGGTCGACCAAACCACCAAAGTCAGCCTCAACTCCGCTGACGCTGAAACTCTGCGCCGTGATCTATTCGGCATTGGCGCCGCCAAAGCGAAGGCTATCATCGCCTACCGCGAAACCAACGGCCCCTTCACGGCGATAGATGAGTTACTGGAAGTAAAGGGAATCGGCAAGGCGCTTCTGGAAAAGAACCGCGACAGGCTTGAGGTGAAATAAGAACCTGAAAACAGCCGAGGAGGCCGGTCATCGACCGGCTTTCTTTTGTTCAACAACCTCCGCCTTCAAGCTCCCCCGCACCACATCAAGAATCCGTGTCGCCAACTCGGCACTCTCCACGCTTCTTGCCAGCACCAACGCCCCCACCAGCGTCGACATCAGCACCAGGCTCTGCTCCCCGGCATTCGGGTTGCCAAGCGCCGTTTCAACCTGTTTGAGTCGAGCATTGAGGACTTCATCGGTGGTGCGGCTGTTCTGCCCACGCAACCCCATCTCCGATGACATCGTCGTCAGCGGGCAGCCTTGATCCGGAGAGGTCTGGTGCCATTCAGACAGATAGCTGTCGATAAACGCTTCCAGCGGCCGTTCCTGGCTGAATAGCATTGCGCAATGCGCATCCAGCTCTGTCGCCGCCGCCTGTAACGCCTTCTCTACCAACTCATCCTTGGACTTGAAGTGCGCATAAAACCCGCCATGCGTCAGGTTCAGCGCTTTCATCAGTGGCTGCAAACCGGTCGCACCGATGCCGTCACGGCGAAAGCGTACCGAAGCCTCCTTGATGATGCGCTGGTGGGTTTGAGCTTTGTGGTCTTGTGAATAGCGCATGGGAAGGCCTCCGAAACATCAGGCCATATTAACCAAGCTTGGCTGGGCGTACGCGGGTGTTTACAAAATTGTGCGGCTCAACGGAGAGCCGCTTCAGCCTCAGCGATCCTGGGCATCCTTGGAGTCCGCCTGGGCATTTCGCTCTGCCACGCGCTGGCGTTGTTCTTCGGTCAATTCAACCTTGTTGGCGCTGTCTCGCAGCATCAACAAACCACCGACGATCGAACCGATCGCGACCACTAATATCAACCAGGCATACCACGGCATAGGGCTCTCCTTGAGGCAGCAAACCGTGGGAAAATTTCCCACGGTAATGACTGCTTTGAGTAACGGGCTTTCTTAGTAGTTCATTGTAGGCCCGTTCTGCCCCGGTAACCTTAAAGCCCGGTCAACATCGCATCCGCCGGCGCATCGGCGCGGTCTTGCGCGGTCAGTTGGAAGTACACAAACCCCACGACCATGAAGCCCAGGAAGATCAGCCCTATCAGCGCGTTGAACCACGCCATCGCCACCAGGCACACCACGGCCAGTACCAGCGCGATCCCCGGTACGATGGGATAACCCGGTGCGCGGAAGGTGCGTTCCAGCAGCGGTTCGGTCTTACGCAGTTTGAACAGGCTGAGCATGCTCATGATGTACATGACGATGGCGCCGAACACGGCCATGGTGATCATTGCTGCGGTCAGGGTCATGCCACCCAGGTTAATCAGTCCGTCGCTGTAGATGGCCGCGATACCGACGATGCCACCGGCGATGATTGCCCGGTGCGGCGTCTGAAAGCGCGACAGTTTGGCCAGGAAAGCGGGCAGGTAGCCCGCGCGCGCCAGGGCGAAGAATTGGCGGGAGTAACCGAGGATGATCCCGTGGAAGCTGGCCACCAGGCCGAACAGGCCGATCCACACGAGCATGTGCAGCCAGCCTGAGCTGTCGCCGACCACGGTTTTCATTGCCTGGGGCAGCGGGTCGTTGATGTTCGACAGGGTGCGCCAATCGCCGACGCCGCCGGCAAAGAACATCACGCCCATCGCCAGGATTACCAAGGTGAGGATGCCGCTGATGTAGGCCTTTGGAATGGTGCGCTTGGGATCTTTCGCTTCTTCGGCGGCCATGGCGGCGCCTTCGATGGCGAGGAAGAACCAGATGGCAAATGGAATCGCCGCAAACATTCCGGCAATCGCCGGCGCGCCGAAGGTGTCGGAGCCGGCCCAGCCATTCAGGGCGAAGTGGCTGAAGCTGAAAGCGGGAGCGACTACACCCATGAACACCAGCAGTTCGGCGACGGCGAGCACGCATACGACCAGTTCAAAGGTCGCCGCCAGCTTCACGCCAAGGATGTTCAGGCCCATGAATACAATGTAGGCCCCGACGGCCGCGTGTTTCGGATCAAGGGCCGGGAACTGAACATTCAAGTAGGCGCCGATGGCCAGGGCGATAGCGGGTGGGGCGAACACGAATTCAATCAGCGTCGCCAACCCGGCAATTAGTCCGCCTTTTTCGCCAAATGCCCGGCGGCTGTAGGCAAACGGGCCGCCAGCGTGAGGAATCGCGGTAGTCAGTTCGGTGAAGCTGAATATAAAGCAGGTGTACATGGCGGCGACCATCAATGAGGTCACCAGGAAGCCCAGTGTTCCTGCCACGCCCCAGCCATAGCTCCAGCCGAAATACTCCCCGGAAATCACCAGTCCGACGGCGATGCCCCACAAATGCAGGGTGCCCAAGGTGGGTTTGAGTTGTGTGTTCATCGTGTAGCGCTCCCTGAACGGTTTGGAATGTTTCAGGGCATTGCAGCGGACATGCCATTCATCAATGCCATGTCGTAAAGGCGCCGAACTGTCGCCGAGGGGACGGTTTGGCGTTTGAATGTTCCCTCGGCCTGCACCAGATAGGGGCGCGGCCTCCAGCAAACGCTCACAAATCCCCCCGTAAACCCCGCATAAACCCACTCTTTACGCCGTCTTTACGCCCCACCCATACCGTCGCTCTCGTTCCTTTACGCCACTCCTGCGGACAATCCTCCTACACGCGGCAGTCGCCGCACGACGGAGAAACTTCCATGAGCGTTCTGGACGGGGTGTCACTGCTGTTGGCTGTGGCGCTGTTCATTTATCTGCTGGTTGCGCTGTTACGCGCGGATCGGAACTAGGAGCAGGCTATGCACAGTTATGACTATTGGCTGATCATCGCCTTCTTTGCCTTGGTGCTGATTCCGGCACCGGCCCTGGGGCGGCTCTACTACAAGGTAATGGAAGGGCAGCGAACCTGGCTCACGCCGGTGTTCGGTCCGGTCGAGCGCGTTTGTTATCGCCTCTCGGGTGTCGATGCAGACCAGGAACAGAGCTGGCAGAAATATGCGCTGGCGTTGCTGGCGTTCAACCTGGCCGGTTTCGTGCTGCTGTTCGCGATCCTGCTGTTCCAGGACTATCTGCCGCTGAACCCGCAGAAATTGCCGGGTCAGGAATGGACCCTGGCGTTCAACACCGCCATCAGTTTCATGACCAACACCAACTGGCAGAACTACAGTGGTGAAGCGTCCCTGAGCTACCTCAGCCAGATGGCTGGCCTCACCGTACAGAACTTCGTCAGTGCGGCCACCGGTCTCGCCGTCCTGGTCGCGTTGTGCCGTGGGATCGGTCGCAAATCCACCAAGACCTTGGGCAACTTCTGGGTCGACATGACCCGCGCCACCCTCTACGGTCTGTTGCCGTTGTGCCTGGTGCTCGCGTTGTTCCTGGTGTGGCAGGGTGTGCCTCAAACCTTCGCTCATTACGTGAACGCTGTGACCCTGCAGGGCGTTGACCAGGTGATCCCACTGGGCCCGGCCGCCAGCCAGATTGCGATCAAGCAATTGGGCACCAACGGCGGTGGTTTCTTCGGTGTCAACTCGGCGCATCCATTTGAAGACCCGACCGCCTGGGCCAACCTGTTTGAGCTGGGCGCAATCATCCTGATCCCGGTCGCGCTGGTGTTCACCTTTGGCCACTACGTGAAAGACCTGCGTCAGAGCCGGGCGATCCTCGGTTGCATGCTGGCCTTGTTCATCATCGGTGGTGCGACTGCGATGTGGGCCGAGTACCAGCCCAACCCGGCGCTGAACAACCCGGCGGTTGAACAGGCCGCGCCGCAGGAAGGTAAAGAAGCGCGCTTCGGCACCACCGGTACCGTGTTGTGGTCGGTGGCCACCACCGCCGCGTCCAACGGTTCGGTCAACGGCATGCAAGACAGCCTCAATCCCCTGAGCGGGATGGTCTCGCTGGTCAACATGATGGTCGGCGAGGTGATCTTCGGCGGCGTCGGTGCCGGCATGTACGGCATGTTGCTTAACGTGTTGATCGCGGTATTCCTCGCCGGCTTGATGATTGGTCGTACACCGGAATACCTCGGCAAGAAACTCCAGGCCAAGGAAGTGCAATTGCTGGTCGTGACCTTGCTGGTGATGCCGGTCGGCACCCTGGTGCTGGGCGCCATCGCCGCCAGTCTGCCTGGCCCGGCCGGTGCCATCAGTAACCCTGGCCCCCACGGTTTCAGCCAGTTGCTGTACGCCTACACCTCGGCCAGTGCCAACAACGGTTCGGCGTTCGGCGGCTTCAGTGCCAACACCACGTTCCACAACCTGATGTTGAGCCTGTCGATGTTGCTGGGTCGCTTCGGCTACATCCTCCCGGTACTGGCCCTGGCCGGCAGCCTGGCGATGAAGAAGACCGCACCGATTGGCCAGAACAGCTTCCCGACCCACGGCCCGCTGTTTGTGACCCTGTTGACCGTGACCATTTTGCTGGTGGGCGGCCTGACCTTCCTGCCGACGCTGGCACTTGGGCCTATCGCTGAACACTTGAGCATGGGCTTCTAAGGGGATATGAAAATGAATATGCCTGCAAAAAACGCGGCTCCGGTGAAAACCCAGGAGCCGGCCAAGACCGCAATGTCGGCCCTGTGGCGCCCGGCGCTGGTCCAGGCGTTCGTCAAGCTGGACCCGCGCCAGCTGCAACGTTCGCCGGTGATGCTGGTGGTCGAACTGACCGCGATCCTCACCACCATCCTGTGCTTCGTGCCGGATGTTGCCGTACCGACCTACGTTGCCGTGCAAATTGCTGTATGGCTGTGGTTCACCGTGCTGTTCGCCAACTTCGCCGAAGCCTTGGCTGAAGGTCGCGGCAAAGCCCGTGCCGACAGCCTCAAGGCGGGCAGCGAGGGCCTCAGCGCCCGCCGCAAGGAAACCGACGGCAGCTTCAAAGTCGTGCCGGCCACCAGCTTGCGTAAAGGCGATGTGGTACGTGTGGTCGCCGGGGAAATGATC
The DNA here is from genome assembly GCF_900105735.1 of Pseudomonas yamanorum. Taxonomy (NCBI): domain Bacteria; kingdom Pseudomonadati; phylum Pseudomonadota; class Gammaproteobacteria; order Pseudomonadales; family Pseudomonadaceae; genus Pseudomonas; species Pseudomonas yamanorum. Next base: position 1,437,721 of record NZ_LT629793.1, on the reverse strand, counting down.
CCGGGTGACGGCGAAGTCATCGAAGGTATTGCCGCGGTCAACGAAGCGGCCATCACCGGTGAATCGGCCCCGGTCATCCGTGAATCCGGCGGCGACCGCTCGGCCGTCACCGGCAACACCCGCCTGGTCTCGGACTGGTTGATGATCCGCATCACCGCCAACCCGGGTGAGTCGACCCTGGACCGCATGATTGCCCTGGTGGAAGGCGCCAAACGCCAGAAAACCCCCAACGAAATCGCGTTGGATATCCTGCTGATCGGCCTGACGCTGATCTTCCTGCTGGTAGTGGTGACCCTGCAGCCGTTCGCCCACTTCGCCAATGGCAACCTGCCGCTGGTGTTCCTGGTGGCGCTGTTGGTCACGCTGATTCCGACCACCATCGGCGGCCTGTTGTCGGCCATCGGTATTGCCGGTATGGACCGCCTGGTGCGCCTCAACGTGATCGCCAAATCCGGTCGCGCGGTGGAAGCGGCGGGGGACGTGCACGTACTGCTGCTGGACAAGACCGGCACCATCACCTTTGGTAACCGTCGCTGCACCAACGTGATCGCCGCGCCCGGTGTCAGCGGCAAGGAACTGGCCGAAGGCGCGCTGCTGGCGTCCCTGGCGGACGACACGGCCGAGGGTAAATCCATCGTCGAATACCTGCGTGGCCTGCACCCGCAAGCCGAGCCGTCGACGGATGAGTTGACCTCGGTACCGTTCAGCGCCGAAACCCGCTTGTCCGGCGTCGACTACCAGGGCCGTGTGTTCCGCAAAGGCGCCGTGGATTCGCTGCTGGCCTTTATCGGCCTGCAACGCCGCGACCTGCAACCGGCGCTCTCCCGGGAAATCGACAAGATCGCCCAGAGCGGCGGCACGCCTTTGCTGGTGTGTGCCGACGGCAAATTGCTCGGCGCCATTCACCTCAAGGACGTGGTCAAGCCAGGCATTCGTGAACGTTTCGCCGAGTTGCGCAAGCTGGGGATCCGCACCGTGATGGTGACTGGCGATAACCCGCTGACCGCCGCCGCGATTGCCGCTGAAGCCGGCGTGGATGACGTGCTCGCCGAAGCCACGCCGGAGAAAAAGCTGGCGCGTATTCGTCACGAACAGAACGACGGCCGCCTGGTTGCGATGTGCGGCGACGGCGCCAACGACGCCCCGGCGCTGGCCCAGGCTGACGTCGGCATGGCAATGAACGACGGCACTCAAGCTGCCCGTGAAGCGGCCAACATGGTCGACCTCGACAGCGACCCGACCAAGCTGCTGGACGTGGTGCAGATCGGCAAGGAATTGCTGGTGACCCGCGGTGCGCTGACGACGTTCTCTATTGCCAACGACGTGGCCAAGTACTTCGCGATCCTGCCGGCGCTGTTCGCCTCGATCTACCCGCAACTGGGTGTGCTCAACGTGATGCACCTGCAAAGCCCGCAGAGCGCGATCCTCTCGGCCATTGTGTTCAACGCCCTGATCATCGTGGTGCTGATCCCGCTGGCACTGCGCGGTGTGCGCGTACAGGCGGCGAGTGCGGCCGCGTTGCTGCGTCGCAACCTGCTGATCTACGGCCTGGGCGGAATTCTGGTGCCGTTTGTGGGCATCAAGGCGATCGACATGCTGTTGACCGCGCTGCACCTGGTTTGACCCGATGCCTGCAGGCGCCGGCAAACCGGTGCCTGCAGGTTGCAATAACCGAATCGAGGAATTTGAAATGTCCAACATAATCCGCCCGGCCCTGAGCCTGCTGGTGTTGATGACCCTGATCACCGGCGTGGCCTATCCCCTGGTTGTCACTGGCGTGGCGCAAGTCGCGTTCCCTGACCAAGCCAACGGCAGCCTGGTACACGATGCCAGCGGCAAGGTTCGCGGTTCGAGCCTGATCGCCCAGGATTTCACCGGTGACGGCTGGTTCCACCCGCGGCCATCTGCCGGTGCGTTTGCTACGGTTTCCAGCAGCGCCAGCAACCTCGGCCCAAGCAACCCAGCGCTGGCCACTCGTGTATTTGACGATGCCAAGAAACTGCTGGTGCCAGACCAGGGCCCAGTGCCGATGGCATTGCTGACTACCTCCGGCAGCGGTCTTGATCCACACTTGCCACCGCAGGCGATTGCCTATCAACTGGCCCGGGTAGCCGCCGCACGTAATCTGCCGGTGGCGACCCTGGAGCGCTTGATGGACGAGCACATCGAAAGCCCGTTGGTGGGGCCGCCGGTGGTGAACGTGCTGGCGTTGAATATGGCCCTGGAAAAACTGTAAGCCGTGGCGCCGCTTTCGCGAGCAAGCCCGCTCCCACATTCGACTGAGTTTCACCTTTGGAATGCGGTCAAATGTGGGAGCGGGCTTGCTCGCGAAGGCGGACTCAAGAAACCCACATCAACACCTGAAGGAAGACCGCCCGCATGAGCGACTCCGGCCGCGCCGATGCCCTGTTAGCCGATCTACCCCGGGACGGCCGTGGCCGGCTCAAAGTCTTCCTCGGCGCCGCCCCCGGCGTGGGCAAGACCTACGCCATGCTCCAGGCCGCCCACACCCAGCTGCGCCAGGGCGTGCGGCTGATTGCCGGGGTGGTGGAAACCCACGGCCGCGCCGAGACCGAAGCCTTGCTCAGCGGCTTGCCACAACAGCCGCTGCTGCGTTCCGAATACCGCGGCGTGATGCTGGAGGAAATGGACCTCGACGGCCTGCTCGCCGCCAAGCCCAAACTGGTGCTGGTGGACGAACTGGCCCACAGCAACGCCCCCGGCAGCCGCCACGAAAAACGCTGGCAAGACATTCAGGAATTGCTCGCCGCCGGCATCAACGTTTTCACCACGGTCAACGTCCAGCACCTGGAAAGCCTCAACGACCAGGTGCGCGGCATCACCGGCGTACAAGTGCGCGAGACCTTGCCCGACTGGGTCTTGCAGGAAGCCGACGAACTGCTGCTGATCGACCTGCCATCCCGCGAGCTGCTGGAGCGTCTGCGGGACGGCAAGGTCTACGTGCCGGAACAGGCTCGCGCCGCTATCGATGCGTTCTTCACCCAGACCAACCTCATGGCCCTGCGCGAGCTGGCGATGCAAACCGCGGCGGCCCATGTCGACGATGACTTGGCCCAGGGTTATCGCCAATTGGGCCAAGCCGCGCCCGCCGTGCGTGGCCGGTTGTTGGTGGGCGTGGATGGCGATGCCCAGGCCGAACGCCTGGTGCGTCATGCCAGCCGCGTAGCCCAGCGTCGGCATTTGCCGTGGAGCCTGGTGCATGTGGATAACGGCCGGGTACGGGATGAACAATCGCGCCTGCGTCTGCAAAACGCCCAGCAACTGGCCGAGCGTCTTGGCGGTGAAGTGGTGTTGCTGCGAGCGGGGGAGGTGGCCAAGACCCTGATCCAGCACGCCGCCGAGCGTCGCGCCAGCTTGATTCTGGTGGGGCAGTCCCGGCCGCGCTGGCGGCGCAATCTGTTTGGTGGCGGCTTGGCGGCACGCCTGCTGCGCAATGCCCGGGGCCTGGAAATCAACGTCCTCGACAGCGACGAAGTTCCGGCCCCTCCGCGCCTGCCGGATGTGCGTGGGCTGGTGTGGTTTGACTATGCCCTGGCGGTGGTCGCGACGGTCATCGCCGCTGCCGTGGCGTGGGGAGTATCGAGCGTTCTGCCGTTGCCCAATATCTCGCTGGTGTTCCTCGCGGCGGTATTGCTGGTGGCGGTGCGCAGCAGCCTGGGCCCGGCGCTGGCCACGGCGGCACTCTCGTTTTTGACCTACGACTTCCTGTTTATCCCGCCTAGTTTTTCCTTTGCGATCCAGCGTGAAGAGGACGTGCTGACGCTGTTGTTCTTCCTGCTGATGGCCGCGCTCACCGGCAACCTGGCCGCGCGCCAGCGTCGGCAGTTGCAGGCGTTGCGTGACACCCAGGAAGAAACCAGCGAGCTGCTCGACCTGTCCCGCAAGCTCACCGCCGCTACCGATCGGCAGGCGGTGATCAGTGCCGCCGCGCATCATCTGGAAGGCTGGAGTGACCTGCAATTGTGCCTGCTCAACCGTGATGGTCAGGGCGACTGGAAGGTCGAGACAGGTGGCCCAATTACCTTTACCGAAGCCGAGCGCGCCGCCGCCGATTGGGCCTGGCAGCACGATCAACCGGCCGGCATGGGCACCGGCACCTTGCCGTTCGGGCGCTGGTGGTGGTGGCCGTTGTCCGGTGAAGAAGGCCCGTTGGGCCTGCTGGGTGTCAGCCCAAAACCTGGGCTCGAATTGAGCGGCCAACGCCGTCGTCTGCTCACCGCCTTGAGCCAGCCATTGGCCCAGGCCCTGGCCCGTGCGCAGCTCGGCCAGGAACTGGAAGCGGCACGTCTGCACGGCGAAACCGAGCAATTGCGCAGCGCCTTGCTGGCTTCCGTGTCTCACGATTTGCGCACACCGCTGACCTCCATGCGTGGCAGCATTGACAGCCTGCTGGCCCTCGGCGAGGCGATTCCCCTGGAAGATCGCCGGGAATTGCTGGAAGGTACCCGTGATGAAGCCGAGCGCCTGGATCGCTACATCCAGAACCTGCTGGACATGACCCGCCTGGGCCACGGCGCCCTGAAGCTGGCGCGGGATTGGGTCTCGCCCGGCGACATCGTCGGCAGCTCCCTGGGCCGTTTGCGTGCGGTGCTGGCGCCGCTGCAAGTGACCACCGACGTGCCGCCCGAACTACCGTTGTTGTATGTGCATGCGGCCTTGATCGAGCAGGCGCTGGTCAACGTACTGGAAAACGCTGCACGCTTCTCACCGCCCCAAGGCCGCCTGCAACTCAGTGCTGGCGCGCAGGGTAATCAATTGTTCTTTGCCGTTGCCGATGAAGGTCCGGGTATTCCCGAGGCGGAGCGCGCGAAGATTTTCGACATGTTCTACACCGCCGCCCGCGGCGACCGGGGCGGGCAGGGTACCGGTCTCGGCCTGGCGATCTGCCAGGGCATGGTCGGTGCGCACGGCGGGCATATCAGCGTGGCCGACGGCATCGAAGGCCGCGGCACCTGCATCACTTTATTTCTGCCATTGCAGGCCCAGCCTGGCCTGGAAAGCGAACCTTGAGCTACCCTCTTTTTTTCACGGATTTTGATTGGACACCATGAGCCAGACTGCGACGATTTTGGTCATTGACGACGAACCGCAGATCCGCAAGTTCTTGCGTATCAGCCTGGCCTCCCAGGGCTACAAAGTGATCGAGGCCGGCACCGGCAACGAAGGCCTGGCCCAGGCCGCCTTGAGTAAACCGGACTTGCTGGTGCTCGACCTCGGCCTGCCGGACATGGACGGCCAGCAGGTGCTGCGCGAGTTTCGCGAGTGGTCCACGGTGCCGGTGCTGGTGCTGTCGGTGCGGGCCAGCGAAGTGCAAAAGGTCGAGGCGCTGGACAACGGCGCCAACGACTACGTGACCAAGCCGTTTGGCATCCAGGAGTTTCTCGCGCGGGTGCGGGCATTGTTGCGCCAGGCGCCGGCGGGGGAGGCCCAGGAAGCGGCATTGCGTTTTGGCCCGTTGACTGTAGACCTGGCCTATCGGCGGGTGTTGCTGGACGGTGTCGAAGTGGCGCTGACCCGCAAGGAATACGCGGTGCTGGCGCAACTGGCCCGCCATCCCGGGCGGGTGATTACCCAGCAGCAACTGCTCAAGGATATCTGGGGCCCGACCCATACCGAAGACAGCCATTACCTGCGGATTGTGGTGGGCCATCTGCGCCAGAAACTGGTAGATGATCCGACCCAGCCACGGTTTATCGTGACTGAGGCCGGGGTGGGCTATCGGTTGTTGAACACCGAAGCTTAAGGGTGGTGCTTAACCTGTGGCGAGGGAGCTTGCTCCCGCTGGGCTGCGCAGCAGCCCCAAAATCCTGGGAGCGCTTCGCACTCCAACGGGAGCAAGCTCCCTCGCCACAAACGCTCGGTTCATAAATACTCAGTGTTGCTCGCTCTCGTACCGATCCAGGGTATCGCTGGCGATCTCCCGGCCCAGCGCGATCAACTCCGGCGCTTTGTAAAACTCGAAAAACCGGCACACCCGCTTTGGCACGTTGATCAGAATATCCGGTGGGTACCCGGCGATCTTGTACTGCGCCAATGACGTCTGCATCACCTCGAAGCTCTGGTTGATCAGGTCCAGCAGCGACGCGGGCCCCACGTTATCGATGATGAACGAGCCGGTCGCCGACTTTGGCGCCCCGGCCTTTTCCGGTGCCGCCGCCGGTTGTTGCGCCTCGGGTTCGGCAGAGTCCAGCCACGGGTTGATATCGGCGGCCTGGGCCAGCAGCGCTTCCTGTTCCAGCATCAACAACTGCTCGGCCTGCTTGCGCCGGAACGGCAAGTGCGAACCCAGTGAACGCACCAGGTTATCGAAGCGGCTCCTGAACGCCGGCGGACGCTGGATCACTGGAAGCTTGTACTGCTTCTGGTTGGTAGAGTTGAGGTTGACCGCAATGATCAGGTCGCAATGGCTGGACACCACCGGTACGATCGGCAGCGGGTTCAACAGGCCGCCGTCCACCAGCATGCGGTTGCCCTGCATCACCGGGGTGAACAGGCTGGGAATTGCCGCCGAAGCGCGCATGGCCTGGTGCAGGCAGCCTTCCTGGAACCAGATTTCCTGCTGGTTGGTGAGGTCGGTGGCCACGGCGGTGTAGGGGATGCGCAGGTCTTCGATATTGATCTCGCCGACGATCTTGCGGATCTGCCCGAACACCTTTTCGCCACGAATCGCCCCCAGGCGAAAGCTCACGTCGACCAGTCGCAGCACGTCCAGGTAATCGAGGCTTTCGATCCAGTTTCGGTACTCGTCCAGCTTGCCCGCAGCATAGATCCCACCCACCACCGCACCCATGGAACAGCCGGCGATGCAGGCGATGTCATAGCCGCGTTTTTCGATTTCCTCGATCACGCCGATATGGGCGTAGCCCCGAGCGCCACCGGAGCCCAGCACCAATGCAACACGTTTCTTCATGACCTGATCCTTCGCAAAACAGGTGCCCACAATGCACCCATCGAGGGTCGGGCTTCAATCATCACGGTCACAACCGAATATTTTCGCGAGCGAGCCATTGGGCTCGGGTATGCTCTGGCAATCGGCACTGCGGATTCAGGCAGTCGGATAAGGCACTTTTCGGTGTAGGCAACGTCTACACCTGTGACTGTTTTTTCTTTTCTTGAGGTGTCATTTGATGAAAGCCTGGATGTGTGTACCTGTGATCGTGTTGGCCCTGGCCGGTTGTGCCGGGAAAACTGCTTATCGCGACAGCTGCGGCACTCAACTGGACGCTGCGTGGCACGAACTGGACCTGGCCAAGGCCGAAGGTTTTGCCGGCACCGTGAGTTACTCCAAGGCTCTGTCGTTGTTGACTGGCGCCAAGACCCAGCAGCAGTTCGAAGCCTTTGAAGGTTGCTCGGAAAAGGCCGAGAAAGCGCGTTTCTATATTCGTGAGTCGCGCGCAGGACGTTGATCCTGATCAGGGGGCCAAGGAAAGGTAGTCGATAGTGTTGTGTGGCGTTTGCCCAAGCAGGCGCCCGATCTTCAACAGGGGAAACAGGCATGGCAGCGTTGGTCGATCAGTTAGTCGCTCAGGTCATCGGCCTGGAAGTAGGGTTACTGAGCTGCCAGGCGCGCCTCGCCGCCGTCACGGACGACGAGGCCCTGCACGATCTGCGCACCACGGTACGGCGCTTGCGCAGCCTGTTGCGGCCATTGCGCGGGTTGCCCGGTGTCGAGCAGCTCGAACAGGCCGCCAGTGGCGTGGGCCAACTGACCACGCCGTTTCGCGACCGTGAAGTGTTGGCGGCGTACCTCCACCAGCATGGCCATCACGAAGCAGCTGAGCGGCGTATACGGCAGCAGCCAGCCACCTACCGCTCGGTGGCGCAAGGGCCGGAGCTGGCGCAACTGCTGTTGATCCTCGAAGCATTCCCCCGCTTTATCCGCGCATCCCAACGGCAGAAATTGCTCAAGGGTTTGCGCACCCGCATTGAAAAACGCCTGGCCAAGCAATGGAAAAAACTCGGCGAAGCGTTGCACGATCCCAACCATGACCGCCATCGCCTGCGCCTGTTGATCAAGCGTGTGCGTTATGCGGCCGAGGCTTATCCCGAGCTGGATAAGCTGCCCCCCAAAGCGGTGTCCCGTCTCAAGGCCGCCCAAGGCGCCCTCGGCGATTGGCACGACTGCTGGCAATGGCTGGCGCAAGCCGGGCACGAACCTGATTTGCAGCCGTGCGTATCCGGCTGGCACCGCACCATGGCCGAGGCTGAAGGGCAGGCGGACCGTGTGTTGGATAAACTGAGCGCCGACTGCTTCGCTTGAACCTGCGGCCTATCTGTCCGGACTTTTGGCTGGAATAGGCGCTGTATGGCGCAGGCCGGGTGGTTAAGATCCCTCAATTCTTTTTTTCAAGTTGAGATCGCCATGCGCTTTAGTGATTTGCTCGACGCTGCCCGCAACCACCCGCTGGACGTTTCGATCCCGGCCGAATGGGCCCAGGGCCGTGCCACGTTCGGCGGCCTGGTCGTGGCGTTGGAGTACGAGGCCCTGCGTGCGCAGGTCCCGGCGGATCGCCCGTTGCGTTCGCTGGCGATTACCTTTGTCGGCCCCGTGGCGCCGGATGTGCCTGCCCGCTACGAAGTCGAAGTGCTGCGCGAAGGCAAGGCTGTCAGCCAGTTGCTGGGCCGTGTGGTGCAGAACGGTGAAACGATGACTTTGGTGCAGGCCAGTTTTGGCGCGTCGCGGCCGTCGCAAATCGACGTCGCCGCTGAACCCGCGCCCACCTTCAAACACTGGGATGAGTGCCAGGAGCTGCCCTACGTCAAAGGGGTGACACCGGAATTCATGCGGCACCTGGCGATGCGTTGGAGCGTCGGCGGGCTGCCATTCACCGGTAATAAATCCCGTGAGATGGGCGGCTGGGTGCGCTTGCGTGGCGACGTGAAAGAAGAGCCCCTGACCGAAGCGCATATCCTCGCGCTGGTCGACGCATGGCCACCTTCGGTGTTACCGCACCTGACCCAACCAGCACCGGGCAGCACCCTGACCTGGACCATCGAGTTCGTCCAGCCGTTGCAAACCCTCAGCACCCTGGACTGGTGTCAATACCGGGTCCACATCGAGCATGCCCGCGACGGCTACGGCCATGCGGCTGCGCAGCTGTGGAGCCCCGACGGCCAGTTGATTGCTATCAGTCGCCAGTCGGTGGTGGTGTTCGCCTGAGCCCTCAGACCAACAGGTGTTGATCGTCGGAGGCATCGCTGGTGCGTGCCTCCAGGCTGCGACCGTGATGCTGCAATGCCAGCGCGGCCACAATGCCGACAACCCCGATAGCGACGCTCGCCAGGTTCTCGCTGAACACTCCGGACACCATCAGCAGAAAGCCGATCACCAGCAGCGGCAGCGCCAGCAGCTGCAGCACTTGATTGGTTGCATGCTGATGATTCTGAGGGGGGGTGCGCCATTGCCAGGCGGGGAGATTTGGATGACGTTTTCCCATGATCGTGATTCCTCTGTCCGTTGAAACATCTTGAACAGAGTGTAGGACGGGCAGGGCGGGGCGGCGAATCAAGGATGGCTATGGAGGCCATAGCCATCCCTTCAGTGTTTACAGCTTCAATTGTCCGATGGCCTTGCTCAGTTCTCCGGCCAGGGTCGCCAGCTCATTGCTGGTGGTGGCCGAGTCCACGGTTTGTTGCACGGTGTTCTCGGTGACGTCACGGATGCTCACCACCGCCCGATTCATTTCCTCGGCCACATGGCTTTGCTGTTCGGCCGCCACGGCAATTTGCGTATTGCTCTCACGCATCTGCGCCACGGCGCCGGTGATTTCGGCGAGAGCAATCCCGGCCTCTTGCGCCTGCTGCACACAGTCGTCGGCCTTGAACGAGCTTTCCTGCATAAAATCCACCGCGTCCCGGGTGCCGGCTTGCAGGGCGGACACCATGCGGGTGATTTCATCGGTGGAGCTTTGCACTCGCTTGGCCAGGTTGCGTACTTCGTCGGCAACCACGGCAAAGCCCCGGCCCATTTCGCCGGCGCGGGCGGCTTCAATGGCGGCGTTGAGGGCCAGCAGGTTGGTCTGTTCGGCGATGCTGTGAATCACCCCGACCACGCTGTTGATTTTCTGGCTGTCCTCGGCCAGTTTCTGGATCATTTCGGCGGTCTGCTGCACACCCGTGGACAGCCCGGCAATCGAGCGCTGCACCCGGCTGACCACTTCCTGGCCGCTGCCGGCGAGGGTGTCGGCAGTCTGGGACAGGTCGCGGGTGGCGCCGGCGTGCTGGGCGATGTGGTAGACGGTGGCGGTCATCTCGTTGATTGCAGTCGCGGCCTGGTCGGTTTCGCTTTGCTGGCCGAGCATGCCGTGTTGCACCTCGTTCATGCTGCTGGCCAGGCGTGCGGCGCCGTCGTCCAGTTGCTTGGCAGTGCGCGCGACGGTGTTGACCACTCGCTGATAACCCGCCTGCATCGCGTTAAAGGCACTGGCCATCTGCCCGACCTCGTCTTTACAAGCCAAGGGCACGCGGGCCGAGAGGTCGCCGGTTTTTTCGACGTGCAGCATCACGTCTTTCAAGGTATTGAGCTGGCTGAGCAGAAAGCGGATCAGCAGCTGTGAGGCGCCGAGCATGGCCAGCATCAGAATCATCACCGCCACGGCGTAGTTGGCGAAACGGTCTTCGAAGACTTGGCTCAAGCTGGGTCCGTAGGCCAGCACGGCGACCTGCTGACCGTCGGCGCGGCTGATCACTTCGGCGCCCATCAGCGGGTTTTCGCCGAACAACGGCATGTGATTGAAGTCCACCCAGCCACTGGCGGTGGCCAGGGCTGACAGATCCTCGTCGCCCAGTTGTGGGACTTTGCCCTTGGCATAGGTCAGCCAGTGCTCGCCCTTGGGCAGCGGTTGGCCGGCGGGCCAGGCACTGAGCAAGCGCGCCTGGGCTTGCGCCGAAGCCTGGGAGGCTTGGCTGCGGGCCTGTTGTTCGAGCTGCACGGCGTACAGCACCAGCAACAGGGTGGTGATGAAGGCGACCGCGTTCACGGCCCAGAATTTGTACTTCAGTGAGATGTTGCTAAGCCAGGCACCCATGGAAGGTTTTCTCTGATAGCGGAAACAGCATTGGCAAGGTGCCATTATTGTGCCGCTATCGGCCCGGCAGGTTTTGATATGGGTCAATGCGCCGCGTCAATCCGGCACAGGCAATCCAAAAAAGGCGCGGGCGCAGGCTGTGCTGTGTTGCGCCAGGTCTTCCACGGTTTCTTCACGGTGCAGGGCGACTTCCCGCAGGACTTCCGGCAAATAGGCGGGTTCGTTGCGACCGTTTTTGGGCTTGGGCCGCAAGGTGCGGGGCAGCAGGTAGGGCGCGTCGCTTTCCAGCATCAGACGACCACGGGGAATTTCCCTGACCAGCGGATGCAGGTGCGTCCCACGGCGCTCGTCGCAGATCCAGCCGGTGATGCCGATGTGCAGGTCCAGGTCGAGGTAGCTGAACAGCGCGCGCTGCTCGCCGGTGAAGCAGTGCACCACGGCGGCTGACAGGTGATCACGGTAGTCCCGCAGGATTTCCAACAGGCGCTGGTTGGCGTCACGCTCATGAAGAAAAACCGGGAGTTTCAGTTCCACGGCCAGGGCCAGGTGTTCTTCAAGGACTTTTTCCTGCTGAGGGCGCGGCGAGAAATCCCGGTTGAAGTCCAGCCCGCATTCACCCACCGCCCGTACCCGGCTTTCCTTGAGCAGACCGCGCAGGCGCCTGGCGCTCTCGGCGTTCCAGTCACTGGCGGAGTGGGGGTGGATACCGGCGGTGGCGAACAGGCGTTGGCCGCTTTCGTCCAACTGCTGGCACAGTTCCAGGGCCTGTTCACTGCCGTCAACACTGGTGCCGGTGAGCACCAATTGGCTCACCCCGGCGGCGTAGGCGCGGTCGAGAACGGCCTGGTGCTTTTCGTCGAAACTTGGGTTCGTCAGGTTGACGCCGATATCAATGAGTTGCATGGTGCTACCTCCGCCTGCGGTCGGAAAGCATATCAGAGCTGTAGATTTATAAGAAAAGCCAAGAACTACAACGAGTTAAAGCTGTCTTTGAAAGTCGCAAGTAACACTGTGTTTGGTTTGTCGCCATCTGCCGTGCCACCCTTGCGCCCAAAGCCTGCGCTCATGGCGCTCTGTTTCTGTCCCCCAACGCCTCGTTTTTCGCGAAGCAATGGGCAGTATTCTTTCTTCCGGAGAGCGGATGATCCGACCCTCGGCGTTGCTTATGTTGTGCCTGACGTTACTGCTGCCCATGGCCGCGGTTGCGCGTCTGGACGGGCCGCTGGAAGTCACCAAGCCCGGCAAGGTCCGTGACCTCGCGCAGATCCGCAGCAGCCGCACCTTGCGAGTGCTGGTCAACCAGAGCCGTAACAGTTCCGGCGAAGTCCAGGGCCAGGCCATCGGTGTTGAATACCACCGCCTGCGTGGTTTCGAGCAATACCTCAACGGCCACGCCCGTGACGGTGAGGAGATCAGCCTCAAGATTATTCCCAAGGCCAAGGACCAATTGATCGGCGCGTTGGCGCGCGGTGAGGGTGACCTGGTGGCCCCCGGCGAATTACTGGATATGAAGGCCGCTCACAAGATTGCCACCAGTGACCCGATTGCCAGCGACGTGCCGCTGTGGCTGGTAGGGCTCAAGGGTGAGCGGCGGTTTACCAAACTCGAGCAATTGTCCGGGCGCACGCTGGCCTTGACCACCGGCAGCGCTGCGTCGGACGCGATCAACCAGGTCAACCAGAAGCTGGCGCTGCACAAGTTGCCGCCGGTGAAGGTGGAGTGGGTCGACCCCAGCCTGGCGGTGGAAGACGTGCTGGAGATGGTCCAGGCCGGGATTTTCCACCTGACCATTGTCGAGCGACCGATTGCCGAGCGCTGGGCGAAGATCCTGCCCAAGCTGCGGTTTGACCGGCAGGTAGCCATCAGTGAGCCGGGCGAAGAATATTGGTTTGTGCGCCAGGATGCTTCGATGCTGCGGGCCAGCATTGATCGTTTCCTCAAGACTTACCACACGCCGTCCGATCAGGACGTGGCGTTCCAGCGCATCTATCGCCGCCTGTACCAGGTGCGTTATCCATTGGCCCGTGCTGACCGCCAGCGCCTGGAAAAACTGCGTCCCGTGCTGCAAAAGCATGCCCGAGAACAAGGCATGGACTGGCTGAACCTGGCCGCGTTGGCGTTCAAGGAATCGGCCCTCGATCCCGGCGCCCGGAGCAGCGGCGGCCCCACCGGGTTGATGCAGATCACCCCGTCGGCGGCCCAGCGGGTTGGGATCAATAACATCGAAAGCCTGGACAGCAATGTGCAGGCCGGCGCGCGGTACCTGGCGATGATCCGGCGCAAGTTTTTCTCAAGCCCCAAGCTCAACGAGCGCGAGCGCATGGCGTTTGTGCTGGCGGCCTACAACATGGGGCCGGAGCGGGTCCAGGGAATGCGTGCCGAAGCGCGGCGGCGGGGGCTTAACCCAAACCAATGGTTTTTCCAGGTTGAGCGCATTGCCATGGAGCAGGTGGGAATGAGCGGTGTCAGCTATGTTAATAGCGTGAACAAGTATTACCTGGCGTTTGATCGGGAACGGGAGTCGTTGGAGCCGGCAGCGCCGCGAGTTGCGTCACGGAAATAATCTATTAAATCGATGGTTATTAGCCGTTTTATCGGCTTTTATCATTACTTAAACTGATTAATATAGCGGCCAACCCAACCCCTACATGGAAAAGGATTATCAGCATGAGCCCATTGATCACCCGCATCCTCTCCACCCGCGCTGGCTATGGCCTGACGATCCTGAGGATTTTTGTCGGGATCATCTTCGCCGCCCACGGTTCGCAGAAACTCTTTGGCTGGTTTGGCGGTGGTGGCCTGGCGGGCACTGCCCAGTGGATGGAAAGTATTGGCCTGGCCCCAGGTACCCTGATGGCGGTGCTGTCCGGCGGTACTGAATTCTTCGCCGGTCTGGCGCTGATCATTGGCTTGCTGGCGCGTCCTGCGGCTCTGGGCTTGTCGATCATCTCCCTGGTGGCGATTTTCTCGGTGCATATCCATAACGGTTTGTTCATGGCCAACAACGGTTACGAGTTCGCCCTGGCGTTGCTGGGCGGTACGCTGGCGGTGTTGTTGGAGGGGGCTGGCAAATTGTCTGCCGACCGGGCCATCACTCACTGATACCGCGAATCTCCCTTTAAAGGCCCGCCTTGTGCGGGCCTTTTCGTTGCTCGGGATTCTTGACACCGCCCTACAGGCTTCTCTAGGATGTTGCTTGCGCCGATTTAAACAGCTAATTGCGGGGCGCCACCGGTGACTGATCACAGTCCCGACAGAAGCCAGAGCCATGGGCCCGCTTCGAAATTCCGCTAAAGCGCTGGTTCGGTGTTGCCTCTCACCTGCCCGCAGACTTTTGAGGCAGAGACACGACACGATGAATGCACTACGCCCCCTCATACGCCTGGCCCCGATCACCGCGGACCTTACCCAACGCAATCCGAAAATCCTCTTGGGCGGCAAGCACCAGCCGACGCTACTGCGTTATCTGGATGGTTGGCCACGTCGCACCGGTCGGCCTTCGGCCTTTTTGATTCAGTTTGTCGAAGACGGCGACTCCCTTGCGCGCTTTGCGTCCAACAGCTTTGACCTGGCCGTTATTCAAGCCCCCAGTGCCAGCGACGCGAGCGAAGTGATACGCCAGTTGACCCGGATTGCCCGGCAAGGGCTGATAGCCCGGCGTTGAACCCTCAGTGATTCGCCGCAGGAGGCAGATGCTGGCGACGGCGACGCAGGAAAATACCCCACGCAATCAGGCACAGTATCAGCGGTACAGGCAGGGTATTGAGCAGCTTCACTTTGCGCTCCAAGGCGTGAACCTCGGCATATGACTGAACCTTCAGCGCTTGAATCTCCATGGGTATTCGCAAGCGTTCCCTGTTGAGTGCTTGCAGCAATGTGTTGGAAGGTACCGCCTGGGCCCCCAGGGAAAGCGTCCGGGGGTTCAGCAATTGCCATTCCTTTTCCGTTTGCTCCAGGCGTTGCGCACGTTCGGCGGACTTTTCCTGGAAGGCCCGTGCCGCCTCTTCGCGCATTGCCTGTAATACCTGCAGCGATCGACCGCCACCTACTCGGGGGCGAACGTTCATCAGGGTGTCAGGCGCTGCCAGGTTATCCAGGGTGTTCAAGACAAACATCGCGTTATCTGACGAGGGGCCACTCGGCGCGTGGTTGTCGTGGAGCATTCCAGCCACACGATCGCTGAGCAGATCAGTGTCCGCGACCACCACGACATGGATGTGTGCAGCCTTTTGCAAGCCGGCTTTACGCCCGCTGATCCCATCAGGAAAAACAGAGTAGGCGGGCCCCTCAATGCGGGCGGCGATGACCTGTTGCTGGCCACGGGCGGCAGCCTCATTGATCAGTGAATCGAACTGCGCCGGCAGGGCAAAACGCTCAGCATCAAACAGGGCCGCTTGCCCGGAGCTTTGCAGCAGCGGAGTGAAGGTGATACGGCTCTTCTTGGTGGGGGCCAGGGCACCGCTGCTCAAGACATTGACGCTGTGGAGTTTCCAGGTGCTCATGTCATCCTGTGCCATCGCCGGGCGCGGCAAGGTCAACGCAGCAGGATGGCGCACGGCGGGCTGGCCTGTGGTCATGATCACTGAAGTGGCATGGTCGTGATCGGCGATGACCTTATTTGCGGGCATCTGGATGCCCCAGGCGCTCAGCAATGCTTCCAGTCTGGGGTTTTCCGGGGCTGTGACGCTGGTATCCAGCCCGGCAAGCGGGTCGATAAACATCATCAACTTGCCTGCACCCAATACAAACTGATCGATCGCGTACAGGGTTGGATCAGGCAGTTTGCCGGGATGGACCACCATCAAGGTTTTGACGTGTTCGGGAATTTTTTCGATGCCTGGCTCCAGGCTAACGAGGTTGAATTGGCGGCGCAGCGCCTGCAATGACTGCCAGGGAGGCGTATTCAGGCCGCTTTGCTCATCCCGTTCGCCGTCCATTGGCAGCGTGGAGATCAGGCCTATCACCGGTTGCTCCGGGTGGATCACTTTATGAAGCAGGTGGCTGATCTCATATTCCAGCAGCGACTCCCGGTCCAGGCTGAATGCCTGGATGCTATGTGGCCCATGAGCCGTGCTGGTGCCGACAAGGCCGAAGAATCCTTGTTGGTCGTCGAGCCCCAATAACCTGGCTTTGTATTCGTCTTCTGAAAAAGGCTTGGGATCGATGAGGTGCAGGTTGATTTTGCCCTTTGCCGCTTTTTCATACTCCTTGAGCAACCACTCGACCCGCTTACCGTAGCTTTTTACGGCATTGGATTTTTGCGGATGTTTGCTTGAGTTGAAAAAGTACAGGTCAACCGGTCGCTCCAGTGAGGCGAGCAGTGTCCGTACAGGTTCGGATAATGTATGGATTTTATGCTCTGAAAAATCCAGCCGTATAGTTGGAAGTTTCAGTGCCCACACCAGGTTAAAGGCAAGAAAGAGTAACAGTAGGGTGATGATAGTGATGCTGGCGCTTAACGGCGTTCTCATCGTGACGTGTCCTTCTCAACGGTTTCTGACGTTCAGGGCAATGGTCGTCATGGCGAGAAAGGCGACGATGATGCTGATGAAGTACAAACTGTCTTGAAGCGCCAGTACTCCTTGGTCTATGGCGTCAAAGCGTGTTGACGGACTGAGGGAAGTAATGCGGTCGATGAGCCAGATCGGGGCTTGATGTTCAATGGCATCAAGAATGGAAGACAGTTCGCTCGCGACCAGCAGCAAACACAGGGTGACCGTAAATATGATGATCCGATGGTTTGTCAGTGTGCAGATAAAACCGCCCACCGATAGGTAACTTCCGGCTAATAACCAACTTCCAAAGTATTGGGACGCAATGACTGCATTGTCCGGGTTTCCAAAGTAATTGACGGTGACAACCATGGGAAAGGTCAATATCAAGGCAATGCCAGAAGTAATCCAGGCCGCCAAAAACTTCCCGACTACTCTCTCGAAACCCGTGATGGGCAGGGTGCTCAGGAAGTCCACGGAGCCCGCAGTGTGCTCATCCGCCCAGAGTTGTGTGGACAGCACAGGGGTCAACAGCAAATAAAGCCAAGGATGCAGTTGGAAGAATCCATGTAAGTCAACGCTGTTTTGCTCCAGTAGTTGGCTTGTATGCAAGCCAACTACGGCGGCGGCTGTCAGGAAAGCTGCAGTGCTCAGGTAAGTGACGGGCGCGGAAAAGTAACTGGCCAGTTGACGCTTGATGATGACCGGTAGAAGTTTCAAACCGAAGCCTCCTGGCTCATGTGATGGATGACGTCATCCAGGCGTCCAGGCTCCAGGTTCAGGGCATTTATTTTCCAGCGGCGGTGGGTGATCAGTGCGTTGATATGGGGGTAAATGGTTTGCCCCGGCATGGCGAGTACGGTCACTGTGCCGGGCGTCTCGCGGTCTTCCTCGATGCCGGCGACCCCGGGTAATACCGCCAGTGCCAACAGGTCCAGCGGCGTGTCGGCTGCAAGGGTGACTGCCTGGTAATGCCGGGAACTGCGCTGCAGTTCGGGCAAGGACGTGTCTGCCACTAATCGACCGTCGGCGACGACCACCGCCCGATTACAAATGCCGGTCAACGCTTCGGGCGTGCGGGACGCGACGATGATCGTCATTTCGTCGGCCAGCGACTTGATGAGCATTCTGACTTTGTGTTTCTGGTCGGCATTCAGACCTTCCGTTGGCTCATCGAGCAACAGCAGGCGGGGGTCATGCAGGATTGCCTGAGCGATGGCTACTTTGCGTTTCAACCCTGCCGGGAGGGTTTCGATGGGGTATTTGAGTATCCGACAAAGTTCAAGCCGTGCGGCCGCGCGGTCAATCATCTTGCGCTTTTCTGCGCCGCGGAATCCGCGTATGTCGGCAATAAAGCTGAGAAAGCCCTTTACGCTCATTGTGCCATGGCTCAGGCATTGTTCTGGCTGGTAGCCGGTGATTTTCTTCGCCTGGAGTGTATTGAGGACAATATCGTTACCGAATACTTTTACATGCCCTGAAGAGGGGAGAATCGAGCCTGCTATCATTTTGACGATAGTTGTTTTCCCCGCACCATCATTTCCAAATAATCCCAGGCATTCCTGAGGTTGGACATTAAATGAAAAGTCGTGGACGATGTTTTTCCCGCCCATCTTTTTTGTCAGGCTCGTTATCTCGATCATTATGCTTTTCTACTGAATGTTTATGGCAAGGCTCGTTAAGACAAGGCCTCGATTAACCTGCATGAGCGGCAGGTTGTGAATGTTAGAAAAGTCAAAAGTTGAAATATTTTGTTGTGTGCGTGTCCAGGGTCGTATTGTTAAAAAATGGTACGTTCAATAGGCAGTCTTGGAAACGTTGTAGCGCATGAATAAGATAAGTCCTACGTGTCAAGCGATGGCTCGCTGAAACAATTGTGAGGCTTTTGATGTTTTAATTATTGTCGTTGTTTATTTGGCGTGTATTTGTTCTGCCAATTTGAAATGGAGCCTGAACGTCATGCTGCTTCTACGTACCCTTGTTCTTGAACAATCCGGGCATGATGCGCCGGTCAACGGCGCACTGCTTTGTGGTTTTGCAGTGGCCCAGATCGCTTCGAACTTCCTTGCCTATAGTCTGGATGAAGAGATAGAACCCGGCAGTTCACGGGTATACATCGCAGCGTTGCGCAAAAAGTCCGATCGGTACTTTCTGGGCGCGATAGATTCCAAGGAAGACCTGCAAACAGCGACCCATGTCTTCAAGCAAATACTGACGCTTGCCGCGGCAGCCGGGACCAAGTCCGCAAGCACCGGCGAAGCTCAGATTCCGTATCATTTTATTGACCTGAAAGGCTGCAAGCTGCCCCCCGCCAGGCCTGAAGATCATCACTCGTTGACGATCAAGAAATCCCTGGTGATGAAGGTCATTACCCTGGGAACGTCGACGGCCGGTTTGCCTGCCATCGAAAGCAACTCATTGATTGTCCCGTCTATTCGTTTCTCCTCAAGGATGATTTCTCCTCCAAGGGCCGCGGACCCTTCCGAGCCCGCGCCGCCGGTGCCCGAACCGGAGTTACAGGCACCCGTGGATATGTTCGAGATAACCGAGCCACTGATCGAGCCGCCCATCGAGGCGCCGGTAGTCGTCGCGCCACCGCAGGCACCGGTAGCGCCACTGTCTGAACCCGCCCACCAGGCGTCGCCGCCTGTCCTGCAGGAAGCGCCTTCATTGTTCGAGGTGGACGATACGCTGGCCAATCTTTCCCGAGTGGCGCAAGAGTTGACACAGCAAAAGCTCAGCGTGCTCAAGCAGGAGGAGGCGCTTGAGCAACTACGCCTTGAACTGCGCCAGGAAAAGCTCGAGCTTGAGCAGGAGAGTCAACGGAGTGCCGAGAGAACTGCCGAAAAAGAAGCGTCCCTGGAACAGTTGGCCCGCACGCTGACTACCCGGGAGGAGCATCTGGCGGGGTGCTCGGTGTTAAACCAGGCAGAGCAGCGTCGAATGGATGAGCGTGCGCGCTACCTGGAAAGCGAGGAAGCCCAGGTGCGCAACCGTGAGCGGTTGGTTGGTCACAAGGAGCAACAGCTTACGGCTGCACTGGTTCAGTTGCCTGCCCTGCGGGAAAACCTGAGGGGCGTGCTTCAAACCTTGGACGAGTCGCTTGCACGGCTGGCTGAGACCGGACGCAGCCAGCCTGAAAGCCGGCCACTTCAGCTGGATGCAGATTGACGCTGGGGGCCGGAATCCATCGGTGGGTCTGGCTACTTTCCTGTGTTCATTTATCATCGACCTCCACCGCTGGTATCGGGCGTTAAATGCGTTGTGCCGGATGCAGCAGCGAGTCTGAACATTGGAAACTTCCAGGGGATGTAGAGCTTTTGAGCACCAAGCTGATTACCAAAGAAGGTCATGAAGCCCTGAAAAAGGAGCTTGATTACCTGTGGCGAGAAAAGCGTCCTGACACCACCCGTAAAGTCACGTGGGCCGCCTCCCTGGGGGACCGGAGCGAAAACGCTGACTACCAGTACAACAAGAAGCTGCTGCGGGAAATTGATCGCCGGGTGCGCTATTTGCGTAAGCGCCTTGAAGACATGCGCGTGGTGGAGTACATGCCGGAGCAGGAAGGCAAGGTGTTTTTCGGCGCTTGGGTGGAGATTGAGAACGAGCAGGGTGAAACCAAGCGGTTTCGCATCGTCGGTTACGATGAGATCTATGAACGCATGGACTACATCTCTATCGACTCACCCATGGCGCGTGCGTTGTTGCGCAAAGAGGTGGATGACGAGGCGCTCGTGCAGACTCCAAGCGGCGAAGTGTGCTGGTGGATCACCGCCATCGAATATGTGAAGTGACAACGGATGGCCCGCCCTCTTTGCTGAGGGCGGGCCATTTGCGTTTTCAGCCCTCGCGCAGCACCGTCAGCGGGCTGGCGTTCAGTGCGCGGCGAGTGCCGAACACACCGGCTCCGCCGATCAGCACGGCACCGATCACCGGCAGCAGCAACAGCCACGGATGCGGGTGCCAGGTCAGGTCGAACGCGTAGCGATACAGCACCAGTGTCACCAGTTCCGTACCCAACGCCGCCAACAGGCCGCTGACCGCGCCCAACAGCCCGAACTCGATACGCCGCGCCTTGACCAGCAACTTGCGCTCTGCTCCCAGCGCCCGCAGCAGGGCACCTTGGCGAATTCGCTCATCGAGGGTTGCCTGGAGCCCGGAGAACAACACAGCCATCCCCGCAGCCAGGACAAACAACAGCACGTACTCAACCGCCAGGGTGACCTGGGCCAGGATGCTGCGCAGCTGTTCAAGCAGTGCCTCCACTTGCAGGATGGTCACCGCCGGGAAGGCCCGGGACAGGTCGACGATCTGCTGGTCATGGCCGGGCGCCAGGTAGAAGCTGGTCAGGTAGGTGGCGGGCAGGTCCTTCAAGGTGCCTGGCTGGAAGATCATGAAGAAGTTCGGCTGGAAGTTGTCCCAGTTGATCTCCCGCAGGCTGGTAACCCGCGCTTCACGGTTTTCCCCGCCGACGGTGAAGATCAGGTGATCGTTGAGCTTGAGTTTCAGGCTGTCAGCGACCTTGGCCTCCACCGAGACGCCGGGAATCTCGTCGGTGGGTTGCGCCGTCCACCAGGAACCCGCCGTCAGCTTGTTGCCTGGCGGCAGGTCGGCGGCCCAGGTCAGGCTCAAGTCGCGCTGTACCGCACGATCGCCGCTGGAATCCTTGCTGACGATCTCCTGCACCGGGGCGCCATTGATGCTGATCAATCGGCCCGGCACTACCGGATACAGCGGTGCAGACTGTGCCTGCAATTCCAGCAGGCGTGCGCCGAAGGTGTCTTTGTCGGCGGGCAGGATGTTCAGCGCGAAATAATTGGGAGCGTCCTTGGGCAACTGGTTTTGCCAGGTGTCCAGCAATTCGCCACGCAGCAGCGCGATCAAGCCCATGGACAACAGGATCAGCCCGAATGCCAGGGACTGGCCCGCTGCCGCCAAGGGATGACGCAGCAACTGGCCCAACCCCAGGCGCCAGGGCAGGGAGGCCCGGGCCAGCAGGTGCCGCAGGCTTTGCAACAGGAGCAGGAGCAGACCGCCGAGAACCAGTGCAGCAATCACGCCGCCACCCAGCAGGGCGAAGGTCAGCACCAGGTCGAGGCTCAAGCGCCACATGATCAGGCCCAGGGCGAACAGCGCGGCACCGTAGACCATCCAGGTGCTGGAAGGGATCGGCAGCAGGTCGCGTCGCAGTACCCGCAGCGGTGGCACGCGCCCCAGTGCGGCCAATGGCGGCAGGGCGAAACCGGCGAGGGCGACCAGCCCTGTACCAATCCCGGCAATCGCTGGCAACAGCCCACCAGGTGGAACGTCCGCCGGCAGCAGGTCATGCAACAGCGCAAACAGGCCCAATTGCGCCAGCCAGCCGAGCAGGGCGCCGGTCAGGCTGGCCAGCAGCCCCAGCACGGTCAATTGCAGGCTGAACAGCAACATGGTCTCGCGCCGGGACAGTCCGAGACAGCGCAATAAGGCACTGGCATCAAAGCGTCGACTGGCGAAGCGGTTCGCCGAGAGTGCCACTGCCACGCCGGAGAGCAGCACTGCCACCAGGCTGGCCATGTTCAAGTAACGTTCGGCCTTGCCCAGGGCGCCGCCGATCTGCTGGTTGCCGTCGCGCGCATCCTGCAGCCGCTGGTTGGCAGCCAGGCCGGGCTTGATCAGGTCGCGATAGGTTTGCAGTACGGTGCCGCCTTGGGGCGCGCGCCAGAGGTCGCGATAACTGACGCGGCTGCCGGGCTGCACCACGCCGGTGGCCTCGAGATCGGCCAGGTTGATCATCACCCTGGGTGTCAGGCTATAGAAGTTGCCGGCACGGTCCGGCTCGTAGGTCAGTACGCGGGCCAGGCGCAGGGTCTTCATGCCGACGTCGATGCTGTCGCCGATTTTCAGGCCCAGCGCTGTCAGCAACCGTGCTTCCACCCAGGCTTCGCCGGGCTTGGGCGAACCGCCGGTGGTTTCCTTGCCGAAGGGCTCGGCGGCGCTCTTCAGTTCGCCGCGCAACGGATACTCGTCGTTGACCGCCTTGATGCTGGACAGCTGGATGCCATTGTCGGTGGCAATAACGCTGGAGAACTCCACGACCCTGGCGTGCTGCAATCCCAGTTCGGTGCCACTCTGGATTTGCTCGGTACGGGCGGGTGAGCTGCCTTCCAGCACCAGGTCGGCCGCGAGGA
The DNA here is from genome assembly GCF_900105735.1 of Pseudomonas yamanorum. Classification (NCBI taxonomy): domain Bacteria; kingdom Pseudomonadati; phylum Pseudomonadota; class Gammaproteobacteria; order Pseudomonadales; family Pseudomonadaceae; genus Pseudomonas; species Pseudomonas yamanorum. The sequence goes on along the minus strand of NZ_LT629793.1, from coordinate 1,415,011 downwards.
ATTCCGTAGCGCGCAGCATCATGGCGCCATTCAGGCGTGCACCGAAGTAACCGATGGCGGTGCTGGCGGCGACGGCCACCAGCAGGGCGAAGAACAGCACACGCAGTTCGCCGGCGCGGGCATCGCGCAGCAGCTGGCGAAGGGCAAGGCTGAACAGGCGCAACAAGGGCAAGCGTGCCATCAAGGCTCCAGGGGCGCGACCATCAGGCCGGCTTCAAGACGGATCAGGCGGCGGCAACGGTGGGCCAGGCGCTCGTCATGGGTCACCAGCACCAGGGTCGTGCCGCTCTCTTTGTTGAGTTCGAACAACAGGTCGCTGATGCGCTCGCCAGTGTGGCTGTCGAGGTTGCCGGTGGGTTCATCGGCAAACAGCACGTCCGGTTCGGCGGCAAACGCCCGGGCAATCGCTACCCGTTGCTGCTCGCCACCCGAGAGTTGGCGCGGTGAATGGGTGAGGCGCTGGCCCAGGCCGACGCGCTCCAGCAGGTGCCTGGCCCGTTCGCGGGCGTCCTTGCGGCCATCCAGTTCCAACGGCAGCATCACGTTTTCCAGGGCATTGAGGCTGTCGAGCAACTGGAAGGACTGGAACACAAATCCCACGTGCTCGGCGCGGATGCGCGCGCGCTGGTCTTCGTCGAGAGTACTCAGGGCTTGGCCGGCGAGGGTGACTTCGCCACTGCTCGGCAGGTCGAGGCCGGCCAGCAGGCCGAGGAGGGTGGATTTGCCGGAACCGGAGGCGCCGACGATAGCCAGGCTATCGCCCTTGTTCAGTTCCAGGCTCAGTTCGTGCAGGATAGTCAGTTCACCTTCCGCGCTGGGAACCACTTTGCTAAGGGTTCGCGCGGTGAGAATGCTTGCGCCCATGGAGAATCCAATGCGAATGTGGTTTTTGAGTGCTGGCCTGGCCTTGATGTGCATGGCCCAGAACGCAGCGGCGGGTACAGTCCTGATCGTTGGGGATAGTATCAGTGCCGGTTTCGGGCTGGATACCAGCAAAGGGTGGGTAGCGTTGTTGGGACAACGGCTCAAGAGCGAAGGTTTCGACGATAAAGTGGTCAACGCCTCCATCAGCGGCGACACCAGTGCCGGAGGCCTGGCGCGGCTGCCGGCGGCGCTTGCAGAGCATAAGCCGGACCTGGTGATCATTGAGCTGGGCGGCAATGACGGTCTGCGTGGGCAGCCACCCGCGCAATTGAAACAAAATCTTGCATCGATGATCGACCAGTCCAAGGCCAGCGGTGCCAAGGTGCTGCTGTTGGGCATGCAGTTGCCGCCTAACTACGGCCCGAAATACACCACTGCGTTTGCGCAGGTTTACGGGGATCTGGCCAAGGAAAAAAGCGTCCCGCTGGTACCCTTTTTCCTTGAAGGCGTCGGCGGCCATCCCGAGTTGATGCAGGCTGACCAATTGCACCCGGCGGTTGGCGCGCAGGGCAAGTTGCTGGAAAATGTCTGGCCAACGCTAAAACCACTGCTATGACGCTTTTCTAGCAGCGGTCTTTCGGCTAAGGTGGCGCCCCCCCGATTTGGAGCCCCCGATGTCGCGTCCTGCCTGGTCCCTGTTTGCCTACCAACTGATCGAGCCTGACGAACAGCTGGATCTGTTCGCCTGCCAGGAAGTCCGGGTGCATCTGGTGACGCGTCAATTGGAGTTGGGTGGGTCCATCGACCGCACCCTCTGCGGTACGTTATTGCCCGCCCAGCCGCGTTGGTCGTCGGTGGATCGCTCGATCTTCCAGGACCAGCGTTTGTGCCCCCTGTGCCGGGCGATCCTCGAGTCGCAAAAACGCGGCACACCGCCGATCTGGCCAGAGCTGCGCTTCGAACTTTGAATATGGGTGCCCGCCGGGCAGCCGTGTACAATCCATTTTTTACTACCCGTCGATCTGCGAAGGAATTCCCGGATGTTGTCGCGCCTTTCCGCCGTCACCTGCTGCCTGTCTCTTGCTGCGCTCTGCGCGGCTGGTCCTGCTGCAGCCTTGCAGTTGCCTTTGCCGCCACCGGGTGAAGATATCGTTGGCCAGGTCCAGGTGATCAAGGCCAAGTACGAAGATACCTTCGCTGACCTGGGCACTACCTACGACCTGGGTTATTCGGAAATGGTCGCGGCCAACCCGGGCGTCGATGCCTGGTTGCCGGGAGCGGGTACCGAGATCGTGTTGCCGACGCGCTTCATCCTGCCGCCCGGCCCCCGTGAAGGCATCGTGATCAACCTGGCGGAATACCGGCTCTATTACTACCCCAAGGGCCAGAACGTGGTGTACACGTTCCCGTTGGGGATTGGCCGTGAAGGCTGGGGTTCGCCAGTGGCTCACACCACCATCACGGGCAAGATCCCGAACCCCACCTGGACCCCGCCTGCCTCGATCAAGGCCGAACACGCCGCCAATGGCGACCCGTTGCCCAACGTGGTGCCGGCCGGCCCGGACAACCCGTTGGGGCCGTTCAAGTTCACTCTGGGCACGCCCGGCTACCTGATCCACGGCTCCAACATGAAGTTCGGCATCGGTACCCGTACCAGTCACGGATGCTTCCGCATGTTCAACAACAACGTGCTGGAAATGGCCGACATGGTGCCGGTAGGGACGTCTGTGCGGATTATCAACGATGCCTACAAGTTTGGCGCAGCCGGTGGCAAGGTCTACCTGGAAGCGCATACGCCGTTGAACGATGATGGCACTCCATCGGTCGTCGACAAGCACACTGCGGTGATCAACGCGTTGCTCAAGCGTGAAGACCTGTCCAGCAACCTGCGGGTCAACTGGGACCAGGTGCGTGACGTCGTTGCGGCTGAAGACGGTATCCCGACGGAAATCGGCGTGCCCGGTGGGGCGCCTATGGTGTCGAGTACGCCGGTCGATCTGCAGCAATAAGCCTGCACGATCCATAACCCGTTATCGCCTCGCGCGGTGACGGGTTTTTTATTGTCTGGAATCCAGCCAAATTGCGGGCAAAAAAAAGCCGATCCAAGAATGGACCGGCTTGATAACAACCCCGAAGGATTATTACTTGCGGCTTGCTTTTTCAAGCATGCGCAGAGCGCGCTCGTTAGCTTCGTCAGCAGTCTGTTGTGCTTTTTGAGCAGCAGCCAGAGCTTCATCAGCTTTACGATAGGCTTCGTCTGCACGAGCCTGGGAGCGAGCTGCTGCGTCTTCAGTTGCAGTCAGACGAGCTTCGGTTTCTTTGGAGACGCTGCTGCAACCGGTAGCCAGAACTGCGGCCAGAGCCAGAGCAGAGAATTTCAGAACGTTGTTCATCGTGTTCCCCTTCAAGGACTTTCTATTAAATGGCTACTTTCTCAGAGTGAGCTAATAGCCGGCGTACATACTACCCATTACTTGTAGTAAGTAAACTGACGTAGCGCAAGAAGCAAAAAAAATTCTCGCGCCCAATCTATTTTGGCTAATCTTTTGAGAGTCTGTATAAAAAATATCCAGATTTTTGCACTCGGCCGAGGATTGGATCCAGCCTGAAAGGGCCGGCTGGCATGTGTTAAGCCATGTAAACATAAGTCATTTTATATATCGTCCCTGACACTATTGTTCAGATTGTCTTTTCGGTCTTCGGTATCTTTTGTGCATGTTGAGGTGACTTTAAGAGCGCGTGTTCGTCTCAAGCTTCAACTGCCGGCAATGTTCAGGCCATCGACGTAAGGAATCTCGATTGGCCCTTTCTATGTCCGCCAGCGCAACGGAAGACGAGCGCGTCTTGAGCAATTGTGCGATTGGCGCCTACTATTTCCCTGTGCTGGTTGTGAGCGCTAGTGCAAGGCACTGGCGGCTTTTCTCGTTGTCGAAACCGGCACCGGGTGGCGTAGATGTTCCTTCGCCGGAAAAACATCGGTAAGGTAGGGGTCAGAAACCAAGACCCGCGAGGAGTAGTGATGAGCGAGGCGTTGTCCATCCACCATGACCAGGCTGGTCATCAGTTCGAGACCAATGTGGACGGTCATCGTGCCTATCTGACCTATATGGACCTTGGGAAGCAGACCCTGGATATCTATCGCACCTTCGTGCCCAACGCATTGCGAGGCCGTGGCATTGCTGCCGCGCTCACCGAAGAAGCGTTGAAGTTCGCCGAAGAGGCAGGTTATACGGTGATCCCGTCCTGCTCCTACGTGGAGCGTTACATGGAGCGCCACCAGCGCCATGCCGCAAAGCTGTGAGCATTGAGTAGGGCGGGACGCAGCGCATCCCAGGATGCATTCCCACGCAGAGCGGGGAACGATCAAAAAAAACGCCGGGTTTAGCCCGGCGTTTTTGTGTCCGCAGTGTTTGCTCAGCCGCGTTGGCGCTTGGGCAACACGTCCTTGAGCTTGGCATGCATGCTGCGCAAGGTGGTCTCGGTGGCAGCCCAGTCGATGCAGGCATCGGTGATCGACACGCCGTATTGCAGGTCGGCCAGATCCTTTGGAATCGCCTGGCAGCCCCAGTTCAGGTGGCTTTCGACCATCAGGCCGATGATCGACTGGTTGCCTTCCAGAATCTGGTTGGCCACGTTCTCCATCACCAGCGGTTGCAGAGCCGGGTCCTTGTTGGAGTTGGCGTGGCTGCAATCGACCATGATGTTCGGCTTGATCTTCGCCTTGTTCAGCGCCTGTTCGCACAGGGCCACGCTGACCGAATCATAGTTGGGCTTGCCGTTGCCGCCGCGCAGTACCACGTGACCGTAGGCGTTGCCCTTGGTGGTGACGATGGACACGCCACCTTCCTGGTTGATACCCAGGAAACGGTGCGGGCTGGACACCGACTGCAGGGCGTTGATCGCCACCGTCAGGCCGCCGTCGGTACCGTTCTTGAAACCCACGGCCGAAGACAGGCCGGAAGCCATTTCCCGGTGAGTCTGGGATTCGGTGGTACGTGCACCAATCGCCGACCAGCTGATCAGGTCTTGCAGGTACTGCGGGGAAATCGGGTCCAGGGCTTCGGTTGCCGTCGGCAGGCCCATTTCCGCGAGGTCCAGCAGCAGTTGACGACCGATGTGCAGGCCATCCTGGATCTTGAAGGAGTCGTCCAGGTACGGGTCGTTGATCAAGCCTTTCCAGCCGACGGTGGTACGCGGCTTCTCGAAATAGACGCGCATCACCAGGTACAAGGTGTCGGACACTTCTGCCGCCAGCACCTTCAGGCGCTCGGCGTATTCGTGGGCAGCCTTGAGGTCATGGATCGAGCACGGCCCGATGACCACGAACAGGCGGTGGTCGGTGCCGTCGAGAATCTCACGGATGACTTCGCGGCCCTTGGTGACGGTCTGCAGGGCAGCGTCGCTCAGGGGGATTTCGCGCTTGAGCTGATCGGGTGTGATCAGGGTCTCGTTGGATTCGACGTTAAGGTCGTTGATCGGTAAATCAGCCATCGTGTTACTCGTCAGGGTCACGGGTGCCGGCCGCCAGCGATCCCCGTGCGGCGGAGCACAGCATGATTTAAGTGCAGCGGGGAGCCGAACCTTAGCGCGTTACAAGGCTGCGAGACAATGGGCAAAGGCCGCTTTAATCCAGCGCTGGCTGCACAAAAGCCTCATGGGAGAACTCGCCGGCATGGCGCGTGACCCATTCCCGGGCCAGGGCTTCGCTTTGCCAGGGTGTCGGCCCGGAGCCTTCGTGGAGGCGGCAGTAGCGTTCGATCTGGCACACTTGCTCACCCATCCGCGCACCGAACAAGGCCTGTTCATCGGTAAAGGTAATACCGACGCGGTAACCGTTTTCAGCTTTGCGGCACCACGCTACGTAGCCCGGATAGCGGGCTGTCTGGCCCAGTGCAGGGATATGCATCTCGATGGCCATGCCTTGGCGCCAGGCGCGTGGGTAATTGCATGCGACGCCGCCCAGGCCGATAGTGTGCAGCCGTTGGCGGGAAATGCCGGAAATGGGACGTTGGGTTAATTCGACAGCGACATCATCAGGGTGAGGAAAGAAACGACCCATGCACACGGACTCCGAGCACCGTCCAGTTGACGGCGGTGGCAGCAGTATAGTGAAAGAACTGCACCTTACCGATCTGGATATCGACCAGCAATTATTGGGGCTTCCCGGCACCTCGCTGGTGGTGTTCACCGGTGACGGTTGCTCGCGCTGCCGCTTCCTGCACCAGCAACTGCCCGGTTGGGACTTGCCGGTGGACCGGGTCTGTTGGGTGGATGCTGGCCACAATGGCGGCGCGGTAGAGCGCTACGAGATCTTTCATTTGCCCGCGTTGTTTGTGGTGTGCGACGGGAAATTCCATGGAATATTAGCGTCACTGACGCGTCTGACCGCCGGCGACCTGAAGCAGGGTGTGCAGCAGGCGCTCAAACGACTACCAGAGGAATTGCCATGACCGAAGTTGCAAAAACACAGTCGCCCCGGATCGGGATTATCGGCACCGGGGCCATTGGTGGCTTCTACGGTGTGATGCTCGCGCGTGCCGGTTTCGATGTGCATTTCCTGCTGCGCAGCGAGTACGCGGCGGTCAGCGAGCGCGGCCTGCAGCTCAACAGCACCCTCCACGGAATCGTGCGCCTGCACCCGGTGCAGGCCTATGCCCGCGCCGCCGACATGCCGCCGTGCGACTGGCTGCTGGTGGGCACCAAGTCCACGGGTAATGTCGAACTGGCCCCAACCATCGCCCAGATTGCCGCCCCGGACGCCAAGGTCGTGCTGCTGCAAAACGGCCTCGATGTCGAAGACAGCCTGCGGGAACACTTGCCGCCGTCGCTGCACTTGCTGGGTGGCCTGTGCTACATCGGCGTGCACCGTTCCGGTCCCGGGATTGTCGAGCATCAGGCGCTGGGCCGGGTCAACCTGGGTTACCACAGTGGTCCCGCGGCCAACGATGACACTCATCGGCAGGCCATTGTCGAAGCAGGTGCCGCACTGTTTCACCAGGCCGGCATCGACTCCCAGGCCATGGCCAATGTGCATCAGGCGCGCTGGCATAAACTGGTGTGGAACGTGCCTTACAACGGTCTGTCCGTCGTGTTCGGCACTGGCACCACGGCGATGATGGCGGATGAATCCAGCCGTGAACTGATCCAGGCGCTGATGGCCGAAGTGGCGCAGGGCGCCCACGCCTGCGGGCATGAAATCCCCGCCAGTTACGCCGGGCAGATGTTCACCATGACTGAAAGCATGGATGACTACCTGCCCAGCATGTATCACGATTACGTGCACAAGCGCCCGCTGGAACTGGCGGCGATTTACGCACGCCCCTTGGCGGCGGCGAAGGCGGCGGGTTGTGAATTGCCAAGAATGCAGGCGCTGTACCAGGCCTTGAGTTTTATGGATCGGCATAACCGCTGATTGGGGGGAACACCATGGCAAAGGGATTGGGCGACAAACTGGTGCTGGCGATTTCCTCGCGGGCGCTGTTCGACCTGAGCGAAAGCCACAAGGCCTACCTGGCCCAAGGGGTCGAGACCTATCGCAAGTACCAGATCGACCACGAGGATGAAATCCTCGAGCCCGGCGACGCCTTCCCGCTGGTGAAGAAACTCCTGAGCCTCAACGCCAGCCTCGGCCGTGCCCGGGTCGAGGTGGTGCTGGTGTCGCGCAACAGTGCAGACACCGGCCTGCGCGTGTTCAATTCGATCCAGCATTACGGCTTGGACATCTCCCGCGCCGCGTTTGTCGGCGGGCGCAGTCCTTATCCTTATCTGGCGGCGTTTGGTTGCCACCTGTTTCTGTCCACCCATGCCGAGGATGTGCGCAGCGCCCTGGATGCCGGGTTTGCCGCAGCGACCATCCTCTCGGGCGGCGCACGTCGGGCCTCCAGCGCCGAGTTGCGGATTGCCTTTGACGGCGACGCGGTGCTGTTTTCTGATGAGTCCGAGCGCGTCTATCAGTCGGGAGGTCTTGAAGCCTTCCAGGCCAGCGAGCGGGAGTCGGCCCGCGAGCCATTGCGCGGCGGACCGTTCAAGGGCTTCCTGGCGGCGCTCAACTTGTTGCAACGTGAGTTCCCGGACGAGTCCTGCCCGATCCGTACTGCACTGGTCACTGCGCGTTCGGCGCCGTCCCACGAGCGGGTGATTCGCACGCTGCGGGAATGGGATATCCGTCTCGACGAGTCGCTGTTTCTCGGTGGCCTGGAGAAGTCGGCGTTCCTCGAGGCTTTTGCCGCCGATGTGTTTTTCGATGACCAGGAAGGGCATTGCGAGAAGGCCCGGGAGTTCGTGGCCACCGGGCACGTCCCCCACGGCATCAGTAACGAGTTGAAAATTCAGACCGAGGGCTGAGCACTGCCAAAGGCGCTGCTAAGCTGAATCAATCCCCGCCATCCTGGCTACCCAGGAGGTTCTATGATTCGTTCGATGCTGTACGCCACTGACCTCGGTCTATATGCACCTTATGTGATGCAACATGCCCTGGCGCTGGCGCGAACGTTCAAGGCCGATCTGTATGTGATTCACGTGGTCGAGCCCATCGGGCTGTTCGCCGAATCCGTGTTACAGAGCTACCTTGATGAGAAGGCCTTGAGTGAATGGCAAAGCCAGGGCCTGACGACAGTGATGGCGACCATCGAGCAGCGGGTGCTCGACAGTTTTCGCGAGGAACTGGGGGAAGGGGAGCAGGACCTCAAGTTGATCCGTTCGGTGCGGGTGATCCAGGGCGACCCCTGTGAAGTGATTCTCGACCAGTCGCAGAAACTCTCTGTGGATTTGCTGATCGTAGGTAGTCACAGCCAGGCGGTCGGTGTGGCGACGCCCCTGGGAAGAACCGCTGCTCGGGTGCTGCAGCTGTCTCAGGTGCCGGTGTACCTGGTGCCACTTTTACAGCGCCGCCGCAGTGATGACGTGTGATTGGTAGAAAACGATAAAAAGTTCTAGATTTATCAGTCTAACCTTTAATATAGTTATATACCGTCGCTGATACCCGTGGCGTCTATCCGCTTTGAGGGACACATATGAAGCTTCAACAACTGCGCTACATCTGGGAAGTGGCGCACCACGACCTCAACGTTTCCGCTACTGCTCAAAGCCTTTACACCTCGCAACCCGGTATCAGCAAGCAGATCCGCCTGCTCGAAGATGAGTTGGGCGTTGAAGTGTTCGCACGCAGCGGCAAGCACCTGACCCGCGTCACCCCGGCCGGTGAGCGCATCATCACCACCGCCGGCGAGATCCTGCGCAAGGTCGAAAGCATCAAGCAGATCGCCCAGGAATTCTCCAACGAGAAGAAAGGCACCCTGTCGATCGCCACCACCCACACCCAGGCACGTTATGCGCTGCCGCCGGTGATCAGCAGCTTTATCAAGCAGTACCCGGACGTGGCCTTGCACATGCACCAGGGTTCGCCGATGCAGATCGCCGAGATGGCCGCCGACGGCACCGTCGATTTCGCGATTGCCACCGAAGCGCTGGAATTGTTCGGCGACCTGGTGATGATGCCGTGCTACCGCTGGAACCGCTGTGTGGTAGTGCCTCAAGGTCACCCATTGGCCAAGCTGCCGAAGCTGACCCTGGAAGCCCTGGCTGAATACCCGATCGTGACTTACGTGTTCGGTTTCACCGGCCGTTCGAAACTCGACGAAGCCTTCAGCCATCGTGGCCTGACGCCGAAAGTGGTGTTCACCGCAGCCGACGCCGACGTCATCAAGACTTATGTACGCCTGGGCCTGGGTGTCGGTATCGTCGCCAAGATGGCGGTCGACACCAAGCTCGACAGCGACCTGGTGGTGCTCGATGCCAGCGAACTGTTCGAGTCCAGCGTGACCAAGATCGGTTTCCGCCGCGGCACCTTCCTGCGGGGTTTCATGTGCGACTTCATCGAGAAATTCGCGCCGCACCTGACGCGCGAAGTGATGGCCAAGGCCATCCAGTGCCACAACAAGCAGGAACTGGAAGAGCTGTTCGACGGCGTTGAACTGCCGGTTCACTGATCGGCTTACTTGACCTCGGTAACAGCAAACTGTTGCCGAGCGCCCCCCACCAGAATCTCCACCTCATCCCCTTCGAACTTGCCCACCAGGCTTTTGCCCAGGGGCGAGCGTGGGGTGATGACGGTCACCGGTTGTCCCACCACATCGACCTTCAAGCCTGCGCCGTCCGGCGCCAGGAATAGCCACTGCTGGCGATCGTTTTCATCCACCAGCCCCAGCAATGCGCCCACTTCGATCCCGCGCTGGTCATCGTAGGCACGCAGTTGCATGTTCTGGCAGAGCGTCAGCGCCTGCTTGATCTCCTCGACGCGCCGGGCCTGGCCGGCGGCCAGGTAGGACGCTTCCAGCCCCAGGGTGTCGTACTTGTTCTCGGCGATGTTTTCTTCATGAGTCGCGGTTTCGTACGCGGTTTGTGCCGCGCGCTGGGCGATATCAAGATCGACCGCGAGCTTATCCAGGACCAGTTGGTGAACGGCGTGCTTATTCATGGGTGGCTTTCGTGATCAATCGCAAAATTGCAGGACGTTGGCCCGGCTCTTGTCGTTGGGGGCGTTCTGGTCCTGTTGCAGCCAGAACTGGCATTTGGGGTTGGACAGGTTGCGCGGGTTGTTGCGGGCCTGGTCCAGGGTCTGCTGTTGCTCCTGCTTGCGCAGGTTCTCCTGGTACTGCTCGAACATCCGGTTAGGCGGCTCCGGTGCAACCACCTCCGGCTTGCCCAGTTGCTGCACCACTCGGGCCACCGGCGCTACGGTTTGCTCAGGCAGGTAGCGGGACGCCAGCCACAGGCTCAGCACAATGGCGATAAACCCCAGCCACAGGCCGAAGGCCACGGCGATACTGAGTTTGAACAGCGAGAACGAACGAACAGACATGGTGGCCTCCTGGCAGGCACGTGCGGCATGGCGCCGATTGTCCCACAGCCGCGCGCAGAATAATCGCGATCAACCCTTCGCAATCGAGGCATTTATACGGACAATCGAGCCTTTGAGCGTTGGAGCCCGGAATGAAAGCCCGCTGGGATATTTTTTGCAGCGTCGTCGACAACTACGGCGACATCGGCGTGACCTGGCGCCTGGCCCGGCAATTGGTGGCGGAACACGGTTGTGGGGTGCGCCTGTGGGTCGATGACCTGCGGGCGTTCGAACGCATGTGCCCCGAGATTGATGTGCAGGTGCACCAGCAGTGGCAAGAGGGCGTTGACGTGCGCTACTGGCCCTCCGACTGGCCGGCGACCGACGCGGCAGACGTGGTGATCGCCGCGTTCGCCTGCCAATTGCCGCCTGACTATATGGAAGCGATGGCTACGCGCGAACGCACGCCGCTGTGGATGAACCTGGATTACCTGAGCGCCGAGGATTGGGTCGTGGGTTGCCACGGTTTACCGTCGGTGAAATTCAAAGGCGTGCAAAAGTACTTCTTCTTTCCCGGATTCCGTCCCGGCACCGGAGGTTTACTGCGTGAGGCGGGGCTGCTGGAGCAGCGCGATGCCTTCCAGCGAGACGCCGCCGCCCGGCAGCAGTTTCTGCAGGCCCTTGGGGTTTTCCCGGCCGCCGGCGCGCGACTGATGTCGTTGTTCGCCTATGAAAACACCGGGCTGGCCAGTTGGCTCGACGTGCTGGCCGCCGATGGGCGCGCCACTCATCTGCTGGTGCCGGAAGGGCGGATCCTCGGTGACGTGCAGCGTTGGCTGGGTGTCGAGTCATTGAAAACAGGCGACGTGCACCGGCGCGACGGGTTGACCGTGCAAGTGCTGCCGTTCGTGCGCCAGGAGCAATACGACCGCCTGTTGTGGTGCTGCGACTTCAACGCCGTGCGCGGCGAAGACTCGTTTGTGCGGGCGCAATGGGCCGGGCGGCCGCTCTTGTGGCATATCTATCGCCAGGACGAAGACATTCACCTGGACAAGCTGGACGCCTTTCTCGAGCTGTATACCGAAGGCTTGTCACCGGCCGCGAAAACGGCGTTGGTCAGCCTTTGGCAGGCCTGGAACGCTGATGGCGATATGGCAAATAGCTGGAAAATGCTTCTGGAACACTGGCCGGAAGTGACCGCGAATGCCGAGAAATGGGCTCTGGAACAAGGCTCGCGGACCGATCTTGCGACGGCGCTGGTACAGTTTTATGTAAATTGGATATGATACGCGACCTTGATTTTTGTAAATCCCATCCAAATTTCGGATATTCGCAATGAAAACTGGTAAAGAACTGAAACCCGGTACAGTGATCCGTCTCGAAAACGACCCTTGGCTGGTTCAGAAAGCTGAGTTCACCAAGTCTGGTCGTAACAGCGCAATCATGAAGACCAAGCTGAAGAACCTGCTGACCGGTTACAAGACCGAGATCGTCTACAGCGCCGATGACAAACTGGACGACGTGATCCTCGACCGCAAAGAAGCGACCCTGTCCTTCATCAGCGGCGACACCTACACGTTCATGGACACCACCGACTACACCATGTACGAGCTGAACGCTGAAGACATCGAAGCCGTTCTGCCATTCGTGGAAGAAGGCATGGAAGACGTCTGCGAAGCTATCTTCTTCGAAGACCGTCTGGTTTCCGTAGAGCTGCCGACCACTATCGTGCGTAAGGTTGCCTACACCGAAGGTTCCGCTCGCGGCGACACTTCGGGCAAGGTGATGAAGCCTGCCAAACTGGCTAACGGTACCGAACTGCAAGTGGCCGATTTCATCGAAATCGACGACCTGATCGAGATCGACACCCGTGAAGGTGGTTCGTACAAAGGTCGCGCCAAGAAGTAATTCTTGCGCCACCGGTACGACAAAAAAAGCCCGACCATGAGTCGGGCTTTTTTGTGGGCGCGGTTTGGATCAAACGGTCACGTGCAGGCGCACATCGACGTTGCCACGGGTGGCGTTGGAGTACGGGCAGACCTGGTGGGCCGCGTTGACCAGGCTTTGTGCTTCGTCCTGGGCCAGGCCGGGCAGGCTGACGTGCAGGTCGATGTCCAGGCCGAAACCGCCGGGGATTTGACCGATGCCGACATGGGCAGTGATCGAAGCGTCATCCGGGATTTTGCGTTTGGTCTGGCTGGCGACGAATTTCAAGGCGCCGATAAAGCAGGCGGAGTAACCGGCGGCGAACAGTTGTTCCGGGTTGGTGGCCTGGCCACCCGCGCCGCCCAGCTCTTTTGGCGTGGAGAGTTTTACATCGAGGATATTGTCGTTGGAAACAGCGCGACCATCACGGCCGCCGGTGGCGGTGGCTACTGCGGTATAGAGAGTTTGCATGGTGATTTCCTCGTTTGTATTTGCGCTAATTGTTTGTGCGCTAAGTAAGTGGCGAGGTGAATGTATCGCGCAAATAGTTGGCGCGCAATATATATTTTGAAAATATTTTGCCTGCCTTGATGGCGAGGCTCTGCACAAACAAATGTGGGAGCGGGCTTGCTCGCGAATGCAGTGGATCAGTCAATGCATCTAGTGACTGTCACACCGCATTCGCGAGCAAGCCCGCTCCCACATTTTTGATGCGTGGTGCCTTTAGAGGGAGACTTGCAGGTTTTTCCGCAGCGCGAGTAAATCCCCTTGGAGCTTGCGCAGTTGTTCGATGTCCATCCCGCTGGCGCCCAGAATGCACTGCGGAATATCCATCGCCTTGTCCCGCAGGGCACGCCCGGAATCGGTCAACTCAACCACCACCACACGCTCGTCTTCACGGCTGCGGGTCCGGCTGAGCAGGCCTTCGGCCTCCAGGCGCTTGAGCAGCGGCGTCAGGGAGCCGGGATCCGTCAGCAGGCGATTGCTGATTTCGCCGACGGTCAATCCATCCTCTTCCCACAGCACCATCATCGCCAGGTACTGCGGGTAGGTGAGGCCGAGGGCTTGCAGCAGGGGTTTGTAGACCTTGGTCATCAACAACGAGGTGGAATGCAGGGCAAAACACAGTTGGTTGTCGAGCAACAAGGATTCGCAGTTATCGAGGGACTTGGTCATGGCGGTGCCTTAAAACGTATCTGGCTTCGAATCTAGCGGGCAAATGTTTAACGCGCCAGACAATTCTGTTCGCTCGGTCAGCCAAAGGCGCTTTGCAACGCGAGATCCCACGGCGGTACGGGGCTGAAGCGTGCCTTGAGGTATTCCAGCAATAACCGGCTGCGGGCGTTTGCGTGTTGCTCCAGGCGCAGGGCATAGATGCCGGCGGTTTCAGGCGTCGGCAAGCCGTTCTCGCAGAACAGCGGCACCAGTTCGCCGCGCACCAGGTATTCACTGGCGAGCCAGGTAGGGAGGTGGGCAACGCCAAGTCCGGCCAGCGCCCCGGAGAGCAGGGCTTCGGCGTTGTTGGCGCTCATGCGAATGCGTTGCGGGCGATAGGTGGTCTTGCGGCCGTCCAGTTCAAATCGCCAGGCGAACATCGGTGCCAGGCCTTCCCAGTCCAGGCCGTCGTGTTCGTTCAACTGGCTGGGATGGGTCGGAGTGCCACGGCTTTTCAGGTAGGCCGGGCTGGCGCAGGCGATGCGCACGATACTGGCCAGGGGCGTGGCGATCAGACGGGTGTCGACGATATGCCCGGCCCGCAGCACCAGGTCGACTTTGCCCAAATGCTCGCCCTGCATGTCGACAAAGCTGTCGATCAGATGCAGATGTACGTCGAGGCCCGGGTACACGTTAAGAAAGTCACCAATGGCAGGCGCCAAGTGGCGCCGCCCGAAGGCAGCCGGGGCGTCCACGCGGATCAACCCTTCAGGCGCATGGCTCAGCGACACCGCTTCGGCCCGCGCCAGTTGCAACTCGCTGACAATCCGGCGGGCGCGCTCGGCAAACGCCAGGCCGGCGGGCGTCGGCACCACGGCATGGGTGCTGCGTTGAAACAGCCGGCTGCCCACCGAGCTTTCCAGGCTGTCGATGCGCCGCGCTACTGCCGAGGGCGTGAGCGGGTGTCGGCGCGCGGCCGCAGAAAAGCTTCCGGCTTCCAGCACGTCGAGAAACAGACTGAGTTGATCGGTCAGGGTATTGGGGTTCATCAGCGTCTGCTTATGCGAAGTCGGCACAGCCATTGTGCGTTGCTGTGCGTTTCCGCGCCAGAGCGGACTGCGTAGCATGCAAAGCCTGGGAATAGGCGGGGGCGAAGTGGTGGCAGATTTAGCGTTGTATTTGGCACTGGGTGTCGCGTTGGGCACTGTCGGCGGCTTGTTCGGCATTGGTGGTGGGTTGATTGCAATTCCAGTGTTGGGTGTGTTTTTTGGCCTGGACCAACAGATTGCCCAAGGGACAGCTCTGGTGATGGTGGTGCCGAACGTGATGCTCGCGTTGTGGCGTTATCACCAACGCAACCGGATTGAACTGCGCCACGCATTACCGCTGGGCGTGATGGGGTTTTCCTTCGCCTGGCTGGGCTCGATCTGGGCGGTGGGGATCGATGCAGACGTGATGCGCGTGGGCTTTATCGTCTTTTTGCTGGCATTGGCGTCCTACAACCTGCTGCGAATGTTTACCCACAATGCACCGCCTTCGGCGCAGATGCGCTACTCCTGGCCGTGGCTGGGGGTGCTGGGGGCGGCGTCGGGGTCCATGGGCGGCTTATTCGGAGTAGGCGGAGCGGTGGTGGCCACACCGGTGCTGACCAGCATCTTCGGCACCAGCCAGGTGGTCGCCCAGGGGCTGTCGCTGGCCCTGGCCTTGCCGAGCACCAGCGTGACTCTGGTGACCTACGCCTGGCACCACGAAGTGGATTGGCTGATCGGCGTGCCCCTGGCCGTCGGCGGCTTGCTCAGCATCAGTTGGGGGGTGAAAGTCGCCCACGCCATGCCGGAGCGTATGTTGCGCGGGCTGTTCTGTGGGTTCCTGGCGGTTTGCGCGGTGATGCTGACCTTTAAAGTTTGAAGCCTTCGAGGATGTATTCGGCGAGGCATTCGGTGATCGGTGAAGTGGTGCGTGGGTTGCGCAACAGCCGCAGATTGACCGAAGGCAACGGCGGAAAACCATCCGCCGCGCCCAATATGCGCAGGTCTTCGGTCACCAGGCTTTCCATGTTGATCGTGACTGCCAGGCCTGCTCCCACCACCGCCAGGATCGCGGCACCGTTAGAGCTGTGATACGCCAGTCGATATTCCTGGCCTTGGGCGTCCAGTGCAGCGCGTGCCCATTGTGTGCAAAAGCTGTCGAGGCCGGAAATGGCCAAGGGCAGGGCGCTGTGCTCATCCATGCAGAAGCAAGGTGCCGCTACCCAGACCATGCGTTCATGGCGCAGCAGTTCGCCGATTTCATTCCCCGGTTCGCGGCTGATAACCGTCAAGTCCAGATCCCGGCGCTGCATCAGCACCGGCGACGATTCGCAGTGCATTTCAATCTGGATCAGCGGGTAAGCCTTGGAGAAGCGCTTGAGAATCCCCGGCAAGTAGCGCATCACATAATCGTCCGGGGTGCCGATGCGCACCAGCCCGACCATGTGCGGCTCACGCAGGGTGTTGAACACCTCGCTGTGCAGCTTCAGGATCCTGCGGGCATAGCCCAGCAGGACCTGGCCTTCGGGCGTCAGCCGCACCTGACGGCCATCGCGCTCGAACAACTTGCGCTGCAACACGTCTTCTTCCAGGCGTTTCATCTGCATGCTCACCGCCGACTGCGTGCGGTTGACCTGCTCGCCGGCGCGGGTGAAACCACCCTGATCGGCGATGGCGACGAAGGTGCGCAGCACTTCAGTGTCGATACTCGGGTAGCTGGACAATCGATCAATCTCCGAGATGTATTGCATAAGAAACATTCGTTGGATTGATCATAGCGCCAGGCACAGACTTCAGTCATCCCCACTGGAGGGCGAGATGATGAAAGGTCAAAGAGGTTTTGTGCTGATGGCGAAGCGGCCGTTTTCCGGGCTGCTCCAACTGGGTTCCCGGTGGCTGGCCGTGCACCGTGAACGCCAACTGTTGATGAGCATGAGCGATGAGGCGCTCAAGGACATCGGGCTCAACCGTGGCGATGTCGAGCAGGAAAGCCGCCGGCACTTTTGGGAAGATCCGCTGCGAAAATGACGCGGGATGCAGTAGGGTGGTTCGCGAGCACACAAGGAGAGTCACATGCCCGCAGAGTTATCCTTTTCCCTCAAGCAGGCGCGGCGGCTGGCGCTGGCAGCCCAAGGCTTTTCCGGGCGCCAGCCGCCGGCGTCGATCAAGGCCGCACAGGTCAACCGCCTGGTTGAGCGTTTGGGTGTATTGCAGATTGACTCGGTGAATGCGGTGGTGCGCTCGCACTACCTGCCGCTGTTTTCCCGGCTGGGTAACTACTCTCCGTTGATTCTTGAACAGGCCGCCTGGAGTTCGGGGCGGCGGCGTTCGCTGTTCGAGTATTGGGGGCATGAGGCTTCGCTGTTACCCATGGCGCTGTACCCATTGATGCGCTGGCGCATGGAGCGGGCGGCCCGGGGGCAAGGGATTTATCAGCAAATGGCGCGTTTTGGTCGCGAGCAGCAGGCCACCATCGCCCGGGTGCTGGGCATCGTCGAACAACAAGGCGCCCTGGGTGCGGGCAGTTTGTCCACCCGCGAGGAGCGCGCCGGCCCCTGGTGGGACTGGAGCGATGAAAAGCACGCGTTGGAATGGCTGTTTGCCGCCGGCCAGGTGACCGTCGCCGGGCGTCGCGGTTTTGAGCGGCTGTATGACCTGCCGGAGCGCGTGATTCCGGCCGACGTTCTCCGGCAAGCCCCGTTGGACGAGGCCGAAGCGCAGCGCGGCTTACTGCTGCATAGCGCCACGGCATTGGGTGTGGGCACCGAAAAAGACCTGCGCGACTACTTCCGCCTCGACCCGGCCGACAGCCGTGGGCGCCTGGCGGAACTGGTCGAAGACGGGCAATTGATCACGTGTGAGGTCCAGGGCTGGAAACAGCCGGCTTATTGCCTGCCCGAGCCAAAAGTCCCGCGCAAGGTGCCCGCCAGCGCGCTGTTATCGCCTTTTGATTCGCTGATCTGGGAGCGCAGCCGTACCGAGCGTTTGTTCGATTTCCGCTATCGGCTGGAGATCTACACGCCTCAGGACAAGCGGGTGTACGGCTATTACGTGTTGCCGTTCCTGCACAACGAGCGAATCGCCGCGCGCGTGGATCTACGGGCGGAGCGGGCGGCCGGACGCTTGGCGGTGCATGCCGTTCACGAGGAAGAGCCGGGGCTGGACGAGGAGGGGATGCAGGCGCTGGCCCTGAATCTGCGGCAGATGGCCGACTGGCTCGGGCTTGAGCAGATCCAGCTCAATTGCCAGCGGGCCAGTGCGGCACGGTTGCGGGTGGCGCTCTTAGCGCTTGACCTGTTTTAGCGTCTCGGCGATCAGGAACGCCAATTCCAGCGACTGATCGGCATTCATCCGTGGGTCGCAGTGGGTGTGATAGCGGTCCGACAGCCCGTCTTCGGTAATCGGCCGCGCGCCGCCGATGCACTCGGTGACATTCTGGCCGGTCATCTCGATATGAATCCCGCCGGCATACGTGCCTTCGGCTTCATGCACCTGGAAGAACTCCTTCACCTCACTGAGGATCTGCGCGAAGTCCCGGGTCTTGTAGCCGCTGCTGGCCTTGATGGTGTTGCCGTGCATCGGGTCGGAACTCCATAGCACCTGCTTGCCTTCACGTTGCACCGCGCGGATCAGGTTCGGCAGATGGTCGCCGACCTTGTTCGCCCCCATGCGCGCAATCAGGTTCAGGCGGCCTGGGTCGTTATCCGGATTGAGGATGTCGATCAGGCGGATCAGGTCATCGGGATTCATGCTCGGGCCGACCTTGACCCCGATCGGGTTGTTCACCCCGCGCAGGAATTCGACGTGGGCACCGTCCAGTTGGCGGGTGCGGTCACCGATCCACAGCATGTGTGCTGAGCAGTCGTAATAGTCGTTGGTCAGGCTATCGCGGCGCACGAAGGCTTGTTCGTAGTTGAGCAGCAACGCCTCGTGGGCGGTGAAGAAACTGGTCTCGCGCAGTTGCGGCGAGCTGTCCATGCCACAGGCGCGCATGAACGCCAGGGTTTCATCGATACGGTCGGCCAGTTGACTGTACTTCTCGGCCAAGGCCGAGTTGGCGATGAAGTCCAGATTCCACTTGTGCACCTGGTGCAGGTCGGCAAAGCCGCCCTGGGCAAACGCCCGCAGCAGGTTCAGGGTGGCGGTGGACTGGTGGTAAGACTGCAGCAGGCGGTCAGGGTCCGGCACGCGGCTTTTTTCGTCGAAACCGATGCCGTTGACGATATCGCCACGGTAGGCGGGCAGGGTGATGCCGTCGATGGTTTCATCGTTGGAAGAACGCGGCTTGGCGAACTGGCCAGCCATGCGCCCGACCTTGACCACTGGGCAACCGGCGGCGAAGGTCATCACAATCGCCATCTGCAGCAGCACCTTGAAGGTGTCGCGAATTTTTGCCGCCGAAAACTCGGCAAAACTCTCGGCGCAATCGCCACCTTGCAACAGGAAAGCGCGACCCTGGGTTACCTCGGCAAACTGACGGCGCAATTCACGGGCCTCACCGGCAAACACCAGTGGCGGATAACTCGCCAGGTTCTGCTCGACCTGCGCCAAATGCGCAGCGTCAGGGTACTGGGGTTGTTGCTGGATCGGCAGGGCGCGCCAGCTGTCGGGGCTCCAGGGTTGGCTCATCATGAACTCGAGTGATTTGCGGTCGGGCGGTCATGTTATCAGCAATTAGTACGTGACCTGCTGCTGCCGGTTCGCCGACAATCCCGCCTTTCCCGTTGGCACGCCGTTAGGAGTTGCAATGTCTGAGGAGCGCGTCGAGCGCCTGCTGGCCGAGGTCCATGATGACTTCGGCATGATCCGCGTGCTGGAAGTGGCCGATTACCGCTTTCTCGAGTTTGGCGATGCCATTGAGCAGAGTTGTGTGTTTACCGCTGACCCGAGTTGGCTCGAGTATGACTACACCCGGGCGATGCTGATTGGGGCGTTGTGCCATGAGCAGCCGGAGAGTGCGTTGTTCCTGGGCTTGGGCGCCGGGACGTTGACTCAGGCGTGCCTGAAGTTTTTGCCTTTGGAAGATGTTGAGGCCATCGAGTTGCGGCCTGATGTGCCGCGTCTGGCCATTGAGTACTTGGGGTTGGATGATGATCCTCGGCTGTATATCCGGGTTGGGGATGCTTTGGAGTTGCTGCCTTCCGCTGAGTCGGCGGACCTGATTTTTGTCGACCTGTATACGGATGTTGGTCCCGGGGTGGGGCACCTGGCCTGGACGTTTCTGGAGAATTGCCAGAAGAAGTTGAATCCTGGTGGGTGGTTGGTGATTAATCAGTGGGCTACCGATGACGGCAAGCCGTTGGGCGCTGCGTTGTTGCGTGGGTTGTATCACCGGCATTATTGGGAGCTGCCGGTGAAGGAGGGGAATGTGATTCTTTTGGTGCCGGCGGACCTGGATCAGGAGCTTGATCTGGCTGCGGTGTCTGCGCGGGCTGAGGGGTTGGCATCGCGGTTGGGGTATTCGTTGCAGTCGCTGATTAAGGCGATTCGGCCGGCTACGTAGGGTTTTGATTGTGTACATATCCGTTGCTGCGGTAACGGCCGCTTAGGGTTCCGCTCTTACAGCGGGTCACTTTTGGCAAACGCCCCAAAAGTAACCAAAAGGTCTTTGCCCCACCACTCGGTGCCTCGCCTAGGCTCGGCATGCCCGCACTCCGGCCCGATTCCGCGGGCCGCCGCGACGGGCCATCCATGGCCCGGCGCGGCTAAATCGGCATCCCTGCCGATTTACCCGCTCCACCGTGCCTGCTTGCGGCCATCGTGGTTAACGGGGCCCGCAGATCAAGATCAAAAGCAAGAGCACAGCGGCCTACCGGCCGGCTTGAGTGTTAAAAGCAAAGGCAAAGACCAGAGCGAAAGCAAAGCTGCTTTTCTGTGGGAGCTGGCTTGCCTGCGATGCAGACAACTCGGTTTTTCAGATACACCTAGTTGATGCCATCGCAGGCAAGCCAGCTCCCACATTTGACCGTGCCCGCTTTAGATTTTGATTTGGCTTTTGCTCTTCAACACTCAAGCCGGCCGGGAGGCCGCTGTGCTCTTGCTTTTGATCTTGATTTTGATCTTAGGCGCCCCGTTAAACCACGCTGGCCGAACGCAGGCTTTGGAGCGTGGGTAACCCGGCAGGACGCCGGGTTAGCCGTCCTGGGCCAGGGATGGCCCATGACGGCGGCCCACGGTCCAAAGCCGGAGTGAGCAACCGTGTCGAATCTCAAGCCATTTCAGCGAAATGTTTTTGATCTCGGACCATCGCATTCAGGATCGTCAGCAGCTTTCTCATGCATGCAACCAGCGCCACTTTCTTCGTCTTCCCTGCAGCAAGCAGACGGTTGTAGAACCTCTCGATCACCGGGTTATGGCTCTTCGAGGACAAGACAGCCATGTAAAGCACACTTCGCACCTCAGCTCGACCACCCCATATCCGTCTACGTCCTTTGTACAGGCCGCTATCGCAGTTAAAAGGGGCCACACCAACCAATGCAGCCACTTGTTTGCGATTCACTTTGCCTAGCTCAGGAACCATCGCCAGCAGCGAAAGTGCGAGCACATTGCCAACACCTGAGACCTCGCGCAGCAAATCATAATTGGCCTTCCAGGCCGGCGAAGCTTTGATCGCTTCGTGCAAGTCATCGTCTGTACTTTTAAGACGCTTTTGAAGCCAGACGATATGTGCCTTGATATCCCGTCGAAGCGCCTTGAATACCGCCTGTTTCAGTCGAGACTCCTCCGCCACGATCATATCGATAAGCTGACGGCGTCTAGTCAGTAGATCTGCCAGTTCACGAGCGTGTTCATCTGGCATCTCCCGAATTTCGGGTTTGACCGCCTGAGCAAACTCCGCAATCACCTGGGCATCCAGAGCGTCGGTTTTAGCCAGCCGTCCGGTAGCCTTAGCGAAATCACGGACCTGACGGGGATTGACAACAACGACTGGTAATCCAGCAGCGCAAAGCTCGGCAGCGGCAAGCCGCTCATATCCGCCAGTTGCTTCCAGCACCACTAAAGCGGGCATCTGAGCCTTGAGATGCTTAGCTAAACGCTGGATATCTTCTGGAGTATTGAAAAACTGCTCGACTTGGCCAGTAGTGCTGACGAATGAGTCGAGCTTGTTTTTGGAAACATCAATTCCGACGAACGCAGAGTCATGGTCCATGGCGTTTTCCTCACGTCCAACCTTGCAGAATCGGGCTTTACGCCCAGGCAACCGTTCGGACTAGTTTAGAAAAGAACCTGCTTCGACCCATGCTCACTCACGATCTTGAAATCTGAGGGCACCACGGTCTGAAGCAGGTGAAAATAATCTTACAAGGGCACACCGAGCATTAGCGAGGTGCCGAGTGGTGGGGCAAGAGCGTTTTGCTTACTTTTGCGCTGTTCAAAAGTGAGCCGCTGTAAGAGCGGAACCCATAGTGGCCGTTACCTAAATAACGGATATGTACCCCGCCCCAAGCCCCCCTCCACAATCAACAGCCTTTAAAAACCCCAGGCCGCTTCTCGACCATCGCCCGTACACCTTCCTTGGCATCCTCACTGTTCAGCAATTTCTCCACCAAAACGGGCAACCCGGCCGCCGCCGCGGTCTCCCCCTCGATCCGTGCCTGGCGCGCCGACATCAGCGTGGCCTGCACCCCCAGCGGTGCCTGCTGTGCAATGCGATTCGCCAGCACCACCGCCCGAGGCAACAAATCCTCGCTGGCCATCACCTCCTGCACCAACCCCAACCGCAGCGCTTCATGGGCATCAAACTCATCCCCCGTAAGCAACCAGCGCATGGCATTCCCCCACCCCGCGATCTGATGAAAGCGCAACGTCGCGCCCCCAAAAGGAAAGATCCCACGCTGTACCTCCATCTGCGCAAAGCGGGTATTGCTGGCACACAGGTTGATATCCGCCGCCAGCATCAACTCGATACCAATGGTCAGGCAGTACCCCTGAGCCGCAACAATCACCGGCTTGCTGACCCGGGGCCCCGCGAAAACTCCCCACGGATCACAACCGCCCAACGGCGGTTGCCAGCCTTGTGCCATCGTTGGGCCGACATTGGCCAGGTCCAACCCAGCGGTAAAATGATCGCCATGCCCGAAGACAATGGCCACCCGCGCCTCCTCGTTGCGATCAAATTCGCCATACGCAAGGCTCAGCTCATTGAGCAATTCCAGGTCGAACGCATTGCGCTTGGCCACGCGATCCAGACCCAACAACAGGATATGACCCTGCTGTTCACGGCTGACGCGGCTGCTGCTGGCTTGGTTCATGGGGTGTGCCCTCGGGCGCAAAGGGAGGTTTCGGACCGAAGGGCCCGCTGTGAAAGGTGAAGCGTTTAAGCGTCATGACCAACAGGGCCGGGCCTTTGAAAAATAGACCCGCTCACCGCAATGCGCAAAGCCTTTGATGCAGAGCCGTTCACCTGTGTTTTCCGATAAAAAAAGCTCCCTTTTTCAGCGATTTCCGGTATAGTGCGCGCCGGCCTTTAACCGGGCCGCGTTTAGGTAGCGCAATTCCCCGAAGTCAGCTTCGGCTGCACGTCCGCATAGCGGACTCTTCCTTGACGAATCTTTTTCATTCATTCGTTTTCGCAAATCCCCGCCGACAAAGCAGCCAGGGCGACTCTTGAGTCTCAACACGGCATGCGCAGCTTTGGAGCATGGGTCTTTGCGGATGCACTTAGAGGCAGACCCATGACCCAGGAAACCGGCGGCTTCGCCGCTTTTAATCTTAACCCGAATATTCTTGCTGCCGTCATCGCGACTGGCTACGAAGAACCTTCGGCTATTCAGCAGCAATCGATCCCGATCATCATGGCCGGCCAAGACATGATTGGCCAAGCGCAAACCGGTACCGGTAAAACCGCCGCGTTCGCCCTGCCAATCCTGCACTGCATCGATCCTGCCAAGCGCGAGCCGCAAGCCCTGATCCTGGCGCCAACCCGTGAGTTGGCGCTGCAAGTAGCAACCGCTTTCGAAACCTACGCCAAGCAAATGCCGGGCGTTACCGTTGTGGCCGTTTACGGCGGCGCGCCTATGGGCCCACAACTGAAAGCAATCCGTAACGGCGCACAGATCGTTGTCGCCACTCCGGGCCGTCTGTGCGACCACCTGCGTCGCGACGAAAAAGTGCTGTCGACCGTGAACCACCTGGTTCTGGACGAAGCTGACGAAATGCTCAAGCTGGGCTTCATGGACGACTTGGAAGTCATCTTCAAGGCGCTGCCAGCAACCCGTCAGACCGTACTGTTCTCGGCTACCCTGCCACAGTCGATCCGTGCCATTGCCGAACGCCACCTGCGCGATCCGCAACACGTGAAGATCCAGACCAAGACTCAGACCGTTACCGCGATCGAACAGGCTCACCTGTTGGTTCACGCTGACCAGAAGACCTCGGCTGTATTGAGCCTGCTGGAAGTCGAAGACTTCGACGCCCTGATCATGTTCGTGCGCACCAAGCAAGCGACCCTGGACCTGGCCAGTGCCCTGGAAGCCAAAGGCTATAAAGCCGCTGCGCTGAACGGTGACATTGCCCAGAACCAACGTGAGCGTGTGATCGACTCCCTCAAGGATGGCCGTCTGGACATCGTTGTGGCGACCGACGTTGCCGCTCGTGGCCTCGACGTTCCACGTATCACTCACGTGTTCAACGTTGACATGCCTTACGATCCAGAGTCCTACGTTCACCGTATCGGCCGTACCGGCCGTGCCGGTCGCGAAGGTCGTGCATTGTTGCTGGTGACTCCACGTGAGCGCCGCATGCTGCAAGTGATCGAGCGTGTAACCGGTCAGAAAGTTGCCGAAGTCCGCCTGCCGGATGCCCAGGCTGTTCTCGATGCCCGCATCAAGAAACTGACCAACAGCCTGTCGCCGCTGGTGGCTGACGCTGAATCGACCCACGGCGACCTGCTGGACCGCCTGACTGCCGATATCGGTTGCACCCCGCGTGCCCTGGCTGCAGCCCTGCTGCGCAAGGCTACCAACGGTCAGGCCCTGACCCTGGCTGCGATCGAGAAAGAACGTCCACTGGTGCCGAACAACGCTCCGCGCGGTGATCGTCCAGAACGTACTGGCGACCGTCCAGACCGTGGTGATCGTGAGCGTCGTGCTCCGGTTCCATTGGCTGAAGGCCGTGCTCGCTGCCGTACCGCGCTGGGTGCGCGTGATGGTATTGCTGCCAAGAACCTGCTGGGCGCTATCCTCAACGAGGGTGGCCTGGCACGTGAAGCGATCGGTCGCATCCAGGTGCGTGACAGCTTCTCCCTGGTGGAGCTGCCGGAAGATGGGCTGGAGAAACTCCTGACCAAGCTGAAGGACACTCGCGTTGCCGGTAAGCAGTTGAAGCTGCGTCGCTACCGCGAAGATTGATCCGCCCTTGGGCTGATTGATCGAACATAAAAAATCCCCGACTGGTTCGGGGATTTTTTTTGCCTGCGATCAGGCGAAACGGTAGATGTCCATGCCCAGCGCGCCCATGGTAAAGCCTTGGTGAGCCGCGCTGAATTCACCGCCGGCGCCCCGGGCGAAATACAGCGGCAGCAAATGCTCATCGCTGGGGTGGCTGCGCACGGCATGGGGGGCCTGGCGACGATAGTCGTGCAGGGCGGCTTCATCGTTGGCCGCCAGCTTGCTGACCATCCAATCGCGAAAATCCCGGGCCCAGGGCTCGATGCTCTCGGGTCCGGCATGCCAGTCCAGTTCGCCGAGGTTGTGGGTAATGCTGCCGGAGCCGATCAGCAGCACGCCTTGTTCCCGCAGGCTCGCCAGTGCGTGGCCGACACGGGTTTGCAGGGCAGGGCCCATACGGCTTGGCAGCGATACCTGCACCACTGGAATATCGGCCGCCGGGTACATCAGCGACAGCGGGACCCAGGTGCCGTGGTCGAAGGGGCGCTGGTCATCAATCCGCGCCTCCAGGCCGTCAGCCTTGAGCAATTGGACAATCTCGGCGGCCAATGCCGGGTCACCGGGCGCCGGGTACTGTACGGCGAACAGTTCTCGCGGGAAGCCGCCGAAGTCGTGCCAGGTCTCGGGCGCGGCGCTGCCAGTCACGAGCAACCCCTGGCTTTCCCAGTGTGCCGAGACCACCACAATGGCCTTGGGGCGTGGCAACTCGGCTGCCAGGCGCTTGAGTGCCGGGCCGCTGGCACCGGGTTCCAGGGCAAGCATCGGTGAACCGTGGGAGATAAACAGGCTGGGGAGCATGATCGGGTCCTGAGGGTTAAGATGGGACCATCTTCAATCAGATCATTGATCTAAATCTAATATAAGTTTTAGCGCTATTTGATCAAGTTTTAGGGTGAATTATGGAGCCTGGATTTTGGCATGAGCGTTGGGCGCGCAATCAGACGGGCTTCCATCTGCCCGAGGTGAATCCTTACCTGCTGCGCCATTGGCCCGGCCTGGGCGTGGCGAACGGGGTGCAGGTGCTGGTGCCGTTGTGCGGCAAGAGCCTGGACCTGGTGTGGCTGGCGAGCGTCGGGCATCGGGTGATGGGGGTTGAACTGTCGGAAAAGGCCGTTGAAGAGTTTTTCAGCGAGCAGGAACTGACGCCACAAATTAGTCAGCGGGGTGCCTTCAAGGTCTTTCAGGCGGGCTCCATCGAACTCTGGTGTGGGGATTTCTTCGCGCTGGATGCTGGCGCAGTGGCTGATTGCCGGGCGCTTTACGACAGAGCGGCGTTGATTGCCCTGCCGCCGTTGATGCGGGAGCAGTATGCCGCGCACTTGAACGGGCTCCTGGCGGGAGGCAGCCGCGGCCTGTTGATCACCCTCGACTATGAACAGGCGCAGAAGGCAGGCCCGCCGTTTGCGGTCAGTGATGAGGAGGCGAGGCTGCTGCTTGGTGCGCATTGGGGCCTGGATGTACTCGAGGAGCAGGACATCCTGGGTGACAGCTGGAAGTTTGTTCAGGACGGCGTCACGCGCCTCGAAGAGCGGGTGTATCGGTTGGCCAAGGGCTGAATCGCACCCACAAAAAAAGGGGCGATCAAATCGCCCCTTCTTCTTGTCGCTGTCAGCCGCGACGACGCAGTGCGTCAATCCGCTCTTCCAGCGGTGGGTGGCTCATGAACAGGCGAGCCATGCCTTGCTTGATGCCACCGTTGATGCCAAAGGCCGTCAGGGTGTTCGGCATATGCACCGGCAAGCCCTGTTCGGAGCGCAGGTGCTGCAGGGCGCTGATCATGGCGCCGGTACCGGCCAGGCGAGCGCCGGCTTCGTCTGCGCGGAATTCCCGTTTACGCGAGAACCACATCACGATCGAGCTGGCGAGGAAGCCCAGCACCAATTCGGCGAAGATGGTCGCCACATAGTAGGCCATGCCCTGGCCTTGTTCGTTCTTGAAGATCACCTTGTCGACGAAGTTGCCGATGATCCGCGCAAAGAACATCACGAAGGTGTTCACCACGCCCTGGACCAGCGCCAGGGTGACCATGTCACCGTTGGCTACGTGGCCGATCTCGTGGGCGAGCACCGCCTTGATTTCATCCGGCGAGAACCGCTCCAGCAAACCCTGGCTGACGGCCACAAGGGCGTCGTTCTTGTTCCAGCCGGTGGCAAAGGCGTTGGCTTCATAGGCCGGGAAGATCCCGACTTCAGGCATCTTGATCCCGGCTTCGCGGGACAATTGCTCGACGGTTTGCAGCAGCCATTGCTCATGACGGGTACGTGGCTGGGTGATGATCTGGGTGCTGGTGCTCATCTTCGCCATCCACTTGGAGATGAACAGCGAGAAAATCGAACCGGCAAAACCAAAGACCGCACAGAAGATCAGCAGCTGATTGAGGTTCAGATCAACCCCGTTGGCCGCCATGATCCCATTGAAGCCGAAAAGGCTCAGCGTGATGCTGGCAATCAGCACGACCGCCAGGTTAGTGGCCAAGAACAGCAGAATGCGCATCATGGTTGTAGAATTCTCCTCATGCTAAATATGTCGCGTACTGCGGGGTATATAAGGTGCAGCATGGGGCTATTCAACCGAGGGACTATTTCAAACTGTGTCCTACAGCCTGAATGTAGAGCCTTGAAGGGAATTTCCGAGGCCTGAGGCGGCTCGGCTGTCTCGCTCCATTACCTTGCGGCCCTGTAATTATAGGGTGATGCCCGAACAAGGGTGGACCCGTTGAGTGTAAAAGGCGAAGGGGTCCGCGCAGGGCAGAGAAGTGTTGCCAGATAATCGCTGTACGACCTCAGTTGGGCCGTACAGCGCAATGTCCATTACTGGCGATAAGACTTCAGGAAGTTGCCGATGCGACCGATGGCCATCTCCAAGTCATCCACCCGCGGCAAGGTGACCACCCGGAAGTGATCCGGCCACGGCCAGTTGAACGCTGTGCCCTGGACCACCAGCAGCTTTTCCGACAGCAGCAGGTCGAGCACGAACTTCTCGTCATTGAGGATCGGGCAAACTTTCGGGTCGATCCGCGGGAAGGCATACAACGCGCCCATGGGCTTGACGCAGCTGACGCCCGGAATTGCGTTCAGCAGTTCCCAGGTGCGGTTGCGCTGCTCCAGCAGGCGGCCTTGTGGCAGCACCAGGTCGTTGATGCTCTGGTAGCCGCCCAACGCGGTTTGGATGGCGTGCTGGCTCGGCACGTTGGCACACAGGCGCATGTTGGCCAGCATGTCGATACCCTCAATGTAGCTCTGGGCATTGTGCTTGGGACCGGAAATCGCGATCCAGCCGGAACGGAAACCCGCCACCCGGTAGGACTTCGACAGGCCGTTGAAGGTCAGGCACAGCAGGTCCGGCGCCAGGGAGGCGGTGCAGATGTGCACGGCGTCGTCGTACAGAATCTTGTCGTAGATCTCGTCGGAGAACACCACCAGGTTGTGCTGGCGCGCCAGTTCGAGCATGCCCAGCAGCACTTCCTTGGAGTAGACGGCGCCGGTGGGGTTGTTCGGGTTGATGATCACCAGGGCCTTGGTGTTCGGCGTGATCTTGGCCTTGATGTCGGCCAGGTCCGGGAACCAGTCCGCGCCCTCGTCACACAGGTAATGCACCGGATGGCCACCGGCCAGGGTGACGGCGGCGGTCCACAGCGGGTAGTCGGGGGCGGGCACCAGCACTTCGTCGCCGTTGTTGAGCAGGGCCTGCATGGACATGACGATCAGCTCGGACACGCCATTGCCCAAATAGATGTCTTCGATGCCGACACCTTCAACCTGCTTCTGCTGGTAGTACTGCATGACGGCCTTGCGCGCGCTGAACAGGCCTTTGGAGTCGCTGTAGCCCTGGGCGGTCGGCAGGTTGCGGATCACGTCCTGGAGGATTTCGTCCGGCGCTTCGAAACCAAAGGGTGCCGGGTTGCCAATGTTCAGCTTGAGGATGCGATGGCCTTCCTCTTCCAGGCGTTTGGCGTGCTTGAGCACTGGGCCGCGAATGTCGTAGCAGACGTTGGCGAGCTTGTTCGATTTGCTGACCTGCATGGCGATGTGATCCTGAAAATGAACGATCCAGACGGTGTGAGGACTACCGTGCTGAGAATCCTGCGTTGGCCTGACCCATAAATACGTTTGAATGCCGGTAACGCGGGTGCCAGACTGGCGCTTTGAAGAGGCGCAATCATACGTGCCGCCTGATCCATGGAAAAGACACAGATCAGGCTTTTTCAGTTGCCGAGGTGTACCGATGGAAAAGTTGCAGAAAACCGTTGATGAATGGAAAGCCATGCTCGACCCGGAGCAGTACAACGTGTGCCGCCTCAAAGGCACCGAGCGACCGTTCAGCGGCAAGTACAACGGCACCAAGACCGACGGCGTTTACCACTGCATCTGCTGCAATGAGCCGCTGTTCGATTCCAGGGCCAAGTTTGACTCCGGCTGCGGCTGGCCCAGCTTCTACGAGCCGATTGCCGAGCAGGCAATGGTCGAGATTCGCGACATCAGCCACGGCATGATCCGTACTGAAGTCACCTGCGCCAAGTGCGATGCGCACCTGGGCCACGTGTTCCCGGACGGTCCGCCGCCGACCGGGTTGCGTTACTGTATCAATTCGGTGTGCCTGGACCTGGTGCCGCGCTAAACCGTCTATCTCCTGCGGGCCTTTGCGTCCGCAGGAGCCGTTATACCAAGGCATAAGCTCGAGCAATTAAATTGCACACAATTGAATTGCCTACTATCGTTCAGTTCTTCTCATTTCTTCCGAGGCACTGCCATGAGCGACAACCTGCTGAGCATCCCATGCACCACCATCAAGGGTGAGCAAAAGACCTTGGCCGATTTCGCCGGCAAGGCGATTCTTGTGGTCAACACTGCCAGCAAGTGCGGCTTCACCCCGCAATACAAAGGGCTTGAGGAACTCTGGCAGCATTACAAGGACCAGGGGCTGGTGGTGCTGGGCTTTCCCTGCAACCAGTTCGGCAAGCAGGAGCCCGGCAACGAGGGCGCCATTTCGGAATTTTGCGAACTGAACTTCGGTGTCAGTTTCCCGCTGTTCAAGAAGATCGACGTCAATGGCAGCGATGCTCACCCATTGTTCGTACAGCTTAAAAAGCAGGCCCCGGGTTTGCTGGGTTCCAAGGGCATCAAGTGGAACTTCACCAAGTTCCTGATCGGCCGCGACGGCCAGGTGGTCAAGCGTTTTGCCCCGACCACCAAGCCTCAGGACCTGACCCAAGAGATTGAAGCCCTGCTCAAATGACCGACCTGTCTTTGGCGCTTGACGACCAACTGTGCTTCAAGCTCTACGCCGCCTCCCGCGCGGTTACCCGGGCCTACAAGCCGATGCTCGATCAGTTGGGGCTGACCTACCCGCAATACCTGGTGATGCTGGTGTTGTGGGAATGGCAGGCTGTAGCGGTATCGCAGCCTACGGTCAAGGCCTTGGGCGAGCGCTTGATGCTGGATTCCGGCACGCTGACGCCGCTGCTCAAGCGCCTGGAGCAGCTGGCTCTGGTGCGGCGTCAGCGCAGTGCGCAGGATGAGCGTGAAGTGCACCTGAGCCTGACCGATGAAGGTCGACACTTGCGTGATCAGGTACAGCCGCTGAAGGCCCGCCTGTTGTGTGACAGCGGGGTTGACCTGAACCAGGCCGATGCCTTGCGTGACGGCCTGGATCAGCTGTTGCGACAGATCAAAGACTTGTCGTAGTCGGCACCCACAGGTCGAGCAACGCCTTGAGTTCTTCCCGGCGAAACGGCTTGGCCAGGTAGTCATTCATGCCTGCCGCCCGGCAGCGCTCACGCTCCTCGGACATGGCGTTGGCCGTCAGCGCGACAATCGGCAGGTCCGGCCAGCGCCCGCTGCGACGGATTTGCCGGCTGGCCTCATAGCCATCCATCACCGGCATATTGCAGTCCATCAACACCATGTCGAAGCTTTGTTCTTCCAGCAGCTTGAGGGCTTCTCCACCGTGGGCGGCGACGATCACCTCGCAGCCGAGCTTGCCGAGCATACCCTTGGCCACCAGTTGATTGACCGGATTGTCTTCCACCAGCAGGACGCGTGCCCGGTGAGCGAGTGGGCCGGTTTCCAGCTGGATCAGGTCAAGCACCACGTCCGGATCGATGCGCAGGTTGCGTTGCAGAATCTGATACAGCGCCGTGCGGCTCAGGGGCCGGGCTTGTTGTTGCAACGGCGCCAGGGCCGCGACTTCTTCGCTGGGCATGAAGTTGCCGTAGGCGGTCACCACCAGGATCGGAGCGGTGATCGACGGGCGCAGGCGAAACAGGCATTCGGGGCAGTCGGTGATCAACAGGTCAGGGTTCTGCCCACTCAAGTCATCGTCAATGGAGTAGCAGCGCGGCGTCAGCCCCCAACTCGGCAGCAGGCTATTGAGCAGTTCCGCCAGGCCGCTACTGCTGCTGGTGATCGCGATCACGTCCCCAGCCAGCGGCGCCAGGCGCACAGCCGGTAAATGTGTCGGCAGTGGCAGGTCGGCGCAGAACTGGCTGCCAAAGCCGGCCTCGGAGCTGATGCTCAGGCGGCCCTTCATGGCCTCGCACAGGTTGTGGGTCAGCGCCAGGCCCAGCCCGGTGCCGCCAAACTGGCGAGTGATGCCCGCACCGGCTTGGGTGAACGGCTGAAAGATTTTGACCTGAGCATCCTGCGCAATCCCGATACCGGTGTCGCACACCTCGATTTTGACCCGGCCGGCCTGGGCGCTGAGGCGCACGTCCACCCGGCCAAAGCGCGTGAACTTCAGGGCGTTGGAGAGCAAATTGCTGACGATCTGCCGTACCCGCGTCGGGTCGCCCAGCACTTGGGCGGGAAACTGCGGGTCGATCAGGCACGTCAGCTCCACGCTGGGTGCGGCGTTTTGCGAGAGCAGGTTGGCGGTGTCTTCCACCAGCGAGCCAAGGTCGAACGGGATGCTTTCCAGTTCCAGTTGGCCGGCGTCGAACTTGGACAGGTCGAGGATATCGTTGAGTAACTCCACCAGTACTTTGCCCGAGTCATGGGCGATCGACAGTTGCTGACGTTGCTCGGCATTCAGCGGGCTGTCGAGGGAGAGGGCGATCATCCCCAGCAGGCCGTTGAGCGGCGTACGGATTTCATGGCTCATGTTGGCGAGGAACGCCGCCCGTGCCTGGGCCATGGACAGGGCCGTCATCTTCGCCGCTTCCAGTTCGTCGTTCGACAGCGTCAGTCGATGATTGATGGCCTTGAGTTCGGTGGTGCGCGCAGAAACGATGTCTTCCAGTTGCCCGAGGTATTCAGTCAGGCGGTTTTCGGCGTGTCGGCGTTGCTGGATCTCAGTCTCCATGTTTTCAAACTGCTGGTTGGCAACGTTGACCAGTACGCCGATCTCGTCGTGCTCGTGCCCCGGTGGGCAGTCCAGGCGCTCGTGCTTGCGTGAGCTCAGCTCGCGGATGATGCGCACCAGCGGCTTGGTCAGCATCACGTAGAACAGCGCCAACAGAATGCCGGTGAGGATCAGACTGCGGGCAAAGCCGTTGAGCAGGGTAATCTCGGCGCGGCGCAGGAAGCGGCTGCCGAACGCGTAGGTGTCGACGTCCAGGCGCAATACGCCAAGGGCGTCATTGGGCATATGAGTGAGGTACAGCCGGTCTTCGAATTGGCGGTTGGCGCCAAACAGGAAGTCGCTGATGGGACGGTAGCTGCTTTCCTTGCGCGCGCGCTGGACATCGGCCAGGACCAAACCGTTGTTGTCGATCAGTTGGGCGCGGGTGATGGCAGGGGAGTGCAACAGCCCCAGGGTCAGCTCCTGGGCCAGTTCGGCGTCGATGTTATAGGCGATGCGTGAAGCCGGGTTATGGCTGATTTCAATCAGCGCACGTATTTCCCGGTTGATGGAAGCGTCTTCGCTGGCATAATCAATCCCAATCTGTATCAGGCTGAGCAAGGTTCCCAAGACGAATCCGACCAGCACTGTCAGTCTGGCTTGTTTATAAGACAAGCGGTGGGCGAACTTGATATCCATCGGGTGCTGTACCACTTTACGTTTCCTTTCGCCCGGCAAGCATAGCTGAACATCCACAGGCTCAAACTTGCCCGGCATGAATCGATTTTATTCGGTGCAGCCCTGCACGGTATGCCCCAGGGTTGCCAATACGCCATCTTTTACAAGAACTTGCCAGAGGAATAGTCGTGGATTCTCGATTGAATGCCTTTCTTGAGCGTGCCGACGCGGTACTGGCTCGCCTGGAGCCCTTGTTACCCGCGCCACGCGAGGCCGTTGACTGGAACCATTGCCTGGCTGCCCGCTGGCAGCGCGAAGGTCGCAGCGGCTTTTTATTGCCGCTGGAAGTCAGCCTGGACATGCGCCTGTCCGACTTGATCGGCGTGGATAAACAGCGCGAACAATTGGCCCGCAACACCCAGCAGTTTCTCGACGGCCTGCCGGCCAACCATGCGTTGCTCTGGGGTTCGCGCGGCACCGGTAAATCGTCCATGGTGCGCGCCTTGCTGGCCCAGCATGCCAAGGCCGGTTTGCGCCTGATCGAGATCGAGCGCGATCACCTGGCGGACCTGCCGCGAGTGGTCGAGCAACTGATCAAATTGCCACAGCGCTTTGTGTTGTTCTGCGATGACCTGTCCTTCGAAGCCGGCGAGAGCGATTACCGGGTGCTCAAGAGTGTACTCGACGGTTCCCTGGAGCAGGCGCCGGAAAACGTCCTGTTGTATGCCACTTCCAACCGTCGTCACCTGGTGCCCGAGAACCAGAGCGATAACGAAAACTGGAAAACGATAGACGGCGAACTGCATCCGAACGAAGCGGTGGAGGACAAGATTGCCCTGTCTGACCGTTTTGGTTTGTGGCTGTCGTTCTACCCGTTCAATCAGGAGCACTTCCTGGATGTGGTCGAGCACTGGATCGGTGAGTTGGCGAGCAAGGCCGGTTTGCAGTGGCAGCGCGATGAAGAGCTGGACATCCTCGCGGTGCGCTGGGCGACCGGACGTGGCAATCGCAACGGCCGTTGCGCCTATCAGTTCGCCCGCTATTGGGTGGGCCTCAAGTTGTTGGAGCGTCAACCATGATCGATTTGCAACAGTCCGGAGTCGGCCTTGATGGCTACGCCATGCTTCATGCACAGCTGGAATCGCTGTTGGCGGATGAGCGGGATTTCATCGCCAATGCGGCGCAGTTTTCGGCGTTTCTATTCAACCAGCTGGATGACTTGAACTGGGCGGGCTTCTACCTCAACCGCAATGAAGAGTTGGTGCTCGGGCCTTTCCAGGGGCAGATCGCCTGTGTGCGCATTCCGTTTGGTCGCGGTGTGTGCGGTGCGGCAGCGGCCTCGCGGCAAACCCAGCGGGTGGAAGACGTGCATGCATTCCCGGGGCATATCGCCTGTGACAGCGCGTCCAACAGCGAGCTGGTGGTTCCGCTGGTCAAGGACGGGCGCTTGATTGGTGTGCTGGACCTGGACAGCCCGTCGCTGTCGCGGTTTACCCCGCAGGATCAGGCCGGCATCGAGCAGTTGGCGGCGATTTTCCTGCGGTTGACCGATTGCTGATGGACTGAGTCTTTTTGTAGGAGCGAGCAAGCTCGCTCCTACAAATTACCGACGGTCGAGCACGTCCAGTTGCATCTGCAGCATCCTTTCCAGTTCAAGCATGGATTTCTCCATCGCCTTGATACCCACCTCGATAACGTGCTGATTCTCGCCTTGGCCACAGGCCTGCTCCAGCGCCTCGCATTGTCCGGCCAGGATGTCCGCCTGGATGATCCGTGCGGCGCCCTTGATCTTGTGAGCCTGCTCGATCAGGTCCTGGGGGGCCGCTTGTTGCGCCAGCAGGACCATCAGTTCGGCTCGATCATGCCGGCTGCTGCTGAGTAACTCTTCAAGCAGGCGCTGGCTCAACTGAGGGTCGCCGCCTGTCATCGCGTCCAGGCTTTGAAGGGTGAACACGCTGCGCATGGGCAGCGGGCAGACTTGTGCCAGTTGCTGTTCCAGCGCGGTGAGGCTGATGGGTTTGAACAGGCAGTCATTCATGCCCGCGTCGAAGCAACGTTGTTTCTCCTCGGGTTGGGCGTTGGCGGTAAAACCGAGTATCACACAGGGCGTTTTTTGCTCACGCTGCTCATACTCGCGGATGGAATGACTCAACTCGTAGCCGTTCATGATCGGCATATTGCAATCGGCAATGACCAGGTCGAAGTGTTCCTCGCGCCATGCCTGGAACCCCGCAGCGCCATGATGGGCCGCGGTGAACTGATGCCCCAGGAACCCCAGTTGCTGGCACATGAGCAAGCGGTTGGCAGGATGGTCATCCACCACCAGCACATTGAGTACCGGTGCCGGCGTGGTCGCGGCAGGCTCCAGTTTATCTACCGCCTTGACCGGCTGCAGGCTGGTCATCTTCAGGCTGACGTGCACCTGGGTGCCCACCATGGGCACGCTGCTCAGGCTCAATTGCCCGCCCATCATGGCGCATAGGCTGCGACAGATCACCAGGCCCAGGCCGGCGCCGCTCCTGGCCAGGTGCCCGGAGTTGTCGGCTTGGGCAAAAGGTTCGAACAGGCGTAACTGGTCTTCGCGATTGATCCCGATGCCGGTGTCCTCCACCACCAGTTTCATCTCGATTTGTTGAGGTTGCCCGGTCGCCTTCAATTGCACCTTGATCTTCACCTGGCCGCGTTCAGTGAATTTGATCGCATTGCTCACCAGGTTCGACAGCACCTGCTTGAACCGCAACGGATCGATCAGTACGTCGGTGTCGCCGGCATCGGGTGTGAACTCCAGCACCAGGCTCAGGGTTTTCTGGCGCGCCAGGCCGTCGAACACACGGACCACCGACTCGATCACCTCGCGCAGGTTGACCCGCTCCGGCGCCAGGCTCAGGCGGCCGGATTCGATGCGTGCGATGTCCAGAATGTCGCCGATGAGCTCCAGCAGGTCCTTGGCCGAGTTGTAGGCGACCTCAATGGCGGGGCGATCGAGGTGCCCCTGGTCGGCGCGCTTGAGTGTCAACTCGAGCATGCCGATGACGGCGTTCATCGGTGTGCGGATTTCGTGGCTCATGGTGGCCAGGAACGTGCTTTTCGCACGGTTGGCTTCGTCGGCACGCTCCTTGGCGGCGCGAAGTTCATCGAACAACTGGCGCCGTTCGCTGATATCGATCCAGCCGCCAATGATGCCCTGGACCTCGCCCATGGAGTCGCGGTACGGGAGAATCCAGTGGTAGATCGTGAGTTTTTTCCCATGGACATGCAGGGTGCGATCAAGGATCAGTGGTTTGCCCTCGGCCACTACCCGCTGATAGTCGGCATGGTATTGGGCCGACTCCGTCTCTAGCGCCATGCTCATCTGGGTGATGCTCTTGCCGATGACGTCTTCACGCTTGACGTCGAACGTCTGCAGGTAGCTGTCATTGCAGGTTTGCAGAAAGCCGTTGTGGTCGCGTACGTAGATCGGATGGGGCGTTTCATTGACCAGCGCCCGCATGAACTCGAACTGGTCGTTCAGGGCGCGCTCGGCCAGTTTTCGATGCTTGATCTGGCGCTGCAGGTAGCCGTTCCAGGCCAGGGAAATCAACAGCAGCAGACCGGTGCCGATGATGATCTGTGCAATCAGGCGGTGGTAATTGCGCCAGTAGCCATCGGACGCCGCGTTGTAGCCGCGCCAGCGGCTGTTGATCGCCGCCATCTCATCCGGGGCGATACTCAGCAGCGCCTTGTCCAGAATCGAACTCAGCTCCGTGGCATCACGGGACGTCGCCAGGGCAAAGGTCGCGGGCAACGTGCCGATGCTGGAGCTGATCTGCAATTTGTCCTGGAATGCCGGAGAAGAAAGTAGATAGTTGGCGATCACCAAGGGGTTCACCGCGCCGTCCACCTGCCCTTGTGCCAACAATTCCGATGCTTTGAAGGTATCCCCGGTTTCCACCAGGTTTATCTGCGCAAACGCCTGTTGCAGGAATTTTTCCAGCTGATTGCCCTGGGTAATCGCCAGGCGCTTGCCGGCCATTTGTTCTAGGCTTGTGGGCGCGCCCGGCTCTTTGCGGGTCAGCAATACATAGGAGTTTTCCAGGTAGGGGCGGCTGAAGTTCAACCGGGACTCGCGGCCGGTGCTGGGGGTAATTGCGCCGATGATGTCGGCTGCGCCGGTTTGCACCAGTTCAATCATGTTGGCGACGTTACGCTCGTGTTGAATCTTGAAGCGCAGGCCGGTTCGCAGGCGGATCAGCTCCAGCAGATCGGCTGTGACACCCCGGAAGTTGCCGTCGGTATCGAAGAATGTCAGGGGCGCAAGGGTTTCATTGACCACCACCTTCACCACCGGGTGATTCTTGAGCCAGCGCTCTTCACGCAGGGTCAGTTGCAGCTTGCGGTCGGTCAGGAGAATGTCGCTGCCCGCACTCCAGCGCTTGGCGATGCTGTCGCGTTCATAGGTTGATATGCCATCGAGCACTGAATCGATGATGCTCAGGAGAATGGGTTGATCCTTGCGCAAGGCGAAGCTGAATCCGTGGGCCTCGTGCTTGCCGAAGTTGGCCATGCGGATATTTTTCAGGTAGCCCTTGTTGATCATGTAATGAGTGGAAATGGTATCGCCCAGGAATACATCAGCCTGGTCGAATGCCACCGCGTTCAAGGCATTTTGATAGGACGGGTAGGCGTGGATGGTCGCCTTTGGATACAGCGCCTGCACTTCGTCCATGGGCAGGTAGTGGTAGACAAGGCTCAGGCGCAAGCCCGCCAGGCCGTCGCCAAGGTTACGGTTTTCACCTTCACGGGTGACCAGTACCGGCTGATCCACCGCGTAGGGCAATGACAGGGCGATGTCGGGATTCGCCGCTTCAAAGCCGTTGGCGGACCCCAGAAAGTCGATATCACCGTTTTGCAGTGCCTGGATCGCGGCTTCCCGGGTGGAGTAGCGCAATACCTTCAGCGGTATTGCCAGCGTCCTGGCCACCAGGCCGGCGTAATCGGCGGTCAACCCTTCATAATCCCGCCCGCTGGAGGTGATGTCGAAGGGCGGGTAGTCTGGCGCTGACGTGCCCAGTATCAGTTCCCGTTTGTTCTGCAGCCACTGGCGTTGTGTCTTGTTCAGTGATGTGTCCAGTTGAACGGCACCGGCGCGCCCCAGCAGCGCGTATTGCTCGGGAGCCGTTTGTTCGGCAGGCACGGCAGTGCTGAGGCACACCCCGATACTCAATATGATTAGATAGTCCTTTAAACGCCTGGGCATCCGATTTCTCACACTAGCGCGTTACGTTTTGCCATCTCGATAAGTTCTACCAAGGATTTGGCTTTTAGTTTTTGCATGAGTCTTTTTTTGTAGGTGCTGACAGTCTTGTTACTGAGAAACATGCCCTTGGCTATTTCCTTGTTCGTCCGGCCTTGTGCGAAAAGTTGCAATACCATGAGTTCGCGATCATTGACGACTTTGAAAAGTTCGAGCTCTTCATTGCAATCTGTTTCACTAGTGCTGCCATTAAGGGCTTGGCTCGGAAAGTAGTTGTAACCTGACAAGACTGCCCTGATGGCACTCAGTAGCTCACTTAAGTCACCTTCCTTGCAGACATATCCGTCGGCGCCGGAGCGCATGCACCGTGTGGCGAACAGCTTCGGGGTCTGGGCGGTGAGTATCAACGTCTTGGTCGGCGTGCTCATTGAGTTGAATCGGCACAATACTTCCAAGCCGTCGAGTTTAGGAATACCGATATCAAGGATGATCAGGTCCGGCTGGCACTCCTTGACCATTTGTATGGCGTCACAACCATTGTCGGCTTCTCCAACTACTTTATAACCTTCATGTTCCAACAACATTCGAATGGCAAGTCGTATAACAGGGTGGTCGTCGATAATAAAAACTGAGTTCATGATCATATTCCATACAGGCGCAAATAAAGTCGGCACATTAGCTCACATGGCAATGCAGGAGGATGAGCTTGATGTGGAACAAACGTAAAACAAGAATATTCCTACATCAAAAAAAGCAACGGATTACGCTCTGTCGGGTATTTGTTGTTCGGGTGTAAGAATTTTGCGTGAGTGGAATTTAAAAATAAGTGCCCGTGGCGGAGCAGCGTTATAACGAAGAGTTTTCGAAGTGGGCGGGCGTTTAACTTCCTACTTTCCTGTTGAGCGGGGAGGGGCGCGATTGGCGTATGAGTTCGCTCAGCTCAAAGTGGTTCAGCGGCTTCGACAAGTAGCCAAGTAACGGAAAGTTGCGCTCGTGTGCCTGGGCGTTGAGGTTTTGCAGTTCGTTCACGGGCAGGCCGCTGAGCAATATCGCGGACTTTATAAAGCCTCTGCGGTTGGCGATTTCAATCAACTCCAGCCCGGGCAGGTCCGGCAAACATTGATCACACAGCAGAATATCGAATGGCCTGTCGGTTTCTGTCATCAGGCGCATTGCCTGCTCGGCGTTCTCAGCCAGGGCCAGGTTTTGGTAGCCGTAGTTTCGCAACAGGCACTGGGTGGCCAGCAATTGAAAGGGGTGATCCTCCACCAACAGGATACGAAGTTGTTCGAGCATGGGTTTTTCCATGAAATGGCCAAGTGCCCTGAAGACGCTCCGCCAGGGCGTGTAGTTAGAAGGTAATGGGCCCGCCAGCGATGGGGCGCAGAAATGTGTCGAAAGACTGCGGTTTGGGCGCGCGATTATTCATCGCGGCGGGGAGGAACTTCGATCAGGCCGCTCTGTTCCGTGCGTAGGGCGATTCTTTGAAAAGCAGCCCTGGCCATAAGCCAGGGCGCTGCTTCATTGCGGGCTGGAGCGCCCGGTCATTTCTCGGGCCATCTCACTGGCGTAGCTGTCGGTCATGCCGGCAATGAAGTCGATCATGCGCAGGAAGGAGGCGTGCAATGACC
Source organism: Pseudomonas yamanorum (assembly GCF_900105735.1). NCBI lineage: Bacteria > Pseudomonadati > Pseudomonadota > Gammaproteobacteria > Pseudomonadales > Pseudomonadaceae > Pseudomonas > Pseudomonas yamanorum. Next base: position 1,374,992 of record NZ_LT629793.1, on the reverse strand, counting down.
ACGACGGGTCCGGGGCGCTATTGCCCAGCAGGTCGAGGATGCGCCGGTTCTTGAACGACGGGGTGCGACCGCCATGCTGTTCCAGGGCCGCGCCGCAGAAGGCGTTCAAGAGGATTTCCAGGGTGGTGTAGGCGCCGATTTCATGCAGGGTCTTGCGCTTGTCCTGGAAGATCTTCTTGCGCGCCATGTCCTTGGCATCCAGTACGCAACGCTTGGCGGGGCCGTGCATATGTTCCACCAGGTCCCCCGGCAGGGTGCCGGCCAGCAACGCTTCCTGTTGTTCGACGAACGCCCGGGCCGCAGCGTTGGTCAGGTGTTCGATGGCCTTGCCCCGCAGAATCGCCAGTTTGCGTCGCCGGGAATCCTGCGGGCCGAGCTGCCGGTAGGTTTGCGGTAAATCATCGCCCACCAGGTCCAGCAGCAGGGACTCGACCTCGGCGTATTCCAGCAGCTCCATTTCCAGTCCGTCTTCGAGGTCGATCAACGCGTAGCAGATATCGTCGGCCGCCTCCATCAGGTACACCAACGGATGCCGGGCCCAGCGCTGTTCTTCCAGTTGCGGCAAGCCGAGCTTCTGGGCGATCTGCTCAAGAATCGGCAGCTCGCTCTGGTAGCAGCCGAACTTGTGTTTCTTGTAGCCCAGTGAGTCGGCGTGGCGCGCGGTCCAGGGGTATTTCAGGTAGGTACCCAAGGTGGCGTAGGTCAGCCGGGTGCCGCCGTCGAACTGGTGGTATTCCAACTGCGTCAGTACCCGGAAGCCCTGGGCATTGCCTTCGAAATTCAGGAAGTCATTGCGTTCGGCGCTGGTCATGTCATCCAGCCAGCCACGCCCCGACGCCTGCTGGAACCAGTGCCGGATCGCGTCCTCGCCGGAGTGACCAAAGGGCGGATTGCCGATGTCGTGGGCCAGGCAGGCCGACTGCACCACCATGCCCAGGTCGCTCGGGTCACACCAGTCGGGCAGGGCGCTGCGGAGGGTCTCGCCCACACGCATGCCCAGGGACCGTCCCACGCAGCTGACTTCCAGGGAATGGGTCAGCCGCGTATGGATGTGATCGTTGCTGGTCACCGGATGCACTTGGGTCTTGCGGCCCAGGCGGCGAAATGCGCCGGAGAAGATGATGCGGTCATGGTCTTTGTGAAACGGGCTGCGGCCCAGCTCTTCGGGACTGTGCAGCGGTTTTCCAAGGCGTTCGCGGGTAAGCAGGGTGGGCCAATCCAAGGCGGGTACTCTCCGTGCGGTGAATGACGCCTCCCAGCTTCCCGGTTCAGCCGGGCCTTCGCAAGCGAAAAACTACAAGCCGACGGCGTCGATATCGATTAACAGCAGGCGCCGACCGTTATCAAAGAGTTGTCCGGCAGTCAGGCAGTATTGGTTGGTCGTGGCATCGCGATAGGTCGAAGACAGGGTCAACCGCCGCTCCTCCCAACCTTCGGCCAGCAGGTGATAAAAATACGGGCGCCATGACCAGTTATGGCCCAGGTAGCGGCCGTCGGCTTGCCACGCGCCCTGGTGCCATTCGAAGTTGGGCGTCAGTTGCGTGCCATGCCGGTCGCACTGGTAAAAACGCAGCAGCCAGGGAAATGCTGGCAATTGCGGCAGTTGGCTCAGCGGTGCATGGGTGTGGGCCCAGGTTTGCAGGATCTGCATCAGTTCCGCCAGTTGCTGGCGCAGTTGCATGATCCGGCCACGCTCCGCCAGCTTCTGTTGGACATACGCGGTGCGCAGTTGGGCGAAGCGCGGCACGAATGCGTCGGTGGCGAACCAGTCCAGTTGGGCCTGGGCGAACAGGTAACCCTGGACATAACGGGAACCGCATTCCAGGGCGAAATTCAGCTGGGCCTCGGTCTCGACGCCTTCGGCAATGATCCAGCAGCCGGTTTTTTCCGCCATTTGTGCCAGCGCCCGCACCACGTCCCCGCTCGGCCCTCCCCGGGCAGCCGCCTGGAACAGGCGCATGTCCAGCTTGAGGATGTCGGGCTGCAAGGCCAACACGCGGTCCAACTGCGAATACCCGGCGCCGAAGTCATCAATGGCAATCCGCGCTCCGGCCTCGCGGTAGCGTTCCACGACTTCGGCCAAGCGCAGGATATCACCACCCAGCTCAGTGATCTCGAACACGATGCGGCGCGGGTCGACGTTATGCACCTGCAACTGCTTCAGGCTCGGCAAGGCCTGCCCCGGGCGCAGCCGGCTGATCCAGCGTGGCGAGATATTCAGGCTGAGGAACCACTCTTGCGGGGCCTCATGCAGACGGCTCAGGGCATTGTCGCGGATCTGCCGGTCCAGGCGGCGCAAGGCCACGGAGGGCGTGCGCGGATCAGCAAACAGCGGACCCACCGAGCGCAGTTGGCCATTCGCCTGGCGTAGTCGGCCCAAGGCTTCTACGCCGGCGATGCGGCCGGTGGCGGTGTCGATGAATGGCTGGAAGCAGGCGAGCGGTTGCCCGTCGATCACAGGGCCTCCTTAAAAGACCGGAATAAAAAGGCCCGACCCTCAACGGTGAGGGCCGGGCCTGATCTGTTTGCAAGAATGCAGCCAGCGCGGCTCAACTTTTGCGCGAAGCACCTTGCATGGCCAGTTTGATCAACGGGATCAGACCGGCGCCAAGCCGTACCAGGCGAGTCATGGTGCCGATCCCGCCGCTCTTCGCGCCTTTGCCGGTAAGAAAGCCCAGCAGCGTCACCACGCCTACGCCCCACAGCGGCGCGTGCTTGATGCCGAAACCGTCCTGCCAGCTCTGGCCCATGTTGCGGACCTTTTGCAGCGGCAGCATCAGTTGCTGAGACTCGTGACGAATTTCCTGGCGGTGCATTTCCATGCGCAGGCGGATCAACGCCTTGCGCATCTCCCGCCGGGAAGTGTTTTGCGGCAATTCAGTCATGCTCATGGCAGCAGGCGCTCCCGGTCGTTGGCCAGCTCTTCGAGGGTGGCGTGGAACGGCGTGGACTCATCGAACACCGCCGCCTTCAGGCGCAACCCGCAGAACGCTGCGGCCAGTATGTAAAACACACACAGGCTGATGATCCCGGTCAGGCGGTAGGTATCCCACACCAGAATCATCACCAGCGCCGACAAACCCACCAGTAACAGCAAGGCAAACACCAGCGCCAAGCCGGCGAACAGCAACAGGCTGACGGTGCGGGCCTTCTGCTCCTGCAACTCGATGCCAAACAGCTCGACGTGGCTGTGCAGCAAACCCAGGACAGCCGCGCCCAGGCGCCGCGAGGTAGAACTTGGGCCCGTGGACGAGCCGGATTCGCCGATAGACATAGTTAGCGCCTTGTAGCCAGCAAGCCGATCAAAAAGCCCACGCCCGCCGCAATACCAACGGACTGCCAAGGGTTGGCCTGGACATAGTCTTCAGTGGCCGTGACGGCCGCCTGGCCGCGCTCGCGCAGGGAGTCTTCGGTCAGTTGCAGGGTTTCACGGGCCTTGAGCAGGCTGTCGTGAATCTTGCTGCGCAGCTCGTCTGCCTGGTCACCGGCGAGGATCGCCGTGTCGTCCAGCAGCTTCTCGGTATCGCTGACCAGGGTTTGAAAATCCGCCATCAGTATTTCTTGAGCAGTCTTTGCCGTTTTTCTGGCCATGGTTATCTCCGTGAGTAGCGGGTCTGTTTACTTTTGGTTTCGAGTCACCGGCATCGGTGAAGGTTCACTGCAATTGTCTGGTACAGCTTTTGCTTTGCCTTGGTGCGCAGGCCTGGGGCCTTGCGCTGAATCCGGGCGGTTGGGGCTAAAACCCCGAAAAACCTTACCCTAAATAACTAAAACTCGCGGAAAAACCCTGTCGGATTCTGCCTTTCTCAATGATCGCTGCGCTAAAGCGGTTCACGGCCTCAAAAGAAGGTCGAGCCCTGGGTGCTAATTTAGTGCGCGTCATGAAGGTCATGAACTGCTTTGGTGCTTTTTCCTGCATGTGCAGGCCTGCCATCCTCCATGGAAAATTTGCAAAGCGCGGTGGACACCCTCGTCCACAGTTCCAACACGCTGTTCATTCTGATTGGTGCGGTCATGGTCCTGGCCATGCATGCCGGCTTTGCCTTCCTGGAAGTCGGCACCGTGCGCCAGAAGAACCAGGTCAATGCCCTGTCGAAAATCCTCAGTGACTTCGCCATCTCCACACTGGCCTATTTCTTTATAGGCTATTGGATCTCCTACGGCGTGACCTTCATGCAACCGGCGGCGGTGATCAGCGCCGACCACGGCTACGGCCTGGTGAAATTCTTCTTCCTGCTGACCTTCGCCGCAGCGATCCCGGCGATCATTTCCGGGGGGATTGCCGAGCGTGCACGTTTTGCGCCGCAACTGTGCGCCACCGCGTTGATCGTAGCCTTCATCTACCCGTTTTTCGAAGGCATGGTGTGGAACGGCAATTACGGGCTGCAAGCCTGGTTGCTGGCCAGCTTCGGCGCGAGCTTCCATGACTTTGCCGGCAGCGTGGTGGTGCACGCCATGGGCGGCTGGCTGGCGCTGGCGGCGGTGTTGCTGCTCGGCCCGCGCCAGGGACGTTATCGGGAAGGGCGCCTGGTGGCGTTCGCGCCGTCGAGCATTCCATTCCTGGCGTTGGGCTCGTGGATTTTGATTGTCGGCTGGTTCGGCTTCAACGTCATGAGTGCGCAAACCCTGTCCGGGGTCAGCGGGCTGGTGGCGGTCAACTCGTTAATGGCGATGGTCGGTGGCACCGTGGCGGCATTGGTCATCGGGCGTAACGACCCAGGCTTCTTGCACAACGGTCCGTTGGCCGGGCTGGTCGCGATCTGTGCCGGTTCCGACCTGATGCACCCGGTAGGCGCGCTCGTGACAGGTGTAGTGGCGGGTGGCTTGTTCGTCTGGTTCTTCATCGCGGCCCAGGACCGCTGGAAGATCGACGATGTGCTGGGTGTGTGGCCGCTGCACGGGCTGTGTGGCGTGTGGGGCGGGATCGCCTGCGGGATCTTCGGCCAGACCGCCCTGGGCGGCCTGGGTGGCGTGAGCCTGATCAGCCAGTTGATCGGCACCGCGCTGGGTGTGGTGGTAGCCCTGGCCGGCGGCTTCCTGGTGTATGGGGTGATCAAGCGCGTTTACGGGCTGCGCTTGAGCCAGGAAGAGGAGTATTACGGCGCGGATTTGTCGATCCACAAGATTGGCGCGGTCAGTCAGGATTGAGGGGCGGTTTCCATTTAGGGTGTTATGTCTTGCCGCTGATAGTATGGGCAAACAACAATAGCCAATAGCCAGGCGACGCCCTTTCAAACGGAACTTGAATGCCAACCTCTCAACGATTGCCCCTCGCCTGTAGGCCAATAAACATCTTGGGGTCGGGGCATGCACTGCCTGAACACATCGTCACCAGCGCGCAACTGGATGCTGAACTTGGCCTAGTGGCCGGCAGCGTCGCGCGCATCAGTGGTGTCACCCAGCGGCACGTTGCCGGCCGTAGCGAAAACGCCGCGAGCCTCGGAGCCATCGCCGCGCGCAGGGCATTGCTGGCAGCGGGGCTGGCGCTCGACCAGATTGACCTGGTCGCTTGTGCCAGCGGTACCATGGACCAGGGCATGCCGTGTAACGCCGCATTGTTGCACCGCGAATTGGGGCTGGGCGATTCCGGCATTCCCGCCATGGACATCAATGCCAGTTGCCTGGGGTTTATCGCCGCGGTTGATACGCTGTCCTGGCCACTGCTTGCCGGACGCTACCAACGCATTTTGCTGGTGTGTTCGGATATCGCTTCCTGTGGCCTGGACTGGCAGCAGGTGGAAGTCTGCGCAATCTTCGGCGACGGTGCCGCAGCGGTGGTGCTGGCCGTCAGCGACGGCGGGTCGAAAATCCTCGCCTCGAACCTCAAGACGTATTCCGAAGGCGCAGATATGTGCCAGATTCCTGCCGGTGGTTCGCGTCATCACCCACGGCGAATAGATGGGCCGTTCGAACCGCTGACCAGTTTTTCAATGCAGGGCAAAAGCGTGTTCCGACTGGCCGCCAAACATCTGCCCATGCTGGTGGATGAGCTGCTTAGCCAGGCCGGTTTGACCAAGCCCCAGATCGATTGGGTCATCCCTCACCAGGCCAGCCAACAGGCGATGCAACATGCGGCCCGGCGCCTGGGGTTTGCCCCGGAACAGGTCATCGATATCTTCGCCCGGCACGGTAATCAGGTGGCCGCGTCACTGCCCACCGCACTGGATATCGCCATTCGTGACCAGCGTATTCAGCGCGGCCAGCGGCTGATGCTGATTGGCACCGGCGCGGGCTTGTCCCTTGGCGGCATGGTGCTGGAATATTGATGAAAATTCTCGTCACCGGTGGCACCGGATTCATTGGCCGGCACATTGTCTGGCGCCTCGCCGGCCAAGGGTGTGAAGTGCAGTTTACCGGCCGTAATGCCCGCGCTGCGGCCGAGGTCATTGGCCTCAGCCCTGGTGTGGCATCTTGGGTACCGCTGGAGCACGGTACGTCAGGGGCTTGCAGCACAGTGCTCGATGCCTCGCAGGATTGTGCAGCAGTGGTTCATTGCGCGGCGTTGTCCTCGCCATGGGGCACGCCGTCGGCATTTGCCCGGGCCAATCTTGATTCCACTGCCGAGGTGCTACATGCCTGCCGCGTCAACCAGGTGAAGCGGTTGGTGCATCTGTCCACACCCAGTCTGTATTTTGCGTTCCGTGATCGTCTCGGCATTCGCGAAGACGAACCGCTGCCACCGCCGGTCAACGAATATGCCCGCAGCAAGGCGTTGGCGGAAGGACGGGTGCACGAAGCCGGGCTTGCTGAAGCGGTGATCCTGCGCCCACGGGCGGTGTTTGGCCCATGGGACGCCACCTTGATGCCACGTTTGCTGCGGGTGATGCAGCGCGGGCCGGTTCCTCTGATGCGTGGCGGACAGGCGCAACTGGACCTGACCTGCGTCGACAACCTGGTGCACGCGGTGATGTTGAGCCTGACCCAACCGCTACCGCGGGCGGTGTGCACCTATAACGTCAGCAATGGCACGCCGTTGACTGTCGCGGACTTGCTGCAACGCGTCGCCAATCAGTTTCAACTGAACCTGCGCACCCGGCGCTTGCCATGGCGATTGATGGACGCAGTGGCTCGGATGCTGGAAGCCAGCGCACACCTGAGGGGCAGCGGCGAGCCTTTGCTGACGCGGTATGGTGCCGGTGTGCTGGCATTCAGCCAAACCCTGGACCTGAGCACCATCCGAAACGAGTTAGGCTACCGCCCGCTAGTGACGCAGGACGAAGGCATTCGCCAGCACGCGCAGTGGTGGCTTGCCCAACAAGGAGTGGGAGCATGAGTCGTACGGTGAGCCTGAGTGTGCTGCGGGCCGGCTGGTGCCAACATCTGGAATGCATGGCCGACCGGGGAGGGCGCTGGGCACCGACACGCTTTCCGGCGTTGTGCGGCTTGATCCGACATCCCGACGCGGGCTGGATACTCTACGACACCGGTTACGCCGAACACTTTTTTAGCGCCACACAAGCACTGCCTGAGCGCCTGTATCGCACCGCGGTGCCGGTCGAGTTACCGGTGAAAGAACAACTGCTCGCGCAATTACGCGCGTTCGGTATTGGTCCCGATGACATACGCACGGTGATCATTTCGCATTTTCACAGCGATCATATCGCCGGGCTCAGAGACTTTCCCAAGGCCACGTTCATTGCCCTGGATGCCGACCGCAAACACATCGAAAGCCTGCGTGGCCATCGCTGGCGAGCGACCCTCGGCGGTCACCTGCCGGCCTTGTTGCCCGACGATTTCGCCGCGCGCTTGACCCTCGCCGATACCTGCAAAAAAGCTGCGTTGCCGCAGTGGATGGCGCCTTTTCGCCAAGGCATCGACTTGCTTGGCGACGCCAGCCTGCTGGGCGTACCGCTGCCGGGGCATAGCGAAGGACAGTTGGGGTTGTTCATACCCGATGCCCAGGGGCGGCCAGTGTTTCTGGTGGCCGACGCGTGCTGGTCGATGCCTGCCTGCCGTGCTGGGCGGCTGCCAGCGCCACCGGCCTTATGGTTTGCCAGCCACGATGCCCAACAGTATCGTCAAACCTACAGCGGCTTGGGCACCTTGATCCGCCGCGAGCCGGCCGTAGCGGTCTTGCCTTCTCATTGCACCCATGCCTGGGAGGCGTTCGGCGATGAGCGGTGAGCGCTTGATTGGCACATTGCGCAGCGCGCTCAGTTTCCTGCATAGCCGCTACCGGTTGAGATTTACCCGCCGGGAACAATTGGAAGCCTGGCAGGCTCGGCAGCTGAAGTACTTCTTGCGACGGGTATTGCCTCAGTCTCAGCGTTTCAAGGGCAAGGTGGTGACGGATTTGAGCACGTTGCCGCTGATGGACAAAGCCACGTTGATGGGGGATTTCGCCGGGTTCAACACCCGCGGCTTGAGCCTGGAGGAGGTGCTGCCGCTGGCACGCCAGGCTGAAGTATCCCGGGATTTCAGCCCGACGCTGGGTGACATCACCGTCGGCTTGTCGAGCGGGACCTCGGGAAATCAAGGCGTATTCCTGGTCAGTAGCCTGGAGCGGCAACGATGGGCCGGGATCCTGCTGGCTCGCGCTTTACCGCGTCATCTACTGCCACGCCTGCTTCTCCCATGGCATGCGCCGCTGCGCATTGCGTTCTTTCTACGGGCCAACAGCCGGCTCTATACGACACTGGCGAGTCGTCGCATCGACTTTGCTTTTCACGACCTGACCCTGGGATTCGACGCAGCGCTGGCGCGTCTCAACACTCAGCAGCCCGACGTACTGGTGGCGCCGGCTACGGTACTGCGCGGGTTGGCCGAAGCAGAGCTGGCAGGGCGACTCTCCATCCGTCCCAGCCATATCCTGTCAGTGGCGGAAGTCCTCGAAACAGCCGATGCTGAAGGGGTACAGGCAGCGTTTGGCGTGGCTCCGCGGCAGATTTACCAGGCCAGTGAAGGCTTTCTTGGCTACACCTGCGAAAACGGCACTTTGCACCTGAACGAAAGCCATCTGCACATCGAAGCGGATTGGCTGGACGCCGCGCGCACACGTTTTCAGCCGATCATCACCGACTTCTCCCGACGAACCCAGTTGATCGTGCGTTACCGTCTCAACGACGTTCTCCGGGTTGCCCAGGCGCCTTGCGCTTGTGGGCGTGTCGAGCGTGCGATTGCCGCCGTCGAGGGCCGTGTGGATGACATTCTTTGGCTACCCGACTTGAGCGGTGTTCAATTGCGAGCGCTCTATCCGGATGTGCTGCGGCGCACCTTACTGATGCATGGCGAGTGCTTGCAGGAGTATGAAATCCATCAGCAGGGCTTGCACTGGCAGATCAACGTGCAATCTGCTGCCAACTACGCCGACCTGTGCCAGGCCTTGATGCAGAGCATTCACGCATTGTGCTGCCAACAGGGGCTGCAACTTCCCGCATTGAGCTTTGGCCAGTGGCAGCCGCCGCCGGCGTATGCCAAGCGCCGCCGCCTGAAACTGCTGCAACTGCCCGAGGGTATGCCATGCATGTACTGATTCTTGGCGCGCGCGCCCCAGCCTGCCTGGAATGGGCGCGGGCCTTTGATGAGGCGGGCTGGACGGTCAGCGTGGGGGATTCCTTGGGCCAGCCGCTGAGCCGTTTCAGTTGTTCGGTGCAGCACTTTGTACGCCTGCCGGAACCTCGACAAAATCCAGCAGCCTGGATCACGGCATTGGCACAGGTGATCCAGGCGCAGCGCATCGATTTACTGCTGCCCACCTGCGAGGAAGTGTTTTACCTGGCCCACGGTCTCGAACGCCTGGCGCCGCTTTGCAGGGTGTTGACCGGCGATTTTGCCTTGCTGCATCGCTTGCATCACAAGGGTCGTTTCGCAGCCATGACGGCGGGCTGGGCGTTGGCGGCTCCTGAAACCCGCCTGTTGACTGATCGCCTGGAGGTACAGGCATTGACGTGTGAAGCGAGCCAGTGGGTGTTCAAGCCGGCATATTCGCGCTTTGCCTCCCAGACGTTGATCCGCCCGACAGTCAGGCAACTGGCAAAGGTACAGCCCAGTGAAGCGGCGCCTTGGGTGGCGCAGCGGTTTATCGAGGGCCGTGAATATTGCAGTTTCAGCGTCATGATCGACGGTGAGTTGCGCGCCCATAGCTGCTACCACCCGCGCTACCGGGTGGGACGTGGGTCGGGGATTTATTTCGAGCCTTGCGCACCGGCGCCGGTGCGCCAGTTCCTCGAACAATTCGGTCGCGAAACTGGCTACACCGGGCAGGTGGGTTTCGACTTTATTGAAGATACGGCTGGACATTTTCATGTGTTGGAGTGCAACCCACGAGCCACCAGTGGTGTGCATCTGTTCGATAATCAGCGCAGGCAACTGGTCGCCAGCCTGAGTGGCAGCGGCGTGCTTGAGCCGACCTGCGAACCCCGGATGATTGCGCTGGCGATGCTCCTGCTGGTGGCGCCAAAGCAGGTGTTGAACGCGGGGTTCTGGCGTGACTATGCCGATGCCCGCGATGTGATTACCCGCAAAGGTGATTTCTGGCCGCTGACCGCGCAAGTGCTGAGCCTGGCTGAAATTATCGCGCGCGCCGCTTCCCGGCGTTGCGGCCTGCTGGCCGCGTCCACCGCAGACATCGAGTGGAACGGCCAGCCGTTGAGCGAGGACCTGCCATGAGATTGCTACTCGAAGAGCAACTGCTCAGTGAGCCCGTCCGCGCCCACGACAGCCTCGCCCGGCGCTATGTGCGTACGTGTGCCGGCGGCGCGCTGATCGGCAACGTCATTACCCGCATGGCGCTGCTCGACACAGGGACGCAGCAGTTTCCCGTCAGTATCACCGAGGGCCTTGAGCCGGATGACAACTGCTACGTGGTGTCGCCTCAAACTGCTTATAGCGGCTACGCCCGTGAAGAGATCAAACGCCTTGGCCGGCCCTGGCTGACTTGGCCGCTTAAGATCCTGACTCAGGGCGTGAACCATCTGCTGCGCCGGGCCAATGTCGACAAACTGGTGCAGGTCAACAACTGGCTGCTGTCCACCAACCTCTACCCAGGCGACTGGGACATCACCGAACTGTCGGCGATCACCGCCTTGTTGCGTCGAACGTTTCCCGATCATGGGTTTGGTTTTCGCTCTCTGAATGACTTCAGCAATCGGGAGCTACGCCTGAATCTGGAAAGCCTTGGCTACCTGAGTATTCCCAGCCGACAGGTCTATCTGTTCGATGGACGGGCTGGGGCGCAGGCTTCATTTCTTAAGCACCACAACACTCGGCTGGACGCCACGTTGCTGCGCCGCAGCCCCTATGAAGTGGTGCCGGGCGCGGCGCTGGATGACGCTGACTTTCAACGCATCGAGCATCTTTATAACCTGCTTTACCTGAACAAGTATTGCAGGCTGAACCCGCACTATAGCGCCCAGTGGATGCAGCGCGGCCAACGTGAAGGTTGGTTGGAGATGCGGGCTTTACGCAATGCTGAGGGGCGCATTGACGGTGCCCTTGGCTGGTTTGCCAACGCTGGGACGCTCAGCACCCCGATAGTGGGTTACGACACCGCCCTGCCGCAGCGGGCCGGGTTGTATCGCCAACTCACGCGGTTGTGCTTGCAAGAGGCGGTTGAGCGCGGCGTGGTGTTGAACTTCAGCTCGGGCGCTGCCGAGTTCAAACGCTTGCGCGGGGGCCAGCCGCAGATCGAGTACAGCCTCATCCATGTCGCCCATTTGTCCTGGGGTCGCAGGTGGGTGTGGCATGTCCTGAGCCACCTGTTGCATGGCATCGGTGTGCCCTTGATGCGTAAGTTAAAACTATGAGTCAAGTAAACGGCTGGTGGCCGGTAGCCTTGAGCCACGAGCTGCGAAATGCGCCGTTGGCACGCCAGTTATTTGGCCTGCCGTTGGTGCTGTTTCGGGGTGAAGGTGGGGACGTCGCTGCTTTACCTGATCGCTGCCCGCATCGCTTTGCGCCATTGAGCGCAGGCAAGGTTCGCGATGGGCAGATCGAATGCCCCTATCACGGTTGGCGATTTGCCGCCGATGGACGTTGTACGCGGGTGCCGGGCACAAAACTGGCAACCTGCAGCAAGCCGTTGCTGGATAGCTGGCATAGTTGCGAGGCCGACGGGCTGGTATGGGTCAGTCTTGGTCCTGAGCGTCCTCAAACACCTCCCACTGCGCCTGCCCCGCAACAGCAGGATCTGGACACGTTCTGGATGACCGATCAGGTGCAGTGTTCACTACAAGACGCTGCGGAGAATTTTCTCGACGGTTTTCACACGCATTTCGTGCATGCCGGGTGGATACGCCACGACAGGCAGCGGCAAAAACTCAGTGTTCGTGTGCGCGCCCTCGCAGATGGTGTCGAGGCAGTCTATAGCGAAGAGGGCAAGCAATCAGGGTTGATCTCGCGCTGGTTCGAGGGGGAGCGTGGCGTCAGCATGGGACGCTTTCGCTTGCCGGGTTTGGCAGAGATCGAATATCGCGATGCGCGCGGCGGACTTAACCTGCTGGTCAGCGCCTGGATGACGCCGGATGGCGATGGCCAAGTGCGCTTGTTTGCCCGGATTGCCACGACGCGCGGGGTATTGCCGGGGCTACTCAAACGGTTGGTATTGCGCCGGTTGTTCCGGGTGATCTTGCGCCAGGACCGTCAGATCCTGGAGCGTGTCAGCGCTAATCGAGTGCGCTTTCACACCACACCTGCGACGCCCTTGGATGGGCCGCAAGACCTGCTTGGGCCGAGCATTCGGCAGTTGCTGGAGCACGGCCAGCCACTGGTCTTTGCCGAGCGGAAGCTGGAGATCTGGCTCTAGGGGCATGAGGATGGGGTCGTGTTGCCAAGAGCCGATATCCGGGTGTAGCTCATCCACCCGTGGTGGCTCCTGTTGTTGGCCATGCTGATCTGCACTGTCCCGACGCTGTTAGAATAGGCACCTGATTCTTCTCGGACCCTTTGCCATGCTTCCTGAATGTCAGTTGTTCGGCACCTTGGGCTGCCATCTTTGCGAATTTGCCGAAGCGGAAATCATGCCGTTGGTCGAACACGGCCTGCTGGTGGAGTTAGTGGATATCGCCGATTCCGAGGCCTTGTTCGAAGCCTACGGCCTGCGGATTCCGGTGCTGCGCCGGGTGGACACGGGCGCTGAGCTGGACTGGCCGTTCGATGAAGCGCAGGTGGTGAGCTTTCTCCTCTAGTACTCGGCGATGGCGAGTTCCCGATTATTCAGTTACTGTATGTTTGTACAGCGATTGAATGAGAGGGAACGCCCGTGGTGAATGTTGAACAACTGAAAAGCAGCGTCAATCGCATGTCCGCCGACGTCGTGCGCGATGCGGTGAACGAGCTGCGCCTCGATGGCCTGGTCACGGAAGGCAAGACGCCGTTTAACAAAGTGCATTTCAATACCTGCTTTGCCGAGATCGAAGCGCTGTTTCAGCGTGCCGGTTATCACAAGCAGTTGGATGTGGTGGGCTATCAGGGCTTGCTGTATGCGCTTTACGATCCGGGCCGCTGGGAAGCGGTGGATGTGCTGCGCTGGCTCAAGGAATTCACCGAAGCAGCCAGTGCGTCGCCAGTGCTGCGTGGGGAATTGGCCAAGGCCTGAATCTGTGCTGGGCCTGATCCGGTTGCATGCGGGATAATGCCCGCCTGTATGTCCACGCTTTGAGCCTGCCCATGTCCGTTTTTTCCGCTGCCCAGCATCAAGCCAGCACCTTGTACCTGCCGCCGGGCGCCTGGGCGACCGTGCTGGATTGCCTGTGCGAGCACTTCCCGGCCATCAGCCGCGAACAATGGCTGGACCGCATCGCCCGGGGCCGGGTGCTGGACATCAACGGTGCACCTATCACTCAGGACCTGGCCTACCGCGAAGGCCTGTGCATCTACTACTTCCGCGAAGTGCCGAACGAGAAAGTGATCCCGGTGCAGGAGACGATCCTCTACGCCGATGAACACCTGGTGGTGGCCGACAAGCCGCACTTCCTGCCGGTCACGCCTGCCGGCGAGTACGTCGAGCAGACCCTGTTGCGGCGTTTGATCCGTCGCCTGGACAACCCGTCTCTGGTGCCGCTGCATCGCATCGATCGGCATACCGCGGGGCTGGTGCTGTTTTCGGCAAACCCTCAGACGCGCTCGGCGTATCAACAGCTGTTTCCCACGCGCAAGATCGACAAGTTCTACGAAGCCATTGCTCCGGCATTGCCTGGGCGGACTTTTCCGCTGGTGCATAAAAGCCGGTTGGTGGACGGCGAGCCGTTCTTTCGCATGCAGGAAGGCGAGGGGGCGAGCAATACCGAGACGGCGGTCGAGGTGCGGGAAAAAAATGGCGACCTGTGGCGCTATGGCCTGTTTCCGGTGACCGGCAAGAAACATCAGTTACGGGTGCACATGACGGCGTTAGGCGCGAGTATCTGCAACGATCCGTTCTACCCCGACGTCATCAAGGATGCCGAGGACGATTACGCCAACCCACTCAAGCTGCTGGCCCAAGGCGTGCGCTTCATCGACCCGGTCACCGGTCTGGAGCGAAACTTCCGCAGCGAGATCAGCCTGGACTGGTAAACCCCAGGAACGAAAAAGCCCGCATTACGCGGGCTTTTCGTATCTGGCGTTAAGACTTACAGGTCTTTAACGGTGCGAACCTGATCCTTGTTGATCTGGGTGCGCTTGCCATCCAGTTGTTCGAATTCGTAGAAGCCGGTGGACTTATCGAATTTAGGAGTGTCGACGGCCTGGATTTCGCGACCGTCATTCAGGGTGATCACTGTAGGCGAGGCGCAACCGGCAAGGGTAGCGAGGCCCAGTGCAAGCATGAGAGCGGCGATGGTCCGTTGAGTCATGAGTTTGTCTCCGAGAGAATGCTTTGTTGAGTACTGACCTTGTGACGTGTGCAACGTCGGCAAAGTTCCTTGTTCGATGTTCATTCTGACACGCTGGGCGGGCGGTGCAACAACTCAGGTGTATTGAGGTTGGCCAAGCGTGAGTCGTCGGCGGGGCAATCCAGGGCTTTGGCCCCCAGTGCCTGCATGATTCGGCGCGGGCTGCGCTCGCCGGCTGCCCAGGCTTCATCGAACCGCTCGCGCAGCAGCGTCGGTATGACGCAGAGCAGAGGCTCCCAGAAATCGCCGTGACGCACCATCACCGGCAGCAATGGATTCTGCTGCGCTGTGCTGCGCAGGTCGGCGAGCAATCGCGCGTCGATCTGCGGCACATCGCACGGCAATACCAGCAGATGCCCATGCTGCGCCACTGCCAGTCCTGCACGAATGCCGGCCAGTGGCCCCGGGAAGTCCGGGCTGTCATCGCCGACCAATTGATCGGCGTAGGCCGCGTACTGCGGCTGGTTACGGTTGCAGGAGATGATCAGGTCGTCGGTCAAAGGCCGTACCAGGCGATGCAGGTGCGCAATCAGCGGCTGTCCGTGCCAGTCGAGAAGACCCTTGTCGAGGCCGCCCATGCGCTGGCCACGGCCGCCGGCCAGCAACAGGACGGAGCAGGGCAGTGGGGAGGAATGGCTTGGCATGGCAGCTCCAGCGGGCAGTGAAATGGGGGCCTGTGATATAACATCGGGCTGTTCCTTCGACAACCGGACCGAGCCATGAAAGCCAAGGCTGATGCGCCCTTTGTACCCCTGAATATCGCTGTATTGACGGTCAGTGACACCCGCACCCTGGAAACCGACACCTCGGGCCAGGTCTTCGTCGACCGCCTGACCGCCGCCGGCCACCTGCTGGCCGAGCGCGTGTTGCTTAAAGATGATCTGTACAAAATCCGTGCGCAAGTGGCGCACTGGATTGCCGAAGACGTGGTGCAAGTGGTGTTGATCACCGGCGGCACCGGCTTCACCGGCCGCGACAGCACCCCGGAAGCGGTGAGCTGCCTGCTGGATAAACAGGTGGATGGTTTCGGCGAACTGTTCCGGCAAATCTCCGTGGCCGATATCGGCACCTCCACCGTGCAGTCCCGCGCCCTGGCCGGCCTGGCCAATGGCACCCTGGTGTGCTGCCTGCCGGGCTCCACCAACGCGGTGCGCACCGGATGGGACGGGATTCTCGCCGAGCAACTGGATAACCGTCACCGCCCGTGCAACTTCGTTCCGCATTTGAAGCAGGCCGAGCCCTGTGAATCCCGTGGGTAAGCCGGGCAAGACCGGCGCGTTGATGCCGGTGGAAGATGCCCTCGAACAACTGCTGGCGATGGCTGAAGCCGCGCCGATTCGTGAGCAGGAAACGTTGCCGCTGGCCGAGTGTGATGGTCGTGTGCTGGCGCAGGCGCTGATCTCTACCCTGGACTTGCCGCCCTGGCCCAACAGCGCCATGGACGGTTACGCCCTGCGCCTGGCGGACTGGACCGGCGAGCCATTGGTAGTCAGCCAGCGCATTTTCGCAGGCACGGCACCGGAGCCTTTGGCCGCCGGCACCTGTGCGCGAATCTTCACCGGTGCCCCGGTGCCGGAAGGCGCGGACTGCGTTGAGATGCAGGAAAACGCAGTGGTCCACCCCGATCAGCGGGTGAGCTTCACCGAAGCGTTGCAGGTGGATCAAAACATCCGTCCCCAAGGCCAGGAAACCACGGTGGGCGAGTTGGTGTTGCCAGCAGGTACACGCCTGGGCCCGATCGAGTTGGGCCTGGCGGCTTCACTGGGTCGTGATCGGCTGGAGGTGGTGCGACGCGCCCGCGTGGCCGTGCTGTCCACCGGCGACGAGTTGATCGAGCCGGGCCTGCCGCTGGGTCCCGGTCAGATCTACAACAGTAATCGCCGGGTGCTGTGCAGCTGGCTGGAGCGCCTGGGTTGCGAAGTGGTAGATGCCGGGATCCTGCCGGATGATCTGGAAAAGACCCGCGAGCGCCTGGGTGCATTGGGCTCGGTTGACCTGATTCTGTCCACTGGCGGTGTGTCGGTGGGCGAGGCGGATTTTCTCGGGATTGCGCTGCGGGAAGAGGGCGAGCTGGCGCTGTGGAAGCTGGCGATCAAGCCGGGCAAGCCGCTGACGTTCGGGCATTTCCGTGGTGTACCGGTGATCGGCTTGCCGGGTAATCCGGCGTCGACCCTGGTGACCTTTGCCTTGCTGGCGCGGCCCTACCTGTTGCGCCGCCAGGGTGTGGAAGACGTGCAGCCATTGCGCATAGAAGTCCCGGTGGGATTTGTCTGGGCCAAGCCGGGGAATCGCCGTGAGTATTTGCGCGGGCGGCTTGAGCAGGGCAAGGCGATCATCTATCGCAACCAGAGCTCGGGTGTGCTGCGCAGTGCGGCGTGGGCTGAAGGTTTGGTCGAGGTGCTGGAAGGCACGACGCTGGAGATCGGTGATCGGGTCAACTTCATTCCGTTGAGTGAAGTCTTGAACTGAGCCCGGTCTATCAAACAATGAAAATCAAAATGTGGGAGCGGGCTTGCTCGCGAAAGCGGTGGATCAGTCGCCCGATGTGTTGACTGACCTTCTGCATTCGCGAGCAAGCCCGCTCCCACATTTGATTTGTGTTCATCCTGCAATCAAGGCAAATCACGACTCGCGTAAAACGCACTCAACACCTTCACCAGGTGCGCCAGGTCGTGGCTGCCGCACAGCTCGCGAATCGAGTGCATGGCAAACGTCGGCAGGCCGATATCCACAGTGCGCACGCCCAGGTGGCTGGCGGTGATCGGGCCGATGGTCGAGCCGCAACCCATGTCGCTGCGAACCACAAAGCTCTGCACCGGCACTTCTTCGGCCATGCACAGGTGGCGGAAGAACCCGGCGGTTTCGCTGTTGGTGGCGTAGCGCTGGTTGCTGTTGACCTTGATCACCGGGCCGGCATTGAGTTTCGGGCCGTGGTTGGCGTCGTGCTTCTCGGCGTAGTTGGGGTGCACGCCGTGAGCGTTGTCGGCAGACACCAGCAGCGACTTCTGGATGGTGCGTACGAATTCATCACCTTCCGGCAGCAGGCGGCGCAATGTCTGCTCCAGCATCGGGCCGTCGGCACCACAGGCGGAGCATGAGCCAACTTCTTCGTGGTCGTTGCACACCAGCACGCAGGTTTCGTCGGTTTCGGCGGTGAGCAGGGCTTGCAGGCCGGCGTAGCACGACAGCAGGTTGTCGAGGCGGGCGCCGGCGATAAAGTCGCCATTGAGACCAATCACAGCGGCGCTCTGGGTGTCGTAGAAACTCAGCTCATAGTCGAGCACCACGTCAGCGTTCAAACCGTGTTCACGGGCCAATTGCTCGGTAAGCACCGCGCGGAAGTCCACACGCTCGTCACCGGCAAACTGCGCGAGGATCGGTGGCAGCTCGGTCTGGGCATTGATCGCCCAACCCTGGTTGGCTTCACGGTTCAGGTGAATGGCCAGGTTGGGGATGATCGCGATGGGCAGCTTGAAGTCGATCAGTTGGCTTTCGACCTTGCCGTCGCGGCGGAAGGTCACACGGCCGGCCAGGGACAGATCGCGGTCGAACCACGGTGCCAGCAACGCGCCGCCGTACACTTCCACACCCAGTTGCCAGAAGCCCTGGCGTTGCAGTTCGGGCTGTGGCTTGACCCGCAGGCACGGGCTGTCGGTGTGGGCGCCGACCAGGCGAATACCGCCTTGCAGGGGCGAGTGACGGCCGAGTTTGAAGGCGATGATCGAGGAGTCGTTGCGGGTGACGTAGTAGCGACCGTTGGCCTCGGTGGTCCAGGTCTCGCGCTCGTCAAGACGCTGGAAACCGGCCGCTTCCAGGCGCTGTGCAAGGGCGGCGGTGGCATGGAATGGGGTAGGGGAGGCCTTGAGGAAGTCGATCAGGCCTTGGTTCAACTCTTCGCGCATAAGTAGCTCCAGACAGCAATGGCGCGAGTTTACCGTATTGGCTCAGAATTTGGAGGGAAGCTGCTGTCTTGAGAAGGACACAAAACCAATGTGAGAGCTGGCTTGCCTGCGATAGCAGTCTGTCCGTGAAAAATAGGGGGGCTGACACACTGCTATCGCAGGCAAGCCAGCTCCCACATTTGATCGGGTTTACAGGTTAAAACGGTGCGGGGCACTCGAAGCGCAGGCGCTCGCCGCTCTGGGGATGGGTGAAACTCAACATGCTGGCGTGCAGGCACAGGCGCGGCCAGGCAGCCAAGGCCTGCTCATGGGCGTACAAGCCATCGCCCAACAACGGATGCCCGATGGACAGCATATGCACACGCAGTTGATGTGAGCGGCCGGTAATCGGCGTCAGCTCAACCCGGCACCAGTCGCCGCAACGCTCCAGGACTTTCCAGAAGGTCAGCGCGTTCTTGCCGAACTCATGGTCCACCACGTGCCGTGGCTTGGTCGGCGGGTCATAGCGCAATGGCAAGTCGATGCTGCCGCTGTCCAGTTCCGGTTGGCCCCAGCAGAGTGCGGTGTAGGCCTTTTCGGTTTCCCGGTCATGAAACTGGCGCGACAGTTCACGGTGGGTATCCGCGTCACGGGCCAGCAGGATGATCCCCGACGTTTCCCAGTCCAGGCGATGGACGATGCGGGCTTCGGGGTAGCCGTTTTCCTGCAGGCGGGTGATCAGGCAGTCCTTGTTGTCTTCGGCGCGACCGGGCACCGAGAGCAGCAGGGTAGGCTTGTTCACCACCAGGACAGCGGCGTCCTGATGAAGGATGTGGACATTGGACAACGGCATTAAAACAGCCTCGTAACAAACGCCAACGGCGGCTCGCTCACCCGGCCCCGTGAGGGGAGCCAGGTAACCGAGCCGCCGTGGCGACCGCCTTTTCGATCAACGATCAGGCAGGGTGATATTGAGTTCCAGAATCGAGCAGCTGCCGTCATTTTCCAGGGCGACATGCACGTCATCGTTACCGATATTGACGTACTTGCGGATCACCTCCACCAGTTCCTTCTGCAAGGCTGGCAGGTAATCCGGGGTGCTGCGTTGGCCGCGTTCGTGCGCCACGATGATCTGTAGACGCTCTTTCGCTACCGACGCGGTACTTGGCTTTTTGTTGGCGCGAAAGAAGTCGAGAAATTTCATTGTTTAGTTGCCTCCAAAGATACGCTCGAAGAATCCCTTCTTCTTAACATCGAGGAAGCGATGTTCCACGGTCTTGCCCAGCAAGCGATCAACCGCATCGCTGTACGCCTGGCCGGCGTCGCTCTGGTCGTCAAGAATCACCGGCACGCCTTGGTTGGATGCCTTCAGGACGGCCTGGGATTCCGGGATCACACCCAGCAGGGTCACGGCGAGGATTTCCTTGACGTCTTCAACGCCGAGCATTTCGCCGTTGCTGACGCGCTCCGGGTTGTAGCGGGTGAGCAGCAGGTGTTCCTTGATCGGGTCTTCACCTTTCTCGGCACGCTGGGACTTGCTGGCCAGCAGGCCGAGCATGCGGTCCGAGTCACGTACCGACGACACTTCAGGGTTGGTCACGACGATGGCTTCGTCGGCGAAGTACATCGCCAGGTGAGCGCCGGTTTCGATACCTGCCGGGGAGTCGCACACTACGTATTCGAAGGTTTCCTTCAGTTCAGCGAGGACTTTGCCTACGCCTTCCTTGGTCAACGCATCTTTGTCGCGGGTCTGGCTGGCGGCCAGCACGTACAGGTTCTCAAGGCGCTTGTCCTTGATCAGGGCCTGTTGCAGGTTGGCTTCGCCGTTGACCACGTTGACGAAGTCGTACACCACGCGGCGTTCACAGCCCATGATCAGGTCGAGGTTACGCAAGCCGACGTCGAAGTCGACGATGACTGTCTTGTGGCCGCGCAGAGCGAGGCCGGTACCGATAGCGGCGCTGGTGGTGGTCTTACCCACACCACCCTTGCCGGATGTAACCACGAGAATCTTGGCCAAGGTGTTTCACCCCTAAGGAAAAAGGACGTTCAGTCCCTGAAAAACATCTCTTGAAACTCGCTGCAGGCGGACAGCCTTTGTAGGAAAAAGATGTGGTTTCCGTAGGGGAAACGCCAACTTTCAATTATTCCTACACAAGTATTGCCGGTTTCGCTGTGCTATCAGAGTCTAGAGATGCTTGGAAAATGCGGCAGTATCCGTTAAAGACGGATGATGTTCAACACATCGCCCGACAGGCTGACTTGTACCCCGGCCCCCCACAGCGGATCGCGGCGCAAATCTTCCGAAACCTTGTACTGGCCTGCGATGGACACTAGCTCAGCGGTCAACTGCTGGCAAAAAATACGGGCCTTGGTGTCACCCTTTATGCCGGCCAGTGCACGACCGCGCATGGGGCCGTATACATGGATGTTTCCGTCGGCAAGAAGTTCCGCCCCCGGGCTTACCGGGGCGATGACGACAAGGTCGCCACCCTGGGCGTAAATCTGCTGCCCGCCCCGTACGGGAGAGGTGATGATCTTTGTAGGCTTGACCGTCGGCTCCGGCGGTTTCTCCGGTTTTTTCTTCTCTTCGCCGACCAACGGGTCGAGCGGACGCTCGCGGGCACCCGACGGCGGCAGTACTGGCAATTCAATAGCGATTGCGGCGGCAATGTCTTCGATACGGCTGGCACGAATCGCCAGGGTGCGCAGGCCATGTTGGCGGCACACACGCATCAATCCGGGCAGGTCGACAGCGCCTTGGCCGGCGGGGAGTTTGTCCAGGGCCAGCACCAGCGGCGCATTGTTGAAGAAGTTCGGCGCGAGGGCGACCTTGGCGGCGAGCTGGCGGTCCAGGGCGTCAAGGTCATTGCGGGCCAGTTCCAGCACGGTAATGGCGAGCATGCTGCCTTTCAACTGGAACACGGGATCTTGGTCTAGCGGTTCGGTTTGGCTCATGGTCGGCAAAGCGGCTTGTCACGAAAAGTGTCGAGACTTATAACGAGAACATCCGCTAGCCGCAAGCCGGGTCGAACCGTTGTAGAATGCGCGGCCGTTGTCTTTACCGGAATCTTTAATGGATCGCCCGCGTTTTCGAGCAGTATTTTTTCACCCGCGTTTCTGGCTGCTATGGCTGGGGCTCGGTTTGCTGTGGCTGGTTGTGCAGTTGCCGTACCGGGCTTTACTGGGGATTGGCCGTGCCTTGGGTGCGGGAATGTACCGGGTGGCCGGTGAACGTCGACGCATTGCCGCGCGAAACCTGGAACTGTGCTTCCCGGAAAAGTCTGCCAAAGAGCGTAAACATTTGCTCAAGGAAAACTTCGCGTCCACCGGCATCGCCTTCTTCGAGATGGCCATGAGCTGGTGGTGGTCCAAGCCGCGCCTGGCGCGCCTGGCCCATGTCGAAGGGCTGGAGCACCTCAAGCAGGCGCAACTGGAAGGCAAGGGCGTGATCCTGATGGCCCTGCATTTCACCACCCTGGAAATCGGCGCCGCCTTGCTCGGGCAGAAGCACACCATCGATGGCATGTACCGCGAGCACGGCAACCCATTGTTCGATTTCGTCCAGCGCCGTGGCCGCGAGCGGCACAATCTTGATTCCCTGGCCGTAGAGCGCGAAGACGTGCGCGGCATGCTCAAGCTGCTGCGGGCCGGCCGTGCGATCTGGTACGCACCGGACCAGGACTACGGCGCCAAGCAAAGTATCTTCGTGCCGTTGTTCGGCATTCAGGCCGCTACCGTCACGGCCACCAGCAAATTTGCGCGTCTGGGCAAGGCGCTGGTGGTGCCGTTCACTCAGGAGCGCCTGGCTGACGGCAGCGGCTATCGCCTGGTCATTCATCCGCCGCTGACCGACTTCCCCGGTGAAACCGACGAGATCGATTGCCTGCGCATCAACCAGTGGGTCGAAGCCTCCGTGCGCGAATGCCCCGAGCAATACCTGTGGACCCACCGCCGCTTCAAGAGCCGGCCGCCAGGTGAGCCTAAGCTGTATGAAAAACGCCGTCGTTGATCTGAAGTCCCCAAGCACCATGGAGTGATGCAATGCGCTCAGCTGAACCGGTCACAGGCTTGATTCTTTCCGGCGGCGGGGCGCGGGCCGCCTATCAAGTGGGGGTATTGGCGGCGATTGCCGAGCTGTTGCCGCCGGGGGCCGCCAATCCGTTTCCGGTGATTGTCGGCACCTCGGCCGGGGCGATCAATGCGGTCAGCCTGGCCAGTGGCGCCATGGACTTTACCGCTGCCATCGAGCGCCTGACCGGTTTCTGGCAAGGCTTTCGCAGCCACCTGGTGCTGCGCAGTGATTGGCCCGGGGTGATCAGCCAGGCCAGTCGATTCCTTATCCACAGCCTGCTGGGGCTGGGGGCACAGGTGCCGGTGGCGCTGCTCAACAGTTCGCCGTTGCGGGATTTGTTGCGTGACAAGCTGCACCTGGAAGGCATCGAGCAGTCGATTCGCGAAAAACACCTTCACGCCGTGGCTGTAACCGCCTTCGGGTACGAGTCCGGGCAAGCCGTGACCTTCTACCAGGGCGGCGGCACCATCGACGCCTGGCTGCGACATCGGCGTATCGGTATTCCCACCCAACTGACCGTTGAACACCTGCTGGCCAGCTCGGCGATTCCATTGCTGTTTGCCCCGGTCAAACTCGATCAGGAATATTTTGGTGACGGTGCAGTGCGGCAATCGGCACCGATCAGCCCCGCGCTGCACCTGGGAGCCAGCCGCGTGCTGGTGGTGGGCGTCAGTGGCAACCCGCGCGGCAACGACCCTTCGAACCCGGCACGTACCTTCACCGGCCAGGAGCCGACCTTGGCGCAGATCGGTGGGCACATGCTCAACAGCACGTTCATCGACAGCCTGGAAAGCGATATTGAATTGCTCGAGCGCCTGAACCAGTTCAGTCATGTGTTGCCGAGCAACGCGGCGATACAAGGTTTGGCGCCGGTGGAGGTGCTGGTGATTGCACCAAGCCAACCGATCGACGAAATCGCGGCGCGTCATCGCCAGGAATTGCCTGCGGCATTGCGCCTGTTTCTGCGCGGGCCGGGGGCGACTAAAACCAGTGGCGCGGGCGTGCTCAGTTACCTGCTGTTCGAGGCGGGGTATTGCAGCGAATTGATCGAATTGGGAAGGCGGGATGCGCTGGCCAAGCGCGAAGAGTTGCAGCGGTTTCTAGGCCTGACACCGAACTGAATGTGGGGCTGGCTTGTGTGGGAGCTGGCTTGCCTGCGATGCAGGCACCTCGAAGTTTCAGTTACACCGCAGTGATGCTATCGCAGGCAAGCCAGCTCCCACATGGAGGCGCGGTGTTACTTAGAAGTGGTACTTCACCAACAAACTCGCCGTGTCCTGATTGGTCTCGAACGCGCCGCTGTCCTGGATCCCGTACTTGTTCTTCCAGTAGTCGTATTCGATACCGACATACAACTGCTTCTCGCCCCAATGCAGCGCCTTGCCCAGGTCATATTTGATCTGTGGGTTGAAGTGCAGGTTGGCGTGGTAAGTACCACGGGCGTTCTTGTCGTTATCCACGACCCAGTCCATAAAGCCGTCGATCAGCACATTGGAGTTGCCCACCGGGATCGTGTACGACCACACCGGTGTGATCTGCCACACCCCATCACCCGGGCGGTTGCCTTCGGTCTGGCGCTGGTAGAAGTTCAGCTGGAAGTAGTCGAAACCAGGGATTGCCAAGTCGAAGCCCGGGCCGAGCAAGTACGACTCGTTGTCGCCTTCGCCGAACTCGTAAGTGAACGCCAGCAACACGTCCTTGATCGGGCCGAACGACAAGTCTTTGTCGAAGATCTTGCCGAACGACAAGCGTGGGCTGAACTCGCCGTAGTAAGTACTTGGGCCGACATTGCCGTCTTCCTTGCCGTTGTAAAAGATGCGGTCGAGGAAGAAGAAGTTGTCGCCGTACTTCCACGCGTCGGCGTGTTCGAAGGTCACGGTTTGCTGGATCTGCGGGTTAACAGTGAAGTTCTTGCCCCACAGATAAGTCAGGCTGTTGTTCTGCCACTGCAGCAGATCACCGGCCATGGCCTGGCCCCCGGCCAGCAGGGATCCTGCCAGCATCAGGCTGTTCACAGTACGTTTCATTCGGTTGCTCCCGAGGTAAAGGTTTCTGGTTTTTTTTCTAAGCGGACGCTCTGGTGTGGCGTCTTTTTGCTTGCCGCAAAAATCGTCTGTTCGGTCAGCTTTAATGCTTTTAGCAAGAGCTGCGCCAAGGTGTTTAAAAAGCCAAAAAATCCCCGTCGGCTGTGATGAACACAGTCGAATTCGGAGAGTTTTTGCACACGTTGGCTGCGGACTTGGGGCCCGGGTAAGTTGGCCTTGCAGTCAGCTTTTACATTCGCTGTTTTTTTTTGAGTCGATTTGAGCGGGCGCCGAGAATACTGACTCCGAAGCCGGTGCTCAAGTGCGCTGTTACAGCGCGCGCGGGGCGAGAATGGGGCACGGCGCGTGGCCGGCCCCGGGTGAATGGCGTGCATGGTGTGTTCCCTGATCGTTATTGTTTTTGTTGTGACGCAGGAATCAATGTGGGTGTGCGTGAGCGCTTGCGGCCGCGCGTTCGGCGCCGCCCAGAATGTTGAATAACAGGTTCAGCGACAGCGCGCTGAGGGTGGCCATGGCGATGCCGCTGTGAGTGATCGGGCTCATCCACAGTGGCAACTGCGCAAAGAACTCGGGACGCACGACCGGGATCAAACCCATGCCGATACTCACCGCCACCAGCAACTGGTTACGGCGGTCGGCGATGTCGGCTTCCTGGAGGATCTTGATCCCGGTGGCCGCCACCATGCCGAACATGGCAATCGCCGCACCCCCCAGCACTGCGGGTGGAATCGACGCTACCAGGAACGCGGCCTTGGGCAGCAGGCTCAGCACGATCAGAAACGCCCCGGCCATGATCGTCACCGAACGGCAGCGCACACCGGTCATCTGCACCAGGCCGATGTTTTGCGCGAACGAGGAGTGGGTAAAAGTGTTGAAGAAGCCGGCAAAAAACGACGCGCCGGCATCACACAACAGGCCGCGACGCAGCATCTTCGGCGTGACTTCCTGGCCGGTGATCTTGCCCAGGGCGAGGAACATCCCGGTGGACTCGACGAAGATAATCACCACCACCAGGCACATCGACAGAATCGGCGCCAACTCGAACTTCGGCATGCCGAAATGCAGTGGCGTCACCACTTGCACCCACGGTGCCTGGGCCAGGCCGCTGAGGTCGACCATGCCGATCATCCCGCACAACCCATAACCAAGCGCCATGCCAATCAGCACCGAGATATTCACCCAGAAGCCGCGCATGAAACGGTTGATCAGCAGGATAGTGGCCAGCACCAGCGCGGCAATCGCCAGGTAAATCGGTGAGCCAAACGTGGACGCCGCCGCGCCACCGCCGGCCCAGTTGACCGCGACGGGAAACAGCGAAAGGCCAATGGCGGTGATCACAGTGCCGGTCACCAGCGGCGGAAAGAAGCGTACGACCTTGGACATGAACGGCGCGATCAGGATGCCGAAAAAGCCGGCGGCGATGGTCGCACCGAAGATCCCTTGCAGGCCGATGCCGGGCATGCCTGCCATGGCGACCATGCTGCCGACTGCGGCGAAACTGGCGCCCATCATCACGGGCATGCGAATGCCCACCGGGCCGATGCCGAATGACTGGACCATGGTTGCGATGCCCGCCACCAGCAGGTCGGCGTTGATCAGGAAGGCGATTTCTTCACGGCTCAGGCCTGCGGCCTGGCCGATGATCAAAGGCACGGCGACGGCGCCACCGTACATCAGCAAGACGTGTTGCAGGCCTACCAGAATCAGTTGCAAGAGGGGCAGCCGCACCATGGCGGGCGCGGCAGGAGTCTGCGTTTCTAGCTGGGACATGCAACACCTCGGATCTTTTTATTGTTGTGTTGTTCGGCATTCAATTGCCGGGTGGAACTCATTCGTCAAAGCACACCGCAGATCTCAACTGTAGGAGCTGGCTTGCCTGCGATAGCGGCGGTGAATTCAACATCGCTATCGCAGGCAAGCCAGCTCCCACATTGGGTCCTGCGTTAATCAGTCAGTTGGTACGCGCCCCCTGATTGATCCAGGTGCCAATCAAGTCCCGTTCCTGCTGGGTCATCTGGGTAATATTGCCCAGCGGCATGATCTGGCTGGCCACGGCCTGCGCCTGAATGCGCGGGGCCATCTGCTGGATCTGCTGCGGCGTATCAAACATCACCCCGGCCGGTGCGGTGCTGAACAGCGGGCTTGTCGGTTTGGCCGAATGGCACACCGCACAGCGCTCCTGAATCACCCCATGGACCTTGTCAAAATCAATCGAGGCCTGGGCCGGTGCTGCTTCGGCAGGCGCCGGTGCAGGTGCCGCGGGTGCAGCCGGTTTAAGCCCGCCACCCAGCGCCGTTTCCGGCAGCGGCTGGTACTCGATGGCCGCCGGTGCCTTGGCCACTTCCGGTGCAGTCGCCACCGGTTTTGGACCGGTCACGTAGGCCAGGCAAATCATCGCCAGCGCGCCAACCGGCAAGGTCCAGGCATATTTCTGGCTGTTATGACGGGTGTTGAAGTAGTGACGCACCAACACGGCCGCCACCGCGATGCCCGCCAGGATCAGCCAGTTGTATTGGCTGCCGTAGGTGCTCGGGAAGTGGTTGCTGATCATGATGAACAGCACCGGCAAGGTGAAGTAGTTGTTATGACGCGAACGCAGCAAACCCTTGGCCGGCAGTGCCGGGTCGGGCGTGCGGTTTTCCGCGATGGCCGCCACCAGCGCACGCTGGGCCGGCATGATGATGCGGAACACGTTGCCCACCATGATGGTGCCGATCACGGCGCCCACGTGCAGGTACGCACCACGACCGCTGAACACCTTGCTGAAGCCGTACGCGGCGGCAATCAACAGCACGAACAGGATCAGGCCGAGCAGGGCGGGGCGCTTGCCCAGTGCCGAGTCGCAGAGAAAGGAGTAGATGAACCAGCCGGCCAGCAGCGAGCCGAGGCCCAGCAACACACCTTCCGGACCGCTGAGGCTGCTGCCCGGGGCCAGCAGGTACAAGGTCGGGTTTGCATAGAACACCACGCACAGCAGCGCGATGCCGGACATCCAGGTGAAATAGGCTTCCCATTTGAACCAGTGCAGGTTGTCCGGCATGGTCGGCGGGGCCAGTTTGTATTTTTCCAGGTGGTAGATACCGCCACCGTGGATCGCCCACAAGTCACCGGCGAGGCCGTCCTTGGGGTTCACGCGATTGAGGTTGTTTTCCAGCCAGACGAAGTAGAACGAAGCGCCGATCCAGGCGACGCCGGTGATCATGTGAACCCAGCGCACGCTCAGGTTCAGCCATTCCATTAAATGTGCTTCCACAGTCTTTACCTCTCGCCTGTCACTCTGTCGTCGAGTGATCAGACCTTCTCTTATTGGTGGGGGGCGAGGATCAACCGCTCATCCTCTTTGAAAAAATGCTCATCGCAGTTATTGCCTGTGCCACTGCGATCAACCACCAGGAAGTCATCCCGCTTTTCGATCGTCAGCACCGGGTGGTGCCAGACGCCGCGATGGTAATTAATGCCCTGCCTGCCGTTGGTAACGAAGGCGCGGACCAAGCCCGATACAGGTTCATCGCCAAGTGGCGCGACCACGATCAGAAAGGGGTTGCCGAGCAGCGGGATGAAAGCCTGGCTGCCCAGCGGGTGTCGTTCCAGCATGCACACGGTCAGCGGCATGTCCTGCGCGTCGGCGCGGAAGATGCTGATGATCGCGTTATCTTCTGGCGTGGCGGTTTGCACCGTCGCCAATTTATGAAAGCGCATGGTCGACCCGTTGTTGATCATGAAGTGATCGCTGCCATCGGTTTCGATAACGTCTCCGAAAGGGGCGAAGGCTTCTTTGGTCAGGGGTTCGATCATCAGTGTGCGCATGGCTGTCTTCTTAATCTTGTGTATGGATCGTTCCCACGCTCTGCGCGGGAACGCCGCCCTGGACGCTCTGCGTCCGCTCTTGTGACGCAGAGCGTCACGGTATGCATTCCCACGCAGAGCGTGGGAACGATCGGGTGTTACTTCGAGACCTTGCCCAAAACCCGCAGGCGGCTCACACCACCATCCGGGAACACATTCAGACGAATGTGGGTGATCGGGCCCAGCGCCTTGATCTGCTCGGCAAAGGTGTGTTCAGCGTGCATTTCCAGTTTCTGCGCCGGGAGCAGTTCGCGCCAGAACAGCGATTGGGTTTCGATCTGGCTGTCGGTGCCGCCCTTCACGAACGCACCCTGGATCGAGCAAGTGTCCGGGTAGTTGCCCTTGAAGTGCAGGGTGTCGACCACGATCTTCTCGATCTCGCCCGGGTGGCCCAGTGCGACGATCACCCAGTCATTGCCCGGCGTACGACGACGTGCGGTTTCCCAGCCGTCGCCCATGTTGATGCCACGGCCCGGGTTGAGGATGTTGCTCATGCGCCCGAAGTGTTCATCGGAGCAGGCCAGTGCGCGGCCGCCGTTCAATGCAGCAGCCAGGTCCACCTGTTCGTTGTCGCCCACCGCCGACCAGTCGCGGAACGGAATGCCGTACACACGCAGACGGGCCACACCACCGTCCGGGTAGATGTTGAAGCGCAGGTGGCTGAACGCCTGGTCGTTGTTGATCTCGTGGAAGTGATGGCTGTTGCCTTGCAGCTCTACAGCCGACAGCACTTCAACCCACTGGGTGTTGTCATCCGGCTCGCCGCTCGCGAGGAAGCAGGCTTCCAGGGACGCCGATGGCGGGAAGTTGCCGGTGAAGAATGAAGTGTCGATGTCCACGCCTTTGATCGAACCCGGTACGCCCAGGCGGATCACCGCGCTGTCGTAGCCTTCGAAGCGCTTGCGGCGCGACTCCCAGCCGTCCATCCACTTGCCGTTGTCATCGAAAACGCCCTCCTTCCACACGGCCGGGGTCGGCTGGAACAGGCGGTTGGCGTCGGCGAACCAGTCATCGGTGACAGAGATGATCTTGGTGCCCAGGCGGGCGTCGGCCAGGTTGACGAACTTCTCGAAAGGTACGGCGTAAGCTTTCATTCTTCTTGTCTGCCTTAAAGTAAGTGGCTTGGGATGCTCGCCAGGCCCTGGGCGTTCATGAACCGCTCGGGCGAGGTCTGCTAAAGGGTCAGTAATCGGAACAACGCGATTTTATTGATCTCGGCCAGCGCGCATTTGAACTCGGCTTCCACCGAGTTGTGAATGCGCGTTTCAAACGCGGCGAGGATCTGGTGCCGGTTGCTGCCTTTTACCGCCATGATGAAGGGAAACTTGAACTTGGCCTTGTAGCCATCGTTCAGCTCGGTGAAGCGAGAAAACTCTTCGGCCGTGCATTGGTGAATACCGGCGCCAGCCTGTTCATTAGTGCTGGCTTCGGTCAACTGGCCCTGGACGGCCGCTTTGCCCGCCAGGTCCGGGTGAGCGTTGATCAGGGCCAGTTGACTGGTGTGATCAGCGCTCAACAGGATGTCGCTCATGCGCTGGTGCAGGGTTTCGATCTCGTCGATCGAAGCGTCCTGGCCCAGGTCGAAGGCCTTTTCGGCCACCCATGGCGAATGTTCGTAGATGTCGGCGAAGGCTTTGACGAACGCGTCGCGGCTCAGGGTCGAGGGTTTCAAGGTCTGGAACGCAGTCATTTGGCGGCTCCCTGGAAAGGGTGCACGTCATGCCAGTGACGGGCGATGTCCACGCGGCGGGTAAACCACACCTGATCATGGCCCTTGGCGTATTCGATAAAACGCTTGAGGGCGGCCAGGCGTGCCGGGCGGCCGATCAGGCGGCAGTGCAGGCCGATGGAGAGCATCTTCGGTGCTTCCGCGCCTTCGGCATACAGCACGTCGAAGGCGTCCTTGAGGTATTCGAAAAAGTCGTCGCCCTTGTTGAAACCCTGGACCTGGGTGAAGCGCATGTCATTGGTGTCCAGGGTATAGGGGATCACCAGGTGCGGCTTGCCGGTCGGGTTGTTGGGTTCCCAGTAGGGCAGGTCGTCGTCGTAGGTGTCGCAGTCGTAAAGGAAACCGCCTTCCTCCATCACCAGCCGCCGGGTGTTGGGGCCGGTGCGCCCGGTGTACCAGCCCAGAGGGCGTTCGCCGGTGAGTTCGGTGAGGATGCGGATCGCTTCGAGCATGTGCTCGCGTTCCTGGGCCTCATCCATGTATTGGTAGTCGATCCAGCGGTAGCCGTGGCTGCAGATCTCGTGGCCGGCGGCGACCATCGCGCGGATCACGTCCGGGTGGCGCTGGGCGGCCATGGCCACGGCGAAAATGGTCAGCGGGATATCGAATTCCTTGAACAGCTTGAGGATGCGCCACACGCCGGCCCGGCTGCCGTATTCGTACAGCGACTCCATGCTCATGTTGCGCTCGCCTTGCAGCGGTTGCGCCGAGACCATTTCCGAGAGGAAGGCTTCCGACTCTTTGTCGCCGTGCAAGATGTTGCGCTCGCCACCTTCTTCGTAGTTGAGTACGAACGACAGGGCGATACGGGCCTTGCCCGGCCAGTGTGGGTGAGGAGGGTTACTGCCGTAACCGATCAGGTCGCGTGGGTAGTCAGCGCTCACTGCAGTCTTCCTTCTTGTTCGTGGTAGCGGTGTGTGTGGCGGCCGGGCAGCGGAAAGACTGGGTGGCGTCACAACGATGACTGATTGTATACAACTTAGTGCGCACTTTGTAAGCCTGTATTTCTGCATTTTTTCCGCAGGGTCTTTGCAGAGTAGCACTGCAAGAAACCTGCCTGACTGGTCAGCTAAATTGAAAAAAAACTCATTCACTGTAGGAGCGTGCTTGTTCGCGAAAAACCGGAGAACGCCTCGGTAACCCTGAAGCGCTGCGTTATCGTTGACGATCTTCGCGAGCACGCTCGCTCCTGCAGAATCGGCGTCAGTAACGGAGAGCGGGCTTGTTGAATTTATTGTGTACAATTTTTTTGAAAAGTGTCTTAATCAGCCATCGCCGGCTTTTTCAGTGACCTGAAAAGGTGCGGTCTTTCACTTTACTGACTTCGGGAGGCGCGCAGACGCTATGGGACGTTTGACCACACACGTATTGGACGCCGCACATGGCTGCCCCGGCAGCGCGATCAAGGTTGAGTTGTACCGTGTCGAGGGCGCACAGCTTGAGCTGGTCGCCAGCACCCTGACCAACAGCGACGGCCGCTGCGATGCACCCCTGCTGCAAGGCGATGACTACCGCAGCGGTGTCTATCAGTTGCAGTTCAGCGCCGGCGATTACTACCGCGCCCGCGGTGTGCAACTGCCCGAACCTGCGTTTCTCGATGTGGTAGTGCTGCGCTTCGGCATCAGCGCTGAACAGGATCACTACCACGTGCCTTTGCTGATTTCGCCTTACAGCTACTCCACCTATCGCGGTAGCTGAGTCGTCACCGCGCTTCACACCCCCAAAGCTCTTCGTTGGTTTTTCGCCCGCTCACACTGCGGGCTTTTTTTCGCCTGCTGATCGGGCCCTATCTATGTAAGGCCCGCCGGGTGAACGCAGTGCCTACCCTCGCAGTTTTCATCTGGAGCGGTTGGCAACATGACCATGGAACCCGATCAACCTGAGCCTGCGGACGAAGGGCAGGACCTGCCTGCGATGGACCTGGCGCGCATCCGCCATAGCCTGATGCGCCGGCTCAACGCCAGCCCTGCGCCCAGTCGCTTTATCAACAACCTGCACGCCGCCCATGGGCGCTGCAACGAGTCGGGTCGGCAACTGCGCCGGATCATGTACCACGCACCACGAATCCAGCGGCTGGTGCGTGGAGTGCTGCGTGAGCATTTCAGCCTGGACCCCGACACCCTGTGGTTCACCGTCGCAGCACTGCCCGGCCAGCCTGGCCGGGTGGACAGCCTGACGGAGCGGGCCATGGCCTTGCTGCACGTGCGGGTGTTTCCCCTCAACATCAATCAATTCACGCGCTTGAGCCTCCAGGGCGAACCCGCCGCCAGCGTACGGTTGACCCCGCGGGAAATCCTGAACCGGGTGAATGCGCTGGACCTTCCGGCGCGTATCGGTGCGGCAAGGGCGGACTATTGGCAGGGCTTGTCGCCTGGCAGCGCGTTGTCGCGCACCGAGCACTGTGTGCAGTTGCAGCGCCGTTTTTGGGTGGATAAGGCCCTGCTGGCCCATGCCCTGTGCCAACTGTCGGACGACGGCCTCGACATGGTCCTGGGCCTGGTCGATGCTTCCACACCGCAAGCGCGGCAGCGTGCGGGCGGCGACTGGGCATCCTTGTACGCCAGTGAATTGCAGTGGGGCGCAGTGCCACTGGGCGGCGCGCTGCACCTGTGCCGGCGTGGCGCGGGCCAGGACCTTCGGCAAGTGGTTTACCTGCCCGGCGCGGCCCAGGGGTTTTATGAGTTTGCCAGTTGGGCGGCGATGCAGCGTGACCTGCCGGCGGTGATTCTCGAACTCGGACACGCGAGTTTGCCGCTGCGCCGCCAAGATGAATGGGCAACACAGCCTTTCAGGGTAACCCGTGGGACTGAACTGACCGCCGATGCCCTGCGGCACAGTGCATGGGTCCAGATCCAGGTTCAGGGCGACAACGAGTGGGAGTGCCTCGATCTCCGGCGTGCAGGCGGGACATCACCCGGCTTGAGTTTGCAACAGCGCCTGCACCAAGTGGAGCGCGCGCGGCGGCCCGTGACCGGCTCGCCTTTGTTGAACCAGGCCATCGAGCAATTGTTGGTGTGGGACCACAAGCGTCGCGCCAGGGAAATCACCTGTGGGCTGCTTCATCCCGGCATGGCGGTACGAACCCGTGAGGCGCTGGTGCAGCGCCATGAGCGGGGTGTGCTGGCGTTGCTGGACTCGAAGGATTTGCTCAGGGACTGCCCGCCGTATGACGGCTTCATCGCCCTGCAAACTCAATGGCAGGAGCAGGTGTCAGTGGTTTCTACACTGCTGGAAGGCCAGGAGGCGCAACTGGCCGTGCGTGAGTTCTGGCTACAGACGCCAGCCGGAAGCGCGCATAACCGGGTTGCGCAATTGTTGAGCGGGCAGCGCAACGCCATGCTCCACGAGGCGCACTTGCAGCGACGGTTGGGGCTGATCACCGAGGCCAATCTGGCGGCGCTGAAAGAGGCCCTGAACAAAGGCGACGCGCCCCGCAGTTGCCGTGTGTTAAGCCTGTCCTTTGGCCAGTCCGGGCAACCGCTTTTCCCGTTGCATGGAGTGTTTGTCGTCACCACGCCTCAGGGCCTGAGCCAGCCGGCACTGCCGGAGCCCGTGCTGTTGCAGGTGCCGGGCAAGGAGGGCGGATTGCAGACGTTTACTTCCCTGGACGATCTCTCTGCCAGCCTCGATGCCAGTCTCAAAAGCCCGGATGGCTCTGCATTATGGCGTTGTGTAAGCCGTGACCAGCGGCAATCTGCGCGGGAGCTGGTGCGCGGCCCAGGCGTTGCTACACCGGTGCTGGTCTACTTTCAGGTGATAGAGGGCAACCTCCTGTCCGAGAGTTTTCAGGCATGCATCCGGCGTGCGCAGCAGCACCTGCGTTGGGTGGACGCCGGCGGGCGGCCGTTCAGCGAGGTCAGCGATACCGGGTTGGCGCGTACGTTGTTGTCCCTGGAGCTGGCGCATCAGCTACACGTGCCGGACAGTGCCGCCCGGGCGGTGGCGTTGGCCAATGTCAGCATGCTGCGGCTGGCGGCGGCGCACGTGAAAGTCATGCCAGCGTGGCTGGCCGGTGCCGGCCAGGCGTTGCGCAAGCGTTATCAGCGACAATCGCTCCAGCACCTCGAAAGCTGCGCGGTACTTGAACAACAGCTGGCGTTGGCCTTGCCGAGCCTGGAGGCCTTTGCTCGAGCCACCTTAATCGAGCGTTTGCACAAGGACAGGCTTCACCCGCAACTTGACATCGACGAGCCCTTTCTCGACATGCCCGACGATGTCAGCTCCCATTGGCAGTCTCACCCTCAACGGCCGGCGGGGGATTCCGGGGTGCGGGTGGTGGTCAGCCCGCAACGCAACACCTACAGCCTGTTGCAACTGGCACTGCACAACCTGGATGCAGAGGCGCCCTGGACTGAGCTGCGCCTGCACTACAGCCGTTACCTGAATGCGCACTGGTCCAGGCAATTGCCGGCAAACGCGTTGATCGAGCTGATTTCCAGCCTGGATGTGGCCGGACAGTACGAGCAGTTGGTCATCCGGGCCTTTTACCCCACAAAGGATGAGACGTCGGCGTTACCGCCAGCGCTGGTCGAAAGGCCCCTGAGCCAACAGGCACGGCTGGCTTTATTTAGTGCCACTCAACAAGGCCTGAGTGCGGCGGGCCAAAGCTTGTTCGCGACCGCGCTGGCTGCACGCACGCCGCAGGACCTGCAGAAAAACGGGCACGCGCTACAACTGTGCTTCGTGCATCTGGCGGCGCTGACCCTCAAATTGCCTCGGCATGTCGCCGGTATGCTGCTGATCCATGACCAGGTCTCGGCGGTGACGCTGCTCTACTGGCCCCAGGTCAAGGGCCATGCACCACTGAGTGAACATGCCAGCCTCGCGGCGGCGATGCAGGTGTTGATAGACCTGGCGGCGCGCCCGGAAAATCGTGTGCAATTGGCGCTACAGATTGCGCCGGGGTGGGAGGAGGACGCGCTGGCAGGCTATCCGGTGCCGGTCAGCCCCCAGCCGTGGACGTTTGACTGGCGCACGGCGATCCCGCCGTTGAGCCGGCGGCTTCCCGGTTCACTGTTTGACGGCCTCATGTTGACCTATAACGTGATTAAGCGATGGTTCGCCGTGCGTCGCCAGCAACCGGCCACCACCTTGGCGGAGACTGAGCAGGAGATTGGCGAGCAGATCGAACAGGATCCCCGGCAGTGGCTGGGTATTACCCGCACCACGGGCAGCGACATGTTGCGAATCCTCGCCCATGGCCAATTGCTGGGCCTGCACCGGGAGGTGCGAGCCATGGCCAATTCACGCCGTGCGCTGCAAGACTACCGTCAGCTGCGCCTCGACGAACAGTCGGCGGCGCGTGCGCGGGGCTTGTTATCGTTTATTCCGGGCGTGAGTATCGGAGTCAATCTGTATGAGCTGTTGCTCGCCGCCCGCCGTGCCCATCACAGTGGCGACCCAGCGGATGCGGTGGCCGCCGGTTTTGCGGCATTGGTATTGTTGGCTGATGTGGCCCTGTCTTTGGCGCCTCAGGGCAAAGCCAGCCCCAGGTTGGGGGCGCTGCTAACCCGGGTCAGACACCGCCAATGGCTGCAGGACGGTGGTGTTGGCAACCTGCGTCTGCCATCCCCGGTCAGAAACCTCAAAGGGTTGGACGCGTTCAAGAAGCCACCAGTGATCGAGGAGGCCGTGACATTGCATGGACCGGTCAACAAGGGCAGCTACGTCAAGGGCGGCGAGCAATTTATCCTCGACGGGGATTCCGCGTACCCGGTGTACCGTCGTAATTCTGAACAAACCCTGCGCTTGAAAAATACCCACAACGAAGGCCAGGACGAGCTGCTGCTGTACGTGGAGCAATCCGGCGAGCGATTGCTGGGAGCCGATGCGCCCGAACCCCGGCCCGGGCCCAGTTCCGGAATCTATCGGCCGTGGGAAGCGCCGCAGGTAGGGAGTGAATGGATTGCCCCGGTTGTGCCACATACTGAGCGCCTGGCCCGGCAACCGCCGTTGGCTTCCAGTCATTGGCAAGCCTGGGGCCAAGGGTTGGAAGGGCCTGGAATCCAGGAGATATCGCCGTCACGGAGGTTGTATCGCATTCAGGGAGAGAGGCCCTACGACGCGGTCAGGTTTGGGGATAAATATTATGAATTGTTGCCCAATGGTTCGACGGCTCCAGCGGGCATCATATTTTTAAAGCAGCCCGAGTTGCTTCCTGTAGCGATCAGGGATGAGTTAACGCGGTGGATGCTGCCTGGCCCGCGCGAGCAGCCGATCCCGGCCACCTTTGGCGCCGATCAGTTATGGACCCCACGTGCGCCGCTCTTCACCCGGCCCATTGCGGATTACGTTGGCGACGCTTTTCCCGACCTGACGCCGGCCAGTCGCTATTTCGTCACCACACGGCTGCTGGAAATAACCGACACCGGCCGTTCGATGACTGCCACCCGCATGCTGAACATTCGCGCAACCCTGGATGAGTGGCTGCCACCTTTTCCCGAGGCGTCGGGCCAGACCGACGACCTGTTTCGCATGCTCAGGCCACTCACGCGACGGCAAAAATTGAGCGTCAATATTGGCCGGGAGGGGACAACACCGGGGCTTGAGCGGGTCGATTTCGTGCCGTTGACGCCGATCGCCTCCGACGTACTCATCAAACCTGCCGAGGGCTCCGGTCACGCTCGGCCGATCGTTGCCCAGCATGCGGTGTTACAGGTGCTGGAGCGTCAGGGCTTTGCCATTAAAAAAATACACAAAAGCAGCACCGCAGGACTGTACAACTTATCGTGCACGCATCCGAAGTCCAGCAACCTGTATTACGTATTGACGCGCTGGAGCGACTCGTCGAACGTTCGTCTGAACTCGGGCCGCATGGTGCAACTGTCTGACGCTTGGTTGCGCCATAGCGCCCAGCAGCAACCGCAGATTTACACGCCGATCATACGGGCACTGGAGGAGGGGCGTCTGGTCCGGATAATTGGGGGCATTCAACAGATCGGGCAAGGTAATCCGGTGACGGTGTTCTTTGTCAAAATGGAGCGTTTCTAGGCGGGCCCGGTAGCGTCGGCGCCACCGGGCCAGGCGGGTCAGCGACTCAATAAAGAGGCCGCCCCCGCGCCACTGAACAACCCGGCGCTGATCCGGTTGAACCAGCTCTGGCCTCTGCCGCTGCGCAGGTAGCGCGCGGCACCATGGGCGCCGAGGCCGTAGGCCAGTTTGCACAGCAGGTCGAGCACGGTCCAGGTGGCGATCATGATCAGCAACTGCGGCAAAAAGGCCTGCTGGGCACTGAGGAATTGCGGCAGGAAGGCGGCGAAAAACAGAATGTCCTTCGGGTTGCTGGCGCCCAGCACAAAGGCGCGCCCGAACAGCGCACGAAAACGCGGAGTCGCCGCCACTTGTGGTACGTCGGAACCGTGGGACGGTTGCCGCGATTGCTGCCAGCTCTGCCAGGCAAGGTAGAACAAGTACAGCGCGCCGACGATCTTCAGGGCGCTGAACAGTTGTTCCGATGCCAGCAACAACGCACCCAATCCTAGCGCCGAAGCGCTCAACAGGCAGATGGAAGCGATCACCCCACCGAGAAAGGCCGGGTACGAACGGCGCAGGCCGTAGTTCAGGCTGTTGCTGATCATCAGCAAGGACAGGGGGCCGGGGATCAGGATCACCACCAGCGCAGCGCCGCTGAACAGCAGCCAGGTTTCCAGACTCATTGCATTCCTCCATTCGTACAAAAGCCCCACCCGACGGGGTGAGGCAGGGTCAAGCAGGTTGGCCTACAGGAACGCGAACTTGGCGATGAAGATCGCGCAAAGCACCCACAGGCTGATGGAAATTTCCTTGTGTTTACCGGTGCCGGCCTTCAGCGCCACGTAGGTGATAAAACCCAACGCGATGCCATCGGCGACGGAAAAGGTCAGAGGCATCATGATCGCCGTGACGATCGCCGGAATGCTGTCGGTGGCGTCGTCCCAATTGATATGGGCCATGCCGCTCATCATCAGCATCGCCACATAGATCAACGCGCCTGCGGTGGCATAGGCCGGAATCATGCCAGCCAGCGGCGCGAAAAACATCGCTGCGATAAACAGCACACCCACGGTGACGGCGGTCAGCCCGGTACGGCCACCGGCGGCCACCCCGGCGGCGCTTTCCACATAACTGGTGACGGGCGGCACGCCGACCATGGCGCCGAACACGCTGGAGGCACTGTCGGCTTTCAGGGCGCGGGAAAGGTTTTCGATCTTGCCGTCGGCATTCACCAGGCCTGCGCGCTGGGCGACGCCCATCAAGGTGCCGGCGGTGTCGAACATGTGCACAAACAGGAAGGCGAACACCACGCTGATCATGCTGACGTTGAACACGCCCATCACGTCCATCGCCATCCAGGTCGGTGCCAGGCTTGGCGGGGTGGCCATGATGCCGTGGTATTCCACCAGGCCCAGGCCCCAGCCGGCGAGGGTCACGGCGATGATGCTGATCAGGATCGCGCCGAATACCCGGTGGTAGCTGAGGATCGCAATCAGCAGGAAGCAGATGGCCGCCAGCAGCGGAGCGGGTTCATGCAGGGAGCCGAGCTTGATCAGGGTGGTCGGGCTTTGCACGATGATGCCGGCGGTTTTCAGGCCGATCACCCCGAGAAACAGCCCGACACCGGCGCCCATCGCGTGGCGCAGGCTCACCGGAATGCTGTTGAGCAGCCACTCGCGAATACGCGAGAGCGTCAGGATCATGAACAACACCCCGGAGATAAATACCGCACCCAGTGCGGTCTCCCAGTTGTAGCCCATGGTCCCGACCACGGTGTAGGTGAAAAACGCGTTCAGGCCCATGCCCGGCGCCAGGCCTACTGGCCAGTTGGCGTAGAGCCCCATCAGCAGGCAACCCAGCGCGGCGGCGATGCAGGTGGCGACAAACGCCGCGCCGTGATCGATGCCGGCGTCGGCCATGATGTTGGGGTTGACGAAGATGATGTAGGCCATGGTGATAAAGGTCGTGAGGCCAGCGATCAGCTCGGTCTTCACTGTGGTGCCATGCAAGCGGAGTTTGAACAGGCGTTCCAGCCAACCGTTGTGGGTTGGCGAGAGGTCGAGCGTAGGGGCTTCGGATTTGCGGCTTTCCACAGCAAGTACTCCTCAAGAGTTTTATTGTTATTTCCAGCGCCGGACACATGAGTGGGCAGCAGCGCTTTGAGGTACCAGCGGGTTTTGTTGACCAATAGGTCAGGAACTCGCACGAAGCGAATTATGCTTTTGTATACAAATAAAGCAAATAATGTTTTGTATTTTGTGTGCGAAAAGGATGAAAGGCAATTCAGGATTGGCCACTGAGTGCCTTGTTTACCGCCAGCCAGCCTTCTACTGCCGTTTCGCCAGCCTCGGCAAACGCCCGTTGCAGCAGCTTCACTTGCTCGCGCCGCAGGGATTGTTCGAAACGCTGACCTTCCTCGGTCAACTCCAGCAAGCGCTTACGTTTGTCGGTCTCGGACGCCACGCTGTTTACCAGGTGCATTTCCTGCAGTTGGCGCAGCGGCATGTTCAACGCCTGTTTGCTCACCCCGAGCAATTCCAGCAACTCCTTGACGCTCAAGGTCGGGTAGCGCGCGATAAAAAACACAATGCGTTGATGCACCCGGCTCAAGCCGCGACGTTCAAGCATTTCGTCGGCCTTGGCGGTGAACGCTTGGTAGCCGAAGAAGAAAGCTTCCATGGCGGTTTGTTGGCTGGTCTGGTTTTTAAGGTCAAGCATATTGACGTATTTGCCCAAGTCGTCGTAATTTCGGTCAACTAGTTTGACGTATTTCCCTCAGGCTTCGCTACCGGTGACCCTTATGGCCTTTTCAGAACGTGTTTCGCGCCTTAAAAGCTCCTTGATCCGTGAAATCCTCGCGGCAGCGCAAAAACCGCAGGTGATGTCCTTCGCCGGTGGCCTGCCGGCCGAAGTGATGCTGCCCAAGCTGGATTGGACGGACATGCCGCTGAACATCGGCCAGTACGGCATGAGCGAAGGCGAGCCGCAGTTGCGTGAACTGCTGGCGGCCGAGGCGCGGGTGCTGGGTATTCCGTGCGAGGCCCGTCACATCATGGTGGTCAGCGGCTCCCAGCAAACCCTGGATCTGGCGGCCAAGCTGTACATCGACAAGGGCACCAAAATCCTGCTGGAAGGCCCGACCTACCTGGCGGCGTTGCAGATATTCCAACTGTTCGGCGCTGATTGCCTGACCGTGCAGCTTGAGGCGGACGGTCCGGACCTTAAGGCGCTACGCAACAGCCTTGAGCAGCACCGTCCGTCCTTCGTCTACTTGATCCCGACCTTCCAGAACCCCTCGGCCGTGCGCTACAGCGAGGCCAAGCGCGAGGCCGTCGCCGCGCTGCTGGACGAGTTCGGCGTGACCCTGGTCGAGGACGAGCCCTACCGCGAACTGACCTTCGACGGCGGCAGTGCGCAACCCATCGTCAGCCGGTTGAAGAAGGCCAGCTGGATCTACACCGGCACCGTGTCCAAGACCCTGCTGCCCGGCCTGCGGGTCGGTTACCTGATCGCCAGCCCGGACCTGTTCCCGCACCTGCTCAAGCTCAAGCAATCGGCGGACCTGCACACCAACCGCGTTGGCCAGTGGCAGGCAATGCAATGGATCGGCACCGAGAAATACCAGCACCACCTGGTGGAACTGCGCAGTTTCTACCGAGGCCGCCGCGATGCATTCCAGGCTGCACTGGCGCGGCATTTCAGCGACCTGGCCGACTGGCAAATACCCCAGGGCGGATTATTCTTCTGGCTGACCTTGAAACAGCCGCTCGATACCCGCACCTTGTTGGCACCTGCGCTCGACCAGGACATCGCGTTCATGCCCGGTGAGCCGTTCTTTTCCGAGCCGGATAACCATCACGGTCACTTGCGGCTCAATTTCAGCCATATCGACCCGGCGCGCTTGGACGAAGGTCTCAAGCGTCTCGCTGCGGTGGTCCGTCAAGCACAGCACGCGCAAGCGGCATAGGGGAGCCTCCATGTATAAGGTTTACGGCGATTACAAATCGGGCAACTGCTACAAGGTCAAACTCATGCTCAGCCTGTTGGGCATCGACTATGAGTGGATTGATATCGACATCCTGAAGGGCGATACCCAGACTCCGGAGTTCCTGGCCAAGAACCCCAACGGCAAGATCCCGGTGCTGGAGCTCGAAGACGGCACCTGCCTGTGGGAATCCAACGCGATCCTCAACTTCCTCGCCGACGGCAGCGAGTTCCTGCCCACCGAACCGCGCCTGCGCACCCAAGTGCTGCAGTGGCAGTTTTTCGAGCAGTACAGCCATGAGCCGTACATCGCGGTGGCGCGGTTTATTCAGTTTTACCTGGGGCTGCCGGAAGATCGGCTGGAGGAATACAAGAAGCTGCACAAGGGCGGTTACAAGGCCCTGAAGGTGATGGAGCGCCAGTTGCAGTTGACACCGTATCTGGTGGGCGACCAGTTCTCGATTGCCGATGTGGCGCTGTATGCCTACACCCATGTGGCGGATGAAGGTGGTTTTGACCTTGGCGCTTATCCGGGAGTGCAGGCGTGGTTGAAGCGTGTGGCCAGCCATCCAAAGCATGTGCCGATGCTGGGCTGACAATGCGGTCAAAAATGTGGGAGCGGGCTTGCTCGCGAAGGCGGTGGATCAGCCAACGTATGTATTGGCTGATCCACCGCCTTCGCGAGCAAGCCCGCTCCCACATTTAGTTTTGCGGTGCGCCAGGTAATTCTTCACTGAGCAACTCAAAACAGCGCTGCGCCGCCGGGCTCAACGGCTGCCCACTGCGACTGATCAGCCCGATCTCCCGGTTCACCCCCGGATGATCAATCGTAATCCGCTTCAACCCCTCCAGACTGTCCGCCGCCGATTCCGGCAACACACTGATCCCCAAGCCCTGCCGCACCAATGCCAACACGGTCGACATGTAATTGGCCTCCATCCCAGCGAGCATCGTCAGGCGCGTCTCGTCG
Source organism: Pseudomonas yamanorum (assembly GCF_900105735.1). Lineage (NCBI taxonomy): Bacteria > Pseudomonadati > Pseudomonadota > Gammaproteobacteria > Pseudomonadales > Pseudomonadaceae > Pseudomonas > Pseudomonas yamanorum. The sequence goes on along the minus strand of NZ_LT629793.1, from coordinate 1,332,683 downwards.
AACAACGCGTCCACCTGTTCCCGCACGCTGCTGTCGCGGCCGGTGAGGATGATCGGTTGCTCGGCCAGTTGCTCCAGGCTTAGCTTGGCATAGCGCGTCAGCGGATGATCCAGCGGCACAAACGCACACAACCGGTCATTCAGCACCGGCACAAACGCCAGCCCATGGCTCAGCCTCGCCCGCACACCAATACCGAAATCCACCTCGCCCGAACGCACTTGTGCATGAATGCGGTGAGCAACCAGGTCATGCAAGCGCACCTCGATCCCGGCAAAACGCTCGCGAAACAGCCGTAGGGCAGGCGGCAATGCACCGGCGCACACGGAGGGCAGGGCGGCGATGGTCACCACGCCCCGGCGCAAGGCAGCGAGGTCGCGGGAGCCGGTGACGATGTTGTCCAGGTCCAGCAACAGCTTCTCCATCGGCCCGCGTGCGTCCAGGCCGGCGGCGGTGATGCTGACGTGGCGCGGGCTGCGGTCGAGCAGAGCAACCCCCAGCCATTCCTCCAGTTGTTGCACCTGTACGGTCAGGGCTGAGGGCGATAGATGCAGTTCGTTGGCCGCCTTGGTAAAGCTGCCCGTACGAGCAACGGCGAGAAACGCCTGGATATGCTGGATCGAATTTTTCATTTTTATTTTGCTCGAGCGTTTTGTTTTTTCGAATATGGAGTGCCGAATATTCCAATTTACAAAGCCTAACGCGATTCCAATACTCCAGGGAAAACAATAACCGGCCGAAAACGCCGTTCTGGAGCTACCCCATGCTCGCTACCCTGGGTGTCATCACCATCCTGTGCCTGCTCACCGCCGTCATGAGCAAGCGCCTGTCGCCACTGGTGGCCCTGATCGCCTTGCCGATCATCGCTGCACTGCTCGGCGGTTTCGGCCTGCAAACCAGTGCCTTCATCATCACCGGCATCAAGAACGTCGCCCCCGTGGTGGGCATGTTTGTGTTTGCGATCCTGTTTTTCGGGATCATGACCGATGCCGGCATGCTGGATCCAATCATTGATCGCATCCTGCGCACGGTAGGGACGCGTCCTACAAGGATTGTCGTCGGTACCGCGACGCTGGCACTGCTGGTGCACCTGGACGGCTCCGGCGCGGTGACCTTTCTGGTGACGGTGCCGGCGATGCTGCCGCTGTACACGCGGCTGGGGATTGATAAACGCATCCTCGCCTGTGTGGCGGCGATGGCGGCGGGGGTCAACTTCCTGCCGTGGACCGGCCCGGTACTGCGTTCCTCGGCGGCGCTGCATGTGCCGGTGGCGGACTTGTTCCAGCCGCTGATCCCGGTGCAGATCGTCGGCCTGGTCTTTGTGTTTGCCTGCGCCTGGTGGCTGGGCCACCGTGAAGAAAAACGCCTGGGGCTGGGCGCTGGTTCCAGCGTGGACGCCGTGCCGCAACGGGTGCTCAGCGACGATGATATTGCCCTGCGTCGCCCGCGGCTGTTCTGGGTCAACCTGATCCTGACCGTACTGGTGATGGTGGTGATGATTGCCGGCTGGGTCGACCCGGTGGTGATGTTCATGCTCGGCACCGTGGTGGCGCTGTGCATCAACTACCCGAACGTCGACGCCCAGCGCGCGCGGATCGATGCCCACGCAAAAACCGCCCTGACCATGGCCAGCATCCTGCTCGCCGCCGGTGTGTTCACCGGCATCATGCAAGGCACTGGCATGCTCAAGGCCATCGCCGAAGTGGCGGTGGCACAGATTCCGGCGGGCCACGGCAAGTTGATCCCGGCGGTGGTGGGCTTCCTGTCGATGCCGTTGAGCATGCTGTTTGACCCTGATTCCTACTATTTCGGCGTGATGCCGGTGATCGCCGAAGTCGGCAAAGCCCTGGGCGTCGACCCGCTGCAAGTGGCCCAGGCCTCATTGCTGGGCGTGCACACCACCGGCTTCCCGGTCAGCCCCCTGACGCCCGCGACCTTCCTGCTGGTGGGCCTGTGCAAGATCGAACTGGCCGATCACCAGCGCTTCACCATCCCCTTTCTGTTTGCTGCGTCGGTGTTGATGACCCTGACGGCTTTGCTCCTGGGAGTGATTTGACATGAAAACCTTGCGCATCGGTTCCGGCGCCGGCTACTCCGGCGACCGTATCGAACCTGCGGTGGAATTGGCCGAACAGGGTGACCTGGATTACCTGGTCTTCGAATGCCTGGCTGAACGCACCATCGCCCTGGCGCAACACGCGCGGATCAGCGATCCACAAGGCGGTTACGACCCGCTGTTGAGTGAGCGCATGCGCCGCGTGCTGCCCTTTGTCGGCCGGCCCGACGGGCGCCGGCGCTTGCGGGTGATCACCAATATGGGCGCGGCCAACCCGGTGGCGGCGGCAGTGGAAGTGCGCCGGATTGCCGGTGAGCTGGGGCTGAACCTCAAGGTGCTGGCGGTGATTGGCGATGACGTACTCGAGACGTTGCGGGGCCAGCCGGAGCAGTTGCTCGACAACGGCCAGACCCTTGGTTCATTGGGCGACCGGCTGATTTCCGCGAACGCCTACCTGGGCGCCGAGGGCATTATCGACGCCTTGCGCGCCGATGCCGACGTGGTGATCACCGGCCGGGTGGCAGACCCTTCGTTGTTCCTGGCGCCGCAGATGTTTGAATTCGACTGGGCTGCGGATGATTGGCAACGGCTGGGACGCGGCACGTTGGTGGGGCATTTGCTGGAGTGTGCCGGGCAGGTCAGCGGTGGCTACTTTGCCGATCCGGGCTTCAAGGACGTGGACGACCTGGCACGCCTGGGCTTTCCGTTGGCCGAGATTGATGCCGACGGAGAGGCGTTGATTACCAAGGTCGCGGGTTCCGGCGGGCGGGTCAGCCGGGCCACGTGCACCGAACAACTGATCTACGAAGTGCATGATCCGGCCGCCTACGTTACGCCGGACGTGTGCGCGGATTTTTCCGGGGTGGCGTTTACCGAAGAAGCCGCGGACCGAGTGCGTGCCCACGGTGCGAGCGGACGGCCCCGTCCCGAAGCGTTGAAAGTCAGCGTCGGTTATCTGGACGGCTGGATCGGTGAGGGGCAGATTTCCTACGGCGGCCCGGGCGCGGTCGCTCGTGCGCAACTGGCTCGCGATGTAGTCCTGAAACGCTTGGAATTGACCGGCGTGCGCATGCAGGACGTGCGTGCCGAACTGATCGGCATCGACTCGTTGCATGGCCCGCGCAGCACGGTTGAACCGTGGGAAGTCCGCCTGCGCATTGCCGCCCGCTGCGAAGAGCGCAGCGAGGCGGTGCGCGTCGGCAATGAAGTGGAAACCCTCTACACCAACGGCCCGTCCGGCGGCGGTGGTGCCAGCAAGAGCCTGCGCCAGGTGGTGGCGGTGGCGTCGTTGCTGTTGCCCCGTAACGCGGTCAACCCGAGGATCGAGTCATGAAACTGCACACCCTGGCCCACTCCCGTACCGGCGATAAGGGCGACACCTCGAACATCTCGATCATTGCGTATCGGGCCGAGGATTATTCGCTGCTCTGCGAGCAATTGACGGCTGAGGTGGTGGCGGCATTTTTTGCGCCGTTACTGGAGGCGGGCGCTGCACCAGTGCGGCGTTATGAGTTGCCCAATGTGCAGGCGCTGAACTTCGTGTTGCCGGGCATCTTGCGGGGCGGGGTGACGCGGTCGCTGGCGCTGGATGCCCATGGCAAGTGCCTGGGCTCAGCGTTACTGGATATTGAATTGGCAATACCAAACTAATGTGGGAGCGGGCTTGCTCGCGAATGCGGTGGATCAGCCAGCCTATGTATTGGCTGACCCACCGCTTTCGCGAGCAAGCCCGCTCCCACATTGGATCCTCGCTGTTTGTCAGACCGCCGCAAACCGCTTGTCCAGATAATCGATGATCACCTTGGAGTCGTACATCCAGGTGGTCTGGCCGTTCTCTTCAATGCGCAGGCATGGCACCTTGATCTTGCCGCCTTGTTCCAGCAGGGTCTGGCGATCCTGTTCGTTGTTCTTCGCGTCCTTCAAGGCCACCGGCACGTTCAGGCGGTGCAGGGTGCGGCGGGTCTTCACGCAGAACGGGCAGGCGTGGAATTGATACAGGGTCAGGTCCTTGGCCGCTGCGTTCACCTGCGCCTGCTGTTCGGCAGGGCGCTGCTTTTTGCGCGGACGGGTCAGGAAGTCGCCGGCGATGATGACGTGGCCGAGGCCCACTCGAAGTGCTTTGACGAACATGGCTGAAACCTCTTGCCCTAGACTGAAGGGGCCGCAGCTTACCTGATTTTTCACAGGCGAAAAAAAACCGGCGATGAACGCCGGTTTTTCCAGGTGCTGCGTATTACTTGATCAGGCTGAGAAACTCGCTGCGGGTCGCCGCGTTTTCGCGGAACTCACCCAGCATCACCGACGTGATCATCGACGAATTCTGCTTCTCCACACCGCGCATCATCATGCACATGTGCTTGGCCTCGATCACCACTGCAACGCCCAGGGCGCCGGTGACCTGCTGGACCGCATCGGCGATCTGGCGGCTGAGGTTTTCCTGGATCTGCAGGCGGCGGGCATACATATCGACGATACGCGCGACCTTCGACAGGCCCAGCACTTTGCCGCTCGGGATATACGCGACGTGAGCCTTGCCGATAAACGGCAGCAGGTGGTGTTCGCACAGCGAGTACAACTCGATGTCCTTGACCAGCACCATTTCGCTGTTGTCAGAGCTGAACAAGGCACCGTTGGTGACTTCTTCGAGGGTCTGTTCATAACCGCGGCAGAGATACTGCATGGCCTTGGCGGCACGTTTTGGCGTGTCGAGCAGGCCCTCGCGGGAAACGTCCTCGCCGAGCTGGCCGAGGATCGCGGTGTAATTCTGTTCCAGGGACATGAAACTACCTAGTGGGATTTTCGCAAAGGGCAAGGGTACGGCGGCCAACACATCGCTGCAAGCCTGACGATGGCACTTGTTACTCGTCGCGGCCTTCCATCATGGTGCGCTTGAGCATCACATACACCGCGCCAGCACCGCCGTGACGTGGCTGGCAAGAGGTAAAACCCAGCACCTGGGAGTGTTGGCGCAGCCAGGTGTTGACGTGACTTTTGATCATCGGCCGCTTGCCGTCCAGGCGCACGGCCTTGCCGTGGGTGACGCGCACGCAGCGGATTTCGAATTTGGTGGCTTCGGCGAGGAACGCCCAGAGGGTTTCACGGGCTTTTTCGACGGTCATGCCGTGCAGGTCGAGGCTGCCTTCGAACGGGATCTGGCCGACCTTGAGCTTGCGCATTTGGCTTTCCTGCACGCCGTCGCGGGCCCACATCAGCTCGTCTTCGGGGCCTACATCGATAACGAACTGATCCGACAGACCGTCCACGGTGGTGGCGTCCGTACGCACGGTCGCGGCCTGGCGCAGCTTGGCGATCTGGGCGCGGTCGGTCTTGGGTTTGCCGGTGTCGGCGCGATCGTGCTTGATCGGCTTGACGCCGCGCAGCTCGTTCTTGAATAGGGAAAAATCGTCGTCTTGCATGTCAGCCTCCGCGAAGGGCGGGCAGTTTACCTAATCGCGGCGGCTTGATGCGCAACAAACGCTAACTGGATGCCATCAGTCGTGCTTTTTCATCAGGTGCGAGGCGATGTTCAGTGACAGGGGCTGGCGCATGCGCCGACGGCAACGGCGCCACAGCCATACGCCAAACCACAGCACCAACAGGCCGATGACCAACAGTATTGCAGAACCACCAGGGCTGGCGTTCAGTTCGCCCAAGGCCGGTGAATGTCCAACCAAACCAGCGCCGCCGGCAATTGCCAGTAGTACGCCACCTATCGCCAACAGCGCGGCAAAGCCGGCGCCGATGCGCAGACGCCAGTTGCTCGGGCCCTTGGGGCGCAAACGACGAGCATCAAAACCATCGGATATCTTCATTCCGACCTTTCCTCCAGGGTATCGGCCCTTCGACCGGAAGATACACAGGTTGTTCCGGGTACAGAGGCAATTGCAGCAAATGACAGGTTTTTGCGGATGAGCGGGCGGCTACCCGCTCATCTGAGGTCGATCAGATCAGATCTTTGGTCAAGGCGAGGGTGGCGAAGTTGTCGGCCATGATGGCCATTTCAGTCTGCTGCACATGGTCGGCGCTGAGGATGCCGCCCTTGTAAGGCAGGTCGCGGGTGGCGCAGGCGTCTTCTACCAGGGTGCAGCGAAAGCCCAGGTTCTTCGCCGCGCGCACGGTGGTGCTGACGCTGGAGTGGCTCATGAAGCCGCAGACAATCAGGTCCAGGGAGCCGAGGTCTTGCAGGTGCTTCTCCAGGCCGGTGCCGTGGAAGGCGCTGGGCAGCAACTTGCCGATGATGGTTTCATCGGCCTGGGGCTCGAGGCCTGGAATGAACTCACCGCGCTCGCCCTGGGGATCAAACAGCCCGCCGACCGTACCCAAGTGGCGCACGTGCACGATCGGGCGCCCGGCGTTGCGCGCGGCAGCGGCGAGTTGCTTGATGTTTTCGACAGCAGCGTCCATGCCCGAAAGGGCGAGGGGACCGCTGAGGTATTCCTTCTGGGCGTCGATGATCACGAGGGTCGCATGGTTCAGGTTCGCCGCTGCGTAACCACGACCGCTGAGTTGAAACATCGTCTTTGGAACGGACATTCTGGGGCTCCTGTGAGTGGGGCTTTTGTGACATTGTCCTCTGGCTGAGCGCTTCTGTGAATCGCTACCATCGTAAGGTACGCCGTTGTTGGCGTGTAGCGATGTCAATAGGGCACTACGTTTAGGCAAAAACCGTGTTTAAGATGAAATCCGACGTGCGGCAAAGGGTTTTTTCGTACATCGTCGGTACAGCTTAAGACTGTTAGAATCGCCGGTCGTTTTTTCCAGGAGCTTGCCCCCGTGATCACTTCTCGCCTGCGCACCTTGCGCGACCACATCCGATGGGCCGTCAGCCGTTTCCATGGGGAAGACCTGTTTTTTGGCCATGGCACCGACAACGCCTGGGACGAAGCCCGGCAACTGGTGCTCGGCGCCCTGCATCTGCCGTGGGAAATTGCCGACAGCTACCTGGATTGCAACCTGGAAGAAGAGGAAATCTCCCACGTGCAACGGTTGCTGCACCGCCGCATCCATGAGCGGGTGCCTACCGCTTACCTGCTGAAGGAAGCCTGGTTCTGCGGCATGTCGTTTATCGTTGATGAGCGCGTGCTGATTCCACGCTCACCGATTGGCGAACTGATCGAAAACCGCTTCGAACCGTGGCTGGGCACACCGCCGGCCCGCATTCTGGACCTGTGCACCGGTTCCGGTTGCATCGGTATAGCCTGCGCCTACGAGTTCCAGGACGCCGAAGTAGTGCTGGGTGACCTGTCCTTTGAAGCCTTGGAAGTGGCCAACCAGAACATCGAGCGCCATGGTGTCGACGAGCGCGTCTACACCGTTCAGGGCGACGGCTTTGATGGTTTGCCGGGCCAGCGTTTTGACCTGATCGTGTCCAACCCGCCGTATGTCGATGCCGAAGACTTCGCCGACATGCCGGATGAATACCAGCACGAACCGGAACTGGGCCTGGCCTGCGGGGATGACGGTTTGAACCTGGTTCGACGGATGCTGGCCGAAGCGGCGGATCACTTGACCGAGAAGGGCTTGCTGATTGTCGAAGTGGGCAACAGCCAGGTTCACGTCGAGGCGCTGTACCCGGAGGTGGACTTTGCCTGGCTGGACTTCCAGCGCGGTGGGCATGGCGTGTTCATGTTGACGGCAGAGCAATGCCGGGCGCATCAGGCGGTGTTTGCCGCGAGGGTTTAACCGCTTCCAAGCGGGTAACGCGGTCAGTGTGGGAGCGGGCTTGCTCGCGAATGCGGTGGCTCAGTCAAGATATCCGGTGACTGACACACCGCATTCGCGAGCAAGCCCGCTCCCACATTTTGATCCGGTTTCAATTGATAAACCGGATTACCGATGCGTCGCAATCCAGATCAACAACCCCGCCTGAAACACGGTAAACGCCACCAAACACGTAATCGTGAAGCGCAACCCGCTGTCTTCGCGCTTGAACTTGGTGACCTTTTCCTCTTCCTTGCGCAGCTTCACTTCCTGTTCGGCCAGGTTCTGCTCGGCCTGTTGCAGCATCTGCGCCGCTTCCAGAATCTCCACGAACTGCAGCTTTTCGGTGTTCCAGCTGTCCAGCACATCGCTGACCTTGCCCGGTTGCACGTTGCCCTTCAAATGCTGGACATCGGCATACGCCACATCAAAGCCCTGGATACGCAGGAAGTGATCCCGGCGCAGGCGCGTGGCTTCATTCAACGCGTCCTTGTTGGCCAGGTCGACGCCATCAACGCGGTAGTGCGACCACTTCTTTTTCGCCCAGGCAGCGCCCTGGGCCACGAGGAAGCGGCCGATGCCGCGGTTAGCCGGCTCGATCTCCAGGCTGTTGCCCGGGCCAAAGTGCACCCGATGGGTCGCGTGATCGACCCAGATATCCAAATGGTTCTGTTCCCGGCGCACCCGCTGGCCCGGCAATTGGATGACCATGCGCAGCAGGCTGTGGTCCTTGTTGTTGCGTTCGGCCCAGCCAAACTGCACAAAGCGCAGGGGCCGCACGCCGGTGGCGCGGTCGGTGGCCAAAGGGGCCAGGCGCAGCATCTTGAAATGTTCGGCCTGTACCTCCGCCCACGGTAACGCGGCCGATGCGGCGGCCTCGGTGTCTGCCGTGGTGTCGGCGGTAGGTTCGGGTGTTGCTTCGGTGTTCGTCATTCGGCGCGATCCTGTCCAAGCTCTGCGGGCCGACAGGCTTTTTGCTGTCGACCCAGGGCTTATCGGCCGTTTTGCTCAGGACTGGAGGGGGAATACTCGCTTAACTGGCGCGAAGTCCGTCGATAAAGCGAACCAGGCGTGTGCCCAGTTCGGCAGCCAGCGGGAGCTGTGGGTCGTTGTAGGACTCCAATTGCTGCTTCACGTCATTGGGCACGATCCGCATCACGTGGTTCATGCCCTCGATCACCGTCAGCTCGGCGTCGGGCTTGGCCTTCTGCAATCGTTGCGCATCGGCCACGCCGACCTGCAGGTCATTGGTGCCCTGGACGATCAGCGCCGGCATCTTCAGTTTGGCAAATGCTGCCGAAGGGTCGGCTCGGAACAGGCTGATCAGATAAGGCTGCACGCTGGGTCGGAAGATGCCCTCAAGCGGTGTAGGCACATCGGCGTCCACTTGGCCGGCCTTGAGGTGATCGAGAATCTGGTTGCTGCGCAGCAACAGTGCGGGAGGCATGTGGTCGGCCAGTTGCTGGCGGATAACCTGGTCCACCGGGCGTGCACTGCCCGACAGGGAAATCACCCCGGCCGGATTCAGCTGCGGGGCGGCGAGAGCGGCTACCAGCGCGCCTTCACTGTGGCCCAGCACAATCAACGGACCCATGCGCGGGTCGGCCTTGAGCAACTTGCCCCAGGCCACGGCGTCGGAGACGTAGGCGTCCAGGGTCAGGTTGCGTTCATCGGGGGTGGCGGCAAGGCTGGCGGCTACACCGCGCTTGTCGTAGCGCACGCTGGCGATGTTGTGCCTGGCCAGCACCCAGGCCAGCCGCTTGAGGCTGTCGTTGCGTGCGCCGTCGGCGCTGTTGCCGTTGCGGTCGGTGGGCCCGGAGCCGGCGATGATCAGCACCACCGGCACGGGCTTGTCGGATTTGGGTAACAACAACGAGCCAAACAGCTCACCACTGCCGGTGTCCAGGCTGATGGGCTGTTGCAGCACGACAGGGGAGGCGGCGAAGCCAAGGCTGGAAAACAGGGTAAGGGTCAAAAGCAAAACTCGCAGCATCATCGCGCCATCATGAGGAAGGTGCCGGTTGGACCAACGTCTACCGGTAAGGTTTCGAGGATGAACTAGTCGGTTAGCCTGCGTATACTGGCCGCCTTAAGTTATTACGGTTGACTTGATTCAACTGATTTCACGGAGCGCCCTGCATGTCCGGCAATACCTACGGCAAGCTGTTCACTGTTACCACCGCGGGCGAAAGCCATGGCCCGGCGTTGGTCGCCATTGTCGACGGCTGCCCGCCGGGCCTCGAGTTGTCCCTGGAAGACCTGCAGCGTGACCTCGACCGCCGCAAGCCCGGTACCAGCCGCCATACCACCCAGCGCCAGGAAGCCGACGAAGTCGAAATCCTCTCCGGCGTGTTCGAAGGCCGCACCACCGGTTGCGCCATCGGCCTGCTGATTCGCAACACCGACCAGAAGTCCAAGGACTACTCGGCGATCAAGGACCTGTTCCGCCCAGCCCACGCCGACTACACCTACCACCACAAATACGGCGAGCGCGACTATCGTGGCGGTGGCCGCAGTTCGGCGCGGGAAACCGCGATGCGTGTGGCGGCCGGTGCGATTGCCAAGAAGTTCCTGGCGACCCAGGGCATCGTGATCCGCGGCTACATGAGCCAGCTGGGTCCGATCGAAATCCCGTTCAAGACCTGGGACAGCGTCGAAGACAACGCTTTCTTCTGCCCAGACCCGGACAAAGTGCCGGAGCTGGAAGCCTATATGGACCAGTTGCGCCGTGACCAGGATTCCGTCGGCGCCAAGATCACCGTGGTCGCCGAAGGCGTAATGCCCGGCCTGGGCGAGCCGATTTTCGACCGCCTTGATGCCGAACTGGCCCACGCGCTGATGAGCATCAACGCGGTCAAGGGCGTGGAAATCGGCGCCGGGTTCGACTGCGTCGCCCAGCGTGGCACCGAGCACCGTGACGAGATGACCCCGGAAGGTTTCCTCAGCAACAACGCAGGCGGCATTCTCGGTGGCATCTCCTCCGGCCAGCCGATTGTTGCGCACCTGGCCCTCAAGCCGACGTCCAGCATCACCACGCCGGGCCGCTCGATTGATGTGCACGGCAACCCGGTGGACGTGATCACCAAGGGTCGTCACGACCCGTGCGTCGGCATCCGTGCCACGCCGATTGCCGAAGCGATGATGGCCATTGTGTTGATGGACCACCTGCTGCGCCATCGTGGGCAAAACGCCGACGTAAAAGTCAGTACTCCGGTATTGGGCCAGCTGTGACCGTGTGTGGCGAGCGAGCTTGCCCGCGCTGGGCAGCGAAGCGGCCCCAAAGCCTGCAACCCGGTAGTACCTGGAGAACTGCGGCGCTTCTAGTGGGGCCGCTTCGCGCCCCAGCGCGAGCAGGCTCGCTCGCCACAAGTCACTTATGCTGACGCAAGGCCTTCCATACTGGCGACTCTCCAGCTTCTACCTGTTCTATTTCGCCCTGCTGGGGGCGACGGCGCCGTTCCTGGCGTTGTACTTCGATCACCTGGGGTTCTCCAGCGCGCGCATTGGCGAGCTGGTGGCCATCCCCATGTTGATGCGCTGCGTGGCCCCCAACCTGTGGGGCTGGCTGGGGGACTACACCGGCCGGCGCCTGGCCATCGTGCGCTTTGGCGCGGTGTGCACCCTGGTGAGTTTCTCGCTGATCTTTGTCAGCAAGACCTACGCCTGGCTGGCGTTGGTCATGGCCTTGCACGCGTTCTTCTGGCACGCGGTACTGCCGCAGTTTGAAGTCATCACCCTCGCGCACCTGCAAGGCCAGACCTCGCGCTACAGCCAGGTACGGTTGTGGGGCTCCATCGGTTTTATCCTCACCGTGGTGATCATGGGCCGCCTGTTCGACTGGCTGAGCCTGGACATCTACCCGGTGGTGATCGTGGTGATCATGGCCGGCATCATCGGCGCGAGCCTGTGGGTACCGAATGCGCAGCCGCCGGCCCAGGGCAACCGCCTGGCCGGTGACGGCTTTTTGCGGCAACTGCGCAGCCCCGGCGTCCTCGCGTTTTATGCCTGCGTGGCGCTGATGCAGATGAGCCACGGCCCGTACTACACCTTCCTGACCTTGCACCTTGAACACCTCGGTTACAGCCGTGGTGTGATCGGCATGCTGTGGGCGCTGGGCGTGGTGGCGGAAGTCTTGATGTTCCTGGCCATGAGCCGGATTCTCACGCGCTTTTCAGTACGGCGGGTGCTGATGGCGAGTTTCCTGCTGGCAGCGCTGCGCTGGTTGCTGCTGGGTTCATTTGCCGAATTCTTCTGGGTGCTGTTGTTGGCGCAGGTGATGCACGCGGCGACCTTCGGCAGTTTTCACGCGGCGGCCATCCAGTTCGTGCAACGCAGCTTTGGCGCTCGCCAGCAAGGCCAGGGCCAGGCACTGTATGCCGCATTGGCCGGTACCGGCGGTGCGCTGGGCGCACTCTATTCAGGTTACAGCTGGAACCTGCTGGGGCCGACCCTGACCTTCAGCATTGCCAGCATTGCGGCCCTGGCCGCCGCCCTAACCATTGGCATTCGATTGCAAGAGGAGCGGCCATGAGCGGCTCCCGTGACAGAGGAAGAATTTGATGAGCTATCTCGCGGTTTACCACGTCTCCACCCCCGATACCCCGAACAAGGTCCTGACTCACCAGGACGACATTGTCTCGACCCTGGCCGAGCTGGGCGTGGGGTTTGACCGCTGGCAGGCCGCTACCCGGCTTGAGGCGGACGCCAGCGAGATTGAGATCATCGCGGCCTACCAGGCGCCCATCGACACGCTGATGACCGAGCGCGGCTACACCACCGTTGATGTGATCCGCGTCAGCAACGATCACCCGCAAAAAGCCGAATTGCGCGCCGAGCGGCTGGACGAACACCGCATGGCCCAAGATCACGTACGTTTCTTCGTCGCGGGCCGTGGGCTGTTTACCTTGCACATCGAAGACTATGTGTACGCGGTGTTCTGCGAGAAAAACGACCTGATCTCGGTGCCGGGCGGCATCCCACACTGGTTTGATATGGGGGAGAACCCGCATTTTGTGGCGATCCGCCTGTTCAGTGATCCTGAAGGGCTGGCGGTCAACCTGACCGGCGACGCGATCGCCGAGGGTTTTCCCCGGCTTGAGGACTAAGGTTGCCTGCCAATGCCTCCTGAATAGGGGGCATTTTTTTTAGTTCAATTCCTGCTGGTTGGAAATCACTGTAGGAATAAACTTTAAAGTTTGTGGGCAACAGCTGTTTATCTTTGGCCTTACTTAATACTTCCTCTCTTTGTGTAACTCTCTCTGGTCGAAATATTTACTCGCCTGTCAATAGGAGGAATCCGACTTCGGGCGTTACAAGACCCATATGAAGAGGAGGCCTGCATGAGCGGTACAGAGCCACAGGAACAACCGTCCACGCACACTGATAACGCACCGGTTGCCAGCCGCAAGACGCGTGCGATGTTGTCGGGTAAGCCCTTGACCCCAAAGGAACGGGAAATTCTGCATTGGGCGGTCGAGGGTAAGACGGTGTGGGAAATCAGCAGGATTCGCTCAATTTCCCAGGCTACGGTGAAGTTTCACCTGCGCAATATCTACGGCAAGTTGCAGGTGACTAACCGCGTCCAGGCTGTGAACGAGGCGATCAAGCAGGGATTGTGCGAATAAAAAAAGGCCGTGGTGCGCAACGGCACCACGACCTGTTCGGGTCCTGCATGTCAATCAAGCCGAATGGTAAGTCGGCAGGGCAAAGCGGTTCTGGCTTTGCAGCATCGAAATCTGTGGCAAATCGCTGGCTTGTTCAGCCAGGTCGCGACGAATCGCGCTGATGACCCACGTCAGTTGGTCGGCCGTGTGCAGTTGCTGATAAGAGATCGAACGTTTGATCTGCTTGCCTTCGCTGTTACGCAAGGTCAGCAGAATGCCGCCATCAGGACGGGCCTGGGTGGTGACGTCGAAATTGGAGAACACAGAAGAAAATTTATCTTGGATCAGGCTCATATCTATCAGCTCCGTTTGCTCATGTTTTGCAGCGTGGAGTGATAGGTGCAGTGATTGTGCCAGTATTGGATGTCTTAAAAAATCGTTGTAAATCAGTAAGTTATAAAATTTTTAGATTTTCAGTTTCGTGCAATTTGCATGAATGGCCATCGTGCATCCTGCATTTTGCGGGGTTTTGCCAATTGTTTCGCCACGGGTGGGCGAGGCAGGTCTTCCATAGTGACCGCGTCACCGGCCGTTAAATTCCTTTTCCTTTTGGGATACAAAACTTTTCAAATCCTGCGTGTACAGCCGAAGAATGGCAGGCGTATTTTCCTGCAAGGCATTCGGCGCCGGTCTTACGGTGAAGGATGCTGGAGGTCATACGAACAATAAGAAAAAGGACGTTCCTGCCATGAACCACCCGCCGAGTGACATGATCACCTGGGGCAAGATGCTGCGTAAGGTGCCCACCATTGTCCGTGCCCTGCCGCGCCTGGTCCGCGGTATGCGCGCCGCCAACGTCACAGACCCGGCGCAACCGTGCGGCCTGGGCTGGACGTTCGAGCAAGCCACTCAACGCAATCCCGATGGCGCTGCGCTGCTGTATGGCGAACGCGTGCTCAGCTATTGCCAGGCCAACCAGCAAGCCAACCGCATGGCCCATTACCTGCAGCAGCAGGGGATCAGCAAGGGCGACGTGGTGGCCTTGTTTATCGAGAACCGCCCCGAGTTGTTGCTCAGCGTGCTGGCCGTGGCCAAGGTGGGCGGCATTTGCGCCATGCTCAATACCTCGCAAACCCAGGCGGCGCTGGTCCACAGCCTTAACCTGGTGACGCCGGCGGCGATTGTTGTGGGGGCCGAGTTGGTAGGCGCCTACGACGCTGTGCGCAGCCAGGTGGCAATTGAGGCCGATAACACCTGGTTTATTGCTGATCAGCAGCACACCCACGTGCCGCCGAATTACGTAGACCTGATGGCCGCCAGCGCCGATTGCCCGGTGGAAAACCCCGCCAGCACCCAGCAGATCTACTTCAACGACCCTTGCTTCTATATCTACACCTCCGGCACCACCGGCTTGCCCAAGGCCGGTATTTTCAAACACGGCCGCTGGATGAGGACCTCGGCCAGTTTCGGCACCATCGCCCTGGATATGGGCCCCGAGGATGTCGTGTATTGCACCTTGCCGCTGTATCACGCCACCGGCCTGTGCGTGTGCTGGGGTTCAGCGATTGCTGGGGCGTCGGGGTTTGCGATTCGCCGCAAGTTCAGCGCCAGCCAGTTCTGGGACGATGCGCGCCGATTCAATGCGACCACCCTCGGTTACGTCGGCGAACTGTGCCGCTACCTGATCGACCAGCCTGTCAGCGAGCAGGACCGGGATAACCGGGTGACGAAGATGATCGGCAACGGCTTGCGCCCTGGCGTCTGGGCCGAATTCAAGCAGCGCTTTGGCGTCGATCACATCTGCGAGCTGTACGCCGCCAGTGACGGCAATATCGGTTTCACCAACGTGCTGAATTTCGACAACACCATCGGCTTTTCCCTGATGCACTGGGCACTGGTGGACTACGCCCATGACAGCTGTGAGCCGATTCGCGGCACTGACGGCTTCATGCGCGAAGTGCCGAAAGGCGGCCAAGGGCTGCTATTGGCCAGGATTGATGACAAGGCACCGTTCGACGGCTACACCGACCCCGAGAAGAATCGCAAGGTGGTACTCAGCGATGTGTTCGAGAAGGGCGACCGCTACTTCAACACCGGCGATCTGTTGCGCAACATCGGCTTCGGCCATGCCCAATTCGTCGACCGCCTGGGGGATACCTATCGCTGGAAAGGTGAAAACGTCTCCACCACCGAAGTCGAGAACATCTTCCTGCAGCACCCGCAGATCTCCGAAGTGGTGGCCTACGGGGTGGAGATTGAAAACACCAATGGCCGCGCTGGCATGGCCGCCATCACCCCTGCGGAATCCCTGGCGTCCCTGGACATGCGCGAACTGCTGACGTTTGCCCATGGGCAACTGCCCGCGTATGCGGTGCCGTTGTTCCTGCGGATCAAAGTGAAGATGGAAACCACCGGCACCTTCAAATACCAGAAGGTGAAACTCAAGGAGGAGGCGTTCGACCCAGGCAAGGCCGGTGATGATCCGATCTTTGCCTGGCTGCCGGGATCGGACAGTTACGTGCCGGTGACCGGGCAACTGCTGGCGGAAATCCAGGGGGGCAAGTTCCGTTATTGATTCTGCCTATTGGCGCTTTTGGGAAAAAAGGCATGACAGTGGGGAACTCCATCGCGAGACTGGGCGCCTTATGAAACACCAGACAAGGAGCCCCACATGTCAGACCAAGCCAAACAAATGACCGAAGACGAAGCCGCCGAATTTGCCGAGCAAGTGTTCGACGTGGCGCGCAAGGGTGATGCCGCGATGCTGGCTGCATTGCTGGCCAAAGGCTTGCCGCCGAACCTGCGTAACCACAATGGCGATACGCTGTTGATGCTGTCGGCCTACCACGGTCACGTGGACGCGGTAAAAGTGCTGCTGGAATTCAAGGCCGATCCCCAGATTGCCAATGACAAGAACCAGTTGCCGATTGCCGGCGCGGCGTTCAAGGGCAACCTGCCGGTGGTCAAGGCGTTGATCGAAGGCGGTGCGTTGGTCGAAGGCGCATCCTCAGATGGCCGCACAGCCTTGATGATGGCGGCGATGTTCAACCGTACCGAAATGGTGGATTACCTGATCAGCCAGGGCGCCAACCCCAAGGCCACCGATGCCCAGGGCGTGACCGCGCTGGCAGCCGCGCAGACCATGGGCGCAGTGGATACGGCGGCGCAGTTGCAAAAACTGGTGTAGGCTTTGCGCCCTCAAAATCAGCCCCGCCACAGGACCACCCCATGAAAACCGCACTCGTCGAACTCATCAGCAAAATCAGCTCCGGCTGCATGAGCGAACCCGAGATCGCCAAGGTGGCGGACGAAGCGGCCCAGGCCTACGCCGATCCTGAAGCTTTCCTTGCCGCCAACCCCGACATCAACTACGACGACACTTTCCCGATTCCCCTGGGCGAGTGGATCGTTGTCGGCAGCCTGCCCGAGACCGTGCTGTTCCAGGCCGACACCTACCTGGATCTGTTCGCCCAGATCGTCGCCTCGTTCGGCCCGGGCGTGGCCTTCAACCTCAAGCCCAAACAACTGGCCAAGACCGAAGCCCTGACTGCGCTGAACCGCATCCAGATCCAGATGAGCGCGCTTAATCCGGAGAACGGCGGCTATGTGCTGATGAACTTCAGCCAACTGCTGGACGACGAGATCCAGACCGTGCTGGTTTACAGCAATGACGTGCCGCGGGTGCTGGAGTTGTGTGCCGAAGTCGGGATCAAGGGCGAACCGTCCCTGGAAGCCCTGCGGGTTGCGGTACACGTCTGAAATAAAACGGAACCCCTGGCCACGGCTGACTATCCTAAGCAGGCAAGCCCTCACTTAGGAGCGACACCATGGGTTCCACTTTTAATGGTCTGATCGGGTTGATCATCCTCGCGCTGGATATCTGGGCGATCATCAATGTGTTCAAAAGCGGCGCGAGTACCGGCGCCAAAGTGCTGTGGATCCTGCTGATCCTGCTGCTGCCGGTGTTGGGTTTGATCATCTGGGCGATCGCCGGGCCGCGCGGTAACGTGCGGATCTGATCCAAACGACGCTATCCAGAGCGGGCACAGTAAGTGTGGGAGCGGGCTTGCTCGCGAATACGGTGTAACAGTCACCTGATGTATTGACTGATTTACCGTATTCGCGAGCAAGCCCGCTCCCACATTTGTTTCCGTAGTCCCGTTATTGTGTTTCGAGATATTCGCTGTACAAAATTTTCACATTCCATCCAAGACAATTCGCCGGCTATTTCCCCTGTCGAGTGCTCTAAAACGAGTGCCCACCTACTGCAGGAGTGAGTAATCAATGGCGTTGCCGGCGTTGATCGGGCACCATTTGCGCCATTGCGTTCACCGTCTACCCCAGCCTGCCTGGGCGAGGGCGGGGCGCCGCTGTATTCATTCGCAACTTAAACTTCCAATGGGTCCTAAAACGACATGGCAAACCCGGACGCCCTGAATCAGCAGCGAGCTTCTAATCGCTTGCTGCAACCGACCGTCAAATCCCATCTGGCGTACACGCTGCTTTGTGCCTTGATCATGATGGTGATGTTCTCCCTGCTGCGCCTGGCGCTGCTGGTCTACAACCGCGAGATGATCCTCGACACACCGGCCTCGACCTTCCTTGAAGCGTTCGCCAACGGCCTGCGCCTGGATATCCGCCTGGTGATGTACGTGCTGGTGCCGCTGCTGCTGGCCTTGTTCAGCGTGCGGGCCATGGCGGCGCGCGGGTTTTTCCGCTTGTGGCTGACGGTCGCGTCCAGCATCGCCCTGTTCCTGGGCCTGATGGAAATGGACTTCTACCGCGAATTCCACCAGCGCCTCAACGGCCTGGTCTTCCAGTATGTGAAGGAAGACCCGAAAACCGTGATGAGCATGCTCTGGTACGGTTTCCCGGTGGTGCGCTACCTGCTGGCCTGGGCCGTGGGTACGCTGATCCTGAGCATCGCCTTTAAAGGCGCCGACCGTGCAACGCGCCCACGTGGCCCGTTCAGCGGCGGCACCATCGGCACCCGCCAGGTGGCGCCGTGGTACACCCGCATCGCGGTGTTCGTGGTCTGCCTGCTGGTCGCCGTGGTCGCCATCCGTGGCACCCTGCGCCAGGGCCCGCCGCTGCGTTGGGGTGACGTGTACACCACCGACTCGAACTTTGCCAACCAGTTGGGCCTCAACGGGACCTTGTCGCTGATCGCGGCGGCGAAGGCGCGTTTCTCCGAAGAGCGCTCGAACATCTGGAAAGCCACCCTGGAACAGCCGTTGGCCACCCAGACTGTGCGCGACATGCTGGTACTGCCGACCGAGAAACTGGTCGACACCGACACCGCCGCTGTCCGTCGTGACTTCACGCCGCCGGCCGAGAAGACCCTGCCGATCAAGAACGTCGTGGTTATCCTGATGGAAAGCTTCGCCGGTCACTCGGTAGGCGCCCTGGGTCGTCCGGGCAACATCACGCCGTACTTCGACAAACTGTCCAAGGAAGGCCTGCTGTTCGACCGTTTCTTCTCCAACGGCACCCACACCCACCAGGGTATGTTCGCCACCATGGCGTGCTTCCCGAACCTGCCGGGCTTCGAATACCTGATGCAGACTCCGGAAGGCAGCCACAAGCTCTCGGGTCTGCCGCAGTTGCTCAGCGCCCGCAAGTTTGACGACGTGTATGTCTACAACGGCGATTTCGCCTGGGACAACCAGTCGGGCTTCTTCAGCAACCAGGGCATGACCAACTTCATCGGGCGTAATGACTTCGTCAACCCGGTGTTTTCTGACCCGACCTGGGGCGTGTCCGACCAGGACATGTTCAACCGTGGCCTGGAAGAGTTGAAGGCGCGTGAAGGCGGCAAGCCGTTCTATGCGCTGCTGCAAACCCTGTCCAACCACACGCCGTACGCGTTGCCGACGCCATTGCCGGTTGAGAAGGTCACCGACCGTGGCAGCCTCAACGAGCATTTGACCGCCATGCGCTACTCTGACTGGGCCTTGGGCCAGTTCTTTGAAAAGGCCCGCAAGGAGCCGTACTTCAAGGAAACCCTGTTCGTGATCGTGGGCGACCACGGCTTCGGCAACGAGCAGCAGATCACCGAGATGGACCTGGGCCGCTTCAACGTGCCGATGCTGATGATCGCACCGGGCATGCAGGAGAAGTTCGGCGAGCGTGACCACACCGTGGGCACCCAGATCGACATCGTGCCGACCATCATGGGCCGCCTGGGCGGTGACACCCTGCACCAGTGCTGGGGCCGTGACCTGCTCAACCTGCCGGAAGGCGACAAGGGCTTTGGCGTGATCAAGCCGTCGGGCAGCGACCAGACCGTCGCCTTGCTCACCGGTGATCGCGTGCTGGTCCTGCCTAAGGAAATGCCACCGAAGTTGTGGGAATACGAACTGGGCGCCAACCCGACCGGGAAGGTGATTCCAGAATCGCCGGACGAAGCTGCGTTGAAGCAGAAGCTTGAATCGTTCCTGCAGACCGCTACCAAGAGCCTGCTGGATAACACCGCAGGTGTAGTGGACGGCAAGCCGGATTAAACACCCGCGCATAAAAAAAGAGGCCTTTTTAAGGCCTCTTTTTTTTGCACGCTGGAACGCGTTATATCTTGCCGAGCAACAACAGAATCAGCAGCACTACCAACACAGTACCGAGAATACCCGATGGCCCGTAACCCCAGTTGCGTGAGTGGGGAAACACGGGAAGACCGCCGACCAGCAGGAGGATCAGAATAATGATAAGAATGAGGCTCATGTTTTGTTTTCCTTATTGTCTTCTGAAAAGACCTGTTATTTAACGAATAGGCCCGACAACTGATACGGACGCCTTAATAACTCCGACCAATGTGTTTGGCAGAAAATTCCGTGTTTTTTTAAAGCTTTTCGCTAACTTGCTTATTTCCTTTAACCCCGTTGCAAATAACCGCCCTTAGTTCAAATAAATTGAACTTGGCAGGTTTCCCGCTATCCGACCCGGCCCACGGTTTGCCTCGGGCATTCAGCAGTCTGATGGTGCGTGGGTGCAGGAAAAACCTTCGCTACACTGCGGCTCACTTCTTCCGTGAACCACAAGGCTACTTTCCTATGCAAAATCGCATGATGATCACCGGCGCCGGTTCTGGCCTGGGTCGCGAAATCGCTCTGCGCTGGGCCCGTGAGGGTTGGCAACTGGCCTTGTCGGACGTCAGCGAAGCAGGCCTGCAAGAAACCCTCAAGCTGGTGCGCCAGGCCGGCGGTGACGGTTTCACCCAGCGTTGCGACGTGCGCGACTACAGCCAGCTCACCGCCTTCGCGCAGGCCTGTGAGGAAAAGCTCGGCGGCATCGACGCGATCGTCAACAACGCCGGTGTCGCATCGGGCGGGTTCTTCAGCGAACTGTCCCTGGAAGACTGGGACTGGCAGATCGCAATCAACCTCATGGGCGTGGTCAAGGGCTGCAAGGCCTTCCTGCCACTGCTGGAGGAGAGCAAGGGCCGCATCATCAACATCGCCTCCATGGCCGCCCTGATGCAGGGCCCGGCCATGAGCAACTACAACGTGGCCAAGGCCGGCGTGGTGGCGCTTTCGGAAAGCCTGCTGGTGGAGCTCAAGCAGCAGGAAGTCGGGGTGCACGTGGTGTGCCCATCCTTCTTCCAGACCAACCTCCTGGACTCGTTCCGCGGGCCGACGCCGGCGATGAAGGCCCAAGTGGGCAAGCTGCTGGAAAGCTCGCCGATCACCGCCGCACAGATCGCCGACTACATCTACCAGCAGGTGGCTGAAGGGCAATTCATGATCCTGCCCCACGAGCAGGGACGCATGGCCTGGGCACTGAAGCAGAAGAACCCGCAACTGCTGTATGACGAGATGACCGTGATGGCGGACAAGATGCGGGCCAAGGCTCAGTCGCTCAAAGCCTGAACATCGCGTTTAGTTCTGAGGCGCAATTCGCGATTTGTCATCGCTTGTCTGTAAGGCAAATTACCTGCGCGTGTAAGGCATGCCTGTTTAGCCTGAAGGCCATTGATGGCGATGGGCGGGGGGCGCATGGTCGGGGTTCGGTAACTTAAAAAGGACGAACCCCATGCTGGTATTAAGCCGCGCGGTAGGTGAAATAATTTCGGTGGGCGACCAGATCACTTTGCGCATTCTGGAAGTGAACGGCACCCAAGTGAAGCTGGGTGTGGAAGCGCCGGTGGGGGTCAATGTGCACCGGGCGGAGGTCTATCAAAAGATCCTCAGTCGCCAGGGGCAGCAGACCAACACCCATCCAGTGCCTGTGCCCAATCCCTGAGTATCAGTCGAACAGATGCTTGGGCACATCGTGCTTGAGCATCAACTGGCACTGCTCGCTCTCGGGGTCGAAGACAATCAGCGCCTGGCCCTTGGTCAATGCCTGGCGTACCCGCAGCACCCGGGTTTCCAGGGGTGTGTCGTCACCATTGTCGGTGCCGTCGCGGGTCACGAAGTCTTCGATGAGGCGGGTCAGGGTGTCGACTTCAAGTGCATCGTAGGGAATCAGCATACAAGCCTCGGCTAAGGAATCCCGGCGATGCTACTGCGCCGGGATCCGAGTTGCCAGTCTCAGGTTTTTTGACCCACCAGGCTGTCCACCGACGGCACGCGGGTATCGCTCTCCATTTGCGTGTCGTGTTCGATCTGGTGACTGAACCGGTCGAGGGAGCCTTTGGCCGGCTGTGCATCGCTGGCGAACACCGGCGGGCTGAGGATGTACGCGCCCAGCAGGCGACTCAGCGCGGCGAGGCTGTCGATGTGCGTGCGCTCATAGCCATGGGTAGCATCGCAACCGAATGCCAGCAGTGCGGTGCGAATGTCGTGGCCGGCGGTCACCGCCGAATGCGCGTCGCTGAAGTAATAGCGAAACAGGTCGCGGCGCACCGGCAACTCATTCTCCGCCGCCAGGCGCAGCAGGTGGCGGGACAGGTGATAGTCATACGGCCCGCCGGAATCCTGCATCGCCACACTCACCGCGTGTTCGCTGGAGTGCTGCTCGTGGGCCACCGGCGCAATGTCGATGCCGACGAACTCACTCACATCCCACGGCAATGCCGCCGCCGCACCACTGCCGGTTTCTTCGGTGATGGTGAACAGCGGGTGGCAGTCGATTAGCAACGGTTGACCGCTGTCGACAATCGCCTTGAGCGCCGCCAGCAGTGCGGCAACCCCGGCTTTATCGTCCAGGTGGCGGGCGCTGATATGCCCGCTCTCGGTGAACTCCGGCAGCGGGTCGAAGGCGACGAAATCGCCGACGCTGATGCCCAGGGAATCACAATCGGCGCGGGTGGCGCAGTAGGCGTCCAGGCGCAGTTCGATGTGGTCCCAGCTGATGGGCATTTCATCCACGGCGGTATTGAACGCGTGACCGGAGGCCATCAACGGCAACACGCTGCCACGGATCACGCCGTTATCGGTAAACAGGCTGACACGGCTGCCTTCGGCAAAGCGGCTGGACCAGCAGCCCACGGGTGCCAGGGTCAGGCGGCCATTGTCCTTGATTGCCCGCACGGCGGCGCCGATGGTGTCCAGGTGCGCGGAGACGGCGCGGTCAGGGCTGTTTTTCTGGCCCTTGAGGGTGGCGCGGATGGTGCCGCGCCGGGTCATTTCAAAGGGAATGCCCAGTTCTTCGAGGCGCTCGGCAACGTAGCGCACGATGGTGTCGGTAAACCCGGTGGGGCTGGGAATGGCGAGCATTTCCAGCAGCACTTTTTGCAGGTAAGCGAGATCCGGTTCGGGGATGGTTCGGGTCATGGAAACTCCTGATGAGTTGAGGGCATCGATGGTTTCGATGAAAGGGGCGCCTCAGAGATTGTGTTGGCTGTACCGGCGTCTTCGCGAGCAAGCCCGCTCCCACATTTGGAATGCATTCCACTGTGGGAGCGGGCTTGCTCGCGAAAGCGCCAGTCAAGGCAACACCTTTCTCAAGCCGTCGGCTGGCTATGGGGAAACAGCAGGTCCACGAACTTTTCAGCCGTCGGCTGCGGTTCATGGTTGGCCAGCCCGGCCCGTTCGTTGGCTTCGATAAAGACGTAGTCCGGTTGGCCGGCGGCCGGCACCATCAGGTCCAGGCCCACCATGGGAATGTCCAGGGCCCGGGCGGCGCGCACGGCGGCGTCCACCAGGGTCGGGTGGAGGATGGCGGTCACGTCTTCCAGGCAACCACCGGTGTGAAGGTTGGCGGTACGCCGCACCGCTAGGCGTTCGCCACGGGGCAGGATGCTGCTGTAGTCGTACCCGGCAGCGTGCAGGGTGCGTTGGGTTTCGTGGTCCAGGGGGATTTTGCTTTCGCCATCGGTGGCGGCCTGGCGCCGGCGGCTCTGGGCCTCGATCAACGCGCCGATGGAGTGCTGGCCATCGCCGGTGACTTCCGCCGGGCGGCGAATGGCAGCAGCGACTACTTCAAAACCGATCACCAGAATCCGCAGGTCGAGGCCTTCGTGGAAGCTTTCCAGCAGCACACGCGAGTCGAACTGGCGTGCAGCTTCAATCGCTTTCTGCACGTCCTCGATCGTCTGCAAATCCACCGCCACACCCTGGCCTTGCTCACCGTCCAGCGGCTTGACCACGACGCGCTGGTGCTCGTCGAGAAACTCCAGGTTGTCATCGGCACTGCCGGCCAATTGCTGGGCCGGAAGGTTCAGGCCGGCGGCCTTGAACACCTTGTGGGTCAGGCTCTTGTCCTGGCACAAAGTCATGCTGATGGCGCTGGTCAGGTCGCTCAATGACTCGCGGCAGCGCACCCGGCGGCCACCATGGCTCAGGGTAAACAGCCCAGCATCGGCATCGTCCACCTGCACATCGATCCCGCGCCGATGAGCTTCCTCAACGATGATCCGCGCATAGGGATTGAACTCCGCCTGCGGGCCGGGGCCGAGGAACAGCGGCTGGTTGATCCCGTTCTTGCGCTTGATAGCGAAGGTGGTCAGCGCCCGAAAGCCGAGTTTGGCGTAGAGACTTTTTGCCTGGCGGTTGTCGTGCAGCACTGACAGGTCAAGGTAGCTCAGGCCACGGCTCATGAAGTGTTCGATCAAGTGGCGCACCAACACTTCACCCACACCGGGGCGGGTGCATTGCGGGTCCACCGCCAGGCACCAGAGGCTGCAACCGTTCTCCGGGTCGTGGAAGGCTTTCTGGTGGTTCAGGCCCATCACGCTGCCGATCACCGCGCCGCTGTCTTCGTCCTCGGCCAGCCAATACACCGGACCGCCTTGATGACGTGGAGTCAGCAGCGCCGGGTCCACCGGCAACATGCCGCGCCCCTGGTACAGCTGGTTCACCGCCTGCCAGTCTGCCTCGCTCTGCACCCGGCGAATCCGAAACCCGCGAAACACACGGGTCGCGGGACGATAGTCGGTGAACCACAGGCGCAAGGTGTCGGACGGGTCGAGAAACAACTGCTGGGGATCAATCCCGAGGATCTGCTGTGGCGCCGCCACATACAGCGCGATATCCCGCTCGCCGGGCTGCTCGTTGAGCAACTCCAGGGCCAGGCTCGCGGGGTCCGGAAAAGTGTGGCCGATCAACAGCCGACCCCAACCGCAATGCACGGCAATCGGCGTGGGGTCCAGTTCGCTGCCGTCTTCGGCGAAGCGGGCTTGCAGGCGCTCGTAGGAGGGCGCCTGGCCCCGCAGCAAGCGTTGGCTGTAAGCCGTGGCATGAGGTTTCATGAATCAGATTCCTTGTTCGCTGAGCCACAGGTTCAGCGCCGCCAGTTGCCACAGCTTGGAGCCGCGCAACGGGGTCAATTGGCCTTGGGGATCGGTGAGCAGGCGGTCGAGCATGGCCGGGTTGAACAGGCCGCGATCCTGGCTTGGGTCCAGCAACAGGTCGCGCACCCAGCTCAAGGTATCGCCCTGCAAATGCTTGAGGCCGGGCACCGGGAAATAACCTTTCTTGCGGTCGATGACTTCGCTCGGGATCACCCGGCGCGCGGCTTCCTTGAGCACTTGCTTGCCGCCGTCCGGCAGTTTGAATTTACCCGGCACGCGGGCCGACAGTTCCACCAGGCGGTAGTCGAGAAACGGCGTGCGCGCTTCCAGGCCCCAGGCCATGGTCATGTTGTCGACGCGCTTGACCGGGTCATCTACCAGCATCACGGTGCTGTCCAGGCGCAGGGCTTTGTCCACCGCCGCATCCGCGCCGGGCTGGGCGAAATGCTCGCGAACGAAGTCACCGGCGGCGTCATTCGCGGTCAGCCATTTCGGCGCGACAGTGGCGGCGTAGTCGTCGTAGCTGCGGTCGAAGAACGCATCGCGGTAGGCGGCATACGGGTCGCTGGCGCCGTCCACTTGCGGGTACCAGTGGTAACCGGCGAACAGTTCATCGGCGCCCTGGCCGCTCTGCACCACCTTGCAGTGCTTGGCGACTTCCCGGGACAGCAGGTAGAAGGCGATGCAGTCATGGCTGACCATCGGCTCGCTCATGGCGCGGAACGCGGCCGGCAATTGCTCGATGATTTCGCTTTCGGCGATGCGCAGTTGATGGTGCCGGGTGCCGTAATGCTTGGCGATCAAGTCCGAATATTGGAACTCGTCGCCGCGCTCGCCACCGGCGTCTTCAAAGCCGATGGAGAAGGTCGACAGGTCCTGCACGCCGACTTCCCGCAACAGGCCCACCAGCATGCTGGAGTCGACACCGCCGGAAAGCAGCACGCCCACGTCCACTGCCGCCCGCTGACGAATCGCCACGGCTTCGCGGGTGCTGTCGAGCACACGGTCGGTCCAGTCTTCGAGCGTCAGGTTGGCTTCATCGGCGTGAGGGCCGTAGGGCAGGGTCCACCAGGTTTTCTGTTCAGTCTTGCCGTCGGCGTCGATGCGCATCCACGACGCAGGCGGCAGTTTTTCAATGCCCGCCAGCAAGGTGCGCGGCGCAGGCACCACGGCGTGGAAATTCAGGTAGTGATTGAGGGCCACCGGATCGAGGATCGGGTTGATATCGCCACCCTTGAGCAGCGCCGGCAATGCCGAAGCAAAACGCAGGCGCTGGCCGGTGCGCGACAGGTACAGCGGCTTCACGCCGAGGCGGTCACGGGCGATAAACAGGCGCTTAGCATCGCGCTCCCAGATGGCGAAGGCGAACATCCCGTTGAGCTTGGGCAGCAAGGCTTCGCCCCAGGCGTGGTAGCCCTTGAGCAGCACTTCGGTGTCGCCACCGGAATAGAAGGCGTAGCCCAGGGCTTCCAGCTCTTCACGCAATTCCGGGAAGTTATAGATCGCGCCGTTGAACGCCAGGGACAGGCCCAGTTGGGCGTCGACCATCGGTTGGGCGGAGCCGTCCGACAGGTCCATGATTTTCAGGCGTCGATGGCCCAGGGCAATCGGCCCTTGAGCATGGAAGCCCCACGCGTCAGGACCGCGTGGCGCCAAGTGATGGGTGATTCGTTCCACCGCTGCCAGGTCGGCAGGTTGGTGATCGAAACGTAACTCTCCAGCTAATCCGCACATAAATTCCTTACCGGTTTTTCCGTTGGGGAGGGATAGAAATGCAGCCCGCCAAAACGGCGGGTACCCAGAGACTGACCCGGGTAAATTGTGGGAGTTTTAGAACAATACGTTATAAGGCAATGAGCCTTGACGGGCTGGGGGCCCGTCTTGGCCCTCAGGATTTGCTTGGGTTACCGCGAATCAGCGCCCGAAGCGCGAACCGATTGGGGTGACAGGCTTCGCTGACACTGCGCGGCAGCGGCAGCGGCTCATTGTCGAGCCAGGCGGCCAGCAGCTCTGCGCAGAGGGGCGCGGTGACCAAGCCGCGTGAGCCATGGCCACTGTTGATATACAGGCCGTGCAACCAGGGGCATGGTGCATCCGGGACGTGCCGGGCGTCTTTGCTGAGGGCGGCGTAGGTCTGATCAAACATCTCGCGTTCCGCCAGCGGCCCGACGATCGGCAAGTAGTCCGGGCTGGTGCAGCGGAACGCGGCGCGGCCTTCGAGCTGTTCGGGTACCAGGCTGTCGGCGCCCAGGCGTTGCAGCAGGTCGGGGGAGATTTCCCGCAGCATCTCGAGGTTGCCCACGTGCTCGGCCACCGTGGGCGTAAGGTCGTCGCTCTTGAAGTCAAAGCTGGCGCCGAGGGTGTGCTCGCCCAGGCGTGGCGGGGCGACGTAACCCTCGGCGCACACCACCGTGGCCAACGCCTGGCTTTGCGCTGTTTGCGGCAGCCGGGTGATTTGCCCGCGGATGCGTTTGAGGGGGAGGTCAGCGCTGAAGGAAAACCGCTTGATCTCGGCGGCACCGGCCAGCACTACCACGCTGGCCTGTGCCAGAACCGTATCGCCCTGCAGCGCCTGCCACTCACCGTCGACCTGCTTGAGCTCCAGGGCGTCGTGGTGCTGGAGCACTTCGATCAGCGGGTGCCTGGCTTGCCACTGGCACAGCGCGGGCGGGTGTACCCAGCCGCCCTCGGGGAAGAACAAGCCCCCTTGCTCCAGGGTTATTCCGGCACGCGCCTGGGCCTGCTCTTTATCCAGCAGGTGCAACAGGTCCGGGGCAAAAGCGCTGGCCAGCTGTGCCTGGCGCTCGGCTTCCTTGGCATTGAAGGCCAGTTGCAGCACGCCGCAGCCATCCCAGTCCAGGCCACGTTGCAGGTGTTCCAGCAGGCGCCGCGTGTGGCCGAAACCGCTGAGAATCAATTGCGACAGTGCCGTGCCGTGGGCTGAAAGCTTGAGGTACAACACCCCTTGCGGGTTACCGGAGGCTTCCTGTGCGAGCGCTGCGTGGCGTTCCAGCAAGCTGACCCGCCAGCCCCGTGCCGCCAGGCTGGCGGCCGTGGCGCAACCGGCCAGGCCACCGCCGATGACGAGCGCATGGCGTTCACCAGCAACAGCAGGCGGGCGCGCAAACCAGGGTCTTGCCGAGGCAGGCGCGGGCGTTTCAGTGGGCCAGCCGAGAAACTCACCCCGCAGGATTTCCCACTTGTGGCCGATGCCCGGGGTGCGCTTCATCTTGAACCCGGCCCCATTGATCAGCCGGCGCACCCAGCCGGTGCTGGTGAAGGTGCTGATGGTCGAGCCCGGCGCCGCCAGCCGTGCCAGTTCGGCGAACAGCTCGGCAGTCCACATGTCCGGGTTTTTGGCCGGGGCGAAACCGTCGAGGAACCAGGCGTCGACCTGAGCGTCCAGCTGTGGCAATTGCTCCAGGGCATCGCCGATCAACAGGGTCAGGGTGACGCGACCGTTATCCAGCACCAGCCGCTGGAAGCCCTGATGGATCGCGATGTACTGCGCCAGCAGTTGCTCGGCGAACGGTGCAAGTTCCGGCCAGAGGGCGAGGGCGCGTTGCAGGTCGGCGTGGCTCAGCGGGTACTTTTCCACGCTGACAAAATGCAGGCGCGCACCCGGCACCGCGTGCTGTTCGAACAGTTGCCAGACGCACAAAAAATTCAACCCGGTGCCAAAGCCGGTCTCACCAATCACCAAGCGCCCACCCACCGGCAGCGCAGCAAAGCGTTCCTGCAAACGGTTCTGTTCAAGGAACACGTAGCGGGTTTCTTCAAGGCCCGACTTGTCGGAGAAGTACACGTCGTCGAACACCCGCGAGTGCGGGCGACCTTGGTCATCCCAGTCGAGCTGGGCGTGGGATACGGGGTTCATGGGCGGCTCATAAAATACGGCAGGCAAAGACAAGGCGGCCATTCTAGCTGATCAACAGGGGTGTCATTGATCCATGACAACCGGGTGTGGAATTTCCTCCGGCGTTGCACCGTCCAATCCGCTAGTCTTGCCTCATTCTGGAACGGAGCCGCCCATGTTCGAATCTGCCGAAATCGGTCACGCCATCGACAAAGACACCTACGACGCCGAAGTGCCGGCCTTACGCGAAGCCCTGCTGGAAGTGCAGTACGAACTGCAGCAGCAGAAGCGCTTCCCGGTGATCATCCTGATCAATGGCATCGAAGGCGCCGGCAAGGGCGAAACCGTCAAGTTGCTGAATGAATGGATGGACCCGCGCCTGATCGAAGTACGCACCTTCGACCAGCAGACCGACGAAGAACTGGCCCGCCCGCCGGCTTGGCGCTATTGGCGCCAGCTGCCGGCGAAAGGCCGCATGGGGATCTTTTTTGGCAACTGGTACAGCCAGATGCTGCAGAGTCGCGTGCATGGCGAGATCAAGGACGCGCGGCTCGACCAGGCCATCGCCGGTGCCGAGCGCCTGGAAAAGATGCTGTGTGACGAAGGCGCGCTGATCTTCAAGTTCTGGTTTCACCTGTCCAAAAAGCAGATGAAATCCCGGCTCAAAGCCTTGCAGGATGACCCGCTGCACAGCTGGCGCATCAGCCCGCTGGACTGGCAGCAGTCAAAGACCTACGACAAGTTTGTGCATTTCGGTGAGCGGATCCTGCGCCGCACCAGCCGTGACTATGCGCCGTGGTACGTGATCGAGGGGGTCGATGCACACTACCGCGGGCTGACCGTCGGCAAGATCCTGCTCGAAGGCCTGCAAAACGCCTTGAAAGTGCCCAAGGGTAAAGTCAGCGGCATGAACCCGGCGCCGCTGCCGTCGGCGGTTGACCAGATGAGCTTGCTGAACAGCCTGGACATGAGCCTGAGCCTTGAAAAGGACGATTACGAAGAACAACTGATTACCGAACAGGCGCGGTTCTCCGGGCTGATGCGCGACAAGCGCATGCGCAAACACGCGTTGGTGACGGTATTTGAAGGCAACGACGCGGCAGGCAAGGGCGGTGCTATCCGCCGCGTGGCGGCAGCCCTCGATCCCCGGCAGTACCACATCGTACCGATTGCCGCGCCCAGCGAAGACGAACGCGCCCAGCCTTACTTGTGGCGTTTCTGGCAGAAAATTCCGGCGCGGGGCATGTTCACCGTGTTCGACCGCTCCTGGTACGGCCGGGTGCTGGTGGAACGCATCGAAGGCTTCTGCACGCCGACGGACTGGATGCGCGCCTACGGCGAGATCAACGACTTTGAAGAGCAACTGCGGGATGCCGGGGTGATCGTGGTCAAGTTCTGGCTGGCGATCGACAAGCAGACGCAGCTGGAGCGGTTCCAGGCCCGCGAGGAAATCCCGTTCAAACGCTTCAAGATCACCGAGGATGACTGGCGCAATCGCGACAAGTGGGACGACTACCGGGCGGCGGTGGGCGACATGGTGGACCGCACCAGCACCGAGATTGCCCCGTGGACGCTGGTCGAGGCGAATGACAAGCGCTGGGCGCGGGTGAAGGTGTTGCGCACCATCAACCGGGCGCTGGAGGAAGCGTTCGACAAGACAGACAAGCATGACAAGAAGGGCAAGAAGAAGTAGCGCCATGCTTTTGCATACGCGGGATGAATGATTGTCGCGGTTGAAGAGGGCGGGATCTATGCTCGATCCATCTCTCAACAACCCCAACAATAGAGGTAGCCCATGCGTGAAGTAGTGATCGTCGACAGCGTGCGAACCGGCCTGGCCAAGTCCTTTCGCGGCAAGTTCAACCAGACCCGTCCCGATGACATGGCTGCCCATTGCGTCAACGCGCTGCTGACCCGCAACGGCATCGACCCGGCCACGGTCGAGGATTGCATCGTCGGTGCCGGCTCCAACGAAGGTGCCCAGGGCTACAACATCGGCCGCAATGTGGCGGTGTTGTCGCAGCTGGGCACCGGTACGGCGGGGATGACCCTTAACCGTTTCTGTTCCTCGGGCTTGCAGGCGATTGCCATTGCGGCCAACCAGATTGCGTCCGGTTGCAGCGACATCATCGTGGCCGGCGGGGTTGAGTCCATCAGCTTGACCATGAAAAGCGTGAACACCGATAACCTGATCAATCCGTTGCTCAAGGAGCAGGTGCCGGGTATTTATTTCCCTATGGGGCAGACCGCTGAAATCGTTGCGCGGCGGTATCACATGAGTCGTGAAGAGCAGGATTTGTATGCGCTGCAAAGCCAGCAGCGTACGGCTCAGGCCCAGGCTGACGGGTTGTTTGATGATGAAATCGTGCCGATGGCGGTGAAGTATAAGGTCGAGGACAAGAACTCCGGCGCGGTGCAGGTGTTGGATGGGGTGGTGGACCGTGATGACTGCAATCGTCCCGATACGACCTTGGCCAGTCTTGCGGGGTTGAAGCCGGTGTTTGCCGAGGATGGGTCGGTGACGGCGGGGAATTCGTCGCAGTTGTCTGATGGGGCTTCCATGACACTGGTGATGAGCCTGGAGAAGGCCCTGGAATTGGGGCTGAAGCCGAAGGCGTTTTTCCGTGGGTTTACGGTGGCGGGTTGTGAGCCGGATGAGATGGGGATTGGGCCGGTGTTTTCGGTGCCCAAGTTGCTCAAGGCTCGCGGGCTGGCGGTGGCGGATATTGATTTGTGGGAGCTGAATGAGGCGTTTGCTTCGCAGTGTCTGTATGCGCGTAATCGGCTGGAAATTGATAACGCCAAGTACAACGTCAACGGTGGGTCGATTTCCATCGGGCATCCGTTTGGGATGACGGGGTCGCGGCAGGTGGGGCATTTGGTACGTGAGTTGCAGCGGCGGAAGTTGCGTTACGGCATCGTTACCATGTGTGTTGGGGGGGGGATGGGGGCTACTGGGTTGTTTGAGGCGGTGCGGTAGGTTGGGGGGGCATATCCGTTATTTAGGTAACGGCGGCTTATGGTTTCGCTCTTACAGCCATCCCTTTCAAGGTCTTGGTTTAAAATCCCCTAACCAATCCAGTCAGGACGACGAAACTATGTGGGAAAAGGTTTTAGAACGGTTTGAAAAACAGGCTCCGGCCAGCGTCATGACCAAGTTGATATTAGAGCAGGCAGTAGATGCCGCTTGGGTTGACAAGGTGTTCGATGATCACCGCCAACGGCAGTACTCACGTGAGCTTTTGTTTTCAACCGTTGTTGAGCTGATGTCCCTTGTTTCATTGGGCTTGAGGCCGTCGTTGCACGCGGCGGCGCGCAAGATGGAGGGCCTTTCGGTCAGTGTTTCGGCACTCTATGACAAGATCAAGCGAACCGAACCCGAGCTGCTTCGCGCCCTCATTTCGGGCAGTGCCGAACGTTTGATACCAACCGTCGAAACGCTCGGCCATTCATCGATCCTGCCCGGCTGGCAGTTGCGTATTGTGGATGGCAACCACTTGCCGGCCACTGAAAAACGTCTAGGCGCTCTGCGCAATGAGCGCGGCGCAGCGCGCCCAGGATTTTCAGTAGTTGCCTACGATCCGGATCTGGATTTAGTCGTTGATCTTCAGCCGTGGGAAGATGCCTACGCCAGTGAGCGAGTCAGTGTTTTACCGCTGCTGGCCCGCGCATGCGCGGGCCAGTTGTGGATGGCTGACCGGCTCTATTGCACGCTGCCCATCCTGCAAGCCTGCGAGGACACGGGGGCTTCGTTCATCGTTCGCCAACCCAGCAAGCATCCACGCCTGGTCCAGGAAAGTGAGTGGCAAGACTCAGGGACGGTCGATAGCGGAACCGTTCGCGAACAAATCATCGAAGTGAAGGGTGGCCGCCGCTGGCGACGTGTTGAGTTGAGCCTGCAAACGGCGAATGACTCAGGTGATTTGGTGATGTGGTTCTGGAGCAATTTGCCCGACACCATCGGTGCCCGGCAGATAGCCGATTTATACCGTCATCGCTGGAGTATCGAAGGAATGTTTCAGCGCCTTGAGTCGGTACTGGACAGTGAAATTACAGGCCTTGGCAGCCCGAAAGCCGCGCTATTGGGCTTTGCCTCGGCGGTCCTGGCTTACAACGTTTTGTCGGTTCTCAAGCGTAGCGTTGAGCAGGCGCACCGCGAAACGCAGCCAGAGGGTTGGCAGGTTTCGATTTTCCATTTGGCGGTGCATGTTCGCAGTGATTATCAAGGCTTGCAGATCGCATTGCCTGCGGAAAATTTCCCTCTTGAAAAGACTCCGCAAGGGCTGGCAGAGCGATTGCTGGCCCTGGCAAGGATGATCAAACCTAAGTCCGTAGCAAAAAGCCCTCGTGGCCCCAAAGTAGCCAAGCCCAAGGAGTGGCTGGAAGGTAAGGCAGCACGGGCGCATGTCTCAACAGCTAGGGTGCTTAAGGCGGCCAAGTCGGATAAACGTACTTAAACATGGCCTTAAACGGACTTTTAAACGCAGACCTTGAAAGGGATGGCTCTTACAGCGACTCACTTTGGAAAAGCCCCAAAGTAAGCAAAGGGCTCTGCCCCGCCTGTCGGCACCTCGCTTAGGCTCGGTGTTCCCTCACTCCGGCATTGCTCCGCGGGCCGCCGCGACGGGCCATCCATGGCCCGGCGCGGCTAAACCGGCGTCCTGCCGGTTTACCCGCTCCGCACTGCCTGCGTTCGGCCTCGGGCTTATTGGGGCAGTCAGATCAAAATCAAAAGCAGATCAAAAGCAGAGCACAGCGGCCTCCCGGCCGGCTTGAGTGTTAAAAGCAGAGGCAAGATCCAGAGCGAAAGCCAAATCTGAAGCGGATGCAGCTCTGCTTTTCTGTGGGAGCTGGCTTGCCTGCGATGCGGACACCTCGGTTTTTCAGATACACCGAGGCGATGCCATCGCAGGCAAGCCAGCTCCCACATTTGACCGTGCCCGCTTTAGCTTTTGATTTGGCTTTTGCTTCATCACACTCAAGCCGGCCGGTAGGCCGCTGTGCTCTTGATCTGCTTTTGATCTTAGGCGCCCCGTTAAACCACGCTGGCCGAACGCAGGCTTTGGAGCGTGGGTAACCTGGCAGGACGCCAGGTTAGCCGTCCTGGGCCAGGGATGGCCCATGACGGCGGCCCACGGTCCAAAGCCGGAGTGAGGGCACACCGAGCCTAGGCGAGGTGCCGAGTGGTGGGGCAAGAGCCTTTTGGTTACTTTTGGGCTCCTTTCAAAAGTGACCCGCTGTAAGAGCGGAACCAATACAAGCCATCACCCAAAAAACGGATATACACCCACCCCCCGCGTCCCCCTAGAATGCACCTCCTCCACCTCAGGCATTCGGGGCATTCATGCACATCTCATCAGGCCGTTGGGTCTACGGTTTATCCCTGGCCCTGCTGACCGCGCTGCTCTGGGGCATTCTGCCGATCAAACTCAAACAAGTCTTGCAGGTGATGGACCCCGTCACCGTCACCTGGTTTCGCTTGGTGGTCTCCGGCAGTTGCCTGTTCGTCTACCTCGCGGCAGTCAGACGCCTGCCCAGTTGGCGCTCCCTTGGCGCCAAAGGCGGCTGGCTGGTAGCAATCGCCGTGTGCGGCCTCATGGGCAACTACGTGCTCTACCTCGTGGGCCTGAAACTGCTAAGCCCCGGCACCGCGCAATTGGTGGTGCAGGTGGGCCCGATCTTCCTGATGATCGCCAGCGTCTTCGTGTTCAAGGAACGCTTCAGCTTCGGCCAGGGCGTGGGCCTGCTGGTGCTGATCACCGGCTTCGGCCTGTTCTTCAACCAACGCCTGACCGAACTGCTGACCTCCCTGGGCAGCTACACCGCCGGTGTACTGACGATCCTCCTGGCCACCACCATCTGGACCTTCTACGCCCTGGGCCAGAAGCAGTTGTTGACCGTGTGGAATTCGTTGCAGGTGATGATGGTGATCTACCTGTGCTGTGCGCTCTTGCTGACGCCATGGGCGCACCCGATGGAAGCGCTGCAACTGAGCCCGCTACAAGGCTGGCTGCTGCTGGCCTGCTGCTTCAATACGCTGATTGCCTACGGCGCATTCGCCGAAGCCCTGGCCCACTGGGAAGCCTCGCGCGTCAGTGCCACCCTGGCGCTGACGCCATTGGTGACCTTCATCGCGGTGGCTGTGGCCGCGTGGATGTGGCCCGAGTATGTGCACGCCGAAGACATCAACGCCCTCGGCTACGGCGGGGCCGTGCTGGTGGTGCTGGGTTCCGCAACTGTGGCGTTGGCCCCGTCGTTGTTCGCCGGGCTCAGGGCCCGGCGTGCACGATTGGTGTCTTAGTGACCGGCTTCCAGCATGTTTTCCGGACGCACCCACTGGTCGAACTCTTCATCCGTGAGATAGCCCAGCTCGAGCGCCGCTTCCCGTAGGGTCAGCCCTTCGGCATAGGCCTTCTTGGCGATCTCGGCGGACTTGTCGTAGCCAATGTGCGGGTTCAGCGCAGTCACCAGCATCAGGCCACGCTCAAGGTGCGCGGCCATTTGTTCGGCGTCGGGTTCGAGGCCGGCGATGCAGTGCTCCTGAAAGTTGCTGCAACCGTCAGCCAGCAGGCGGATCGACTCCAGCAGGTTGTGGATGATCACCGGCTTGTACACGTTCAACTGCAAATGGCCCTGGCTGGCGGCGAAACCGATGGTCACGTCGTTGCCCAGCACCTGGCAGGCCAGCATCGACAGCGCTTCGCACTGGGTCGGGTTGACCTTGCCGGGCATGATCGAGCTGCCCGGTTCATTCGCCGGCAACTTCACTTCCGCGAGCCCGGCACGCGGGCCGGAGCCCAGCAGGCGCAGGTCGTTGGCGATTTTCATCAGCGCCACGGCCAGGGTTTTCAGTGCGCCGTGCAAGGTGGTCAACGGCTCATGGCCGGACAATGCGGCAAATTTGTTCGGCGCGGTGACAAACGGCAGGCCTGACAGCGCGGCCAATTCCGAGGCAATCGCCTCGCCAAAACCGTGGGGTGAATTGAGTCCGGTGCCGACGGCAGTACCGCCCTGGGCCAGCTCACACACGGCGGGAAGGGCACTGCGGATGGCCCGTTCGGCGTAATCCAGTTGCGCTATGAATGCCGAGACTTCCTGGCCGAAGGTGATCGGCGTGGCGTCCATCATGTGGGTGCGGCCGGTTTTCACCAGCTTCATGTGGCGCGCCGACAACTCTGCCAAACCGCCGGACAGTTCACGGATGGCTGGCAACAGCTTCTCAGTGACCGCCTGCACGGCGGCGATGCTCATGGCGGTGGGGAAGCAGTCGTTGGAGCTCTGGGAGCGGTTCACGTGATCATTGGGGTGAACCGGGCTCTTGCCGCCACGGGGTTTGCCCGCCAGCTCGTTGGCACGGCCGGCGATCACTTCGTTGGCGTTCATGTTGCTCTGGGTGCCGCTGCCGGTCTGCCACACCACCAAGGGGAACTGGTCGTCGTGTTCGCCGGCGAGCACTTCGTCGGCGGCCTGTTCGATCAGCCGAGCGATGTCGGCGGGCAGGTCGCCATTGCGGTCGTTGACCCGGGCCGCAGCTTTCTTGATCAGGGCCAAGGCGTGCAACACAGCCAAGGGCATGCGCTGGTCGCCGATGGCGAAGTTCACCAGCGAGCGTTGGGTCTGCGCACCCCAGTAAGCGTCATCCGGGACTTGCACTTCTCCCAGGCTGTCGGTTTCGATACGGCTCATCGGGCACACTCCTTCAGGTTCGTTTGCGCAGTTTAGGCTGTGATCGTCCGGTGGGGTTCCCTTAAAAGACTTTTCATCGGATTCCGCCCCGCAAAACCAGGCCCCATAAGGCGTGGGGTTGAGCCGCGGCGTTTTTTAGGCGCAGAATGGGCGCCCTTGGGGTCTTACCTCGCCTGCTAGAAAAGGAAACTCGATGACTCGTCTTCGTGCCATCTGTACCGCGGTTGCTCTGGTATGTGCCAGCGGCCAGGTTTTTGCCGATACCGCCAGCCACAACGCCAGTGCCGAAGCCTTCCTTACCCTGGCCCATGCCGACAAGCTGGGTACCCCGGTGTACATGCAAGTGCAACAAATGTTCGCCCAGCGTTTCGAGCAGACCAAGGCGCCTGCTTCCAAGCAAACCGTTCTGGACACCTACCAGGCCAAGGCCAACACCGCCCTGGACCAGGCGATCGGCTGGAACAAGCTCAAGCCGGACATGATCAAGCTGTACACCAGTAACTTCAGCGAATCCGAGCTCAAGGACCTGGTTGCGTTCTACCAGTCGCCTCTGGGCAAGAAAGTCCTGGAAAAAATGCCTCAGCTGACCCAGCAATCGGCCCAGATGACCCAGGCCAAGCTGGAAAGCGCGGTACCGGTGGTGAACAAGCTGCTGGAAGACATGACCAACGAGCTGACGCCAAAAGCCCCAGCCCCGGCCAAGAAGAAGTAAACAGGAATGACCATGCAACAGCGTATCGAATCGGCACTCGTCGCCCTGAGCCCGGAACACTTGAGCGTGCTGGATGAAAGCCATATGCACAGCCGTGGGTTGCAGACCCACTTCAAGGCCGTGCTGGTCAGCCAGCAGTTCGAGGGGCTCAACCGCGTCAAGCGCCACCAGAAGGTCTATGCCACCCTGGGTGACCTGATGAGCGAATTCCATGCGTTGGCGCTGCATACCTATACGCCTGAAGAATGGGCGAAAATCGACGCAGCCCCGGCCTCGCCGACCTGCGCCGGCGGACATTGATGGGTATCGACTGAACTCCCCTGTAGGAGCGAGCTCGCTCGCGAAAAACCTGAGAGCGCCGTTGGGTTTCAGGTGTTCCGCGTCAACGTTGACGTCCTTCGCGAGCAAGCTCGCTCCTACAGTTAACGGTTTATCCCTGATAGAATCCGCAACGCGCCGCTTAGTCGGCGCGTTTTTTTTGCATCCGGTTCACCCTTTACGAGGGTAGCCACCTGGAGAGAACACCCATGACTCAAGCAATCGTCGTGGCGGCACTGTATAAGTTCGTCACCCTCGAAGATTACGTCGCCCTGCGCGAGCCACTGCTGCAGGCGATGGTCGATAACGGCATCAAGGGCACCTTGCTGATTGCCGAAGAAGGCATCAACGGCACCGTTTCCGGTAGCCGCGAAGGCATTGATGGCTTGATGGCCTGGCTCAAGAACGACCCGCGCATGGACGACATCGACCACAAAGAGTCGTACTGCGACGAGCAGCCGTTTTACCGCACCAAGGTCAAGCTCAAGAAAGAGATCGTGACCCTGGGCGTCGAAGGCGTCGACCCGAACAAAAAAGTCGGCACCTACGTCAACCCGCAGGACTGGAATGCGCTGATCAGCGACCCTGAAGTACTGCTGATCGATACCCGCAACGACTACGAAGTGTCCATCGGCACTTTTGAAGGTGCGATCGACCCGAAAACCACCAGCTTCCGCGAATTTCCCGACTACATCAAAGCCAACTTCGACCCGGCCAAGCATAAGAAAGTCGCCATGTTCTGCACCGGCGGCATTCGTTGCGAAAAAGCCTCGAGCTATATGCTCAGCGAGGGTTTTGACGAGGTGTACCACCTCAAGGGTGGCATCCTGAAGTACCTCGAAGAGGTGCCGCAGGAAGAAACCAAGTGGCAGGGCGACTGCTTTGTGTTCGACAATCGCGTGACCGTGCGCCACGACTTGAGCGAAGGCGACTACGATCAATGTCATGCCTGCCGCACACCGGTCAGCGTCGAAGACCGTGCATCCGAACACTATGTGGCCGGCATCAGTTGCCCGCATTGCTGGGATAAGCTTTCAGAGAAGACCCGTCGCAGCGCGATCGATCGGCAGAAGCAGATTGAACTGGCCAAGGCCCGCAATATGCCGCACCCGATTGGCTACAACTACAAGCAATCCCCATCCTCCGAGGCCTGAGCCATGTCCGCGCGCCTGCTCTATGTAATGGATCCGATGTGTTCATGGTGCTGGGGGTTCGCTCCAGTGGCCAAGGCGCTGGTTGAGCAGGCCCAGGCCGCAGGCGTGGAGCTGCACCTCGTGGTGGGCGGTCTGCGCACCGGCAGTGGTGCGGCGCTGGAGCCGACTACCCGACGCTACATTCTTGAGCATTGGCAGGCCGTGACTGAAGCCACCGGCCAGCCGTTCAAGCGTGAAGGCGCATTGCCTGATGGCTTTGTCTACGACACCGAGCCGGCTTGCCGTGCCGTGGTCACTGCTCGCAGCCTGGCGCCGGATTGCGCGTGGAAACTGCTGGGCCTGATCCAGCAGGCGTTCTACGTTGAAGGTCGCGACGTGACCCGCGCCGATGTATTGGTGGAATTGGCTGAAACCGCCGGCGTGCCGCGTATCGAATTCGCCGAAGCCTTCGACCGGGCCGATCAGCACGCGGCCACCGCGGCGGATTTCACCTGGGTTCAGGATTTGGGCATCGCCGGTTTCCCGACCTTGCTGGCGGAGCGTAATGGGCAGTTGGCGCTGCTGACCAACGGCTATCAGCCGCTGTCCGAGTTGTCGCCGCTGCTGAGTCGTTGGCTGGAGCGAGCTGCCTGTGCATGATCAGCCTGATCCCGTTGAGCAACCCAAACGCGTCGACCGGCTGACCTGGGCGGAAGTCCGCCGCCTGGCCCTGCATCACAAGAAATCCCTGTGGATCGCCAATGGCGTCGCCGTGCTGGCAACCTTGTGCAGCGTGCCGATTCCATTGCTGTTGCCGCTGCTGGTGGACGAAGTGCTGCTGGGGCATGGTGATGCGGCGCTGAAAGTGATGAATCACGCGTTGCCCCTGGGTTGGCAGAAGGCCGCCGGCTATATCGGCCTGATGCTGCTGGTGACCTTGCTGTTGCGTTGCGGCGCTCTGGTGTTCAACGTGTTGCAGGCGCGGTTGTTTGCGCGGCTGGCCAAGGACATTGTCTATCGCATTCGCGTACGGCTGATTGAGCGCCTCAAGCGCATTTCCCTCAGTGAATACGAAAGCCTGGGCAGCGGTACGGTGACTACGCACCTGGTCACCGACCTGGACACGGTGGACAAATTCGTCGGTGAAACCCTCAGCCGATTCCTGGTGGCGATGCTCACGCTGGTGGGCACGTCCGGGATCCTGATGTGGATGCACTGGAAGCTGGCGCTGTTGATCCTGCTGTTCAACCCGCTGGTGATCTACGCCACGGTGCAGTTGGGCAAACGGGTCAAGCACCTGAAGAAGCTGGAAAACGACAGCACCTCGCGGTTCACCCAGGCCCTCACCGAAACCCTCGATGCGATCCAGGAAGTGCGCGCCGGCAACCGCCAGGGCTTTTTCCTTGGGCGCCTGGGCCAGCGCGCCCAGGAAGTACGGGACTTTGCCGTCAATTCCCAGTGGAAAAGCGATGCCTCCAGCCGCGCCAGTGGCTTGCTGTTCCAGTTCGGTATCGACATCTTCCGCGCGGCGGCGATGCTGACGGTGCTGTTTTCCGACCTGTCTATCGGCCAGATGCTCGCGGTGTTCAGTTACCTGTGGTTCATGATCAGCCCGGTGGAGCAACTGCTGAACCTGCAATATGCCTACTACGCGGCGGGCGGGGCGCTGACACGGATTAACGAACTGCTGGCCCGCGCCGATGAACCGCAATACGCGGGCGGTGCCGATCCGTTTACCGGGCGTGAGACGGTGGGCATCGAGGTGCGTGGCCTGAATTTCGGCTACGGCGAAGAACTGGTGCTCGACCAGTTGAACCTGAACATTGCCCCGGGTGAAAAAGTCGCGATTGTCGGCGCCAGTGGCGGCGGCAAAAGTACCCTGGTGCAACTGTTGCTGGGGCTGTATACGCCGCAGGCAGGCAGCATCCGTTTTGGTGGCTTGACCCAACAGGAAATCGGCCTGGAGACGATTCGCGAGAATGTCTCCGTGGTCCTGCAGCATCCGGCGCTGTTCAACGACACGGTGCGCGCCAACCTGACCATGGGCCGTGAACGCAGCGACCAGGCGTGCTGGCAGGCGTTGGAAATTGCCCAGCTGGATGCGACTGTCAGGGCGCTGCCGTTGGGCCTGGACAGTGTGGTCGGGCGCTCCGGCGTACGCTTCTCCGGCGGGCAGCGGCAGCGCCTGGCTATTGCACGGATGGTGCTGGCGGAGCCAAAAGTGGTAATACTCGACGAAGCCACCTCGGCCCTGGATGCGGCAACCGAATACAACCTGCACCAGGCGCTGGCGCGGTTTCTCAGTGGCCGTACCACCTTGATCATCGCCCACAGGCTGTCGGCGGTGAAACAGGCGGATCGGGTATTGGTGTTTGATGGCGGGCATATTGCCGAAGATGGCGACCATCAGCAGTTGATTGCTGACGGTGGCCTGTACGCCAAACTTTACGGACACTTGCAACAAGTGCGGTGATTTAGCCTACGCTGAGCTATCAGGAGCGGTTTTCACTCGCGTGCGTATTTTAGTTGTGCATGTGCAAGGGACCTCATGAAGCAAAAGCAGACTCTCGGAACCCCTCGGTTATTGGGCATTGTGTGGCCTTTTATCGCCGTCGTACTGTTCCAGGCATTGTTAGGCTGCGTCAGTCTCTACGTGCTCTCGGCGGTGCGCGGTTATGTGGCGGGCGAAAGCCTGTGGTCCAAGGGCCAGAAAGACGCGATCTTTTACCTGACGCTGTACGCCGACAATCGCGACGAAGCCACCTTCCTCAAATACCAGAACGCGATTGCCGTGCCTCAGGGCGGGCATGAACTGCGGGTGGCCCTCGACCGCCCGACCCCGGACCTGACTGCCGCGCGCGCGGGTATCCTCAAGGGCGGCAACCACCGCGACGACGTTTCCAGCCTGATCTGGCTGTACCTCAACTTTCGCCATTTCAGTTACCTCGAAAAGGCCATCGAGCTGTGGACCGTGGGCGATGCCTATCTGGTGCAACTGGACGACCTGGCCCAGGAGATGCATCGGGCAATCCTGGCCAATCAGGTCAGCAGCGCCGATGTGCACGCCTGGAAGGAGCGGATATTCGCCATCAACGACGGGGTGACGCCGGCCGCCAAAGCCTTCAGTGATGCTCTGGGCGAAGGCTCTAGGGTGATTCTGCGCTTGCTGCTGGTGACCAACCTGGCCACGGCGCTGGGCTTGATCGTGCTGGCGCTGCTGCGCACCCACAAGCTGCTCGCCCAGCGACACGCGTTTGCCGACGCGCTTCAGTTAGAGAAGGAGCGGGCGCAGATTACCCTGGAGTCGATTGGCGACGGGGTGATCACCACCGATGTTGACGGCGCCATAGCCTATATGAACCCGGCCGCCGAAGCCCTGACCCACTGGAAAGGCGCCCAGGCCCAGGGACTGCCATTGGCAGCGCTGTTCAACCTGCTGGATGAAAATGCCCAGGCCGACGGTTTTACCTTGATCGAGCGCATATTGAGCGGCCAGCTCGGCGGGGGCAGCGAGCATTCCAAGCTGATCCAGCGCGTGGACGGCACCACCGTGTCCGTCACCCTGGTGGGGGCGCCGATCCGCAGTGCCGGCAAAGTCGTCGGCGCAGTGCTGGTGCTGCACGACATGACCCAGGAGCGCCAATACATCGCCAACCTGTCCTGGCAGGCGACCCACGACGCCTTGACCGGCCTGGCCAACCGGCGCGAGTTTGAGTTCCGCCTGGAGCAGGTGCTGCACAACGTCGGGCGCCAGCAAAGCGGGCGCCATGCCTTGATGTTCCTCGATCTGGATCAGTTCAAGCTGGTTAACGACACCTGTGGGCATGCCGCGGGGGATGAGTTGTTGCGGCATATCTGCGCGCTGCTGCAATCGGACCTGCGCGAAGGCGACACCCTGGCCCGTCTGGGGGGCGATGAGTTCGGCATCCTGTTGGAGAATTGCCCGGCGCCGGTGGCGGAAAAAATCGCCGAGAGCCTGCGCCATACCGTGCAGAGCCTGCATTTTGTGTGGAAGGGCAGGCCGTTTGTCACCACCGTGAGTATCGGCCTGGTGCACATCACGCAAGCCCCGACCACCCTGGAAACCTCGCTGCGGGCCGCCGACATGGCGTGCTACATGGCCAAGGAAAAGGGCCGCAACCGGGTGCAGGTGTATCACGCCGATGACTCGGAATTGTCCCTGCGCTTTGGCGAGATGGCCTGGGTGCAGCGCTTGCATATGGCCCTGGAAGAGAACCGTTTTTGCCTGTACGCCCAGGAAATCGCGCCCCTGGGGCATACGGAGCAGGGCGACGGGCATATCGAAATCCTGCTGCGCCTGCATGACGAGGCGGGGCGGATCATCCTGCCGGACAGTTTTATCCCGGCGGCCGAGCGTTACGGTTTGATGACATCCCTGGACCGCTGGGTGGTGGAGAACGTGTTCAAGATCGTCGCGGGCTGCATGCGTGAGCGCCCGGGCCGGCCCATGGCCATGTGTGCGATCAATCTGTCAGGCATTACCATCGGCGACGAGGACTTTCTCGGGTTCCTGCGTGAGCAGTTCAGCGCCTATGGCATTCCACCGGAAATGATTTGTTTTGAAATTACAGAAACCAGCGCTATCGCGAATTTGGGTAGTGCAATTCGTTTTATCAACGAGCTCAAAGAGTTAGGGTGCTATTTCTCCCTTGATGACTTCTGCGCCGGGATGTCCTCGTTCGCATATCTTAAACATTTACCTGTAGACTTCTTGAAGATCGATGGAAGTTTCGTAAAGGATATGCTGGACGACCCGATTAACCGCGCTATGGTCGAAGTGATCAATCACATCGGTCATGTCATGGGTAAGCGCACGATTGCCGAATTTGTCGAGACACCCCAGATCGAACAAGCCTTGCTTGAGATCGGGGTCGACTATGCTCAGGGATACCTGATCGAGCGACCGCAGTTGTTTACCTTTGATAGTTTGCAGTGTCGACCTGTGCGACCGCAGCCTCTGTTATTCAAGGCGCCTGGCACGTTCCGATGAAACATTTGCTGGTCTGTACATATCACAAATCAAAAGGAGCCCGACAGTGATCGACACATTCAACAGAACCGGCCCGCTTATGGAAGCCTCGAGTTACCCCGCCTGGGCACAACAGCTGATCCAGGCCTGTAGCGAGAGCAAGCGCCGAGTTGTCGAACACGAACTGTACCAGCGCATGCGCGATAACAAGCTCAGCGCCAAGACCATGCGCCACTATCTGATTGGTGGCTGGCCAGTGGTTGAACAGTTTGCGTTGTACATGGCACAGAACCTCACCAAGACCAAATTTGCCCGCCATCCTGGGGAGGACATGGCGCGCCG